>NZ_JAVAYO010000040.1:0-483 GCF_054863005.1 Bradyrhizobium sp. 25ACV
CAGCTCGACCACCGAGAGCTGCGGGATCGCAAAGCGGTCGCCGGCGGCTTCGACGATCAGGGCCGAGACGATCGCCAGCGTCAGCGGGATCTTGATGGTGACCGAGGAGCCCTCGCCGGCGACGCTCTTGATGTCGATGGTGCCGCCGATCTGGTCGATATTGGTGCGCACCACGTCCATGCCGACGCCGCGGCCGGAGACCGAGGTGATGGCGGCCGCGGTCGAGAAGCCCGGCGCGAAGATGAACTTGTGGATCTGGGCTTCGCTCATCTTCTCGAGCTCGGCCTCGGTGACCAACCCAGAGGAGATCGCCTTGGCCTTGATCTTCTCGGTGTTGAGGCCGCGGCCGTTGTCGGCGATGCAGATGATGATGTGGCCGCCCTCGTGATAGGCGGACAGGCGGATGGTGCCCTGCTCGCCCTTGCCGGACGCAACGCGCTCGGCGGGGGTCTCCAGGCCATGATCGGCGGAGTTGCGCACCAT
>NZ_JAVAYO010000041.1:0-483 GCF_054863005.1 Bradyrhizobium sp. 25ACV
ATGGTGCGCAACTCCGCCGATCATGGCCTGGAGACCCCCGCCGAGCGCGTTGCGTCCGGCAAGGGCGAGCAGGGCACTATTCGCCTGTCTGCCTATCACGAGGGCGGCCACATCATCATCTGCATCGCCGACAACGGCCGCGGCCTCAACACCGAGAAGATCAAAGCCAAGGCGATCTCCTCTGGGTTGGTCACCGAGGCCGAGCTCGAGAAGATGAGCGAAGCCCAGATCCACAAGTTCATCTTCGCGCCGGGCTTCTCGACCGCGGCCGCCATCACCTCGGTCTCGGGCCGCGGCGTCGGCATGGACGTGGTGCGCACCAATATCGACCAGATCGGCGGCACCATCGACATCAAGAGCGTCGCCGGCGAGGGCTCCTCGGTCACCATCAAGATCCCGCTGACCTTGGCGATCGTCTCGGCCCTGATCGTCGAAGCCGCCGGCGACCGCTTTGCGATCCCGCAGCTCTCGGTGGTCGAGCTG
>NZ_JAVAYO010000042.1:0-455 GCF_054863005.1 Bradyrhizobium sp. 25ACV
GCGCATTCGACCTCCGAGGTTGCGGAAGGTTTCAACCTCGCCAAGGCCGAGGCCAAGGCCTCGTTCGGCGATGACCGTGTCTTCGTCGAAAAGTTCATCGTCGATCCCCGCCACATCGAGATCCAGGTGCTGGGCGACAAGCACGGCAACGTCATCTATCTCGGCGAGCGCGAATGCTCGATCCAGCGCCGCAACCAGAAGGTCATCGAGGAGGCGCCGTCGCCGCTGCTCGACGAGGCGACGCGCCGCAAGATGGGCGAGCAGGCCGTCGCGCTGGCCAAGGCCGTGAATTACGACTCCGCCGGCACCGTCGAGTTCGTCGCGGGGCAGGACAAGAGCTTCTACTTCCTGGAGATGAACACACGTCTCCAGGTCGAGCATCCCGTCACCGAGCTCGTCACCGGCATCGACCTCGTCGAGCAGATGATCCGCGTTGCCGCCGGCGAGAAGCTCGG
>NZ_JAVAYO010000043.1:0-455 GCF_054863005.1 Bradyrhizobium sp. 25ACV
CCGAGCTTCTCGCCGGCGGCAACGCGGATCATCTGCTCGACGAGGTCGATGCCGGTGACGAGCTCGGTGACGGGATGTTCGACCTGGAGACGTGTGTTCATCTCCAGGAAGTAGAAGCTCTTGTCCTGCCCCGCGACGAACTCGACGGTGCCGGCGGAGTCGTAATTCACGGCCTTGGCCAGCGCGACGGCCTGCTCGCCCATCTTGCGGCGCGTGGCCTCGTCGAGCAGCGGCGACGGCGCCTCCTCGATGACCTTCTGGTTGCGGCGCTGGATCGAGCATTCGCGCTCGCCGAGATAGACGACGTTGCCGTGCTTGTCGCCCAGCACCTGGATCTCGATGTGGCGGGGATCGACGATGAACTTTTCGACGAAGACGCGGTCATCGCCGAACGAGGCCTTGGCCTCGGCCTTGGCGAGGTTGAAACCTTCCGCAACCTCGGAGGTCGAATGCGC
>NZ_JAVAYO010000044.1:0-450 GCF_054863005.1 Bradyrhizobium sp. 25ACV
CCCCCATGTCATGGGCCGAGGAGCCGGCGGCGCCGAGCGCCTTGGCAATGCCGTTGGGGTCGATGATCATGATCACCGCGCCATCGCCCAGAATGGTGTTGCCGGAGAACATGTCGATGTGACGCAGCTTGGTCGACATCGGCTTGACCACGATTTCTTCGGTGTGGAACACGCCGTCGACGACGATGCCGAAGGTCTGGCTGCCGACTTGCGTCACCACGATGAAGCCGTTCTCGGGATCCGAGGCCGCGCCGTCGTCGATCTTCAAGAGCTTCTTCAGATGGATCAGCGGCAGCAGCTTGTTGCGCAACCTGAGGACCGCGGTGTCCTTGATGCGCTCGATGCGGTGCTCTGAGTTGGCGCGGGCACGGACCAGCTCGACCACCGAGAGCTGCGGGATCGCAAAGCGGTCGCCGGCGGCTTCGACGATCAGGGCCGAGACGATCGCCA
>NZ_JAVAYO010000045.1:0-398 GCF_054863005.1 Bradyrhizobium sp. 25ACV
CTGGTGACGCTGCTCGGGGCCAACGGCGCCGGCAAGACCACCACGCTGCGCGCGATCTGCAACATGGTGCGCTCCACCGGCGGCATCGAGTTCGACGGCAAGCCGCTGAACAACCGCTCCACCGAGAGCATCGTGCGGTTCGGCATTGCCCATGTGCCGCAGGGCCGCGGAACCTTCACCACCATGACGGTGGAGGAGAATCTCCAGCTCGGGGCCATCACCCGCAAGGACAGCGCCGGCATCGTCTCCGACATCGAGCGCATGTACGCGCATTTCCCGGTGCTGAAGCAGCGCCACACCCAGCAGGCCGGCACGCTCTCCGGCGGCGAGCAGCAGATGCTCGCGGTCGCCCGCGCCCTGATGCTGCGGCCGCGGCTGATGCTGCTGGACGAGCCCTC
>NZ_JAVAYO010000046.1:0-375 GCF_054863005.1 Bradyrhizobium sp. 25ACV
AAGAGCAGATTGCGTGTGCTTCATGCATAGCGGGTAACAGGGCAACCGGAGCATCCCGGCCTTCCCTGCGCAGTGGCTTTACGGCTTATGACATGCTCTCCCCGGGGAGCGTTGCACTATTGCCCCCGTTGCCTTGTGGATGACTGATGCGCGTGCCCGGTTGGACCGCTACATCACCACAAGACTTGGCGCACAGACCCCGGGCGCCAGGACCACACGATTTCGCCGTACGCGGATCACACCGGTCGTGTGCGCCAGGTGTTTCGCTCACGGCTGCCCGCCCTGCGAAATCCTTTGCGCCGATGTGACCCACGTCCACCGCCGCCCGGCCCGCGTTCGTGACGATCGCGATACGCCCCTCTTCGTTGGGCCGGG
>NZ_JAVAYO010000047.1:0-362 GCF_054863005.1 Bradyrhizobium sp. 25ACV
CCGGCGGGCTCGTCGAGCAGCAGGATCTTCGGATCGGCCGCGAGTGCGCGCGCCAGCTCGACGCGCTTCTGCGTGCCGAAGGGCAGGCCGGAGACCACGGTGTGGGCGACGTCCTCGAGGTCGAGATAGGCGAGGATCTCGTGCACCTTCTTGTTGACGCTGGTTTCGCTGCGGCGAACCCAGGCAAGCTTCAGGGAGTCGCTGATGATGTCGCTCGAGGTCCTCGAATGCGCGCCGACGCGGACGTTGTCCATCACCGAGAGATTCGGAAACAGTGCCACGTTCTGGAAGGTGCGGCCGATGCCGATCTCGGCGATCCGGTGCGGCGGCCGCGTCAGGATGCTCGCGCCCTCCATCAGGAT
>NZ_JAVAYO010000048.1:0-344 GCF_054863005.1 Bradyrhizobium sp. 25ACV
GCGCAGAAGACATCCCGTCACCCCCTCAGCTCGCGGACAGCATGGTCCTTCCCGCGAAGCGGTTCATATTGCCACGCCGACCGATTGACCCCGATCAGCCTGCAGGCGCGACGCTTACGACAAGGCGTGATTGGCCATCAGCTTCTCCACCGCAGCGTAGCGCTCCGCAGACCGGGTCAGTTTTTTCCCAGCAGATTTTTCAACGCCGACACGTCCCACATCGACTCCGCCAGTAATTTCTTCAGCCAGCGGTTCTCGTCTTCGAGCGCCCGCAACCGCGCCACGTCGGACACCGTCAGGCGACCGTATTTGGACTTCCAGGTGTAAAAGGTGGCATCGCTTAT
>NZ_JAVAYO010000049.1:0-341 GCF_054863005.1 Bradyrhizobium sp. 25ACV
GTCCAGGACGTGTTCATGCCCGAGCGCGTCACCCGCGTGCCCTTGTCCTCGCGCGAGATCGCGGGCGTGCTCAATCTGCGCGGCCGCATCGTCACCGTGGTCGACATGCGCGCCCGTCTCGGCCTGCCGCAGCCCGAGGACGGCAAGGTGCCGATGGCGGTCGGCGTCGATTTGCGCGGTGAATCCTATGGCCTGCTGATCGACCAGATCGGCGAGGTGCTGCGCCTGCCCGAAGCCGGCATGGAAGAAAACCCCGTCAACCTCGACCCCCGCATGGCCAAGCTCGCCGGCGGCGTCCATCGCCTCGAGGGACAGCTCATGGTCGTCCTCGACGTCGATCG
>NZ_JAVAYO010000004.1:0-588044 GCF_054863005.1 Bradyrhizobium sp. 25ACV
GACCCCCGCATGGCCAAGCTCGCCGGCGGCGTCCATCGCCTCGAGGGACAGCTCATGGTCGTCCTCGACGTCGATCGTGTCCTCGATCTCGCGCCGGAAATGATGGCGGCCTGATACGGCGGCTCGCCGCCGACGTGCCAGTAATTGGAAGTGCCCCCCGCAAAGGGGGAGGAAGCAGAGGTTCAGATGCGAACTTGTCTCGTCGTTGATGATTCCAGCGTCATCCGCAAGGTTGCGCGCCGGATTCTGGAGGGCCTCGACTTCCAGATCCTCGAAGCCGAGGACGGTGAGAAGGCGCTGGAGGCCTGCAAGCGCGGCTTGCCCGATGCGGTGCTGCTCGACTGGAACATGCCGGTGATGGACGGCTACGAGTTCCTCGGCCATCTCAGGCGCATGCCCGGCGGCGACCAGCCCAAGGTGGTGTTCTGCACCACTGAGAACGACGTCGCGCATATCGCGCGCGCGCTGCATGCCGGCGCCAACGAGTACATCATGAAGCCGTTCGACAAGGACATTGTGACGGCGAAATTCCAGGAAGTCGGCCTTATCTGAGCGATCGGCCGGAGGCCGAAGGGATTCTTCGGCGCTTGTTTTCAACTGTACCCTTTCAGTCTGAGTTGGTGAGTAATGAGTGTTGCGTTCGCAGGTAATTCGGCTACGACCGGCTCGCGCGAAGCGGGGCCGCTGCGGGTGATGATCGTCGACGACTCCGTCGTCATCCGCGGTCTGATCTCGCGCTGGGTCGGTGCCGAGCACGACATGGAGGTCGCTGCCTCGCTGCGCACCGGGCTCGAAGCGGTCAACCAGATCGAACGCATCAATCCTGACGTTGCAGTGCTCGACATCGAGATGCCCGAGCTCGACGGCATCTCGGCGCTGCCGCAGCTGCTGGCGAAGAAGCGCGATCTCGTCATCATCATGGCCTCGACGCTGACCCGCCGTAACGCGGAGATCAGCTTCAAGGCGCTGTCGCTCGGCGCCGCCGATTACATTCCGAAGCCGGAATCGACGCGCGAGGCGTCGGCCGCCGACATCTTTCATCACGACCTGATCCAGAAGATCCGCCATCTCGGTGCGCGGCTGCGTCGCAAGGCCGCGGTCGCAAGCCCGCCGCTGGCGCCTGCGAGCCCGGCTCCGGCCCCGCGTAGTCCTGTTGCGCGGCCCACGGTGCCCGCTCCGGCGGTGTCCGCTGCGTCGTCCGGGGCGCTCACCATGCGCCCGTTCTCCACTCAGACCCCCAAGGTGCTGCTCATCGGCTCCTCGACCGGCGGTCCGCAGGCGCTGATGGCGCTCGTCACCGAGCTCGGCCCGGTGATCGACCGCTTCCCGGTGCTGATCACCCAGCACATGCCGCCGACCTTCACCACCATCCTTGCCGAGCATCTGGCGCGTTCGAGCCGTAAGCCGGCAGCCGAGGCGGTCGACGGCGAGCCGGTGAAGCCGGGACGGATCTATCTGGCGCCCGGCGGCAAGCACATGCGCGTGGCGCGCAGCGGTGCGGACACCGTGATCGCGCTCGACGACGGCCCCGCCGTCAATTTCTGCAAGCCCGCGGTCGATCCGCTCTTCACCTCCGCCATCGACATCTGGCACGGCAGCATCCTCTCCGTGATCCTGACCGGCATGGGCTCGGACGGCATGCGCGGCGGCAAGGACATCGTTGCAGCCGGCGGCAGCGTCATCGCGCAGGACGAAGCCTCCAGCGTGGTCTGGGGCATGCCGGGCGCGGCGGCCAATGCCGGCATCTGCGCGGCGATCCTGCCGCTCAACCAGATCGGCGCCAAGGTCAACCGCCTGTTCGCGGGAGATCGCGCGTGACGCCGGTTGACTACGATTATCTGCGCAAGTTCCTGAAAGAGCGCTCCGGCCTCGATCTGTCGCCCGACAAGCAATATCTGGTCGAGAGCCGGCTCTTGCCGCTGGCGCGCAAGGCGAGCCTGTCAGGCATTCCCGATCTCGTGCTGAAGATCAGGAACGGCGACGGCCGGCTTGCCACCGACGTGGTCGAAGCGATGACCACCAACGAGACCTTCTTCTATCGCGACAAGATCCCGTTCGATCATTTACGCGACACCATCCTGCCGGGCCTGATCAAGACGCGCGCAGCGCGCAGGTCGCTTCGCATCTGGTCGGCGGCGTCGTCGACGGGGCAGGAGCCCTATTCGATCGCGATGTGCGTGAAGGAGATGGGCGCAGCGTTGGCCGGCTGGCGCATCGAGATCGTCGCCACCGATCTGTCGCAGGAGGTGCTGGAGAAATCCAAGGCCGGCATCTACAGCCAGTTCGAGGTGCAGCGCGGCCTGCCGATCCAGCACCTGATGAAGTACTTCACGCAAGCCGGCGAGACCTGGCAGCTCAATGCCGACATTCGCGCGATGGTGCAGTTCCGCCAGCTCAACCTGCTGCAGGATTTCTCCCATCTCGGCACGTTCGACGTGATCTTCTGCCGCAACGTGCTGATCTATTTCAACCAGGACACCAAGGCGGTGATCTTCGAACGGATGGCGAAGGGCCTGGAGGCCGATGGCACGTTGCTGCTGGGCGCCGCCGAATCCGTCGTCGGTATCACCGATGCGTTCCGTCCTATCACCGAGCGCCGCGGCCTCTACCAGCTCAACCCCGCGCGCTCCGGCCGCCCCATGGGCGGATTGATGCCGCCGTCCTTGAAGGTAGCCGCGGCGCGGTGAGATGTCTCTTCACCCTCTCCCCTTGTGGGAGAGGGTGGCTGCGCGATAGCGAAGCCGGGTGAGGGGTTTCTATCCTCGCCGGCGGTCTCGCGAGTGGAGAGAACCCCTCATCCGGCGCTTCGCGCCACCTTCTCCCACAAGGGGAGAAGGGAGAAGAGCTCCTCACAAAATCGCATGCGGCAGAAACCGCGAGCGGTTGCCGGTGATCGGGCTCTCGTCCTCGCGGATCGACAATCCGCACGGCTCGTGGTTCACCAGCCAGCTTCCCACCACCGGATAGAAGCCCGAAAAATTCGGCAGCGGCGCGAGCGCCTGGCGCACAAAACCTTCGGCGCCGTAGGGACCTTCGTGCTCGTCCAGCGATACGCCGCCGGACACGATCGTGACGTTGGCGCCTTCGCGCGACAGCAGCGGCTTGCGGACATAGGACGTGCCGAGCTCTGCTGCTCGCGCGTCGTCCTCGAAGAACGCCGGCAGCAGATTTGGATGGTTCGGAAACATCTCCCACAGCAGCGGCAAAATGCCCTTGTTGGAGAGCACCGCCTTCCACGGCGGCTCGATCCAGCGCGTCGGTGCGTCCTTCAGCTTTGCGCCGAAGGCATCGTGGAACATCCATTCCCAGGGATAGAGCTTGAAGGCGAGCGCGATGTCGTTCTCGTCGAGATCGACGAAGCCGCCAGGCTCAAGGCGCCAGCCGACCTCCTCGATGTCGAGCAACCTGGTCGACAGCCCGGCCTGGCGCGCGGTATCCTCGAGATAAGCGAGCGTGCCGGCGTCTTCCGAGTTGTCGGTGGTGCCGGTGAGATGAATGTGACGGCCCGCGGCGATCTCCTTCCACGCCGCGATCAAGCGCTCGTGGATGGAGTTGAACTGATCGGCGCGAACAGGAACGATGCACCGCTCGATCGCCTGTTCGAGCCAGGTCCATTGGAACACCGCGGCCTCGAAGATCGAGGTCGGCGTGTCCGCGTTGTATTCGAGCAGTTTTGCCGGCGACTTGCCGTCGAACTTCAGATCGAGCCGGCCATAGAGGCTGCGGTCTTCGCGCTGCCAGCTCTCGGCGATCAGGCTCCAGAACGCTTCCGGAATTTTCAGGCGCCGCAGGTCCCGCTCCTCGCCGATGACGCGGCCGGCAAGCTCCAGGCACATCGCCTCGATCTCGGCGGTCGGCGTCTCGATGCCGCGCTCGATCTCGTCGAGCGTGAAGCCGTAGTAGGCGCGCTCGTCCCAATAGCGTTCGCCGTCGATGGTGTGGAAAACGAAGCCGCATTGCGCCGCGGTCTCCCGCCAGTCGTCGCGCTCGAGACAGGTAATGCGCTGCATGTCATTTCCTGCGCATGATCTTGCCGGAAAACCGGTGGCCACTTTTCCGGATCATGCGCTAACCGCCGCCCGAGAAGCCATGGCCGAACGAGCCGAAGCCGCCGCGACTGACGCTGCTGTGGCCGGAATCGGACGACGTGCTCGATGAGGAATGGCTCGAGGAATCGCTGCTGAAGAAGCTCGACCGCGACGACCAGCGCGAGCTGCTGCCGCCTGACGAACTGCTGCCGCTGCTGCTTGTGCAGGTCGTGGTCGTCTGCCCCGGCACGGCGCCGGGTGTGGGCTCGCAATTCTGCCGCGGCATCATCGTGTAGGCGGTGGTGCCGACCGCGAGCGTGCCCATCACCAGCAGCGCGACATGGCCGGAGCGCTTCACCGGCTCTTTGGCCGGCAGCGGCAATGACTCTGGCAGGCGTAGCCGGCGCTTGCCGAACTGTTTTTCGGACGGGTTGTCGGCCATCTCAATAGATCATGCTGGCGGCGTTGAGCAGGCCCGCGGCGAGCGAGGACAGCCCGAGCCAGATCGCGGGCGCAAGCTCGCCGGCGGCGATCCGCTCCGACAGCTTCGGCACCGGCACGCGCACGAGAAAGAACACGATGATCTGCACGATCAGCGCGATCATCGCCCAGATCAGGCAGTCCAGCACATTGGCCGAATGCGCGATGGCACTGACCAGCGGCGCCACCAAGCCGAGCAGGCTGAGGCCGAGCGCGATCGCCGCTGCCGGCTCGTTGTCGCGGATCAGCTGGAACTCGTTATGCGCGGTGATGCGGGTATAGACGAACAGATACGCCACGATCGCGATCAGCCCGGTGCAGAAATAGACCAGGAAGGCGGGCAGGCCGGCCAGTGATTGCAGGATCATCGTTCCCCCATCGTGCAGCGACCATTCGTCGGCGGGGGAAGGATAGCGGTTCAATGGCAGGAGGGCGATGAAGCCGCCTTTAACCCGCCTTGGCATCCCCAAAAAACAAAACCCCGCCATTTGCGGCGGGGTCCAGGCTGGGAGGAGCAAGCCCGGGAGGGCTTGCGACGTAAACCCAGAGATCAGGCGGGAATGCGCTCTTCGTGCTCGTGCGGCTCGCGCAGCACGTAGCCGCGGCCCCACACGGTCTCGATGAAGTTGCGTCCCTCGGAAGCATTGGCCAGCTTCTTGCGGAGCTTGCAGATGAAGACGTCGATGATCTTCAGCTCGGGCTCGTCCATGCCGCCGTAGAGGTGGTTGAGGAACATTTCCTTGGTGAGGGTCGTACCCTTGCGGAGCGAAAGCAGCTCCAGCATCTGATATTCCTTGCCGGTCAGATGCACGCGCTGGCCGCCGACTTCCACCGTCTTGGTGTCGAGGTTGACGACGAGGTCGCCGGTCTGGATGACCGACTGGGCGTGGCCCTTGGAGCGGCGCACGATCGCGTGGATGCGGGCCACCAGCTCGTCTTTATGGAAGGGCTTGGTCATGTAGTCGTCGGCGCCGACGCCGAGACCCTTGACCTTGTCCTCGATGCCGGCGAGGCCGGAGAGGATCAGGATCGGTGTCTTGATCTTGGAGACCCGAAGCTGCTTGAGCACGTCGTAGCCGGACATGTCGGGCAGGTTGAGGTCGAGAAGGATAATGTCGTAATCGTATAATTTACCGAGATCGACGCCTTCTTCCCCCAAATCGGTCGTGTAGACGTTGAAGCTCTCAGACTTCAGCATCAGCTCGATCGACTGCGCGACGGCGCTGTCATCTTCAATCAGCAAAACGCGCATGCCAGTTCCCCATAGTCGCCGCTCCTGGGCGTCAGGTCGGCCGCATTCGCGGCACTCAACAAAACGCCTTTGAACAACTGATTCGGATCCTGACAACAGATGGTTAACAAACTCTGATTCTGGAACGCAAGTCCCCCGGGTGCAATTTTTGTCGAATCGCCCTAAGGTATTGCGCGTGAAGCAGCTTTCGTCGCCCAGCTCCGTTCAAGTTCCACTTTAAGAGACGGGCCTAACCGACTCCCGCGACTCAGCCTTCTTCTGAAGGGGAGTCACGCTCAGTCACAAAGACAGTGACGCAATGATTAATGATGCGGGTAAACACGAAGTTAAGCGCCGTTCAGAAATATGGCGAAAGCTAAGGTTTTCACCGTGAAGTCCCGGGAATCGCAGGGGCGACCCCTGGGGATGACCAAGGCGCGGTCCTTAATGAAGGCTCCCCGATGAAGGCGCTTGCCGAACAGATCGGCGACATCGACGGCATCAATATTTATGGCCGCGTCGTCGGTGTCCGCGGCCTGATGGTCGAGGTGGCCGGCCCCATTCATGCGATGTCGGTCGGCGCGCGGCTGGTGATCGAGACTGGTGCCAACCGTTCGATTCCCTGCGAGGTGATCGGTTTCTCCGGCAACAATGCTGTCGTGATGCCGTTCGCCGGCCTCGACGGCGTACGCCGCGGCTGCAAGGCCGTCATCGCCAATGCCGCCAATCTGGTGCGGCCGTCGTCGGCCTGGCTCGGCCGCGTCGTCAACGCGCTGGGCGAGCCAATCGACGGCAAGGGACCGCTGCCGCAGGGCGCTTCGCCGATGCCGTTCCGCAATGCGCCGCCGCCGGCGCATTCGCGCAAGCGTGTCGGCGCCCCGCTCGATCTCGGCGTGCGCGCAATGAACACCTTCCTCACCTGCTGCCGCGGCCAGCGCATGGGCATCTTCGCAGGGTCCGGCGTCGGCAAATCGGTGCTGCTGTCGATGCTCGCGCGCAACGTCGACGCGGCGGTCAGCGTCATCGGGCTGATCGGCGAACGCGGCCGCGAGGTTCAGGAATTTCTGCAGGACGACCTTGGCGAGGAGGGCCTCGCCCGTTCGGTCGTGGTGGTCGCGACCTCCGACGAGCCGGCACTGATGCGCCGCCAGGCGGCGTATCTGACGCTCGCGGTCGCCGAATATTTCCGCGACGAGGATCAGGACGTGCTCTGCCTGATGGACTCGGTGACGCGCTTTGCCATGGCCCAGCGCGAGATCGGCCTGTCCGCCGGCGAGCCGCCGACGGCCAAGGGCTACACCCCGACCGTCTTCACCGAGCTGCCGAAACTTCTGGAGCGCGCCGGACCGGGCCTGGGGGAGGGCGCCATCACCGCGATCTTCACGGTGCTGGTCGACGGCGACGACCATAACGAGCCGATTGCGGACGCGGTCCGCGGCATCCTCGACGGCCACATCGTGATGCAGCGCTCGATCGCCGAGCGCGGCCGTTACCCCGCCATCAACATCCTCAAATCCGTCTCCCGCACCATGCCGAAATCGGCCGACCCGCAGTTCTGGCCCGTCATCCAGAAGGCGCGGGCGGTGATGGCGACCTATGCCGATATGGAGGAATTGATCCGGCTCGGCGCCTACCGGGCCGGCTCCAGCCCCGAGGTCGACGAGGCGATCCGCCTGCACGAACCGCTCGAGGCGTTCCTGCGCCAGCGCAAGGACGAAAATGCGTCTCTGGCGGACGGCTATCGCCAATTGGCGCAAATCCTCGGTAATTTGGAAACGGAACGCTAACTTTGTCCCGTCATCATCCCATCCCACAGAGTAGCAGAGCCGGTCTTGGCCCCAGTCGGGCCTGTGGGGAGACCGGTGACGTCCCACGTGCAGCGAGGGGACTTCTGGGGAGTATGAGTCGATGAAGTCACGAGATACCCTCATCCGCCTGAAGAAGTTTCAGGTCGACGAGAAGCGCCGCCGGGTCACCCAGATCGAGACCATGATCGCCGACTTCCAGCGGATGTCGACCGATCTTGAACGCGAGATCACGACCGAGCAGGAGCGTGCCGGGATCAACGATCCCTCGCACTTCGCCTATCCGACCTATGCCAAGGCCGCCATTCAGCGCCGCGAGAACCTGACCCGCTCGGCCGACGAGCTCAAGGGCCAGCTCGACGAAGCCAAGGCCGCGCTGGCCGAGGCCTTCGAGGAGCTCAAGAAGGTCGAGCTCCTGGACGAGCGCGACCAGGCCCGCGAGCGCGCCGAGGAAAATGCCCGCGAGCAGGCCGACCTCGACAGCATCGGCCTGATGCGCGCCCGCATCGGCGCCGTCGCCTAAAGACACAGCCAGCGGCCAAACCGCCGAGAATTTTGCCAAACCCGGACCCGCAAGGTCCGGGTTTTCGCATGTGCTATCCACAGTGTGGCGCCGCACCCCTTGGTGGACGGCTTGGCCACGCGCTATGGTGGTGGATGGATTACCTCGCCCCGCTTTAAGGGGAGAGGTCGGATTGCCCCGGCGATGCGTAGCATCGTCCGGCGCGATCCGGGTGAGGGGGACTCTCCGCGAGTCCGTCTGCAACCTCCCTTGCGGAGACTCCCCCTCACCCCGACCCTCTCAGGGCGAGCGTAGCTCGTCCCGCCCCCGCAGGCGGGGAGAGGGAGGAAGGTTGGGGGGCTGAATGCTGACGCCAGCAGAGCTGGTCGGGTTGATCGAGGCGGTGGCGAAGGGCGATCAGACGGCGTTCGAGCGCCTCTACGCCGCCACGCGCGCGAAACTCTATGGCGTCGTGCTCCGTATCTTGCGTCGACAGGATCTCGCAGAGGAGGTCATTCAGGAGACCTACGTCAAGATCTGGAACAGTGCGGGCCAGTTCAATCCGGCGCTGTCGTCGCCGATCACGTGGATGGCGTCGATTGCGCGCAACCGTGCGATCGACATCGTGCGCAAGAAGACGGAAATCTCCATCGAGGAAGAGCCTCAGGCGATGGAGGTCGCGGCCGACAGCCCCGATCCGCTGGCGCGCCGGGAGATGACCGAGGAGTTGAAGCGGCTGCTGGAATGCGTCGGCCGGCTCGAGCCGGACCGTCAGCGGCTCGTGCTTCTCGCCTATTACAACGGCTGGAGCCGCGAGCAATTGGCGGAGAAATTCGCCGCTCCCGTCAACACGGTGAAGACGTGGCTCCGGCGCAGCATGTTGGATATCCGGGAGTGCCTCGGACTATGAGGGTTTATACGGTGAGGGTGGTTCTGGACTGCATGTGATGGCCTACTCGGAGGACCATATCGCGCTCGCCGCGGAATATGCGCTCGGTACGCTCGAGGCCGATGAGCGCGCGCAGGTCGAGACCATGATGGCGGTGGACCCGGCGTTCGCCGACATCGTGCTGGCCTGGGCCTATCGGCTCGGCGCCCTCAACCAGATGGTCGGCTCGGTCGAGCCGCGTCCGGTCGTGTGGGAGAACATCAGGTCCGAGATCGCGCGCACGGCGCTTGCGCAGCAGCCGCCTGTTTTGGCCGACGTCGTACCGCCGCCAGTCCCGCCCGTCGAAGCCGCGCCGCCGGAAGCGCCGCTGGAGCAGGGACCGCAACCGGAGCCGCAGCCTCCCGAAGCAGAGCAGCCCGAGCCGATGCGCTCCGGATCCGATGTGATACCCGACATCGCGCCGGTGTTCATGCCGCAGGTCCATGCGCCCGATCCTGAGGTCGTGCGGACGCCGCAGGTGCCCATCGCCGACGACACCAACGTGATCCGTCTCGAGGGCCGCGTGAAGCGCTGGCGCTCGATCGCATCCGTGGTCGGCGCGCTCGCGGCTGCGCTGCTGGTGACGCTGTCGCTTCAGATCTTCCTGCCCGACGCGCTGCCGGGGGCTTTGCGTCCGGCGCCGCGCATCCAGACGGTGGAAGTGAAGACGCCGGCCGCGCCGCTCACCGCCGCTGCGCAATATGTCGCGCTGCTGCAGGGCCAGGGCGGCGGCCCCGCCTTCATCCTCACCATCGACGGCGCGACCAAGAACTTTACCGTGCGCAAGGTCGGCGCGACGCCGGAGCCCGGCAAAAGCTTCGAGCTCTGGCTGATCTCGGACAAGCTGCCGCGCCCGCGCTCGCTCGGTGTGATCGGCGCCGGCGAATTCACCGCGCGTCCGCTGCTCGCCTCCTATGATTCCGAGGTCGTCAACGGCGCGACCTACGCGGTCACGGTCGAGCAGGCCGGCGGCTCGCCCAACGGCCAACCGACCTCGGCCCCGGTGTTTTCCGGCAAGCTGATCGAGACCGTGCCGCCGTCCCAGCCGCAGGCGCCCGCGAAGAAGTAGGTCCGGTAGCCCGGATGGAGCGCAGCGCAATCCGGGGCCACCGCGCCATCAGGCGACAACCCCGGATTACGCTTCGCTCCATCCCGGCTACGAAGCCGTTTTGTCGCCACGGTCCACCCTGCCGTCGCATCCCGACAAGTCGCCTTGAATCCGCCCCCGATTTGAACCTTGCCGCTATTTGCGGCGTCAAATCCCCGGAATTTGCAGTCGGCGCCGCCGATCGCGGAGCCGAAGAGGGGCTAGAAATCAGATGGATGCAGCGAAAACGCCCGGCATCTTCGTTCACCAATACACGGGACTGCCGCACGGCCCTGCGTTCGAGCATTGGCGCGAGCGGGCCTTCGGGGCCTGCGGTCTCGATATCGGGCCGAGCCATGGCGACAGCATCGATTGCCGGCTCCAGATCAGTGTGGTCGACAACATCGCGCTCGCGATTCCGGAAGGCGCCTCCGCGCAATATTCCCGCACCCAGAGCCACCTTGCCGACGGCAGCGACGACCTCGTGCTGATCGCCGCACATGCCGGGCTCGTCCGTGTCGGGCAGAACGGCCACACCCTGGAGCTTGCGCCCGCGCAGATGGTGCTCGTCGACATGAGCATCACCGGCACCGTCGGTCACACCGATGAAAATCGCTTCACCACCATCCGCATGCCGCGTCGCGCGTTGCTCGACATCAATCCGCGTGCCGAGGACAAGCTGTCGCAAGTGCTCAGCGACGGTGCGGTCGCCGAGACCATCTTCTGCTACCATGCGCTCGCCGCCAATCATGCGCCGCATCTCGACGCGGTGGGCCAGCGCCTGACCGCGCAGCATATGGTTGATCTGGTCGGCCTCCTGCTCGGCACCGATGCCGAGCATGCAAGTCTTGCGCGTGGCCGTGGCCATGCGGCGGCGCGCCTCGACCTCATGCGCGCCGATGTGATGGCCGCGCTCGGCCGCAACGATCTCTGCCTGTCCGAGATCGCGACGCGCTCGGGCTTGAGCCCGCGCCAGGCGCAACGCCTGTTCGAGCAGGCCGGCACGACCTTCACGGAATTCGTGCTGGAGCAGCGCCTGCTGCAGGCGCGCAAGCTGCTCGGCGATCCCCGCGCCAGGGCGCGCAAGATCAGCGACATCGCACACTCCTCGGGCTTTTCCGATTTGTCCTATTTCAACCGTGCCTTCCGCAAGCGCTTTGGCGCGACACCGTCGGAATTGCGCGAAACGTGAGGCGCGCCCCCCGGTTTCGTTCTGCGGATCACAGTTGGCCCATTCGCGGCGATGAGCTATATCTACCTGTGCGGGTAGACCGCTCGATCGCTTGTCGTTCCCTTGTCGTTCCATTGGGAAAGTGCAGTCAACGGACATGGCGCGTATCGTCGTGCTCGGCGCCGGATTTGCAGGCCTGTGGGCGGCCATCGGTGCCGCGCGCAAGCGCGACGAGATCGGTGCTGTCAGTGACATCGAGATCTGCCTGATCGATCGCAATCCCTATCACAACATCCGTGTGCGCAATTACGAGGTCGATCTCAGCGAGGTCGCGATACCCTTGCCGCAGCTGCTCGATCCCGTCGGTGTCAGTCACGAGATCGGCGAGGTCGAAGCCATCGATCCGGTCCGGCACGAAATTTCACTGGTCACGAGCAGCGGCCAGCAGACACTGGCCTATGACCGCCTGGTGCTGGCGCTCGGCAGCGAGGTGATGCGTCCCGACATTCCCGGCCTTGCCGAGCACGCCTTCGATGTCGACACCTATGTTGCGGCGCTCCACCTCGAGGATCATCTCGTCTCGCTCGGCCGCAGTGCGCCGTCGCCAGGGTGGTCGACGGTGGTGGTGGTCGGCGCGGGCTTCACCGGCATCGAGGTCGCGGCCGAGATGCCCGACAGGCTGGCGCGTGCGGGTATCACCGGCAGCCGCCGCATCATCCTGGTCGACCCCAACGCCGCGGTCGGCGCCACCATCGGCGCGCCGGCGCGTCCCGTCATCGAGACGGCGTTGGCCGCGCTCGACGTCGAGATGCGCCTCGGCGTGCGCGTCGTCTCGGTCGAGGCGGCCGGCATTCGCTTGAGCTCCGGCGAATTCATTCCGGCGCAGACCGTGATCTGGTGTGCCGGCATGCGTGCGAGCCCTTTGGCGGCGAGCTTTCCGGACGCGCGCGACCGGCTCGGACGTCTCCTGGTCGATCCCTTCATGCGGGTTGCGGATGTGCCTGGCGTGTTCGCGGCCGGCGATGTCGCCTCCAGCGTGGTCGACGGGCTGCATCCGACCGTGATGTCCTGCCAGTTCGCGCGTCCCATGGGCCGCTTCGCCGGCCACAACGTGGTCGCCGATCTCGCCGGCCTGCCGATGCTGCCGCTGCGGATCGACTGGTACGTGACCGTGCTCGATCTCGGCGGCTGGGGCGCGCTCTATACCGAAGGCTGGGATCGCGAGGTCAAGGCGACCGGTCAGGCTGCGAAGACGACCAAGAACATCATCAACCGCAAGCGCATCTATCCGCCGCTGACCGGCAGCAAGGATGAGCTGTTCGCCGCCGCTGCGCCGACCGTGCAGGCACCGCCGCCGAGCTATGGTGCGCGTCGTTGAGCTGGCGGTGCGTCTATCAGCAAACGAAACGATGAATGCAACGAAAGCGATCTCCGCTTCACCCAAGTGACGGGCGGAGTGGGAGTGTTGGCTCTCGGGCGGACTTGCGACCGCTATAAAGGCAACCATCCAGTCTTTAAGATTTCGAGTCCCACCTAGGTAGAGCCATGGTGTTGTCTCTTCCCACAGCGCTGGCGCATACTTCCTGAACGCGCGCTCCGGCGGCAGTGGATAGCATTGTTGCCTGATCAGTCATTCGCGCCGACCTCCGTAAAAAGGAACCCGGCCGGCGTCTTGGTAAAGACGAAGATGAGCTGGCCGCAGAAGACGAAGTAATTGTCATTGTTCTCTTGATCGCGATCGTAGACGGCCTTGCCGCGCTGGACACACGCGCGATTTTTCTCCGTGAACGAGGTCGGATAGGTCTTGGCGCGAAATTGCGCGGCGTCGCGAATTGCGCTGTCGTTCATGAACGGCAATCGTGTCATGCCGGCGACGGCGGCGGAATCGTTTGTTCTCAGCGCCGCACGAAACTTCTCGATGAAGCCGTCGAATTCCTTCTGCAAGGCAGGAGAAGCGACGGCTTTCTTCGGCGCCTGGGCGACGGCTGGAGCAAGGTTCACGAGAGCGGTTGCGAGCATAATTCTCGGCAAAGATCCCACGGGTTGCTCCGTCCATCAATCAAGGTCTTCCGACTGATCCAAATCCATGGTGTTCTGTCGCGTCAAGGACTTTCTGGCTCTTCGGCGCAGCGTTGACCCCGCCCAGGTGTGGACCAACAGCATTTGCCCGAGCATGCGCTGGCATGTTTTGCCGCGCCTGCTTAAGGCAGAAGTTGGCCCGTTAAACACAATGCCACTGATGGTCGCGCGCGATTTATAGTCGCCGCGGCGAACCTGCGCATTCTGTTAGCCGGGATAGCGACGCAGATCCTGTAGATCGTCGGCCTCCCGCTCATCCAAGCGAGTTGGCAAATTATCGTTGCCGACGCTTCCATGTCTGTCGGCACGCCAAAGTTTCCCGTTGCCCGACGAGACACACTGACTGCGCTCCACTCCGGAGGCTGCGCCGCTTTGCCCCGTCCCGGTCCCATACCAATTCTTGCGAACGCCATCGCTTGGGAGCAATCTTGAGCTAGCTGTCTGGTCGGTCGCGGACTTCGGCCTCGAGGGTCAGGTGCCCCAGTTTTCGAGTTTACTGATTTTGCACAAATTGATGGCGGCGTTTGCCGCCGTGGTAGCAGTCATATTCGTGAGCGGCGCAATAGTCTACGACAGGCTTAGCGTGATCGAAGGGGCCAAAAACCGGCGGGTCCATACCACTGACGTGTTGGACACGTTAGAGGCGGCAGTGGCCGCAGCGCTGGATCAACAAACTAGTTTACGCGGCTATTTGATCAGCGGTGACGAGAAGTTCTTGGACCCGTACCGCAGAGGCAGCGCCGACTTCAGCGCGGCAATCCGAAAATTAAGAGAACAGACTTCGGATAACCCAGGCCAGCAAGGTCGTCTAGATGAATTGAACAAGCTGGCGATGACTTGGCGCGTCGAGACCGCTGAGCGGGAGATCGCGCTAATGGCGCATCCCACGACTCGGGAGCAGGCGCGCACGTTGGAGGGGGCGACCGGCAAAGCTGCCATGGACGCAATCCGCGCCAAGGCCAGCGAAATCGAGCAGGTTGAGCGCGATCTGTTGGCAAGGCGTGACGCCGTACAGAAGTTGGCATACGCTACTGCATATAAGGCAACTGTGATGGGCGCCGCAGCCTCGCTCATGGTCGCAGTGTTGATGGGCATACTACTCACACGCGCGATCGCGCGGCCGATCACAGGCATGACCGGGGCGATGGCGGCACTTGCCAAGGGAGACACGAGCATCGACGTGCCTGGAATTGATCGGCGTGACGAAATCGGCGCAATGGCGGCCGCGGTCAATGTCTTCAAGAAAGGCATTATCGAACGCCAGAAGACACAGGTCGAGCTCGCTCATGTCAGTCGCGTAGCCACAATGGGGCAGCTGACGGCCTCGATTGCCCATGAGATCAATCAGCCGATCTCGGCTGCGCTTACTAACGCCGACGCCGCCTTGAACTGGCTCGCCGCGGACCCACCAAACCTGGACAAGGGCCGCGAGTCCCTCCAGCACATTGTCACAGATTGCCAACGAGCTGGCGACATCGTCCACCGGATCCGCGCTATGGTCAGGAAAGCGCCGTTGCCCAAAAGTCGGCTCGACGTCAACGCAGCCGTTCTGGACGTCATCGCCATGGTCCGGAGCGAGGCGGTGAGGCATGGAATCTCGGTACAGATACAACTCGCTGAGGACCTGCCGCAAATCGAAGGTGAGCGCATTCAGCTGCAGCAAGTGCTCCTTAATCTGATCATCAATGCCGTGGAAGCCATGAGCAGCCTTGAGGATGGCAAGCGGGAGTTGCAGATCAGTACCGAAAGGGATGTTGCAGGCGGCGTGCTCGTCGCTGTACGGGATTCGGGTCCGGGGCTCGAGCCGACGAATGCGGAACGTGTTTTCGACGCGTTTTACACGACCAAGTCCAACGGCCTAGGCATGGGGCTTGCCATCTGTCGGTCGATCATTGCGGCTCATGGCGGACGATTGTGGGTCACCCTGAATAAACCGCGGGGCGCCGTCTTCCAGTTTACCCTCACTCCCCTTCAGGACTAGGCCACTTGGCCTGCGCGGCTGCTGAGTTTTGCGGCCGATGCTCGGGATGTGCGAGATGGCCCGAGCGATCGTCCGGGGAGGACCCAAGGTCTACGTCAGCAAGCCCGAGAGTGGCGAGGACGCGAAGCGCGCCTTCTGTCCGGAGTGTGGAACGCCGCTTTGGAGCGTACCCCTGGTGCGCCGTTCACGACGGTCAAGCTGGGCGCATTGGATGACAATTCGGACCTTATCCCTGGATTGCATCTATTCGTCTCATCGGCGGCTCCCTGGCATCGCATGCATGAAGGGCTTCCGCAGTTTCCAAAGATGCCGCCTTCGCCGCCGCCACAATAGAGATGCTCGACCTCGAGTTCGGCTTTTGGCCCAGCGCTAACCACAAACTATGGCATCGCCGACGGGCAAAACACGCAAGATGCCGGTCAATCGCCTCAGTCGAAAATATTCCACTTTACCGAAATTCGGAAATGACGTATGTGCCGCGGCAACCCGGCCCAAGGAAGAGGGGCGTATCGCGATCGTCACGAACGCGGGCCGGGCGGCGGTGGACGTCGATTGCATCGGCGCGAAGAGCTTTCGCAGGGCGGGCAACCGTGAGCGAGGGCGTCGCGCACACGACCGGTGTGATCGGCGTACGGTAAAATCGTGTCGTCCTGGCGCCCGGGGTCTGTGCGCCAAGTCTTGCGGTGGTGTGGAAGCCCAACCGGGCGAGCGCATCAGCCATCCGCAAGGCGACGGGGGCAATAGTGCAACGCTCCCCGGGGAGAACACGACATAAGCCGTAAGCCCACTGCGCAGGGAAGGCTGGGATGTCCCGGTTGCCCTGTGGTCTTTCCGCCTGTGCTTTTGGCACACGCAGATCTTGCGCACAGGCGGCCATGGGAGCCAACCGGCTCCCAGCCTTCCCTGCGCCCTTTTCAATTGAGGGCGAAGCGATCAAGCAAAGCTCGGGCGAAATGCGCCGCGAGGATGTGAAGGTGTGTCTCCACGTCGAGACCGAATACGGAATGCTGCCGCGAGCTCTCACCGTCACCCTGAGGTGCGCGCGCTGCGGCGCGACAGCGACGCAGAGCGAGCCTCGAAGGGCGACGGCCCGGCTGCACCAGCTTGGCCATTCATCCTTCGAGGCTCGGCATACGATGCGTTCGCATCGCACGCCTCGCACCTCAGGATGACGGGACGGACACTGTCAGTGCGGAAAAGATTTCTGGATGGCTTGAGACAAGCCGCTCGCAATGACGATGTTGATGCAGCTGTGCGCCAAACACCGCTCTCGTGCCCCGGACGCAGCGCAGCGCCTCTTCGGCGGTGCGCTGCAGAGCCGGGCCCATGTGGCAGCGAGTGCCGTGGCTTCCTGGGTCCCGGCTCTGCGCAGCAACGCAAGAGCGTTGCAGCGCGTCCGGGACACGAGAGAGGGGGCGTTGCTACTTCACGCTCCGTCATTGCGAGGAGCTCTTGCGACGAAGCAATCCAGAATCCTTCCGCGGAAAGATTCCGGACTGCTTCCGCCTTCAGGCTTCGGCGGACAAGTCGCAGCGTTCGCAATGACGAGCTTGGGGCCCACGCGACCAAAACATCACCCCAGACATGAGAAAGCGCCCGTGGGGGGCGGGCGCTTTCTGTAGTCGACTTGGGGTTGGGGTCGTCTACATATCCACGTGGCGACTTTGGGGGGCTGGTAAAGAGCCGCGTGAATTCGAAAAACTCGTCAGATCTCCTTAGCGAACGAGGGACGCATTCGCGCTGGTGATAACAACCGGCTTGTCGGCCTTGATGACGCGGGCGGTCTGGGTCAGACCTTCGTCCGAACCCGTGCGTGCCGTGATGCCGAGGCCCGCCACCGCGATCCCTGCGACGAGGGCGACGACCACGACTTTCAAATGGGTCGCGCGATCTGCGCTGTAGATCGAGTGGTTCATGGAAGCCTCCTGCCGCCATCTACCCGAAGTAGTCGCCGGCCGTTTCAGGCAGGTTCATGCTTCCGGTGCCCAACAACCTAGTATTGGGGGGATTCGTTCCCAAGAGGCCATCACAAGAGCGTGACAGGACGTGAAAGATCGCGATCAAAAGCGACCCTTGACCGTGCATTTTTGCAATTATTTCAAAGCTGTAATGTGCTTGTCAGGCGCCTTGTCGAGGGTTGGTCCACAAGGCGACAGGAACTCAAAAACCATTTGCCTGTGGCTGAAAAACACACGGCTTCTTAAGGCAAATCAGATGCTTCCGACCGTTTTCAACCTCGCCCTGGGGTGGATCTCGGCCTGCGACAGCACCGTCGTCTGGGCCCGGAACCGCTCCACCAGAGATCGGACGAAGGGACGAATTGCCGCAGATGTGACCAGCACCGGCGCCTCGCCTTCGCGGGCGGCGCGCTCGAACGCCTCGCGCACGCCGGTCATGAACTCCGACAATTTCGAGGGCTGCATCGCAAGGCTTCGCTCCTCGCCCTGGCCGATGATGGATTCGGCAAAGGCCTGCTCCCACCGCGCCGACAGCGCGATCAGCGGCAGATAGCCGGCATAGGAGGTGTTCTGCGCGCAGATCTGCCGCGCCAGGCGGGCCCGGACATGCTCGACCATGGTGGCGGGATTGCGCGAGAAGGCCAGCGAATCGGCGATGCCTTCGAGGATGGTCGAGAGATCGCGGATCGAGATGCGCTCGGCGAGCAGGAGTTGCAGCACGCGCTGGATGCCGGAGACCGTGACCTGTCCCGGCACGATATCCTTGACCAGCTCGCTCTGCTCCTTCGGCAGCTCCTTGAGCAGCTTCTGCACCTCGCCATAGGACAAGAGGTCCGACATGTTCGCCTTGAGCAGCTCGGTGAGGTGGGTCGAGAGCACGGTCGCGGCGTCGACGACGGTGTAGCCCTTGAGCGAGGCCTCCTCCTTGAGGCTGGCGTCGACCCAGGTCGCGGGCAGGCCGAAGGTCGGCTCGGTGGTGTGGATGCCGGGCACCTGTACCTGGCTGCCGCCGGGGTCCATGACCATGAACTGGTTCGGCCAGATCTTGCCGGTGCCGGCGTCGACCTCCTTGATCTTGATGATGTAGGTGTTGGCCTCAAGCTGGACGTTGTCGAGGATGCGCACCGCCGGCATCACGAAACCCATCTCGATCGCGAGCGAACGGCGCAGCGCCTTGATCTGCTCGGTGAGGCGGTCGGTGCCGTCGGGGCCGTTGACCAGCGGCAGCAGCGCATAGCCGAGCTCGATCTTGAGATCATCGATCTTGAGCGCCGCCGAGATCGGCTCTTCGGCGGCCGCAGCGCCCGGCGCGCCGGGCTGACCGGCAGCAGGCGCGGCCATGGCGGCTTCCTCGGCCTGAACGGACGTCTTCTTGTGGTTGCGGGCGTGCCAGGCCAGCGCGCCGGCGCCGGCGCCGAGCGCCAGGAAGGGGATGGTCGGAATGCCCGGCAGGGCGGCCAGCACCAGCATGACCGCCGAGGACATCGCGAGCGCCTGCGGATAGCCGGAGAACTGCTTCATCAGCGCCTTGTCGGCGGCGCCGGAGACGCCGGCCTTGGAGACGAGCAGGCCGGCGGCGGTCGAGACGATCAGCGCCGGCACCTGGGTGACGAGGCCGTCGCCGACGGTCAGCAGCGTGTAGCTGCGCCCGGCGTCGGCAAAGGACATGCCCTGCTGCGCCACGCCGATGATCATGCCGCCGACGACGTTGATGAAGACGATCAAGAGGCCGGCGATGGCGTCGCCGCGGACGAATTTGGAGGCACCGTCCATGGCGCCGAAGAAGCCGCTCTCGTCCTCCAGCTCCTTGCGGCGGTGCTTGGCGACCTTCTCGTCGATCAGGCCGGCGCCGAGGTCGGCGTCGATCGCCATCTGCTTGCCGGGCATGGCGTCGAGGTGGAAGCGGGCGGCGACCTCGGCGATACGGCCCGAACCCTTGGTGATGACGACGAAATTGACGATGATCAGGATGGCGAAGACGATGATGCCGATGACGAAATTGCCGCCCATCACGAAGTTGCCGAAGGCCTCGATGACGTGACCGGCGGCAGCCGTGCCCTCGTGCCCGTGCGACAGGATCAGCCGGGTCGAAGCCATGTTGAGCGACAGGCGCAGCATGGTCGAGATCAGCAGGATGGTCGGGAAGGCCGAGAATTCCAGCGGTGTCTGGATGAACAACGAGGTCATCAGGATCAGGATCGACAGCGTGATCGAGATCGCCAGGAACAGGTCCAGCACGATCGCGGGCAGCGGCAGGATCAGCACCACCAGGATGGTGAGGATGCCGAGCGCCAGCGCGATGTCGCCGCGCTTGAGGACGTTGACGATCTCGTTGAGGGAGGGGATCGAGGGCCTTGCGGTGCCTACGCCCTGTCCCGCGGTGACGTCGACCATGGTAGCTGCCTCCCCGCGCGACTGCCGTCCGCGCGCCCCAAACGTCTGCGCGGCGGCCGAAGGGCCGCCGTTCCGAAAGTGAGGCACCGCACTGGCGTCCACGGGAGCTCCCGTTCTACGCGGCTGACGACACTCGACTTCACCCGGCAATTTTTGCCCGGTGTATGGTTAGCAAAGGGTTAACGCGGGGGCGGGAAGAGTGCGGACCGGGGTGTTTCGGGGGCGCGCGTAGGGCGCGCCGTCGTTCCGGGGCGGCTCGCAGAGCCGAACCCGGAACCTCGAGATTCCGGGTTCGCGCCAAGCGGCGCGCCCCGGAATGACAGTTGATGGGGCGCTACTTCGCCTTGTCCATCTTGGTCACCGTATACCCCGAGGCCGCCTCCTCGGCCTCGAAGGTCACCTTGTCGCCGACCTTCACCTGCTTGAGCAAAGCGGGGTCCTTGACGCGGTAGACCATGGTCATGGGGTCCTCCATGCCGAGGCTCTTGGCCGGACCGTGCTTGAGCGTGATCTTGCCGGCGCCCTCGTCGATTTTCTTGACCTCACCGCTGATCGAGGCGGTCCCCGCCGCGAGGGCGGCAGTGGTAAGGCCGACAGTCAGCGCCAGCGCAGCAGTGATACGAATGATGCGGTTCATGGGGGTCTCCTTGGCGCTACTTCACGGTGACGTGGCCAACCATGCCGTAGTCGCGATGGTCGGGAATGAGGCACGAAAATTCGAACGTGCCGGCCTTGCTGAACTTCCAGAGAATCTCGGCCGACTTATTCGGTGCGAGCCTGACGCCATTGGGATCGTCGTGCTCCATGTGCGGATGCTTCTTCATCTCCACCGCATGCGCGAGATTCTCCTTGGTGGTGGCGAGCAGGAATTCGTGGTCCTCCTTGCCGACATTGCGCAGCACGAAGCGGACCTGTTCGCCGCGCTTGACCTCGATTTTGGCTGGCGCATAGTCCATCTCGTTCAGCAGGATCTCGATGGTGCGCGCGGGCTTGTTGGGGTCGCCGGGCTCGCCGGCCGAAAAGGTCGCGTGACCGTGCTTGTCGTGGGCAAGGACCGGCGCGGTCAAAAGCGCTGCCAGCGCGAGGCCGAGCTTGATCGTCTTCATCGTCATCTCCAGTTGGTGGTTCATCGAAACGCTCACATCTTCATCTTGTGCGTCGGCTTGCCTGGTTGCCGCACTGGTGCCGCATCGGGCGCCTCGACCTCGTAGGCGACGGTGCCTTGCGGAAACTTGTACGGGCCGGGATCGCGATAATCGTCACTCGCGAGGTCCTCGCGGATCTTCATCACCGTGAACATGCCGCCCATCTCGATCGGCCCGAACTGGCCGGTGCCCGTCATCATCGGCAGCGTGTTGTCGGGCGCGGGCATCTCCATGTTGCCCATCGCCATGCCGGTCGAGCCCATCGCCATGCTGTCGGGCGCGAGCTTGCCGACGGCCTTGGCGAGGTCCTTGCGCGACACGCCGATCAGGTTGCGCACATCGTGTCCCATCGCATTCATGGTGTGATGCGATTTGTGGCAATGGAACGCCCAGTCGCCGGGATTGTCGGCGAGCACGTCGAACACGCGAACCGCGCCCACCGGCACGTCCGTCGTCGTCTCCGGATATTGCGCGCTCTCCGGAACCCAGCCGCCGTCGGTGCAGGTCACTGCGAAGGCGTGGCCATGCAAATGGATCGGATGGTTGGTCATGCTGAGATTGCCGATGCGTACGCGCACCTTGTCGCCGAGTCGCACCGGCAGCGGATCGATGCCGGGAAACACCCGCGCGTTCCAGGTCCACATGTTGAAGTCGGTCATCTCGTTGACCAGCGGCAGATAGGTGCCGGGATCGACGCGATAGGTGCTCATCACGAACACGAAGTCGCGGTCGACGGGTCGGAAGTTCGGATCGCGCGGATGCACGACGACCATGCCCATCATGCCCATCGCCATCTGCACCATCTCGTCGGAATGCGGGTGGTACATGAAGGTCCCGCTCTTCTTCATCTCGAACTCGTAGACGAAGGTCTTGCCGGGTTGGATGTGCGGCTGGGTCAGCCCGCCGACACCGTCCATGCCGCTCGGAATGATCATGCCGTGCCAGTGCACGGTGGTGTATTCGGGCAGGCGGTTGGTGACGAAGATGCGGACCTTGTCGCCCTCGACTGCCTCGATCGTCGGGCCCGGCGACTGGCCGTTATAGCCCCACAGATTCACCTTCATGCCCTCGGCGAATTCGCGCACCACGGGCTCGGCGACGAGATGGAATTCCTTCCAGTCGCCGTTCATGCGGAACGGCAGCGACCAGCCGTTCAGGGTGACGACGGGGCGATAGTCCGGGCCGCTGATCGGATGCAGCGGCGGCTGCATCACCACCTTGTCCATGTGCGCAGCTTCCGGGATCGATGTCGCCTGCACGCGGCCTTGCACCGCGGATGCGCCGACCAGCGCGGCGGTGCCCAAAAATCCTCTGCGGGAAAACATGCCGGCCTCCATCTCAGTGGCCGCCGTCGGCAGGCGCTGCCGCGGCGATGGTGGTTGAATTGTCGCCGCCCGCAGCAGGCGCGCCGCCGCCATTGACGGCGGTCTGCAGGTCGGATTGGGCGACGAAGAATCGTTGCCGGGCATCGATCGCGCCGCGCAGCGAGGCCAGACGCTGTCGTGCTTCGGTGAGCAGCGCAAAGATATCGACCTGCATGCTGGAGAAGCGGAGCTGCATCTCCTCGGTGATGATCTTGCGCAAGGGGATGATCTCGCGCTGGTAGTGGCTGGCGATGTCGTAAGCCGAGCGATAGGCACGATAAGCATCGCGCGCCTCCGAGCGAACGTTCACGGCGCGCTCGGTCAGGCGGTTGAAGGCGAGATTGTAGATCTCTGCCGCCTGCCGCATCCGCACCTCGCCGCCGTCGAAGATCGGGATCTGGAACTGGACATCGAAGCCGCGTTCGCGGAATGGCGCGCCTTCGGGATCCCGGGTGCGGCGGGAGATGCCGGCGAGATCGAGCAGTGTCACGAAGCGCGTCGCCTCGGTGAGGTTCAGCGACTTCGCCAGCGCGGTCAGCTCCAACCGGGCGATCTGCAGATCGATGCGATGGGCCACCGCATCGGCCTCGATCGAGGGCAGTGCCTGCGGCCGGCGCGGCAGCGGCGGCAATTGATTGGGCAGACGGAAGTCGAGGCCGCCGTCCCACAATCCCATCAGCCGCGCGAGCCTTTCGCGCGCACTCGTCGCAGCCTGGCGCGCGGTGGCGAGGTCGGCGGTGGTCTCGGCGTAAAACACCTGTTCGCGGGCCTGGTCGAGCTTGTTGAGCGAGCCGGTCTCGCCCAGTTTGACCGCAAGCTGTGCGGTCGATTCCGCCGTTGCCTTCGCATCCGTCAGCAGCGCCACCATCTCGTTGCCGGCGACAGCGCGCACGTAGGTGCCACGGACGTCGGCGGCGAGCCGCAACGTCGCCAGCGCCGCGCGCAACTGCGCCTGGCGGAACCGGTCGCGGGCAATGTCGGAGCGGAACGGCAGGGTGGCGAGCGCAAGGATGTCGCCGACCACCTGGCGCTCGATCTCGCTGGCGCCGTTGCCCGAGATCCGCGAGATCGAGAACACGGGATTGGGCGGCAGGCTCTGCTCGACCAGATCCGTCTCGGCCAGCGCCAGCTCGTTATAGGCGGCTTGCAATCCCTTGTTGTTGAGCAGTGCGATCTGAACGGCGGCCTCCACGCTCAGCGCCCGCGAGAGCAGTTGGCGGACACGTTCATCGACTGCGCCCGCTGCCTCGGGTGTGCGAACGAAGGCGACATCCTTGTTGATGGTCTGGCTCGTCAGCTCGGAGACTGCGCTCATGCCGCTGTCGGGCGAGAACGCGGCGCAGCCGGCAAGTCCGGGTGCGCAAGGGCCGAGCGCGGCGAGAACGAGCAGGCTTCGCGCGAATTGATGTGCCATGGCGCGCTCTTACCGGTCTTGCTTCGGCCGCGGCGCGACGGCGTCGTTGCGGTCGCGCCATGGCGCCGGCGCTCCAGGCCGCAGGCTGGTGTAGGGCGCAATGGTCGACCGATAGCCGACAGGCGCGACCTTCGCCGCGGGATCAGCGGGATCGGCGCCGGCAACTTGCGTCGTTGCCGGGGTGCAGCCGGACGGCGCCAGCGCAAGTGCGGCCAGCAGCGGCCAATAGAATCGAAAGTGTCGTCCACGCACCGCGGATGCGGCGGCGAACTTCGCCCCGGAAAGCGTAGGCATGATTCATTCCTGATCTGAAAGACCACAGGTTCGCGCGCGCAAAAGCGCGCTCGGCCCGAAATCGTCGTGTCAGATCAAGCGATGGGAGGACGGTAGTGCACGGGCGGCGCCGCGCTGTGCAGGCTGGCCACGATCTCGGGCGCACAGGCGGAGACGGGCTGAACCGGCTTGGCGAAGCTCGGCAGATCGGCCGGCAGTGCGCTGATGCACATCATCGCGCAGCACGGTCCGGCCGTGCCCTTGCCGCCATGATGATGCGAAGGAGCGGGCGCGTCCTGCGCGGCGGCCTGGTGATGCGCGTGTGCCCCCGCGTGATCGTGCGAGGCGCCGTCGTGCATGTGACCGCCCGGCATCTGCTGATGCACCGGCACGAGATCGGCCAGCAGTGTCTCATCAAGACACGGCGCCGGGCCGCTGCCCCAGGCGAGGCTTGCCGCCGGCGCGAGCACGCAGAACAGATAGGCGAGGGCAATGAAGCGCCCCACCTTGATCCGCACCGATCGTGTCAATCGCAGCAACATTCCGCCGACATGCTTTTCGCGCGGCGATTTGCTCACGCAGATTGCAAACTAATGGCAAATCGCGCGTTCGCCAAGCTGCTTCTTACCGCAGTGCACCGCGCATGCCCAATATCGCGCCACGATGCTTGACCCTGTGACGATCCGCGGGCCATGTTCCGGCCCGTGCACGCGCCAAATCACTCCGGACAAACGCCTGGAACATTCAGCCCTGATTCCCGTCAGGCCTGGATACGGCTCGTGCTTGCGCTGGTGATCGGCTCGATCGGCGGCGTCGGCATGTGGGCGATCGTGGTGATGCTTCCCGCGGTGCAGGCCGAATTTTCCGCCACCCGCGGCGCGGTGTCGCTGGCCTTCACCCTCATGATGTTCGGCTTCGGGCTCGGCGGCGTGATCGCGGGCAAGATCACCGACCGGTTCGGCATCGTGCCGGCAATGGCGATCAGCATCGCCTTCCTCGGCGTTGCCAATGTGCTCGCGGGGCTGTCGACCCAACTCTGGCAGTTCGTGGCGGCCTATTTTCTGATCGGTCTCGGAACGTCCGCGACGTTCGCGCCGCTGATGGCGGAGGCTTCGCACTGGTTCGAGCGTTATCGCGGCCTCGCCGTGACCATCGTCGCGAGCGGCAATTATTTCGCCGGAACGATGTGGCCCCCGATTGTGAACTGGGGCATGCAGACCATCGGCTGGCGCTACACTCATATCGGCATCGGGCTCGTCTGCGTCAGCCTGATGACGATCCTGGTGCTGGTGCTGCGTGCGCAGATGGGCGACGACAAGGTCCAGGACCACGCCAATGCGCCGCCGCCGCGCGTCGATCTCAAGCTATCGACCAACACGCTGACCGTGCTGCTCTCGATCGCCAGCATCTCCTGCTGCGTCGCCATGGCGATGCCGCAGGTGCATATCGTCGCCTATTGCGGCGATCTCGGCTACGGCGTGGCGCGCGGCGCCGAGATGCTGTCGCTGATGATGGCCTGCGGCATCGTCAGCCGGATCGGCTCGGGCTTCCTCGCCGACAAGATCGGCGGCATCCGCACGCTGCTGGTGGGATCGCTGGCGCAGGGCTTTGCGCTGGTGTTCTATCTGTTCTTCGACAGTCTCGCCTCGCTGTATCTCATTTCCGCGATGTTCGGCCTGTTCCAGGGCGGCATCGTGCCGAGCTACGCGATCATCGTGCGCGAGGCGATGCCGGCGAGCGAAGCCGCAACCCGGGTCGGCATCGTGATCTTCGCCTCGGTGTTCGGCATGTCCTTCGGCGGCTGGGTGTCGGGCATCATCTTCGATGCGACCGGTTCCTACGCCGCGGCATTCGCGAACGGCGTGGCGTGGAACGCGCTCAATATCGGCATCGTCCTGACCCTGCTGATCCGCTCGCGGATGAAGTCGGTCAGGACCGGACCGGGCTTTGCAACCTAAACCGCCTGTCCCGCCTTCAGCAGCGAGCAGCCGGTGATCTTGTAGTTGCCGTCGGCCTGCTGTTCGAGCGTGTAGAGCGCTTCCCAGGCTTCGCCATTGGCGTCGATGATATGAACGCGCTGTGCAATCCAGCTGCCTTCGCTCTTGCTCTCGCCAAATTCAAAACTCTTGTGCCGGTAGACCGGCGCATAGCCGCTTTGCACCATGGACATGAAGATGTCGGGCGCGGGGAATATCTCCTTGATCGCCGGTGCGGCATGGGAATAGGCGGCGGTCGCATCGTCGCGGACGAAGGCCTGCTCCTGGGCGCGGATGACGCCCTGCGCCGCGGCAACATCGTCCGCGAGGGCTGCGGTGGAGCTGAAGACAATGCTGATAGCGACGAGCAAGGCGGCAATGCGCATGACAGGCTCCGCGTTGAAATCCCGGCAATGCTGATCCTAGCATGACCTCGGGGAAATACGGGCGACCTATCGCTTCCGTTTCACCGCCGGCTTCGCTGGCTTGGCCGCGCGCGCCTTGGTCTTGGCAGCGGATTGTACCCGCAATCCGTCGACGAACACGTCGAGCAGGCGCAGCACCGAGGATTGCCATCCCCGCTGATCGTGTATGTAGCACATCCCGAAAAACGCCCGCAGTAGGTCCTCCGGGCTGATATCGGCACGCATCTGGCCGGCTGCGACCGCGCGCTCGAGCAGCGAGCCGATCGCCTTGGTCAGCCGGTCCATGGAGAAAACGGCGAGTTCCGACGAGCTCTGATAAGCCAGCGCCAGCGCGGCTAACATGCCTTTCTTGGTGGCAACGAATTCGACGGCGGACTGCAGCCAGCGCCGCAGCGCCTCGACCGGATCCTTGGCGCTTCGCAGATGCTCGGCAAGCTCGCTGAGCTGCTCGACCTCGCGCCGGTACACCGCCTCGAACAGATCCTCACGCGTCGGAAAATGCCGATAGAGCGTGCCGATGCCGACGCCGGCGCGCTTGGCCACGGCCTCCAGGCTCGCCTCCGGGCCGCCGGCGTTGAACACGGCCTTGGCTGCTTCGAGCACGCGCTCGCGATTGCGCACGGCATCGGCGCGGGGTTTCCGGGTCTGGTCGCTGTGGTCGTCCATATCAGGCAATGTAGATCACGAATTGGTTAGATTGAACCCTCGTTGAACCCTTGCCGGGCTGCATCGCGTTGGTGGCGCACGGGCTTTTGACCAATTCCAATATTTTTCCGCCGGCCCTTGTTAAGCGGAGGGAGCCTCCGTATCTTCGCCTCGATGTTGGCCGGCTTCTGCCCGCGTCAACGTAGATCGACGGCGGCCACGGCGGTGGCGCGCTGCGCGATCACTTATGTCCAAATCTGATCGGAGCCTTGTATGAACCACTCCATCAGCCTCACCGTGAACGGTGCGCGGCGCGACTTCGTCCTCGACGATCCGCGCGTCACGCTGCTCGATCTCTTGCGTGAGCGCCTCCATCTCACCGGAACCAAGAAGGGATGCGACCGCGGCCAGTGCGGCGCCTGCACCATTCTGGTCGACGGCAAGCGCATCAACTCCTGCCTCGCGCTCGCGATCAGTCATGACGGCGCCGACATCCTCACCATCGAGGGCGTTGCGCGCGGCGACCAGCTGCACCCGGTGCAGGCCGCCTTCATCGCCCATGACGGATTTCAGTGCGGCTTCTGTACGCCCGGTCAGGTCATGAGCGCGATCGGCATGATGCGCGAAGGCCAGGCCGGCAACGATCCCGAACGCATCCGCGAATGCATGAGCGGCAATCTGTGCCGCTGCGGCGCCTATGCCGGCATCGTCGATGCCGTGCTCGATGCGCAAGCCGGTGTAGACGAAACCAACCAGAGGCGCTCCGCATGAAACAGTTCGATTATGTCAGGCCCGCCACCGTCACTGAAGCGATTGCCGCCGCGGCCCAGCCGGGCGCGGTCTATCTCGCCGCCGGCACCAATCTGCTCGATCTGATGAAGGGCGGCGTCAGCCGTCCGGATCGTCTCGTCGACGTCACGCATCTCGATGGGCTCGACGGCGTCGAGCGCCTCGCCGATGGGTCTTTGCGCATCGGTGCGCTCGTCAGCAACGCCGATCTCGCGCATGATGCGGACTTCGCAAGGTCCTATCCCGCCGTCGCCGAAGCGCTCCTCTCCGGGGCATCCGCGCAGTTGCGCAATGCCGCGACCGTCGGCGGCAATCTCTTGCAACGGACGCGCTGCGCGTATTTCTACGACAGTGCCAGCCGCTGTAACAAGCGCGAAGCCGGCAGCGGCTGCGACGCCCGCGGCGGCGAGAATCGTACCCACGCCGTGCTCGGCTGGAGCGAGAGCTGCATTGCGACGCATCCCTCCGATTTCTGCGTGCCGCTGGTCGCGCTCGATGCCATCGTGGAGATCGAGGGCCGGGGCGGCTGGCGCGAGATCGCGCTCGACGAGCTGCATCGCCTGCCAGGCGATACCCCCGAGCGCGAGTCCGCGCTCGAGCCCGGCGATCTCATCGTTGCGGTGCGCCTGCCGCCGGCGGCGCGCGAATTTGCCTCGCATGCGCGCTACCTCAAGGTCCGCGAGCGCACCTCCTACGCCTTCGCTGTGGTGTCGGCCGCCGCTGCCTTGCGGATTGAGAACGGCAAGATCGCGGAAGCGCGGCTCGCACTTGGCGGTGTCGCCGCAAAGCCCTGGCGTGCCCGCGCTGCGGAGGACGTTCTCAAAGGCGTCGCGCCCACGGCCGATGCCTTCCAGGAAGCCGCCTGGCGCGCGCTCACCGACGCAAAGCCGTCCGGTGACAACGCCTTCAAGATCGAGCTCGCGCGCCGCATCGTCGTGCGTGCGTTGACCCTCGCCGCCGCCGGTACGCCCGCGCGCCTGCCCGCACTGCCGGCCTCTCCCTTTGCCTCGACATCAGGAGCCATCCATGCCTGAGCTCAATCTCACCAGCGCGCCTGCCCATCTGCGCCACGGCTCGAACATCGGCCAGCCGCTGACCCGCCGCGACGGCGTCCTCAAGGTCTCGGGGCAGGCGACCTATGCCGCCGACAATCATCCGCCCGGCATGCTGTTTGCGGTGATCGCGGCTTCCAGCATCGCGCGCGGACGTGTGGAGTCGCTCGATGTCGCCGCCGCCAAACGTCATCCCGGCGTCGTCGACGTCATGACACCCGACCACAAGCCACCGCTCGCCATCGACCCCGAGATCAAGACCAATCCGTTCGTGTTTCGGATGGAGGCTTTGCAGAGCAACGAGGTCCGCTACGCCAATCAGCCGATCGCCGTCGTGATCGCCGAGACGCTTGAAGCCGCGACGGAAGGTGCCGCGCTGCTGGCGCCGCGCTACGAGGCGCAGCCTCCGCTCATCGGCCTCGATGCCGGCGAGAGTTTTGTGCCGCCCGTCGTCGGCGTCGGCAATCCCACCGAAAATCACCGCGGCGATGTCGAGGGGGGCCTTGCCTCGGCGGAGACGCAGATCGACGCGACCTACGAGACGCCGCCGCAATATCACAACGCCATGGAGCCGCATGCGGTCGTGGCTCACTGGGATGGCGACAAGCTGTCCGTGGACATGCCGACCCAGGGCCTGAAGCTGTCGCTCGCGCGCATCGCCGAGCTGTTCGGCATCGCGCACGACAAGATCCACATCCGCAGCCCGTTCCTCGGTGGCGGCTTCGGATCGAAGGGGCTCATGGGCGGTCCGCCGGTCCTCGGCATCATGGCCGCCAAGCTCGTAGGCAAGCCGGTCAAGCTGGTGCTGCGCCGTGAGCAGATGTACGGCCCGGTCGGCCATCGCGCGCCGACGCGCCAGCGTCTGCGCATCGGTGCCGACGGCGAGGGACGTCTGACCGCGCTCGATCATCACGCGCGGACCGTGTCGAGCACCTTCGACGATTTCTACGAGCCCGCGGCCGACGCCTCGCACACGCTCTATGCGGCACCTGCCATCCGCACCTCGCATGACGCCGTGCGCGTCAACACCGGCACGCCGCTGTTCATGCGCGCACCGGGCGAGGCGACGGGCTCGGTTGCGCTGGAGAGCGCGATCGACGAAATGGCCTGGGCCTGCGGTATCGATCCGCTGGCCTTCCGCCTGAAGAACTATGCCGAAGTCGAGCCGATCACCGGCAAGCCGTTCTCGTCAAAGGCGCTGCGGGCCTGTTACGACCAGGGCGCGGCGCGCTTCGGCTGGGCGAAGCGTCCGCTGCAGCCGCGGCAGATGCGCGACGATGCCGGCCTGCTGGTCGGCTGGGGCATGGGCACGGCGACCTTCCCGGCGCTGATGTTCCAGGCCGAAGCGCGCGCGGCGATCCGCCGCGACGGCACGGGCGCGATGGAGATCGGCGCGCACGACATGGGGCAGGGTGCCTGGACGGCACTGGCGCAGATCGCCGCCGACGCCGTCGGCCTTGATATCGACCGCGTCACGTTCAAGGCGGGGACATCGGACCTGCCCGATGCCGGCATCGCCGGCGGCTCCGCGCACACCGCAACCGCGGGGGCTGCGATCCACAGCGCGGGCGCGGCCGTGATCGCAAAGCTCGCCGATCTCGCCACCAATGACGAGCGCTCGCCGCTGTTCGGCGCCGGCAATGCCGGTGTGATCGCGCGCGACGGCCGGTTGATCCGGCGCGATGACGAGAGTCGCGGCGAGAGCTACGCCGAGATCCTCGCGCGTGCCGGCGTCGCCGAGGTCGAGGCGCGCGGCACCGGTGCGCCGAACCCCGCGGCGATGGAGGAATATGCGATGCATGCCCATGGCGCGGTGTTCGCAGAGGTGAAGGTCGATCCCGAACTCGGTCAGGTCCGCGTCACCCGCATGGTCGGCGCCTTCGCGGCCGGGCGCATCGTCAACCCGCGTATGGTGCAAAGCCAGCTGTTCGGCGGCATGATCTGGGGCCTCTCCTTTGCGCTGCACGAGGAGGCCGTCACCGACCGGCGCAGCGGGCGGATCATGAATGCCAATCTCGGTGAGTACCACGTCCCCGTGAATGCCGACGTGCCGCCGCTCGACGTGATCACGGTCGAGGAGCACGACCCGCACGTCAATGCGCTCGGCATCAAGGGCGTCGGCGAGATCGGCATCACCGGCAGTGCCGGCGCGGTCGCGAACGCGGTCTGGCATGCGACCGGCGTGCGCGTCCGCAAATTCCCGATCCGGATTGAGGAGTTGCTGACGCAGGGTTGAGGCGGCAGGCGGGGCGAGCCCTGCTCGCTCCGCGGCGGCCGATCAGTTCATCATCCTGCGGAGAGCCTTGATTTGCTCTTTCTGCACTTCGATGTATTTCGCGATGGCTTTGCGCAGCTCGCGCGAACGGACCTTGTCGGTGTCGCGCAGGACTTCGTCGAGCGCGGCTTCCGCATTGGCAAGAGTGATCTTCATGCGCGAGCCTCTGTTACGAAGCGGCCCCGGAATACCCTGGAGTCCGGGGCCATAACCTCAGCACCTCTAAGCCAGGCTGCTCGGCTACGGTTCGTAATATATAGCGGTCCGGCGCACAGAAATTGAGATGGCTCAACCACCGTAAGATACCGGTGGCCGCCCGTAACCTTCCGGATGCACTGTCCCGATCAGAACGTCGGCGGCGTGCAGGCCGAGATCACCTCGCACGGCTTGCCGCCGACGCAGCGGAAGCGATGCGGGCGGCGGCTCTCGAAATAATAGGCATCGCCCGGATTGAGGATGCGGCGCTCGTCCTCGACAGTGACTTCGAGCTTGCCCGAGATCACGATGCCGCCTTCCTCGCCGTCATGGACGAGGTGGACGCGCCCGGTGTCGCTGCCGGGCTCGTAGCGCTCTTTCAGGATCTGCAGGCTGCGGCCGAATAGATTGTCGCCGATCTGCCGATAGGAGATCGGCTTCTTGCCGACTTCGGTCAGCTCCTCGGCGCGGTAGAAGATCTTGCGCCTGGACTCCGGCTCCAGCGCGAAAAACTCGGCGAGCCCCATCGGGATGCCGTCGAGGATGCGCTTGAGCGCGCCGACCGAGGGGTTCATCTGGTTGGATTCGATCAGCGAAATCGTCGAATTGGTGACCCCGGCGCGCTTGGCCAGTTCGCGCTGCGACAGCTTGTGGCGCGCCCGGATGAATCGCAGCCGTCCACCGATGTCGACGCTCATAGCCAAGTCCTGTGTTGCAGGTGTTGCGGATCGCGCAAATATGGACTGGCGGCCCCAGACAAATCAATGGCTTGCAGGTCACCAGAAAAGGACTTGTTGCGCTTTTGAAGCCGTGGCTCTGCTAGAGGGTCAGCAAAGGAGCGCGGCCGTGACCCTTCATCAGATTCCGAACACTATCAAGACCGACTCGTTCTGGATGCCGTTCACGGCCAATCGGCAGTTCAAGAAGGCGCCGCGCCTGTTCTCCTCGGCCGAGGGCATGCACTACACCACCGTCGACGGCCGCAAGGTGATCGACGGCTCCGCCGGCCTGTGGTGCGTCAATGCAGGCCACGGCCGCAAGCAGATCGCCGCTGCGGTCGAGCGCCAGCTGATGACGCTGGACTTCGCGCCGTCGTTCCAGATGGGCCATCCGCTGGCATTTGACTTCGCCGAGCGCCTCGCCGAGATCGCGCCGAAGGGCCTCGACCGCATCTTCTTCACCAATTCCGGCTCCGAATCGGTCGACACCGCGCTGAAAATCGCGCTCGCCTATCACCGCGCCAACGGCCAGGCGAGCCGCACCCGCCTGATCGGCCGTGAGCGCGGCTATCACGGCGTCGGCTTCGGCGGCACCTCGGTCGGCGGCATGGTCGCCAACCGCCGCGCCTTCGCCACCCTGCTGCCGGGCGTCGACCACATCCGCCACACCCACGATCTCAGCCGCAACGCCTTCGCCAAGGATCAGCCGGAGCATGGCGCCGAGCTCGCCGACGATCTCGAGCGTCTGGTGGCCCTGCACGGTGCCGAGACGATCGCTGCCGTCATCGTCGAGCCGGTCCCCGGTTCGACTGCGGTGCTGCCGCCGCCGAAGGGCTATCTGCAGCGCCTGCGCGAGATCTGCGACAAGCATGGCATCCTCCTGATCTTCGACGAGGTCATCACCGGCTTCGGCCGCCTCGGCACGCCGTTCGCCGCCAACTTCTTCGGCGTCACGCCTGATATGATGACCACCGCCAAGGGCATCACCAACGGCACCATTCCCTGCGGCGCGGTGTTCGCGCATCGCAAGGTGCATGACGCCATGATGATCGGCCCGGAAAACGTCATGGAGCTGTTCCACGGCTACACCTATTCGGCGCATCCGACCGCCTGCGCCGCGGGCATCGCGACGCTCGACATCTACAAGGACGAGGGTCTGCTGACGCGTGGTGCCTCGATCGCCGAATATTGGCGCGATGCGCTGCATTCGCTGAAAGGCCTGCCCAACGTCATCGACATCCGCAATTGCGGGCTGATGGGCGCGGTCGAGCTGTCGCCGCGTGACGGTGCGGTCGGTGCGCGTGGCTACGACGTCATGGTCGACTGCTTCAATCGCGGGCTGTACTTCCGCATGAGCGGCGACTCCTTCGCGCTGTCGCCCCCGCTCATCGTCGAGAAGAGCCACATCGACGATATCGTGTCGATCCTGGGTGATGCCATCAAGCGGGTGGCCTGATAATTGCTCTCGCCGTTGCGAGTTGTTTCCTTGCAGCGGCGAGCGTGATGCCGCGGGAGTTTGACCAAGCGTGAAAGTTCTGATCCTCGGCAGCGGTGTCATCGGTGTCACCTCTGCCTACTACCTTGCGCGTGCCGGCCACGAGGTGACGGTCGTCGACCGCCAGCCCGAGCCGGCGCTGGAGACCTCGTTCGCCAATGCCGGCGAAGTGTCGCCCGGCTATTCCTCGCCCTGGGCCGGCCCCGGCGTGCCGGTTAAGGCGGTGAAGTGGCTTCTGATGAAGCACGGCCCGCTCGTCGTCCGGCCGAAGCTCGATCCCGTCATGTGGGTCTGGCTGCTCAGGATGCTGCGCAACTGCACCAGCGCACGCTACGCGGTCAACAAGAGCCGGATGATCCCGATCGCGGAATACAGCCGCGATTCCTTGCGCGATCTGCGCCGCGACATCGGCATCCAGTATGATGAGCGCTCGCAAGGCACGCTGCAGTTGTTCCGTTACCAGGCGCAGCTCGACGGCACTGGCGAAGACATCGCCGTGCTCAAGCAATATGGCGTGCCGTTCGAGGTGCTGAGCCGCGAGGGCTGCATCGCAGTCGAGCCGGCGCTCGCAGGCGTGAAGGAAAAATTCGTCGGCGGGCTTCGCTTGCCGCAGGACGAGACCGGCGACTGCCACATGTTCACGCAGGCGCTGGCCAAGCATGCCGAGGCGCTCGGCGTCCGCTTCATGTTCGACACCGGCATTGACCGCATCGTCACCGACGGCGCGCGCGTCAGCGGTGTCGTAACCAGTGCCGGCACATTGCAGGCCGACGCTTACGTGCTCGCGCTTGGAAGCTGGTCGTCGCGGCTGGTTGCGCCGCTCGGCATTTCGCTGCCGGTCTACCCGGTGAAGGGCTATTCGATCACGGTACCGATCAAGGAGGCCGCGGGCGCGCCGGAATCGACCGTGATGGACGAGAGCTACAAGGTCGCGATCACGCGATTGGGCGATCGCATCCGCGTCGGCGGCACCGCCGAAATCTCCGGCTATTCGGACAAGCTCTACGATGCGCGCCGTGCCACGCTCGATCATTCCTTGACTGACCTGTTCCCGCGCGGCGGCGATCTCGCCAAGGCAACCTTCTGGAGCGGCCTGCGTCCGATGACGCCGGACGGCCCGCCCGTGATCGGCCCGACGCAATACGCCAATCTCCACCTCAACACCGGCCACGGCACGCTGGGCTGGACCATGTCCTGCGGTTCGGGCCGCGTGCTCGCCGACATGCTGTCGGGCAAGAAGCCGGACATCGACGTGAGTGCGCTGACGGTTGACCGGTACAATCACCGGTTCGGGTAGGACTCTATCCCCGCGTCATTGCAAGCGTAGCGAAGCAATCCAGTATCCCTCCGCGGAGACAGTCTGGATTGCTTCGCTGCGCTCGCAATGGCGATGTGGAGGTAGCGCGCGTCCAATTCCATCACCGTCACCCTGAGGTGGCCGCTTCTTCAGCGGCCCTCGAAGGGCGACGGCCCGGCTCTATCGGGGCCGCTCATCCTTCGAGGCTCCCGGCGCGATGCGGTTGCATCGCGCCACTCGCACCTCAGGATGACGGGGCTGACAGCGTGAAGCACGGAAGCTTACGCCCCCGTCACGCAATTCACCCAGAGCACCACGGCCTTCGCATCCTCGGCCGGATTTGAAAACCGGTGCGGCCGGCGGCTGGCAAAGCGAAAGCTGTCGCCCGTCTTCAGCGACCAGGTCTCGCTATCCACCGTCAGCATCATCTCGCCTTCGAGCACGAGGCCGGCTTCTTCGCCGTCATGGGTGTAGAGCTCGTCGCCGGTAGAGCCGCCGGGTTCCAGATGCACCAGGAACAGATTGAGCTTGTTGTCGGCGCTGGCCGGGCTCAGCAGCTGCTTTGACACGCCGGTGCGCCAGAGCTTCAGCTCGGGCCGCTGCAGCCCACGCGTCACCACCTGATCGGAGGTGCCGTCGGCGCTCGGACTTGCGCCGAACAGGGCGGCGATGCCGACGCCGAGCACGTCGGCGAGCGTCGCCAGCACGCGCAACGACGGTGACGACAGGCCGCGCTCGATCTGGCTGAGAAAGCCGATCGACAAATCCGTGCGCGCCGCGACCGTTTCCAGCGAGAATTGCCTGACGCGCCGGAGATCCCTGATGCGGCGGCCGACCGCGACGTCCATCGCGGGCTCGGCGGATTTGGCCTTCACCTTCTTCGCCGGCTTTGGCGCGGCCGGTCTGCGCATTCTTTTGCCACCGCTCACGTCAAACCGCTTCCTTCATGTGCATGAAAACCGCTTGCATCGTTCGCGAAAGTGTGACCAAATTTTCATATTGGTGAAAATAGGCTGAAACGGCTCGGCTCGCAACACCCGCGAGCGCCGCCATCGGCCAGACCCAAAGGGGGATGCGATGAAGCGTTTTGTTCAGGCCGCAGTCGCGGCGCTCGCACTGGCAGCCGTGGCGCCCGCTTCGGCGCAGCAGGTGCTGAAGGTCGGCTCGACTCCGACTGGCATTCCCTTCACCTTCCTGGACACCAAGACCAACACCATCCAGGGCATCATGGTCGATCTCGTCACTGAAGTCGGCAAGGACGCCGGCTTCAACGTGCAGATCGAGCCGATGCAGTTCTCGGCGCTGATCCCGTCGCTGACCTCGAGCAAGATCGACATCATCGCCGCCGCGATGTTCATCACCGCACCGCGCAAGGAGGTCGTCGACTTCTCCGACCCGATTTACACCTACGGCGAAGGCCTCGTCGTGCCGAAGAGCGACACCAAGGCCTATGCCACGCAGGAGGATCTCAAGGGTGAAACGGTCGGCGCCCAGGTCGGCACCGCCTTCGTCGACGCGCTGAAAAAGTCCGGCTTGTTCGCCGACGTGAAGGCCTACGACACCATTCCGGACATCCTGCGCGACGTGAACACCGGTCGTCTCAAGGCCGGCTACGCCGATTATCCGATCCTCGCCTATAATCTGAAGCAGGGCGGCTTCCCCGAAGTGCGTCTCGTCGATGGCTACAAGCCCGTCACCGTCGGCTCGGTCGGCATCGGCGTGCGCAAGGGCGAGGCCGCGCTGCTCGGCAAGATCAACGCCTCGCTCGCGAAGCTGAAAGCTAACGGCACCATCGACAAGATCCTCGATAAATGGGGCCTCAAGGCTCAGGGCTGATCGATAAGTTCGGATCGATGAAGGCTGCCCGATGAAAGGCTTCTGGCACGACGCCGTCGAGTTCTTCCCGATCCTGATGAACGGCGTCGTGTTGACGATCGTCGTCACCATCGGCTCGCTGCTGCTCTCGACGGTGCTCGGCCTGATCTGGGCGATGATGCGGGTCTCCGGCATCAAGGCGCTGTCGATGATCAGCGCCAGCCTGATCAATGTGATCCGCGGCATCCCGATCATCGTGCTGTTGTTCTACCTCTACTTCGTGATGCCCGATCTCGGCGTCACGCTGTCGGCCTTGCAGGCGGCGATCCTCGGGCTCGGCATCGCCTATTCGGCCTATCAGGCGGAAAACTTCCGCGCCGGCATCGAGGCGATCGACAAGGGCCAGATCGAGGCGGCGCAGTCGATCGGCATGGGCTGGTGGCTCACCATGCGCCGCGTGGTGCTGCCGCAGGCCGTGCGCATCGTGCTGCCGCCCTACGGCAACGTCATGATCATGATGCTGAAGGATTCTTCGCAAGCTTCGACCATCACGGTCGCCGAGCTTGCGTTGCAGGGCAAGCTGATTGCGTCCTCGACCTTCAAGAACACCAGCGTGTTCACGCTTGTTGCGCTGATGTATCTCACCATGAGCATTCCGCTGATCCTGCTGGTTCGTCACTTCGAGAAGCGGGCCGGCAAGCGATGATCGAGCTGAACGACGTCCACAAGAGCTTTGGCGAGAACGAGGTGCTCAAGGGCATCACGGCCTCGGTGCAGAAGGGCGAGGTGGTCTGCATCGTCGGTCCCTCCGGCTCCGGCAAGTCCACCATCCTGCGCTGCATCAACGGGCTGGAGAGCTACGACCGCGGCGAGATCAGCGTCGAAGGCCTGAAGGTCGACCGCGACGCGCCGTCGATCGTCAACATCCGCACCCAGGTCTCGATGGTGTTCCAACGCTTCAACCTGTTCCCGCATCGGACGGCGCTGGAGAACGTCATCGAAGGACCGCTCTACGTGAAGAAGGAATCGCGCGCGCAGGCGCTCGAGCGCGGCCGCGCGCTGCTCGCCCAGGTCGGGCTGGCCGAGAAGGCCGATGCGCATCCGCCGCAACTCTCCGGCGGCCAGCAGCAGCGCGTCGCGATCGCGCGGGCCCTTGCCATGCAGCCCAAGGCGATTCTGTTCGACGAGCCGACCTCGGCGCTCGACCCCGAACTGGTCGGCGACGTGCTCGGCGTGATGCGCAAGCTCGCCGACGACGGCATGACCATGGTCGTCGTCACCCACGAGATGGGCTTTGCCCGCGACGTTGCCGACCGCGTGCTGTTCATCGACGGCGGCGTCATCGTCGAGCAGGGACCGGCCAGGGCGCTGCTCAACCAACCCCAGCATCCGCGCACGCAGGACTTCTTGCGGCGTGTGCTGCATCCGCTCTGACGGTCTTTGCCATGCCTGCGCGCCTGCCTCTGCCGCCCTCGCTCTATGCCGACACTGCCGTCGCGCCGGTCGCCACGCCGCCGCTCGATACGGACAAGAATGTTTCGGTCGCGATCATCGGCGGTGGCTACACCGGCCTGTCCACCGCGTTGCATCTGGCGGAGCAGGGTGTCGAGGCGCTGGTGCTGGAGGCGCAGGAGCCGGGCTGGGGCGCGTCCGGCAACAATGGCGGGCACACCAATCCCGGCCTGAAGCACGATCCTGATCAGATCGAGGCTGATTTCGGCGCTGACCTCGGCCGCCGCATGATCGAGTTCTCCTACGGCACCACGAATTTCACGCACGATCTGATCCGCCGCTACCAGATCCCGTGCGAGGCACGTCAGAACGGTACGCTGCGCGCGGCCTATAACGCGACCAGCGCCGCGGCGATCGAGACAACGGCGCAGCAATGCATCCGCCGCGGCATGCCGGTGACATATCTGAACCGCGAGCAGCTGCGCGAGATGACCGGTACTGATCGCTACATCGGCGCCATGCTGGATGCGCGCGGCGGCGATCTACATCCCCTCAGCTATGCCCGTGGTCTCGCGCGTGCGGCAATCTCGGCAGGCGCGAAAGTGCATGGCGAGACGCCGGCGCTGTCACTGCGCCGCGATGGCAGAAGCTGGCGCATCGAGACGCCGCGGGCAGTGGTTCATGCCGACAAGGTCCTGCTCGCCACCAACGGTTTTACCGACGATCTCTGGCCCGCGCTCCGCCGCACCATCGTGCCCGTGTTCTCCTCGATCGCCGCCACGGCGCCGCTCTCCGACGCGGTTGCCCGCGCGATCATGCCGACGCGGTCCGTGCTCTACGAGAGCGGCCACATCACCGTCTATTACCGCATTGACCAGCACAATCGCCTCTTGATGGGCGGCCGCGGCCCGATGCGCTGGATCAAGTCGCCGTACGACGTCGCCTATCTCATGCGCTATGCCGAGCGGCTATGGCCGCAATTGAAAGGCGTTGCCTGGACTCACGGCTGGAATAGCCGTCTCGCCATCACTGGGGATCATTACCCCCATGTGCATGAGCCGGCCGAAGGCATCCTGATCTCGCTCGGCTGCAACGGCCGCGGCGTCGCGCTCGCGACCGCGATGGGTGCGCAGCTCGCGCGCCGGCTGATCGGCGGCGCCAAGGCGGAGATCGACATGCCCATCACGGGCATCAAACCGATCCCGATGCACGCGTTCTGGCCGGTGGGTGTGTCGACCGCCGTGATCGCGGGCCGCATACGGGACCGGCTCGGCATGTGAAGAAGGCGTCGCCCGGTGAGGAGCGACGCCTTGCATCATTGGCAGATATCCGACTTCAGCAGCGGCCCTGCTTCCACAGTCCGGGCGGGCAGCCGTGACCGCGCCAGCCGACCTTGCGTCCGCGCGACCAGCCGGGCGGTGTGCCGTGGTGATGATGGCCCATCGAATGGCCATGACCATGGCCGTGCCCATGTCCGCCGCCATGTCCTCCGCCATGCCCGCCCTTGGCTAGGGCAGGACTGGTGAATGTGAGGCCGGCTGCAAGGATCAGCGACGCGGCGAGCGCAAGTTTCTTCATATGTCCTCCACTGGGGCGAGCGCACTTGTCCGTTCAATCAATGAACGGCCGGTAGGTAAGTTCCCTGCGAATGTGGAGGAGTCGTGACGCTCGCGCAGATGCGTAATCGTGCGAGAGCTCAACGCGTGCTGGCACAATCCCGCATCGATCGATGCGCTCAGGCTTCCGCGACCGCCTCGGCCCAGGGCTGAAAGATCTCGACCGCGCCGGAATTCGTGTCGCCCTCGCGCATCACAACGCTCGGGCAGGCGAATTTTTGCGGCAGCGTCTGCACGCGGGTCTCTTCATAGTCGAAGCGCGAGCCCAGCGTCTTGCGCACGTCCTCCGGCAAGCGAGCATCGCCGATCACCACCGCGCCCTCGCTGGCGTCGATGCGCGGCTGGTGGATGGCGGCATCGAGGTCCATGCCGAAGTCCATCGCGAAGGAGACGAGCTGCATCACCGACGGCAGGATGCGGCGGCCGCCTGAGGCGCCGATCGCGAGACGCTTGCCGTCCCTGGTTTCGGCGATGACGGGTGTGTAGTTGCAGAGACAGCGCTTGCCGGGCGCGAGCGAATTGGTGGTGCCCGGTGTCGGATCGAACCACATGATGCCGTTGTTCATGGCGATGCCGGTGTGCGGCGTCACATATCTCGAGCCAAAGGACGAAAGCAGCGTCTGAGTCACCGCGGCGATGTTGCCGTGTCGGTCGACCACGGAGAAATGCGTGGTGCAGGCGGGCGCCAGATATTCGGCACCGAGCGAGCGCTTGCCGTCGGCATCGCCCATGTCCTTGAGCCGCTCGCGGAAGGCCGCCTGCAGAGCGAGTGCATATTCGACATAGGCGGCCGCGTCCGGCGCGCTCGCCGGCTTCAGGCTCTGCTGCAACAGGCGCAGCGCGTGCGCCATGGTGGGCCCGGCCGTGAGCTCAGGCGTCGCATACACCTTGCCGCCGCGATACGGGATCGCCAGCGGCTCGCGCAAATGCGCGCGGAAGGCGGCGAGGTCCTCGACCGATAGCGAACCGCCATCGGCCTTGATGTCGGAGGCGATGCTCGTGGCGAGATCGCCCTGGTAGAAATCGCGCGGCCCTGCCTCGGCGAGATGCGACAGCGTCGCTTTCAGCGTGTCCTGCGGCAGTCGCGTCTCGGCCTTGATGCCCCATGGCGCGCTCGGCGGCAGTCCGTCCTTCAGGAACGCCGCCGCGCTGGCGGGATAGCGCCTGAGATCGGCGGCCGAGCCCGAGATCGTCACTGTGGTCCACCAATCGACCAGCAGGCCTTCGCCGGCGAGCCTGGCTGCCGGCGCGACCAGATCCTTCCACGGCATTGTGGCGTAGCGGCGATGCGCCTCTTCCATCCCGGCGACGACGCCGGGCACGGCGATCGACCCGGGGCCGTGGATGTTGCGATCGTCCTTCACCCGCGGCCACGGGAAGAGATCGGAGGCCGCGCCTTCGCCGCTGAGCGGATAGTCGGCAACGCGCAGGCTCTGCGGCGCGCACATGCCGTAGTCGATCACCTCAAAGCGGTTTTCCTTGGCGCGGTAGAGCACCATCGCACCGCCGCCGCCGATGCCGCTATTCCAGGGCTCGAGCACATTCAGCGCCATGGTGGTTGCGACGATCGCGTCCACGCAGTCGCCGCCCGCCGCCAGCACCTGCGCGCCCACTTCGGCCGCCCGCCGCGACTGCGAGGCGACGATGCCGCCCTTGGACGTGACGGCAGGTTTGCGGACGGTTTGGTTGAGGCTGAACTGATGAGGCATGATGTCGTCTTGATCTCTGTTGTTCTGGCGTTGCTGTGCTGGCGCGGAAGCTCAGCATTGGCGGGGCGTGCGAAGGATGGCACATTGCCGCCAACGAGAAAATCCAAAGGGAGACGCGACATGGCTGGTGTGAAACAGGCGCGGGATGGTGCGGTCGGAATCCTGACGCTGGACGAGCCGGCGAGCCTGAACGCGATGACGCCGGACCTGCTCGGCGCGCTCGCCGCCGCCATCGGCGAGATGGCGCAGGACGAGGGTATTCGAGCTCTGATCCTCACCGGCGCGGGGCGCGGTTTTTGCTCAGGACAGAATTTGAAGGCGTCGGAAGCGCTGGGTGAGGATCTTGCTGCCGGCGTCATGCGGTTCTACTGGCCCGCCTTCAAGGCGCTGCGCGAATGCCGCGTGCCCGTCGTCGTCGCCGTCAATGGCGTCGCGGCCGGCGGCGGCTTCAGTCTGGCGATGGCCGGCGACATGATCGTGGCGGCGCGGTCGGCGAGCTTCATCCAGGTGTTCAGCCGCATCGCGCTGGTGCCGGATCTCGGCTCGACCTGGCTGTTGCCGCGGCTGATCGGCCGCCAGCGCGCGCTCGAGCTGATGCTGCTGAACGAGCCGTTGACGGCCGAACGCGCCCAGGACATCGGCCTGGTGCGGCAGGTCGTCGACGATGCGAAGCTGATGGACGAGGCGCTGATTCTGGCGCGCCGTCTGGCGGAGGGCCCGACACGCGCTTTGGTGGCAACGCGCCTGCTCGTTGAGGAGAGCGAGCATGCGACCTACGAGGCGCAGTTCCGCCGCGAGATTGAGCTTCAGGCGGTGGTTCGCAAGAGCGCGGATGCCGTCGAGGGGCGCAATGCCTTCGTGGAGAAGCGCAAGGCGAGGTTTACCGGGAGGTGAGGTAGGGTCCTATCACCACGCCGTCATGGTCGGGCTTGTTCCAGCCATCCACGTCTCGCGTAGGTGATCCAAGAACGTAGATGGCCGGGACAAGCCCGGCCATGACGAAGGAGAGACGGAGATTGGAAGCGGCGAGGCCGTAGCGCTCAGAGCGAGCGGTTCAGCCGGCTGGCCTGATACTTGGCGCGCCATTTGGGGCCCGGCCCGCGCATGTAGTGCAGCTCGGGGCGGTAGGGGTCGCCCGCGACCCTGATCAGCGTCTGCCATTTGGCGGCGACGAAGTTCACGGGCTGGCGGAACAGGCTCAGTGAAGCGAGCAACATGACATCACCTCAATGCGGCTTGCCGAGCATGGCGGTGAAGGGAAGATCGAACAGATCCTCGCCGTCGGAGCCGCTGACATGGATCACCCAATCGCGCCAGTCTTCAGCGCCGGGCGTCTGGATCATCGAATTCATGATCTGGGAGGCACGGTCGCGCGCCTCCGTGAGATTGGAGACGGCGGCGCCGTAGCGGTCGATCAGCGTGCCCTCGGTGTTGGAGCAGTGAAAATAGACCTGGACCATATGCGCCTCCTGGCGGGAGTACTTGGATGGCAAATCGATACCACCCGAGGCCTTCGCGAAACATTCGGGTCGAGCCCGGTAAGGGAATCTACGGATATTGGTCGGCCCAGAGGTCGTTACAGGTTTAATCACAGGCGAGTGATGTTCGGCTGGACGGCGTTCGGACGGCATGAAACAGCTTTTTCACGGGAAGTCGGGGGGAGACGCCGTGAGCTACTTCACATCCAGGCGTGGACGCCGAAGCCTGCGCGCATGTGCGGGGATGTTGGCGGTCCTGCTTGGGCTCATCTCGGCGGCGTCATCGGAGCCGCTCCGCCGCAGCGGCTATGCGATCGGCGCGGAAACCTGCGGCGATGGCGATCTCGCTTTTCCCAGGATCCAGATCGACATGAAGGCCGGATTTTGCGCCGGGCTCGTCGCCAGCGAAGAGGATGGCCTGAAATTCCCGCGCGCGATCGTCCAGCTGCCGGGCCGGGAGCTGTTCGTGGTGGCCGACATGGGCGGCTGGGGCCACACCGACGGACGGCTGTTGCTGCTCGATCCGCGCGCGGCCCAGGGCCAGCGGTTCAGGGAGCTTCTGGCGGGAATCGAATATCCGTTCGGCCTCGCGATCGGCCCGGACAGGAAGCTCTACGCCTCGACCGCCGAGACCATCTTCCGGTTCGACCCCCTCGCCGACAATCCGGGCGGCACGGTCGAGACCATCATCCGTCATATGCCGGGACGCCGGATCACGCTGCCCGACGGCACAAGGCTCCAGGAGAGCGCGCATCCGCTCAAGCAGTTCGTCTTCGACAGGAACGGGCGGCTATTCGTCAATGTCGGCTCGCACAGCGATGACTGCATCACGCCGGCGCCGATCACAAAGCCTTGCGCGGCGGCCGAGGGCACTTCCGCGATGGCAGCGATCTGGCTGTTCACGCCATCCACGGGTGGCGTCTTCCCGGGGCTGAAGCCCGGCGATTCCGATCCGCCGCACACCGTCTATGCGCGAGGCTTGCGCAATTCGATGGCGCTGGCGCTGCATCCGAAGTTTCCCGAGGCCGGCTACGCCTTCCTGCAGGGCGAGAACAGCCGCGACTTGCCCGACATCTTCAAGCCGAACGAGGAGATCAACGCGATCGAGCAGGGCAGGCATTATGGCTGGCCCTATTGCTACGATTTGTCGACGCCGAGCCCGGAATTCAGGAACGTGCTGCAAGGCGGGGTCTACAAATCGCTCTGCACGGCCAACGCGCTCTACAAGCCGCCGCTCTCGCTGATGCCGCCACACGGCGCGCCGCTCGCGATGCTCTATTATCACGGCGGCAAATTTCCGGAGCTGGAGGGCAAGCTGCTGGTCGGCCTCCACGGCTATCGTCCGACCGGCAGCCGTGTCCTCGTCTATGACGTCGACGATCGCGGCTTCCCCAAGCCTTCTCCCGCGCCGGTGCGCTATTACGTCAGTTGCGCCGCCGATCCGGTGCGCAGTTTTCAGACCGACGCAGGCGACGTCGCCGCCGCGCCGTTCGACGAACTGATCGCAGGCTGGCACCGCGTCAACGGCGCGCGGCCGCAAGGTGCGCCGGTCGGCATGACCGTCGCGGAAGATGGCGCGATCTGGCTAGTCGAGGACAAGAACCAGACGGTGATCCGCATTGATCGTGCCGCGGGTGATCCGCCGCCACCGCTGCCGTGCGACATGCGCAGCCAGGCGTTGATCGACCAGCTCGCGGCCTTTGTCGCCAGGGATGCGCAGAACAGCGCCCGGCTGACGACGCTGCGCAAAGGCCTCGTCGAGAAGCATTGCGTCGGCTGCCATTCCGATTTCGGCTTGAAGGGCGGCCAACCGGAGGCGGAGAAGGACGCGGTGGTGCTCCGCTTCATGCTTTCGCAGGACGGCTGGATCTATCCCGGCGATCCCGACGCCGGCAAGCTGCGCACGCGGCTCCGCGGTCTCGGCGCGGAGAAGCTGATGCCGCCGGGCGGCGAGAGCCTGCCGAAGACCGAGCCGGGCTACAAACGCCTGCTGGACACGGCGGATCTGCTCGTCGCGACAATGGTCCCGGGCACGCGGATGCGGATCAAGCCGGGCCCGCCGCAGCGCAAATTCTTCGGCAAAACCACCAAGGAATGCGGCGAAATACCGGCCGGAAAGGTCGTTGTCGTGACACAAAGGAGCGCTGTAGACAAACCCGGCTTCAGCCGATTCTTCCGGCCTGCCGATCCCTATTTGAATGGCGAGTGCACCGACGGCGATGGCTATTACATCCGGCAGGAATTTCTGGTGCCTGTGCAGTAGCGTCCTACTCGCCGTCGCGACGGCGTCCGCCCATGCGGAAACGAAGCTGTTCGAGAGCGCGCAGGTGACGCCTCCCGGCGAATATACCTTCGGCATCGAGGGCCCCGCGGCTGACCTCGACGGCAATTTGTTCGTGGTCAATCTCGGCAAGCCCGGCACCATCGGCCGGCTGCCCGCCGGCGGCACCGCGTCGGAGCCGTTCACGGCGCTGCCCGATGGCAGTGTCGGCAACGCCATCCGCTTCGACCGGAGCGGCACCATGTTCATCGCCGACTACAAGAAGCACAACATCTTCACGATTGCGAAGGGGGCGACCGAGCCGTCCGTCTGGTTTCACTCCGACGAGATGAACCAGCCCAACGACATCACGATCGCCCGCGAGGGCACGATCTATGCGACCGATCCGAACTGGAAGGGCCGGGAAGGCCATATCTGGCGGATTACGAAAGCCACCGACGGCACGGTGCAGGGACAGATCATGTCGGCGCCGCGCGCGATGGGCACCACCAACGGCATCGATCTCAGCCCTGACGGCAAGACGCTCTATGTCGGGGAATCCAGCAGCGGCCAGATCTGGTCCTATGCGATCAACGGCAACGAGCTCACCGGCGCAAAGCTCGTCAAGGCATTTCAGCCCGACACCGTCGACGGACTGCGCACGGACGTCATCGGCCGGCTATATGTCGCGCGCATTCTCAAGGGCACGATCGCGCTGATGAAGCCGAACGGCGCGGTCGAGCGGGAGATCGCGCTGAAGGCCAAGGAGCCGACCAACCTCGCCTTCGGCGGCAGCGACGGCAAGACCGTCTTCGTCACCCAGCGTCAGGGCGGCTTCATCGAGTCGTTTCGTACCGATCAGCCGGGTCGCGAGCACTGCCTGCAGCGCGGACGCTGCTGAGCGTGATCTGCTTCCGGCGCAGAGCCGCGCAACAGCTGCGGCATTCTTCTTGCTTGCATCTCGTCGCCGCGCGGACCAAGACTTTCGTGGCACGTCAAAAAACCTGCGAGCACGGAGTGTTTGAGTGAAAGCCGTCCATACCGAACTGCACCGCAGTCACGATCCGCAATTCTTCCTGGTTCGCGGTGTCGTCAAGCGCACCACCGAACAGCCGGAGCGCGCCGACCGCCTGCTCAAGGGGTTGAAGGACGGCAAGCACCAATTGGTCGAGCCGACCACATTCGGACAGGGCCCTCGCGCGCGCATTCACAGTCCGGAATATCTGTCGTTCCTGAGCGAAGCCTGGGACGCCTGGACCGCGCTTGGCGATTCCGGGCCGGAGATGATCGGCAACATCCATCCGGTGCGGCATGCTGCGACCTATCCGACCCACATCGTCGGCAAGCTCGGCTGGCACACCGCCGACACCGCGGCGCCGATCGGTCCGGGCACCTGGACTGCGGCCTGTGCCGCGACCGACGTTGCGGTCACCGCCGCGCAGATGGTGATGGACGGTGAGGATGCGACCTATGCGCTCTGCCGTCCGCCCGGTCATCACGCCTATCGCGACATGGCCGGCGGCTTCTGCTTCCTCAACAACAGCGCGATCGCTGCCGCGCATCTGCGGCAGAAGCACGAGCGCGTCGTGATCCTCGACGTCGACGTCCATCACGGCAACGGCACCCAAGGCATCTTCTACGCCCGGCCCGACGTCTACACGGTGTCGATCCACGCCGATCCCATTGCCTACTATCCCTATGTGTGGGGCTATGCCCACGAGCGTGGCGAGGGACCCGGCCTCGGCACCAATCTCAACATCCCGCTCGCCATCGGCACCGGCGATGACGGCTACATCCAGGTGATGGACGTCGCGCGCAAGGCGATCGAGTCCTTTGCCCCGGGCGCGCTCGTGATCGCGCTCGGCCTGGATGCCTCCGAGCACGATCCGCTCAAGGGATTGGCCGTCACCACGCCGGGCTTCCGCCGCATCGGCCAGGCCATCGCCAGGATGGGCCTGCCGACCGTGTTCGTGCAGGAGGGCGGTTATCTCTCGGATATTCTGGGCGCGAACCTGACCTCGGTGCTGGCCGGATTTGAAGAGGCGCGGTGAGGGATCTTCACCGCTCCCCGCGTTGGTCGTCATGCCCGGGACAAGCCCGGCCATGACGGCGAGAGTGATCTAAAACATCCCGCTCGCCGCGAGCGCCTTGCAGACGTGCTGCATCTCGGCCTCGTCCGCGACCATGTCGAGCATAACAGTGGACAGGCCCTTCGCCGCAAAGTCCTTGAGCTTCGCGCCGATCTCCTGGTAGCTGCCGACGAGATAGGGGCAGTCGGCCTGGAACGTCAGGAACGGCAGCAGCCAATAGCCATTGTCCTGAAGTTCGCCGGTCTGTCCCTCGTACAGCCGCCGCTTCCAGACCGAGTCGCTATTCTCGACGGTGAGCGCGAGTAGCTCGCGATCGTCAGGGTTGTCGCGGAAACGTAGCTTCGCAGCCTGCCGCGCCTCCTCGCGTCCCTCGCGGGCGAAGATGCCGAAATTCATGCCTGATACGTTGAGGCCGCGATCGAGATCCGGCGGCAGCATCTGCATCTTGATGCAGCCGGTCTCCTTCGCCACCCGCTGGGCCGCCTCGGATTGCCCCGCAATCAGGAATTCGGGCATCAGCTCCGCCGGCAGACGCGGGCGAAGCTGCAGATGGTGGGCACGGTAGAAGCTGCCCTCGAAATTCACCGGCCGCGGGCTCGCCAGCAACTGCCGCATCAGCTCCACGAATTCGCCGAGCCTGATATAGCGGTCTGCATGCGACTGGTCGTCGCCGAGGCCCTGCAAGTCGCTGACCGCGGTCCCCGTGATCATGTTGAGATAGACCTTGCGGCCGTGGAGCTGGGCCAGGGACGAGACGAATTTCGCCGCCGTGAACGGGTGCATGTAGACCGGATTGACGGCGATCAGCGGCGAAGATCGCGTCGTCTCCGCCATGATGTGCTGGGCCATGGCCCAGGGCTCGACGAACACGTCGTTGCCTTCGAACAGCAAAATGCCTTCGAAGCCGTTGCGGTCGGCGAACTGCGCCACCCGCATCAGCTCGCCGATATATTTCTGGGGGTCGCGGTTGCGCGAAATCGCGGGAAAGACGCGCAGCCGCGGCGGCGTCATTCAGCCGCTTCCTGGAGCGGCCAGGCATTGCGGCTGATGGGAAGGCCACCGTCCGCACGCGAGCCGTCGGCGATCGCGAGGCGATGCGAGGGCGACGGCGAGCACAGCGAGAAGCGCCAGCCGTCGGGATCGTCGGCGATATCCGGCTTGAAGCTGATCTCGATGGCCTCGCGCGAGACCTGCATCGCGAAGGCGTCGAGCGGCAGATTGAGCCCAAAGCCCCTGGCCTTCAGATAGGCTTCCTTGAGCGTCCAATAGTCGAAGAAGCGCTCGGTCGCCGCCGGCTCCGGCAGTCCGCGCAGCGTTTCGACCTCCTCCGGTGCAAAGAAGCGAAGCGCGGTGGACAGCGGCGCCACCCGCCGCGACACGGTTTCGACGTCGACGCCGACGGACTCATGCCTCGACACGACGCAGGCGACGCAGCCGTCGGCGTGAGACAGGCTGAAATGCAGCGCGCTCGAGGTCGCGGGCGCCGCGACAAACGGCCGCCCATAGCGGCCGGCTGCAAAGGACCAGTCGGTCGGCGCGACGTTGGAGGCGATCTGCGACAGCGCCAGGCGCAGCATCGCATGTGCGAAAATATACTGCCGTCGATGCCGCTCGAACATGAAGCGATCGGCCCGGACCCGTTCGTCGACCGAGAGCAGCCGTCGGCACGCCTCGACCGCGCCCGGCGCGTCGATGGACTCGATCAGTCCGACAAAGAGTTCAATTCTGTCGTCCGCCATCAATTGGGCCTTTTGCGTCAGGCCGAGGGCAGATCCCCGGTCCCGACGGAAGAAACAACTGAGCAAGAATCAATCAAGCGGACCGCTTCTAGCGGTCCACCCGGGCGAATTCTTGTCGATTTGCAGGCCGGTTTACAGGCGCAAGCTTGTGCGAGACCCCAACTCGACACGCGAGCGGCCCATCCCCGAAAAGTGAAGCCTGAAGATTCGTACGGCGTCCCGGCCGACGAATCTTACCTCTTCTTCTTCTTGGCTTTCTTCGAGCCGCCAAGCACCGAAAGGCTGGCGTCGACGTCCTTCAGCGCGGACTGGAGCTTCTTCTTCTCGGCACCGAGCAACTTCTGGAGGGCCTTGCGGTCCTTGTCGCTCAACGAGGTGCCCTTGGTAAATTTGATGAAACCCATAACACTCCCCCGGTTGAAAATAATCGTCCAAATCAAAACGCCGGAATAATCTTGCGCGACGGCGCCAAATAATCAAGATGCAACTTGGTCATGCACAGCTTTGACGAGTGAACCCGTATTCGTCCGCGATGTCATCCGCTCAAGCCGCGTTGCGCGCGAGCAATCCGTCGAGCGGAGTGTTGGGTTGGGCGACGGCGGCCCCCAGCAGCGCAACGAGATCCTCCATCCACGCGCCGACCCTGCGGCCGTCGAGCAGCTCTCGCTTGTAATTGCATGAGCCGGTGATGCCCGTCGGGCGCTCCTTGAGCATCAGCGACAGCCAGGTCTGGTCGATCGGCAGCACCGGCTGGCCTTCGCGTGCGATGTTGCCGATCGATCCTGTGGCGAGATCCGGGAGATCGAGCGGCTGGCGCAGCGGATTCTGCAGGGTGAAATAGACCTGGAGCATCGAGGCCGGATCGATCCCCTCCCGCTCCAGATGGTCGGCCAGGATGTTGAAGGGCAGCTCCTGCCGCGCATGCGCGTCGAGCACGCTCTGGCGTACCCGCGCCAGCGCCTGCGTGAACGACAGCTCCGGCGTGATTTCGGTGCGGACAATCACCGTATTCTCGAATGGGCCGACGATTCGGTCGGTGTCCGGCTGGGCGCGATTGGCCATGGCGGTGGCGATAGAGATGTCGGTGCGACCCGTCCGGGCCAGCAGCAAGGCCTTCAGACCGGTGAGCAGGCACATGAACAGCGTGCCATTGTGCCGGCCGGCGAACGCGGTGAGCCGGCTGATCAGCTCACGATCCAGATTCACCGGATGATGCCCGGTGGACGCGCCCGGGCTTGATTCGCCGTCGAAGACAGGCACCGCGCCGCGCAAATTCTCCGTCCAGTCCGCCGCCTGCCGGCGGGCGGCGTCCGTGCCGCACCACCAGCGCTGCCAGCGTGCGACGTCCGAAAAGGCCGGGGACGGGCTCGGCAGCGGCGCCGACGGATATCCGGCCAGCGCCGCGTAGCGGCTCGACAATTCCTCGAACAGCACGCCGATCGACCAGCCATCGACAATGGCGTGATGCAGCGTCAGCAGCAGCACATGCTCGTCGTCATGGAGCCGCAACAGCCGGGCGCGGAACAGCGGCGCGCGCGTCGTGTCGATCGGCGTAGAGGTCTCCTGTTGGATCAGAAGATCGATCTTCCGGAGCTCCAGGGCCTTGCGCCGCTTGTTATTGTGAGCGTGACCGTCGCCGATCGTCTCGATGGTCAGGACACGGCCGAGGGTGCCGGGTGCGGCGATGTGGCTGACCGGCTCCTCGCCGTTCCAGCCGAACGCGGTCCGCAGCGATTCGTGCCGGCGCATGACGTCCTCGATCGCCTGTGCCAGGGCGGCCGCATCGAGCGGACCCTGCAGGCGGAAGGCGAAGGGCAGGTTGAACAGCGGCAACCCCGGGAGGTTCTGCTCGATCCGGAGCATCTGGTCCTGCGCGATCGCGAGCGTTGGTCCGCCGCTGTCGGTCATGCTCGCTTCAGCCAGGCTTGTCACGCTTGCGACAGGCTTGCGCGGCGTCGCCGCCATGGCTTGGTCGATCCGCCGGGCAAGCCCCCCGATCGTCGGTGCCTCGAAGATGGTCTTGATCGGCAGCGACACGCCGAGCGCCCGGGCGACGCGCGCCATCGCCTGGCCTGCCAGCAGCGAGTGGCCACCGAGGTCGAAGAAATTGTCAGTGACGCCGATGCTGTCGACCTTGAGCAGGTCGATCCAGATGTCGGACAGCACCTTTTCAGTAAAGCGCCGCGCCGGCACGGGCGCATCAGGTCCAGGCGCCTCCTGTTGCGCCGGCGCCAGCAGTGCGGACCGGTCGATCTTGCCATGGGCGTTGAGCGGCACGTGATCCAGGAACAGGAATGCGGACGGGATGGCGTGGCCCGGCAACCGGCTCTTCAGGAATTCGCGAAGCTCGCTGGCGCTGATCCGGCTGGCAGGCTTTGCAACGATATTGGCGATCAGCCTGACGTCGCCGCTCGCCTCGCGGCGCGGCTCGACGATGCCGGCCCGCACGCCCGGATGGTCGGCAAGCGCGTTCTCGATCTCCTTGAGCTCGATACGGTAGCCGCTGACCTTGACCTGATGGTCGGCGCGGCCGAGGCATTCGATCGTCCCGTCGGCACGGCGGCGGGCAAGATCGCCGGTGCGGTAAAGCCGACTGCCTGGCTGGCGCGAGAACGGATCGGGCAGGAAGCGCTGCCGGCTCTGCGCGGGATCGTTGACATAGCCGCGGCCGATTCCGGCGCCGCCGATGCAGAGCTCGCCGGTCACGCCGACCGGCTGCGGCTGGAGGTTGGCGTCGAGCACGTAGAGCTGGGTGTTCGGCAGCGGCGCGCCGACCGGAACGTTGCTGGTCGCGGTCGCCAGCGCCTTGGTCAGGCGATGCAGGGAGACGTCGTCGGAACATTCCGACGCGCCATAGGCGTTGATCAGCGGCACCTTTGGGCAGCGCGCGAACCAGGCCCGGCAGAGCTCGACGGGCAGCGGCTCGCCGGTCGAGATCAGGAGGCGCAATCTCGCAAAGGCGCGCTGGATCGGCGCCTCGTTCATCCGTTCGACGATGACGCGCAAAAGCGATGGGACGATCTCGAGCACCGTGATGCCTTTGCGCTCGATCTCCCGCGCCAGCAGGATCGGGTCCTGCACGATCGCGTCGTCGCAGACATGCACGCGCGCGCCGACCATCGGCCCCGCCAGGAACTGCCAGACCGAGATGACAAAGCTCTGCGGCGCGGACTGCGCGACGACGTCTCTGGCGGAGAGGCCGAGCTCGGCTATCAGCGAGGCCAGATGGTTCGACAGTCCGCGCTGCTCGATCATGACGCCCTTCGGCGCGCCGGAGGAGCCGGACGTATAGATGAGATAGGCGAGGCCGGAGGCTGCGCGCCGTACCCCGCGGGCCGGCTTGGTCGATCCCGAGGCGATCGTATCTTCGAGTTCGGCCACCGGGATGCGCTCGACCAGCGGTTCAAGTAACGCCCCGACCATGGGTGACCGCGCACGCGTCGTCAGCAGCATGCGGGCGCAGCTCGATCCGAGAATGGTCGTGAGCCGCGCCGGCGGCTGATCGGGATCGAGATTGAGGAAGGCCGCGCCCGCGCGTTGCACCCCGATCATCGCGGCGAGCAGGTCGGGGCCGCGATCCGCAAGCAAGGCCACCACGCTCTCGGCACCGATCCCTTCGCGCACCAGCCAGCGCGCAATCGACCGGCTGCGGCGCGCCAGCTCGCGATAGCTCAGGCAGGTGTGTCCGTCCGTCACCGCGATTGCGTTCGGCGTCGTCCTGGCCTGGCGGTCGAAGCGTTCGCTCACATTGCCGCGGGTGGTGAAATTGGCCGGCACGCCCCGGCCTGTCGCCAGCAATTGCCGGCGTTCGGCCTCGTTGAGGAGCGGCAGGCGCGAGATGCGCTGTTCCGGATTGGCGATGACGGCCTTCAGCAGGGACTTGAACTGTGCCGCCATGCCGCCGATCGTCGCGGCGTCGAACAGGTCGGTGGCGTATTCGAAGAAGCCGGTGAAGCGGCCGTCGGCCTCGACCAGCTCGAGCGTGATGTCGAAGCGCGCCACTTTCGGATCGATCTCCAGCCGCCGCGTCGAGAGGCCGGGAAAGCGTGCCGTCTCGATCGAGGCGTTCTGGAGGATGAACATGATCCGGAATAGCGGATTGCCGTCACTGCGGCGTGCGATCTGCAATGCGCGCAACACCTCCTCGATCGCAAGGTCCTGGTTGCGGTAGGCATCGAGCGTGACCTGGCGGACCCGCCGCAACATCTCGCTGAAGCTCGGGTCGCCGCCAAAATCGTTGCGCAGGATCAGGGTGTTGGCAAACAGCCCGATCAGGCGCTCGCTCTCGATCTGGTTGCGATTGGCGATCAGCGAGCCGGTCGCGACGTCCTCATGCCCGGTGTGGCGGAACAGCAGGCACTGGAAGACCGCGAGCAGCGTCATGAAGGGCGTGACGCCCTGATCCTGGCTCAATGCGCGGACATCGCCCGAGAGAGCCTTGGAGAACTCGAAATAGTGGCGAGCGCCGTGACCGCTCCAGACCTCCGGCCTTGGCCGGTCGGTCCGCAGCGGCAGCGTGGTGACGCCGTCGAGCTGGCCTCGCCAATAGTCGAGCTGGTCCTTGGCTGCCGGCGTCTGTGCCCAGCTCTGCTGCCAGAGCGCGAAGTCGCGATATTGAAAAGCTGGCGCGGGCAGGGTCGCCACGCTCTTCTTGTGAGCGGCGGCATAGTGGGCGGCAAGCTCCTCCCAGAACAGGCGTTGCGACCAGCCGTCGGTGACGAGGTGATGGACATTGACCACCAGCGCATGGCTCGTCTTATCGAACGACAGCAGGGTGACCTTCAGCGGCGGCTCGCGCGGCAGGTCGAACGGATATTGCGCGAGCTTGAGCGCCTCGCGCCTGATCACTGCGGCCCGCTTGTCGGCAGGACAGGGCTTGAGCTTGATCCGCTCGAACCGCGGCGGCGATTGCAGCACGAGCTGCGCCGGCTCGCCCTGCCGTTCGACGAAGACCGAGCGCAGCGCCTCATGGCGCGCGCAGATCGCGCCAAGGCTTGCCTGAAGCGCGGCGACGTCTATCTGGCCTTTGAGCACGGCGACTTCGACGACGTTGTAATTGTAGCGGGTCGGATCGAGCCGCGACAGCACGTACATCCGCTGCTGTTGGAACGAGAGCGGCGCGTCTGCCTCCGTCACCTGCCGCCAAGCCGGCAGTGCCGCCCCACGCCGGCTTGCGGCGGTGTCGATCCGGGCTGCAAGCGCGGCGACCGTGGCGCAATCGAAGATGTCCTCGAACGAGAAGTCGACGTTGAAACGTTCGCGCAGACGCGAACGCACTTGCGTCACTGCGAGCGAATCCGCGCCGAGCGCGAAGACGTCCTGATCCACGCCGACCTGCGGCAGCTCCAAGAGAGCAGCCCAGATCGCAGCGAGCTGGGTCTCCAGCGCGGTGCGCGGCAACCTCGTCCCATCGGAGTCCTCCTTGGCGATCAGCTCGGCCAGCGCGTTGCGCTTGACCTTGCCGCTGCCGCCTTTCGGCAAGGCTGCCACGCTGCGGATCAGGCTCGGCACCTTGTAGGCTGCGAGCCGCTTTCGCGCGAACTGGCGCAGTTGCTCCGAGGTCGCCTCGGCCTCCGGCCGCAGCACCACAACGGCGGCGACGTTCTCGCCGAGCTTTTCGTGCGGGACGGCGAACACGCCGGCCTCCAGCACGGCCGGATGGCTGAGCAGGATCTCTTCCACTTCGAGAGGCGAGATCTTCTGTCCGCCGCGGTTGATGACGTCCTTGATGCGGCCAACGATGAAGAGATAGCCGTCAGCGTCGAGATAGCCGAGATCGCCGGTCCGGAACCAGCCGTTGCGGAAGGAGGCCTGTGTCGCCGCCTCGTCGTTGTAATAGCCGCGGCTCATGTTCGGTCCGCGCAGCATGATCTCGCCGCGCTCGCCGCTCGCAAGCGCGCGGCCCGTCTCGTCCATGATCGCGATCTCGGGGCCGGCGGCACGCCCGACCGATCCGATCTTGCGCAGTTCGAACGGATTGGCCGCGATCTGCGAGGCCGCTTCGGTCATGCCGTAGGTCTCGAGCACGGGAACGCCGAACGTCGCCTCCAGCCCTTGGAGGATCGTAGGCGCGAGCGAGGCCGAGGCCGAGCGGATCACGCGCAGCGACGACGACCGGGCGCGGTCCGGGTTCGATTCCGCCGCCGTCAGCAGCGCGCGATGGATGGTCGGCACCGCCGTGTACCAGGTCGGCTGCAGCTCCCGCATCCAGCCGAAGAACGACGGTGCATCGAAACCGTCGGTGCAGATCACGCTGGAGCCTGCGGCCAGTGCCGTCAGAAGGCCGGAGATCAAGCCATGGGCGTGAAACAGCGGCAGGACGTTGAGCAGGCGATCACGGGACGAAAGCGACAGCACGTGGCCGGCATTGGCGGCAGACAGGCATACATTGCGATGCGTCAGCGGCACCATCTTCGGCCGCGCCGCCGTGCCTGATGTCAACAGGATGAACGCATCGTCGTCGCCGCGCGAGGCGCCGCCGGTCGCCGCCGGCCCGACTGTCGGACCGATGAATTTGCCGCCGCCCAGATTGTCTTGCGGTCCCGGCACGAAATCGATCACCGCGATATCGAGTGCCTTGGCGACGTCGCGGCTCGCCGAGTTCATGTCGGCCCGGGTCACGAGCGCGGTCAGCTTCAGTTCGCTGAAATAGCGTTGCAGCTCGTCCGCGGTCAGATCGGGATTGACGGGGACGCAGGCGCCGCTCGAGGCAACCGCGATCAGCGCCAGCGCGCTGTCGGCGCCGCGCGGCAATGCAACCGCAATCCGGTCGGCAGGGGTGATGCCGAGCCGGCGCAGCGTGCGGACGAGATCTTGCGTCACCTCGCCAAGCGCGCCGTAGTTGAGGACGGGTCGACCCGGGGCGAGGAGGGCGGCTGCCGCTGGCGTCTTGCGGGCGTAGAAATCGAGAACGCCGCCGATGTGGGCGAATGTCTTCGTTTCGGCCGCCGTGCCGCTTGATTCCTCCGGGGCTGGGAGTGTGACGTCCGACAATTCCGTTCCCTTTTGATCCGATTGAGCTATTCTTCCAAGAAGTCAGGGAACGCGTCCAGTCTGAGGTGAAGTTTTGGCCCCAAAATCTGTGGTTGAGGGGCCCTAAGCCCTTCGACGGAATTATGGTCGGGCAGAAATCACCATGCTGGAGAATGGGCCGGACATCGGAAGGGAAGGCGGGCTGAAGCGCTGGCTCGAGGGCGTCGGCCTCGGCCATTACACCGATCTCTTCGAACAGCACCGTCTCGATCTCGACGTCATGGGCGACCTGACCGAATCCGATCTGGTCGAGCTCGGATTGCCGCTCGGCGATCGCAAGCGGCTGCAACGGGCGATGGCAGCGCTGTTCGAGGCGGAAGCGGCCGAGGCGCCCGCGACAATAGTGCCGCCAACGCGCACGGAGGTCGGCGCTGAACGGCGTCAGCTCACCACCATGTTTTGTGACATGGTGGATTCCACCTCACTGTCCGTGCAGTTCGATCCGGAAGACGTCCGCGACATGATCGCGAGCTTCCGCGAAACCTGCGTCCGTGTGGTCAAGCATTACGAGGGCTTTGCCGCCCGTTTCGTCGGCGATGGTATCCTCGTCTATTTCGGCTATCCGACCGCGCATGAGGACGATGCCGAGCGCGCGGTGCGCGCCGGGCTCGAGATCGTGCGACTGCTATCGACCGCACGCGCGACCGAGCTGCGCGGTGGGCTCAGCCACTCACCCGCCGTCCGCATCGGGATCGCGACCGGCCTCGTCGTGGTCGGCGACCTCGTCGGACAGGGCACCGAAGAGCGCGACTCCGCGGTCGGAGAAACCGTCAATCTCGCCGCGCGCCTGCAGGGTCTCGCGCCGCCCAATGGCGTGGTGATTTCCTCATCGACCCAGTCGCTGCTGAAGGGGAAGTTCGACTACCGCAATCTCGGGGTCCACGCCTTGAAGGGGATATCCGAGAAGACGCAGGCCTGGCATGTGGTGCGCGCCTCGCGGGTGGAGACCCGATTCGCCGCCGCCATGGGCACGCGACTGACGCCGCTCGTCAACCGTGAGGAGGAGATCGCGCTGTTGATGGGCCGCTGGGAGCAGGCCAAGGATGGTGACGGTCAGGTCGTGGTCAAGTTCGGCGAGCCCGGCATCGGCAAGTCGCGCATCATCCAGGAGATCTTCGAGCGGATATCGGGCGACCGGCATGGACAGGTCTCGTTCCAGTGCTCGCCCTATTACACGTCCACTGCGTTCTATCCGTTCGCCGAGCAGCTCAAATTCTCCCTTGGCCTCGACCGCGAGGATGCGTCCGCGCTGTCGCTGGCGAGCCTGGAGAGCGCGATCGCCGCCGCTCATGGCGACATCGAGCAGGTCACGCCGCTGTTTGCCGCGCTGTTGTCGATACCGACCGGCGACCGCTATCCGCGGCTCGAGCTGTCGCCGCAGCAGCAGAAGGATGCGACCGTCCAGGCGCTGGTCAATCATTTCCTCGGCCTTGCGCGCGAGATGCCGCTGGTGATCGCGTTCGAGGATCTGCACTGGATCGACCCGACCTCCCGCGAGGTGATCGACCTCCTGGTCGACCGGGTGCAGAACCGGCCAATCCTGGCCATCATCACCGCGCGGTCCGAATTCCAGCCGAGCTGGAACGCGCATTCGCACATCACGACGCTGGTGCTGAACCGCCTGAGCCGGCAGTTGCGCACGACGCTGGTGGAGCGCGTCGCCGGCAGAGAGCTGCCCAAGGAGGTCGTCGAGGAGATCATCGTCAAGACCGACGGCGTGCCGCTGTTCCTGGAGGAGCTGACCAAGACGGTCCTCGAATCCAACCTGCTGACCGAGCGGCATGGGCGCTACGTTCTGTCGGGCCCGTGGCGGCAGCTCGCGATCCCGGCAACCCTGACCGACTCGCTGATGGCGCGGCTGGACCGGATGGGCCCGTTCAAGCGCATCGCGCAGATCGGCGCCACCATCGGCCGCGAGTTTTCCTACGAGACGCTGCACGCGGTCGCCAACACGCCGGCCGAACAGATCGAGGCCGCGCTCAATCATCTGGAGCAGGCCGGGCTGATCATGCGCCGCGGTCTGCCGCCCGATGCGCTCTATTCCTTCAAGCACGTCATGATCCAGAACGCCGCGCATGCGAGCCTGTTGCACAGCGAGCGGCGCAAGCTGCATTCGCGGATCGCCCAGGTGCTTGCCGAGATGTATCCGGAGAAGACCGAGCGCGAACCGGAGCTGCTCGCCCATCACATGACCGAATCCGGCCAGAGCGAGGGCGCCGCGAGCTTCTGGCTCAAGGCCGGCAAGCAGGCGGCCAAGAGCGGTGCCAATCTGGAGGCGATCGGCCATCTGCGCCGCGGCCTCAGCGTCGTGCAGGCCAATGCGCGGATGCAGGGCGCGGACGAGATGGAGCTCGAGCTGCGCATCGCGCTCGGCAACGCGCTGATCGCCGCCAAGGGCTACGCGGTCCAGGAGGTCGAGGAGAACTACATCCGCGCGCTCGAGCTCGGCCAGCAGCTCGACGACGACGAAAAGATCTTTGCCGCCACCCGCGGCCTGTGGGTCTGCCACTTCATCCGCGCCGATCTCACCCGCGCGCACGATCTCAGCGTCGAGCTGTTGAAGTTTGCCAAGCGCGAGCGGCTCAACGAGCGGACGCAGCCTGCGCAGCAGACCGGCTATCTGATCGAGGCGCACCGCTCGATCGCGATGACCATGCTCTATCGCGGCCGCTTTGCCGCTTCCCAGCATCATCTGCATCGCTGCATCAACCTCTACAGCCCCGATCTCCACTCCGATCTGATGGAGCGGCACGGCACCGATCCCGGCGTCGTCTCGTTGTCCTATCTCGGCTACCTCCTGTGGTTCCTCGGCCGGCCCGACGCGGCGCGCCAGCATAGCGAGCAGGCGATCGCGAATGCCGAGAAGATCCGCCATCCCTTCACGCTCGCCTTCGCGCTCGTGTTCGGTGCGTATCTCTGCCAGCATTTGCGCGACGTCGAGGGCACGCGCGACCATGCCAACCGCGCCATGATCATCGCCACCGAACATAATTTCCTGCACTGGAAGCAGCAGGCGGCGATCCTGCGCGGCTGGGCGCTGGCGCAGCTCGGCGAGGCCGATGAAGGCCTCAGCCAGATGCGCTTCGGCCTCGACGAGTACGAGGCGATGGATTCCTGGCTCGCCGGCTGCTGGTTCCGCTGCCTGCTTGCGGAAGCCTACGCCAAGGTCGGGATGCGCGAGGCCGCCTTGCGCGCGCTTGACGGTGCGCTCGCTACCGCGCGGCGGACCGGCGATCACTCCTATCTCGCCGAAGTCTATCGCCTGCAAGGCGAGATCACGCTGTCGGACGGCGACCTGGCCTCGGCGCAGGAGGCCGGCGATCTGTTCGCGCTGGCGCTGGAGACCGCGCGCAAGCAGGGCGCATTGTCCTGGGAGCTTCGCTCCGCCGTCAGCCTCGCGCGCCTGTCGTATCAGGCCGGCAGGCGCGAGCAGGCGAGTCTGCTGCTCGTGCCCGTTGTCGGCAAGTTCAGCGAGGGTTTTTACACGCCGGACCTCAAGCAGGCGGTGCAGCTCGTCAACGAGCTCGCTGCGGACGCGCCGGTCCGCGAACGCGCCGATCCCTGACATGAGTGATCTTGCCGCTGCGCGTGCGCGCTATGTGGAGAGGATTGCAAAGCGCGAGCGGATTGCCTCAAAGCGCCTGCTCGAAGCGCTCGCCTCCGTCCCGCGCGAAAACTTTCTGCCGAGAGGGCCCTGGCGGATCAAGAGTGAAGCGGCGCGCAGCTATCGGCTAACGCCAGATGGCGATCCCGTCCATCTCTATGACAACGTGCTGGTCGCGATCGACTCGCGCCGCAAGCTGGACACCGGGCTGCCGAGCCTGTGGGCGCATTTCATCGATGTGCTCGACATCAGGGAGAAGGACCGCGTGGTCCAGATCGGCTGCGGGCTCGGCTATTTCAGTGCGATCCTGTCGAAGATGGTCGGCCCCAAGGGCAGGGTGATTGCCCTCGAATGCGACGAGCGTCTGGCGCGCCGCGCCGCAAGTTTCCTTCAGACCTATTATAACGTCGAGGTGGTCCATGGCGATGGATGTGAGGAGATCCGCGAGCCCGTCGACGTGATCATCGTGCATGCCGGCTTCCCGCATCCGCACCCGCTCTGGCTCCAAGCGCTTCGGCGGCGCGGCCGCCTGTTGGTGCCGTTGACCCAGCGGGACCGTGAAGGCGCCGCGCTCAAGATCACGCGCAGGGGCAGGGGCTTCGAAGCCGAGGCGGTGCAGCAGATCCGGATCTTCCCCGGCCAGGGCCGCGGTGTGACCGCGCTCGACGACCGCGTCGCCGACTGGTGGCAGCGAGCCTCAGCTCTGGCGCCGCTGCGCTTTCGCGGGATCGAGCAGGGACTGCCGTCGGATGGCTAACGCTTCGTTTCATTTTACCTTGATTGCGAATGGAAGTATCCAACGCAACCCGACGCCGCTATGAGTACGGCCTGATGGCCATTTGAGCGCGCTCCATGCATTCCGTTGCCCTGCTGACCGCCAGCTACGCCAAGGATATCGAACGCTTTTCGCTGCTCAGCGAGAGCATCGACACCTGGCTCTCGGGATACACGCGGCATTATGTTCTCGTTAACGATGAGGATGTGCCGCTGTTCGCACGGTTCGCCTCCGACAAGCGCGTCATCGTTCCGGCCTCGCGCTATTTGCCGAAATGGCTGTTTGCGCTGCCGCCGGCGCTTCAGTTCATCAGCAAGCGCCGCGTCTGGCTATCGCTGCTGTCCTCGCCGGTGCACGGCTGGCACATCCAGCAGATCCTGAAGATCGCCGGCGTCCTCAACGCGCCCGAGCAGCGCGTCTGCATCCTGGATTCGGACAATCTGTTCTTCCGCGAATTCGACGTCGGCCAATATGCCGGCGCGGAGAAGACGCCTCTGTTCGTCACGCCGAAGGACATCGGCGCTGACCACCCGCTGCATGGGCTATGGTTGCGCACCGTCGATCAGCTCCTCGGTATCAAGGACCGCTCCTTCCCGGCTGACGATTATGTCGGCAATGCGCTGGTCTGGGACAAGGACACCGCGCGCGCGATGACCGCCGCCATCAAGTCGGCGACCGGTTTGAACTGGGTTCTGGCGCTGTGCCGGAAGAAGAAGTTCTCGGAATATCTGATGTACGGCCACTTCGTCGCGAACTCGCCCGCGCATCTGGCCGCCCATCGGGTCACCGAAGACAGCATCGCGGTCTCGCATTGGGACGACACGCCGCTCGACCGCCCGGCTATCGAAGCGCTGATGCGTGCCGCTTCGCCCGAGCAGGTCGCGCTCTGCATCCAGTCCTATTCGTCGACCTCGGTCGAGGACATCCGCGACGTGTTCCGCCTCAGCTCGCGCGACCGTCGCGCTCCGAGCCTGTCTCCCGAAGGTATGGGAGACGCGGCCGAGTTCGAGGTGAAGACGCGCAGCTAAGCTCGCGCGTTCAGGCGTCCTTCGTGAACTTGCTGATTACGTCCATGAACGGCTTTGGCTTGAACTCACCGTCGAGCGGCAGCGGGCGGTTCGGCTGCTTGTCCGCGCGGGCGAAGGTGCCGTTGATCCAGCTGTAGCGATCCGAAAGGCCCCAGGTCAGGATCGACCGCACCGGCCCGCTGGTTGAAATGGCCGTCAGCAGGTCGTTGACGCGCTTGGCGACGATGGCGTCGCGCTCGGCCGGATTGCCCGTCAGCTTCTGGTCGTCGACGTCGAGCTCGGTGACGTACACCTCAAGTCCCCACGAGCGCAGCTCGGTGACGAATTCGGCGAGCCCATGGGTGTCGATCTCGAGCTCGGCATGCAGATGCGATTGCAGTCCGACGGCGTGCAGCGGAACGCCCTGGTCGAGCAGGTCCATGATCAGATTGCGATAAGCCGCGCGCTTCGCAATGAAGGAGTCCTTGGCCGACTCGATGTCATATTCGTTGATCGCGAGCTTGACGAAAGGATCGGCCGCAGCCGCCGTGCGGAACGCCAGTGGAATCCAGCTTTGACCCAGATGCTGCGTCCAGAACGTATCGCGCCGGTCCTTCGGGCTGCGGGGATTGTCCGGGATCGGCTCGTTGACGACGTCCCACGACGTCAGTTTGTCCTTGTAGTAGGAGACGACGGTGCCGATGTGGTCGACATAGGCGCGCTCGACGCTGCGGGTGTCCTTGATCTGCTTGGCCCAGTCCGGAATGTCGTGATACCAGGCCAGCGCGTGGCCGCGCATCGTCAGGTCGTTGTCGCGCGCGAAATCCAGGATCGCATCGGCGCGCTCGAAATTGAACGTGTGCGCATTCGGCCGCAGCATCGGCCATTTCAGCTCGAGCACCGGGACGACCTGGGTGCAATAGGTGCTGATGGCTTCGCCGAGCCTGGGATCGGCCTGCAGGTCCCAGAGCGTGGCCGCTGCGCCGAACCCCGGACGGCGCTGCGCCAGTTTCGACGCCGGTGCGGCCGACGCGGATGCGCCCGCCGCGAGGGCTGCGGCGCTGCCGAGGAGAAATTCGCGTCTGTCGAGCCTGGTCACGGCCGTCCTTTTCGAACCAACGCACCATCGTACCAAGCGGCGCCTCGCGACGCCGGGGTTTCGCCTTGTTGGGTTAACCTCTGCCGCCTGGAAGTCATGGTTCCTTTTCGTGATCGCGCCTTGCCGTTCAGGGAAGGGCAAATTTAACGCTAACGCGCGAAAGCGGCTCCAAGGCTTCATTCGCCGCCCGATCTGCAGACTTATGTGACACTCTTGAGCGATGCTGCGGCGCATTCGTTTGCCCCGCCAAAAGCCCCATTTAAGGCCCCCATTCAAGGCCCCATTGATGAACGGCCGCCACACTCGCAAGACCGTTGCCGGTCCCGTGCTCGCATGCTGAACCGCCATTTTTCGATTTATCTCGTCGCCTACATCCTGCCTGCGGCGGTGGGTTTCTTTGCGGTCACGGCCTATACGCGGCTGCTGACGCCGGCGGAGTACGGCGTCTATGTCGTCGGCATCAGCCTCGCCGGTATTCTGGGTGCGATCTTCTTCGCCTGGATCAAGCTGTCGGTGTCGCGCTATCAGGCGATGTCGGCGGAGGTGGATTTTCGCGGCACGGCGATGGTGGCTTTCGGGCTCACCGTCGCGGTGCTCTGCGCCACGACCCCGCTGGTCTTCCTGTTCCGCAGCGACCTCAGTGTCGAGCTGCTGCTTGCCAGCATGTTCGTCGCGATCATGGCCAATGCGGTCGATGTCGGCCAGGAGTTCGAACGCGCCAAATTGCGGCCCTACCGGTTTGCCGCGATCTCGATCGTGCGCAGCGTGTCGAGCGTCGGCTTCGGCCTCCTCGGCATCTGGCTCGGCTGGGGTGGATTGGGGCTGCTTGCCGCGTTCGGTCTGGGGTCGCTCACCGGCATCATCCTGAACCTGGTCGGCGACCGCACCAAGATCGCCCGCTTCCAGCGCAGCCAGTTCATGCAGCTCGCGCGCTACGGCCTGCCGCTGACGCTGGCCGGACTCTCCGTTGCAGTTTATTCGGCTTGCGACCGGCTGATTGTCGCCTATCTGCTCGGCAAGGACGCCGCCGGCATCTTCGGCGTTGCCGCAGACTTGCCGCGCCAGTTCATGGTCATGATCGCGTCCAGCGTCGCCGCGGCCACCGTGCCACTGGTGTTCCGGTCGTTGTCCGAGAATAACAAGGAGACGACGCGGGAGCGGCTGACCGAGAGCCTCGAGCTGCTGCTCGTCGTCGTCACCCCCGTTGCGATCTGGCTCGCGCTTGCGGCGGATCAGGTCGCCGGCACACTCGTCGGCGTCGACTTCCGCGCCGGCGTGTCGGCGCTGCTGCCGACCCTGGTGCTTGCCCGCTTCTTCGGTATCGCCAACCAGTTCTACGTGCAGATCAGCTTCCAGCTCGCCGAGCGGCCCTTCATGCTGGCGGCCCAGTCCTTTCTCACGCTGGTGGTCAGCGTGGTCCTGATGTTCGCGCTGGTCGCCGGCTACGGGATCTTTGGGGCGGCACTGGCGACGCTCGCGACCGAGGCGCTCGGTTTCCTCGTCGCCGTCGTCCTGATGCATCGCGCCCACCCGGTCCCGTTCGACCTCGGCCGCCTCGCCGGTATTGCGGCCTCCGCAGCGGCGATGGCGGCTGCAATCCTGGCGGCGCGGTCGCAAGCGGGCGGCACCGGCTTCGTCTCGCTCCTCATCGTCAGCCTCGCCGGCGGCCCTGCCTATGTCGGAGCGGCCTGGCTGCTCAACGTCGCCAATGTCCGGACGCTGTCGCTGCGTTTCCTGCGAGGCTTCAACCGTAAGGCTCTGGGCGTCTGACGGGCGTGTCCTCGCCGGCACAGCCGGACATTCTGCCGCAGTGACTGCCACCCGGTTCGGACCACCCCCGGCTGCAACCGACCTTCCGCCGGCTCGGGCCGTCATATATCAGGGATTTGTCGCCGGACCGGGCCGAATATCGCCACAGACGGAACGTATGGCGGCTGCGATTTCTTAATTGAATGACCGCAATCTGATACATGATCGGCACGAGCGGGCCGGCATTTCGACCGAGGATGGCATGAAAAACCGACTGACGACGGCGCAACCCACCAAGGCGATGCGGCGTCGGGTGCCTCCCGGAATCGTGACATTGGCGGCAATGGCGGTCCTGGCGGCGGTCGCGCCGGCGAGCGCGGCCAAGCAGGCGCGCCAGCCCGCCGAGGCGGTGGCGCAGCGCCAGGCCGGCGATCCCATCATGGCGATCGTGTCGATCAAGAGCCAGCAGGTCACGTTCTACGATTCAGAGGGCTGGATCCTGCGCGCGCCGGTGTCGACCGGCACCACGGGACGCGAGACGCCGGCCGGCGTCTTCGCCGTCGTCGAGAAGGACAAGGACCACCGCTCGACCATGTATGACGATGCCTGGATGCCGAACATGCAGCGCATCACCTGGAACGGCATCGCGCTGCATGGCGGACCGCTGCCCGGCTATGCCGCCTCGCACGGCTGCGTGCGCATGCCCTTCGGCTTTGCCGAGAACCTGTTCGACAAGACGTATATCGGGATGCGGGTGATCATCTCGCCCCACGATACGGTCCCGACCGATATCTCTCACCCCTCGCTGTTCGTACCGAAGCCGGAAGCGATCGCTGCAGCGCCCAGGCAGGCCGACAAGCTCTCCGCCGAAGCCGACGAGGCCACAAGGGCTGCCGACGAGGCCAAGAAGGCTGCTTCCGCCGCCGCGAAGGAAGCTGCTTCGCTTCCTGCCGCGCTGCGCAAGCTGGAACAGCAGAAGGCCCGCGCTGACGCCGAGCTCGCCTTCGCCGACAAGACGCTCGCGAACGCCAAGAACGATCAGGCCCGCGCCAAGGCCGAGGAGTTGAAGCAGAAGGCGGCGACCAAGGCCGCCGACGCGGCGACGCAGCTCGACGCCGCCAGGGCCGCGGCGCAGCCGAAGCGCGATGCCGTGGCCGCGACGAAGGACGCCGCGAAGGCCACCGCGGCCAGGAAGGCCGACGCCGTGAAGGCTGCGACCGACGCAAAGCTCGCGGGTGAACCGGTCTCGGTCTACATCAGCCGCTCGACGCAGAAGCTCTACGTGCGGCGAAACACGCACAAGCCGGCCCCCGACGGTGGCGGTGAGGTGTTCGACACCAGCATCGAGGTTCCCGTCACGATCCGAAATCCCGAGCAGCCGCTCGGCACGCATATCTTCACGGCGATGGCGAAGTCCGCTACGGGCCTACGCTGGAGCGTGGTCACGATCGAGAACGGCGACGAGGCGAGGAATGCGCTCGACCGCATCACCATCCCGCAGGACGTCTGGGATCGCATCGGGCCGACCGCGTTGCCGCGCTCCTCGATCATCATCTCGGACGAGCCGCTGAGCGCCGAGACCAATTACCGGACTGAATTCGTCGCGGTCCTGAGCGACCAGCCGCAAGGCGGCTTCATCACGCGCAAGCCGACCGCACCTGCCATGATCGCCAGCGATGACGGCTGGGACAATGGCGGGAACGGCTTCGGCTTCTTCTACCAGCGTGACCCCTACGTACAGCCGGCCAATCCGCGCCGGCAGCGCGGCCAGTACCAATATTATCAGTCGACACAGCCGATGCAGGGAAGCTGGTGGTAGAACGCAGGATAGCCGCCCGGGCGGCCTGCAGTTACGGACGCGCTTCGATCACCACAGCCTGAATCTTGCCCTCGACCGGGCCGGCGCCATGACGCGTCCGGATCGTCTCGGCGACGATGTCGGCCGCGGCCTGAAGCTTGCTCGGGTCCCTTGCCTCGATCTCGCTGCGCAGCGGCGTGCCCTGGCAGAGGGCGAGCGCGACATATTCGGGCGATGGCGCGCGGCTTGTTTCAGATCGCGTCTCGATCGAGATGTCGCGGAAGCCGGCACGTTCGAGGTCGGCTCTGATGATGGCCTTGTCGTGATAGCCGTGGGGCGTGCGGACCATGAAGCGCGGTGGGTCGTCGGGAAACAGTTTGCCGAGCGCTACCGTCGCTTCATGCGTCAGCACATTGTCCTCGATCCGATCCCAGACGTTGAACACGAACGTGCCTTCCGGCTTCAGGACGCGCTTCACTTCCGCGTAAGCCTTGATGCGGTCCGGAAAGAACATCGCGCCGAACTGGCAGCAGACCACGTCGAACTCGGCATCACCGAAGGGCAGGGCCGATGCATCCGCCTGGCGCCAGCTGATGCGGTCGTCATTTGCCTGGCGCTTCGCGGCGACTGCGAGCATCGGCTCGTTGAGATCGGTTGCTACGTAACGGATGCCGCGCGGCAGCGCCGCCGCCACGGCGCGCGTCACTGCGCCGGTGCCTGCGGCGATCTCGAGCAGCGCGGAGGGCGAGCGGGCGGCGATGCGTCTTGCGATGTCCTCCGCATAGACAGAGAAGATCATCGGGACGAGATACTCGTCGTAGATTTTCGGAATCGAGCCGGTGAAAACCTTGTCAGTGTCGGACATGATTGCCTCGCTGAAGGTTCGGACACGGGGTTTATGTACCATGGTTTGCCCGCCAATGCGCCTGACCAGCCGGCGACCGATCCTACGATTTCCCGCCGCCGACCTCGCGGATCGGCCGCGTACCGTCCCAGCTCATCGCGGCCTGCCGGACCTTCTCGAAGAACGGCCCCTTGGTGCCGCTGATGTCCGAGATCTCGATCACCGTGCCCGGATGGTCCTGCGTGTCGAAATAAGCAAAGCGCCCCTTGTCGCCGCCGATCTGGCCCTCATGGCCGATCCTGTAGCCGAGCCCGATCGCCTTGTCGTAGAGCGCCTGGTAGTCGTGGCTCCAGTACGACATATGCTGGAGGCCTTCGTGCCCGGCGTCGAGGAATTCCTTGTACAGCGAGGGCGCGTCGTTGCGCTGCTGGATCAGCTCGATCTGGAGGTCGCCGGAATTGGCCAGCGCGATGCTCATCTCCACGGCGGAGTCCTCGCCGCGGTGACGAAACCAGTCGGTCTTGACGCGGTCCATGTAGTACCAGGGGCCGACACCCATCACCTCGATCCAATGCTTCATCGCGGCGTGGATGTCCCGCACCACATATCCGTTCTGGCGCACCGCGCCGAAGATGCGGCTCATGCCCGCGCTCCTGTTCTCTGCCTATTCACTTGACCTCAATGCCGGCGTCCTTGGCAACCTGCTTCCAGGCCGCGATGTCGCGCGCGTTGAGATCGCGCTGCTCGTCGCCGGGGACGAATTGCGGGGTGATGCCGAGTGCCAGGAGCTTCTGCTTCACCACCTCGTCACCGAGGGCGTCCTTCAGGGCCGCCGAGAGCTTCTGTGCGATCGGCGGAGCGAGGCCCGCCGGCGCATACATCGCCCAGGACAGACTGCGGTCGAACGGCACGCCCTGCTCCCCGTAGCTGGCGACATCGGGCAGGCTCGGCGAGCGCTCGCCGCAGGCGGCCAGCGCCTTGATCGAACCGTCCTTCACCAGCGGCGTTGCGGTGGCCACGTCGAGCGTTGCAAGGGAGATGTGGCCGCCGAGCAGGTCGCCGGCGAGTTTTGCGATGCCGTTGAACGGCACGTGGTCCATCTTGATGCCGGTCTGCTGCATCAGGATCTCCGCGCAGAATTGGCCGGTCGAGCCGACGCCCCAACTGCCGTACTGGATCGGCTCGCCCTTCTTGGCCAGAGCGACCAGGCCCTTGATGTCGTTGGCGGCAAAATTCTTGGTCGCAACCAGCATGATCGAGGAGGTGCCGACGCGGCCGATGGTCGTGAAATCCTTGATCGGATCGTAGGGCAGTTTTGGATAGATCGCGGGGGCCAGCACATGCGTGGTCATGCCGCCCACGGTGATGGTGTAGCCGTCATTCGCGGACGTCGCGACCATCTGCGTGCCGAGCGTGCCGGCCGCACCGGTGTGGTTCTCGATATAGATGCTCTGTCCGAGCGTCTTGCCCATCCTGTCGGCGAGCAGCCGGCCGACCACGTCACCGCCGCCGCCCGCTGCATAGGGCAGCAACATCCTGATCTTGTGGCTGGGGTAGGCGGCCGGATCCTCTGCCCGTGCCGGCAGGGCCGTGAACCACAATGCGAACAATGAGAGCGTGACGGTGCGCAGCTTCATGATGTTTCCCCCTAATCTTCGAAACGAAATCTGTAGGCATCGCCGTGCCTGACCACGCGTCCCGCGGTCGGTGCCGGAAAATGGCCGGTGAGCAGATAGCTCGGCGTGTCCGCGAGCTCTTCCAGCAACGCCATGCGCGTTGCCAGCGCCGCAGCCGGATCGACATCGGCGGCGTTGGAGAGCCACGGCGCGGCGCACTGGATCGGATGATGGATGACGTCGCCGGACATCACCGCATGGTCGTGGCCGCCGTTGAGGTGGATCTGCATGTTGCCGGCGGTGTGCCCAGGTGCCGGCGCAAAGCGCAAGGCCGCGTCGCGGTCGTCGAACAGGCGATGATCTGTCTCGACGAATTCGGCGAGGCCTGCGGCGACGACCGGCAGCACGGAATCCTCAAACGAGCCGTGGTTCACCGGGCTCCTCGGCGCCGCATTGTGCGCGGCTTCGAACTGGCGATATTCGGCGCGGCCCATCAGATAGCGCGCATTGGGGAAGGTCGGCACCCAGCGGCCGTCGATCAGCCGCGTGTTCCAGCCGACATGATCGACATGCAGATGCGTGCACATCACGAAGTCGACCTCTTCAGGCGCAACGCCCAGCGCCTGCATATTCTGCAGATAAGGCTGGTCGAGCTTGTTCCACGCCGGCACGCGCGGTCGATGCTTGTGGTTGCCGCAGCAGGTGTCGACGATGGCGGTCCAGCGCGATGTTCGCACCAGATAGGAGTGATGACTGAGGATGAAACGGCCGGTCTCCGGCTCGATATAGCGGTGATCGAGCCATCTCCGGTTCTCCGCGATCACCTCGTCGGTGACGTTGGCGAACAGCCAGCTCTTGTCGAAGGCAAGCGAAGGGATCTCGCTGACGAGATCGACCCGCATGCTGCCGATCGTCACCTGTCGCATCGATCAGTTCTTCAGCAGATCGCCGAACGGCACCCAGCGCGTGCCGTCGAAACGGATCAGCTGCAGGCTCGTCATCGGCGTAAAGCGCTCGGGCGAGTTGCTCACCGCGGTGCCGTTGATCAGCATCGGCAGCTTCACGTCCTTCATGGTGGTCGCCTGCTTCATCACGTTGGCGCGGGTGAGGTCGTTGCCGGAGGCATTCAGCACCGTCACCAGCGTCTGTGCGATGGTGTAGCCGTACACGTTGAGCCAATCGCTCTTGTTGGCGTCCGGCATGTACTTGTCCATGAACGCCAGCCATTCCCGGTAGCCGGGGTCATCCTTGTTGGCGGGATCGGTTGCGTCCTTCAGATACTGGCTGGAGATGACGCCGGCGGAATTGTCCTTGCCGGCCGGCTCCAGCACCCCGCTGATCGAAGCCGAGACGTTGGATATGATGGTCGTGGGCTTCCAACCGATCTCACCGATCTTGCGGATCGCTTGGGCTGCAAATTTCGGCGTTGCCGCCACCAGCACGACGTCAGCGCCGGCGGTCTTCAGTTGCAGGATTTGTGTATCGACGGTCGGCGCCGAGGTCTCATAGGCCGCGCGCGCGACGATCGCCTCGCCGCTGCCGAGGCCTTCCTCCAGCGCCTTCAGGTAATCCTTGCCGAGATCGTCGTTCTGGTAGAGCACGCCGATCTTCGCATTGGCGTGGCTTGCCTTGATGAACTTCGCGTAGGCGATCGCCTCGTCGCGATAGGTCGGCTGCCAGCCGACGGTCCACGGGAAATTCTTGGGATCGTCCCACTTCGCGGCGCCCGAGCCCAAAAAGAGCTGCGGCACCTTGCGGTCGTTGAGATATCTGTGCACGGCGCTGTTGGTCGGCGTGCCGACGCCGCCGAAGATCAGCAGCACCTCCTCGCTCTCGACCAGCCGCCGGGTCTGCTCCACCGTCTTGGGCGGGCTATAGGCATCGTCGGCGATAATCATCTGGACGCGTCGGCCGTTGACGCCGCCGTCGTCGTTCACCTTGCGGAAATAGGCCTCAGCCGATTTCGCGATCTGCGCAAACGCCGAGACCGGGCCGCTCAGTGGTGCGGTGGTGCCGATCCTGATGGTCCTGTCGTCGGCGCCGGGATCGTATTTGCTTTGGGCAGAGGCGACGCTGCTTGCGAGCAGCGGCAACAGGATGCAGGCCGCACGAAGGCGGGCAAAGCGCGCCATGACGTCGTCTCCCCAAATTGCTCTCCGCCTCTCGAGGAGCGGAGTTGAAACGCGAGAACAGTGCCCGCAAGCGGGCTTGCGGGCCGAGATCATTGTCACCAGACTGGCAAACGAACGATCGTTCGTACGCTTGACTAACGAACGATCGTTCGTTAGTCAAGCCGACATGGCTGTCCACACCTCCAGCGCGGCGGAAGCGGCTGCGCCAACGACGCGCGAGCGAATCCTCACCGAAGCGCTCGACCTGTTCGCGCAGAGCGGCTATGGCGGCGCCTCGATGCGCGAGCTCGCGCGCCGTGTCGGCATCCGCGAGAGCAGCCTCTACAATCATTTCCCCGGCAAGGCCGCGATCCTGGAGGCGATTGTCAGCGAGCATGGCCCGGCAAGCTCGGCGAGCCGGCTGGAGGAGCCGCGCTACAAGCAGCTCGCGCGGCAGCCTGCAGCGTTCTGCCGGCAGTTTGCGCTCGACCTCGTCGAGCAATGGTCTGATCCGCGCGAGCACCAGTTCCAGAAGGTGATCACCGCCGAGCGTAACCGCGTGCCCGGCATCCGCGCCAAATTCGCCGATCATTTCTATGCGCGCGAGCAGAGCATGATGACGGATTATTTCCGCGGCTTTGCGCTCGCCGGCCTGGTCAAGACGCCGGACCCGCGCGAGACCGCGCGGCTGTTCGCGGCCGGCCTGATCTACATCCGCCTCGAGCATTACGTGATGGGCGCATCACCTTCGCCGCGGCCCAAGGTGATCGAAGCGATCGACCGCTATCTCGCCTTCTTCCTGTCGCTGATCGCGGCAGGCGAGGACACCGACAACAAGAAACGGAAACCCAAGGGAGAGAACCGTGGCAAGGCTGCCCCTGATTGATCCGGAGACGACGAGCGGCGATATCCGCGCCTCGTTCGACCGTATGCCGGTTAAGCTCAACATCTTTCGCATGATGGCCCATGCCGAGGCCAACATGATCCCGGCGATGCGGCTCGGCAATTCGATCCTGCACAAGCAGCAGCTCTCGGCCGTCAACCGCGAGCTCCTGATCCTTCAAGCCGCCCAGCTGGAGGGCGGCGCCTATGAGTGGCGTCAGCATGTTCCGATCGCGCTCGGCGTCGGCTGCACGCAAGCGCAGGTCGATGCGGTCGAACGTTCCGACTACGGCGCGGCTGCCTTGAGCGAGGCCGAACGCGCGCTGCTGAACTTCGGGCGCGAGGTGATCGAGAACGTCCGCGTGCCCGAGGCGACCTTCGCTGCTGCCCGCAAGCATTTCAGCGACCAGGAGATCGTGGAATCCATCGTTGCGCTCGGCTTCTACATGATGATGGCGCGCCTGACCGAGGCGACCGAAACCGATCTCGATCCCGCAGCCGGCATGACGGTCTATGACGGCGGCAAGAAATAGGCGGTCGCGATGACGGAAACCGACAACAAGCCGGAGCGCTATGTTCGTCCGCCGAGCGCGGAATCGCTCGGTGAGGCGCCGCGCAGGGGGCGACTGAAAGGCCGCCGTATCCTGATCGTCGGCGGCGGCCAGCGCGTGTTCGATGCCGCCACCGATCCGATCGGCAACGGCCGCGCCATGAGCATTTTGTGCGCACGCGAGGGCGCGAAGGTCGCGGTGGCTGATCTCAACCGCACCTCCGCTCAGCAGACCGTCAAGCAGATCACCGATGAGGGCGGCGAAGGGTTTGCGATCGAGGCCGACGTGACATCCGAGGCCGACGTCCGGCGCATGATCGAGGAAGCCCATCGCGCCATGGGCGGCCTCGACGGCATGGTGCTGAACATCGGCACCTTCGGCAAGACCGGCCTCGATAACGTCAGCCCCGAGGAGTGGAACAGGATCTACGACGTCAATGTCCGCGGTCCCATGCTGTGCTGCCGCGCCGCGCTGCCGAGATTCGACGACGGCGGCGCCATCGTCTTCATCTCCTCGATCGCCGCGCTGAAAGCGGGATCGCAGATGGCGGTGTATGATTCCTCGAAAGCTGCGCTCGGTGGCCTGATGCGCAACATCGCTCATCTCGGCTCGCGCCGTGGCATCCGCGCCAACCTGGTCTATCCCGGCCTCGTCGATACCCCGAACGGCCGCGAAGCCGGCGCCGGCCGTCCCAACCGCGGCAAGGGCCACGTCCCGTTCGGCCGCCAAGCCACGGCGTGGGAGATCGCCTATGCCGTGCTGTTCTTCCTGTCGGACGAGAGTGTCTACATCACCGCGCAGACGCTGGCGGTCGATAGTGGCCTGAGCGGGATGTGAGCGGCCGTCTATCGCGCGCGCGATCGCACGCGACAGACGAGATGATCGAGCGAGATGTTGCCTGGCCCGTGAGCCATGATGCCGAGCGCCATCGCTACCCAGGTGAGGTGGATCGGCCAGCCGTCGGGCACCGTGAGCTCGACGATGACAGTCATGAACAACAGCCCGAGCGCGGCCAACCGGGTGCCGAGCCCGAGCACCAGCAGGATCGGGAACATGATCTCGCCGGAGCCTGACAGGAACGCCATCACGGTCGGTGCCGGAAAGTGATAGGGCCCGCCGGGCAGATGCAGCATGAACTCGTCGCTGAACAGCGTCACCGCGGTGTCATTCAGCTTGAAAAGGCCGCCCCATTTGAGCATGCCCGAGCGCCAGAACGGCACCGCCAGCGCGACGCGCAGCACGAGCTGGACGAGCGACGGCGTCGCAAGCGTCTGGATCAGACGATTGGCCCTGTCGACGAGCAGCCAGGGCGACGGCAGTCCGCTTTCGGTGGTCATGTGCTGGTCCGTGATCATGATGGGTCTCCGCAAGCGAGCGAGATGAAGGCGCCGGCTTCGATCAGTCCGACGATGTTCGCGGCGATGTCGAATTCGGGCGCAGCGTCCAGGGCCGACGCCGCGGCCTCGCCGAGTGGCCGCCCCGAGATCAGGCCGTCCGCGAAGACCGCTCCGCCGGGCGGGAGGCGGCGCACGGTGACGTCGAATGCGGGCCGCGTGATCAGGGCGTCCTCCGGCGTCGAAGCATCGATGCGCAGAAGCGGTGCACCGTCGCGATTGGCGGCAAAGATCGTCACGGCCGCGTATTGCGAGCGCAGGCATCGCGTCGCCGGATGCGGAACGAACGTCAAATTGGCCAATCGGTCGGGCGTGACCGCCGACAGCCGGTCCGCCGGCAGCGCGGCGGCATCGCGCGCATGGTAGCAGTCGAGCCAGGCCCGCTCGATGCGCGCGACGTCGGCGAGAAAGGGCATATCTTGCGCATGCTCATAGGCTTCGATGAACTGCGGAAAGCCGCGGCCATACTCGAACAGCAGCGGCGAGGTCGGCGGATTGCTGCGAACATGGAAGCGCGCCATGGCGCGGAAGAACTCGGCGCCGGTGATGCGTTGCACCGCCGGGTAGACCGCCGCCAGCGCGTCGATCAGGCTGACGGTGACGTTGTTGCGGTAGACATCGTAGCGTCGGCCGGCCGCCTTGCCGTTCGGGCCGGTCACGATCGCAGGCGTGCTGCGTGCCGGATCCAGCAGCGCCGGCGCGAACGAAGCGGCGAAGCACAGGCCGGGTTCAGGCAGCATGACGGTCTCCCGCCACTGCTGTGCACTGATGACGGTCGAGGATCGACTGTGCGGCAAGGGCTTCCGCCTGCAGCACCGGCCAGTCCGGAATTTTGCTGTCCCATTCGACCAGCGTCGGCACCGCGCCGCGGCGCCGGATGACGATCTCATAGAGCTTCCAGACGGCGTCCGCGACCGGGCCGCCGTGGCTGTCGATCAACAGCAGCTCGCCTTCGTCGTCGGCCTGCTCGGCATGGCCCGCAAGATGAATCTCCTGGACGTGCGACAGCGGGAAGTCCGCGAGGTAGTCGAGCGCCGAATAGCCCTGATTGGTGGCGGAGATGAACACGTTGTTGACGTCGAGCAGAAGCCCGCAGCCGGTGCGCTCGGCAATGGCGCGGATGAACTCGGTCTCGCGCATCGAGGATTCGCGGAAGGCGACATAGGTCGAGGGGTTCTCCAGCAGCAGCGGACGGCGGATCGCCTCCTGCACCTGGTCGATATGGTCGCAGACGCAAGCCAGCGTCGCTTCGGTATAAGGCAGTGGCAACAGATCGTTGAAGAAATTGGTCTCATGGGTCGACCAGGCCAGGTGCTCGGAGACCAGCGCCGGCTGATAGCGCGCGACCAGGCCGCGGAAGCGCGCCAGATGCGCCTTGTCGAGCGGCCGCGGTCCGCCGATCGACATGCAGACGCCATGCAGAGAGAGCGGATGGTCGCGGCGGATCGCTTCCAGCGCGCGATGCGGCGGACCGCCGTCGCCCATGTAGTTCTCGGCGTGGACTTCGAAGAAGCCACGCCGAGGTCCGGCCTCGAGGATTGCGGGCAGATGCTCGGGCTTGAAGCTCGTCCCGGCAACGCCGCCGATGGGCGTTGCGAAGCGGAGCGGCATGGCTGCTGGTCGGGTCGGCTGGATCACCGTGCTCATCGTGCTGCTCCGTTCGTGCTCGCTGGCGACGTCGCGTCGGCCGTCAGACCGGCTTGAGCGAACCCTTCTTGCCGCCCGGCAGCTCGATGCTGGTGCAGGTGCCGCCCTGCACGAACTTCCAGGCGTTGCCCTGGAAATCGACGGTCGAGGTGCCCTGGCAGGTCGTGCCCGGTCCTGCCGCACAGTCGTTCTGGCCCTTCAGCGCGACGCCGAAGCACTTTTCCTTCTTGGCGGCGACGGCAGCCTCGCCCTCGGCCTTGGTCAGCGGCCCGGCGGCGGCGAGGGTCGCGAGCGCGGTCGAGACCGCGCCGGCGAGGACGAGCGAGGTGACGGCATGTTTGGCAGACATCGAGATTCTCCTGTTCGAGATGGCATCGCCTGGCAGGCGACGCGCGCATTGGTCTCCTTCGCTGCGCGCGCAGCCCGCGTTACGGCGAGACTGCTCACGAACCCGTGAGACCGTTTGGATCGGGCGCACCGCCGGTGCGCTTGGGCCGGCATTAGCGGGCAAGCGTCCGCCCAAGGCCAATGCCTTGGGTCTATCGAGACGGTAGCCACCGGGCATTGGCGGCGCGCGTCCATTTTCTGCCAGACGTAACGGGCGAGCGCCGGCAGCGTAGAGCATTGTCGGTGGCTCGCGTGGACCGGCAGGTGAAGACAGCGATGAAGGTTGATCCCGAACGACGGCTTCATGCGATCGCAAGGCTGACGGTCAGCATCCGCCTCGCGGTGTCCGCGCTGGTCCTGGCTGCGATCCTGCTGACGGCCGCGCTCTCCAGCCTGCTCTGGTGGCGCACGGCGGAGGCGACCAGCCGGCAACTCGCCGCGACCATCAACGAGCAGATCGTGGCGGCGGTGCGCAAGGAGGTCTCGGCCATCGTCGACGAGGCGCGCGCCGCGCATACCGCGATCCGCACGCTGTTCCTGCAGAACGTGCTCGACACCCGCGAGGCCGACAAGCGGGAGTTCGTGTTTCTGTCGCAATTGCAGTCGCAGGCGACAATCTCCTGGGTCGCCTTCGGCTGGCCCGACGGCTCCTTCTTCGCCGCGCACAAGCTCGGCGATCGCCGCCTGGAGATGATGGAGATCTCGCTGACGGATCATCCGGGCCAGCGTCGCGTCGATGAATATGACGTGGTGCCCGGCGACATCGAATTCGCCAATCGCCGGTTCGAGCCGAGCGGATTTCATGTCGCCGATCAAGCCTGGTTCAAGGCCGGGCTGACCGCGGATGAGCCGCAATGGTTCAGGGTGATGGACCATGCGACCGGCGAGCGGCCGTCGATCGCGTTCGCGGGGCCGATCGACGTCTATCAGGAGCGGCAAGGCGTTCTGGCCGTCATCATCGAATATACGAGGCTTGCGCGTTTCCTGTCGCAGCTCGAGGTCGGGCGCACGGGCACCGCCTTCATCGTCGATGGAAGCGGCGAGCTCGTCGCGGCGCCGGACAAGGAGGCCGACGAGCTCCATCCGGCGCGCGGCGACACGACGCTGTTGTCGCTGGCGCGCGCTGCGCTCGACAAGGCGGGCGAGGACGGCCGCAAGGAGGCTTGGCGAAGCCGACTCACCTCCGGCGGCGCGGCCTACGAGGTTGCGCTGACGCCGCTGCCGTTTCCCGGCTGGTCGCTCGCCACCGTGATTCCGGAGGCCGAATTTCTCGGGCCGGTCGAGACGACGTTGCACCGCCTGATCCTCGGCCTCGCCATCGGCGCCGTGCTCGCGGCGCTGGCCTCGGCGATGCTGGCGCGGTCCGTCATCGCCGCGCCGTTGTCGCGCGTCGTCGGCGAGCTGCGCCACGTCGAGGCTTTCGCGCTGGAGCAGGTCCGCCGCCACCCCTCGCGGCTCAAGGAGATCGCGAGCCTGTCGGGAGCGATCGCCGAGATGGCGGCCGGATTGTCCGCCTTCCGCAAATTCATCCCGGCCGATCTGGTCCGCGGCCTGCTGCGCCAGGGCGTCGAGGCGAGGCCCGGCGGCAGCGTCCAGGAGCTCAGCGTGATGTTCATCGACATTGCCGGCTTCACCGGGCTGTCCGAGCGGTTGGGCGATCGCGTGGTGCCGCTGCTGTCGCGCTATCTGGACGTCACCTCGGAGATTATCGTCGCCAATGGCGGCACCATCGACAAGTTCATCGGCGATGCCGTGATGGCGTTCTGGGGTGCGCCGCAGCCGCAAGGCGATCACGCCGCACGATGCTGTCGTGCCGCGCTCGCCTGCCGCAGGGCGATCGAAGCATCGGGCCTCGCTGACGATTTAGGCCAGCCGATCCAGATCCGGATCGGCATCAATTCGGGTCGCATGCTGGTCGGCAATATCGGCTCGGAGCTGCGGCTGAACTACACCGTGATCGGCGATGCCGTGAACGTCGCCAGCCGGCTCGAAGGCGCCAACAAAGTCTATGGCACGCAGATCCTGATCGGCGAGGCGACCGAGCGCCTGGCGCGCGGCGCCGTCATCACGCGCGAGGTCGATAGTATCGCGGTCTACGGCCGGGAGGAGGGACTTTCCGTCCACGAACTGATCGGGATCGTCAGCGAGGACGCCACAGACGGCGAGGCGACCAGCTGGATTGCGGACTACGCGCACGGCCTCGCCTCCTATCGCGCGCGGCGGTTCGCCGATGCGCTCGGCGATTTCGAGGCCGTGCTGAAACGCCGCGGCCACGATCGTCCCGCCGAGCTGATGCGCGAGCGCTGCCGGCAGCTCGCTGCAGCTGCGCCCGATGTCGCCTGGCATGCCGTGGCGGCACTGACCTCGAAATAGCGGCGTCGGAGTCCGGGACACCTGGCGCTCCAATCACGGCGTCCGCGCATCCCTCGGGCCAGGCCCTTGAGCTCGCCGGGCGTCTATAGTAAGGGTTTGGCCGGGTCTGCAGTTCACCCAGGCGTCACCGTCCCGCGAGGGAAGCTAAACCTGCAAGGCTCAATCGTACCGACACCAAACCTCGTGCCGCGTCGTAAGCCGGTGACCTCCGACAATCCATCTGTGGATCGGCACATCGAGGATTGGTCATGACCAGAACCCCCGTTGAATTCGTTGCGGGCGACATCTCCGCGCTCGCGAAATCTCTGCGCGCCCAGCTTCTGGAGCGCACGTCGCCGCCCGGTCACGTCGAGCTGCTCAACATTCTTGCACGTGCGACAGGGCACAGGAACTATCAGCATTTTCGCGCGCGTGCGGTCGGCACTGCCGTGGATGACCGCGGCACGCCCACACCACAAGTCGATGCTGTCGATTTGAAGCGCGTGCAACGCGCCGCGCGCCATTTCGACGACCACGGCAGGCTGCTTCGCTGGCCGGCCCGTCACAATTTGCAGCAGTTGAGCCTCTGGGTGTTGTGGGCCGGCTTCCCACCACGATGCAGCCTGGCCGAGGCGCAAGTGAAGACGTTGTTGAGCCGTCAGCACACTTTCGCCGATGATGCCTTGCTCCGCCGCGCGCTGTGCGATCACGGCCTGGTCTCCCGCACGGCCGACGGGCGCGCGTATCGCCGGATCGAGCGTCGGCCTCCGATGGAGGCCGCAGCGCTTCTGCGCCACCTCAAGGCCAGCGCGTCCGGACGACCGGAAGCTGCGAGATGACCGCAAATCCGGACGCATTGCCGCTCGCCGGGCGAACGCGTTTCCCTGCGCCGCCATCGCATCGAGGACCGCCATGAAGGCAACACTGCTCAGATCTGAAGACTATACTCGCTCGCCCTGGAAGAACGGCGGCGGCATCTTCACTGATATCGCGGACGCTCATCGGGCCGATGCGCCGCAGAAGAATTGGGATAGCCTGCTCTGGCGTTTTGCGAGCACGCCGATCGTGGCGCCCGGACCCTTCTCCCATATGCCGGGCATCGACCGCTTGCAGATGGTGGTCGGTGGGCGCGGGCTGGTGCTCAAGGCCCCGGGCCAGGAATTCGACGAGCGTGAACCTTTTACGACGGTGCGCTTCACCGGCGAGCTCGAGATCGTGACGGAGCTTCACGCCGGGCCGGTCGAGGTCGTCAACCTGATGGCGCGGCGCGGCGCCGTGAAGATCGAGCTCGAAGCGCTCAGGGAAGCCGGCGATAGACCGTTGTATGCCGGCACGCATCTGGTTTACGCACCGCACGGCGATTGCCGCATCCGCCTCGATGGTGAGGATCTTGCCATCCCCGGCAACGGCACGCTCAGGATCGAATTGACCGAGACATCGTGGCTCGCGCTCGTTTCGGGTCCGGTGGTGCTGGGGTCGATCCGGATCGTCGGTTAAGGGGCGACGGCCCCGACAGCCCGATGCGCACAATCCATGCAACTGGCTAGGTTGACGCGGCGGAGTCGGGGCACGATATCTGCCCTGATGCAGACCGCCGTGAAGGGCAGGATATGACCGCGCAAGACAAGAACGCCCCCGCCACGCAGGTCGACGGTGTCGTCGACTGGCTGACCAATGGCACGCGCGACGAGCGCTTCATCGACAATATCTTCGCCGACATGTGCATCCGTCTGCAGCAGGCGGGCATTCCGCTGAAGCGGTCGACGCTCCATGTCCTGATCCACCATCCGCAATGGCTTGGCGCCCGGTTCATGTGGTCCGACGGCATGCGCGAGGCGGAGATCGCGCGGGTGGATTATGACGTCCGCGAGCGGTCCGAATTCATCGGCAGTCCCGCCAATGAAATGCAGGACGGCGCCAGCGAGGTGCGCGAGAATCTCGAGCGCGATCCCTCGCTCGGCCGCAAGCACGCCCTCTACGACGAGATGCGCGAAAAGGGCCTGACCGACTATGTGGCTTGGCCGCTCTACCACACGCTCGGCAAGCGGCATCTCATCACCTTCGCGACCGACCGTCCGGGCGGCTTCGAGGATTCGCATATCGCCGCGCTCAAGAAGCTCCTGCCGGTGCTGGCGCTGGTCAGCGAGATCCGTATCAAGAACCGGCTGGCGCGCACCCTGCTGGAGACCTATGTCGGCTCGCATGCCGGCCAGCTGATCCTCGCCGGCGCCACCAGGCGCGGCAGCGGCACGACCGTGCGCGCCGCGATCATGATCTGCGACCTCAGGGACTTCACCAAGATCTCCGACAACTGGCCGCGCGACGACGTCATCGATCTGCTCAACGATTATTTCGACGCGATGTCCGAGCCGATCGCGCGGCACGGCGGCGAGATCCTGAAGTTCATCGGCGACGGCCTGCTCGCCATCTTCCCGCTTCAAGAGCCCGATGCCTGCGCGAACCTGCTCCACGCCGTGACCGAGGCCCGTCAGGCCATGACCGCGCTGAACGAGCGGAACAATGCGACCAGCCGCGCGCCGCTGAACTACGGCATTGGCGTCCATGTCGGCGACGTCATGTACGGCAATATCGGCTCGACCAGCAGGCTCGACTTCACGGTGATCGGCCCCGCCGTCAACATGGCCTCCCGCCTCGAAGCCCTCACCAAGCAGCTCGGACGAACGGTGCTGCTGTCACGCGATTTTGCGGAGCTGGTGGAGGAGAAGTTCGAGCTGGAGCACGTCGGCAGGCACGAGGTGCGCGGCTTCAGCGATCCGATCGAGCTGTTCGCATATCACGGGTAAGGCGACTGCCTCACCCGGGACGAATTCCCAGCGGCGCATCTATTTGCGGTTCGCTCCGGTGGAGCCCGAGTTCGGCATCGCCTGCTGGCCGCCCTGGGTTTGCCTGGGATCAGACAGCCCCGGCTCGCGGTCCAGGGGGGCGGAGGTCGAGCCGAGGCCGCCATTCGCCGGAACTGTGAGAGCCGGTGCAGGCCAAGGCCCTGCACCCCGGTAACGCCTACGCGGACCAGCGATCCTGCTCTTCCTGGTGCGCGTGCTCGTTCAGACGCTCGGCGATCTGGTCCGCAATCTTGTCCGACTCCGCCGAGGCGACGGGCTCGCCCTTGCGTGTCCTGAGCTTGTCCTTGTCGGCCTCGATCGGGAAGTCGTCAGGCTTCAGTTCGTCATCCTTGCTCATGGCGCGCCTCACGGTGTCTGATGTCGGAAGAACACGTCTGAAGGCTGATCGTTGCTTGGACGAGTGAAAACTCTCGACCGACGAATGGACGGGCGGCTCGCGTTTGGGCACTGTCAGCATGATCCCGGTGTCAGGTGCCGCCGACAGCCTTGGGAAGCCCCTATTGCCGATGCAGGATTGTACGAATAGGCTTCCGCCCCGAAGACACCCAAACGGTCCTTCAAATCGGCCGCACGTTCATGCCCAAATTCCTTCGCATCGGAGTCCTTCAGTCCAACGTATCCGGCTACACGTCGAAGGCGTGGTGCGTTCGGCGCGTCGGCTCGGCGGTGTTCCTGAAGTGGGGTGCCGTTGAGGTGCAGGGCGCCGGCGATGGGCGAAGGGTCTACTGGACGCGTCTGCCGCAGGAGAAGACAGTTCGCTGCGGCACGACGCAGCGCGCCCAGGACTACGCCAAAGCCGCCATCGCCCGGCGCCGCAGCCACCGCTACGAGCCGCTGGCCGGACCGATCGCGCTCCGGCGCCGATCCGCCGAGCGGAGCGCGGAACTCAAGCAGGCACTCGCCACCATCCTGATCGTCGATATCGTCCGCTCCACCGAAAAGGCGGCAAAGCTCGGCGACGCGCGGTGGACCAAGGTCATGGGCCATTATTATGCGGCCGTGCGCAAGGAGCTGAAAAGCACGCGTGGCAAGGAAGTGGTGACGACCGGCGACGGCGTGCTGGCGACATTCAAGGCGCCGGCCTCCGGCGTCCGCTGCGCGACCGCGATCCAGAAGGCCGTGCGCACGCTGGGGCTCGACATCAGGGTCGGGCTGCATGCGGGCGAGTACAGTGTGAGCGGGGGCGAGATGGTCGGTCTCGCGTTTCACATCGGCACGCGCGTCGCGGCCAAAGCCCGCGCCGGCGAAGTCCTGGTATCGAGCGCGGTCAAGGACCTGATGGCGCAGTCGGAGATCCGCTTCAGGGATCACGGCGTGCATCAGCTCAAGGGCGTGCCAGAGCGGTGGCGGCTGTTTCGGGTGGAGGATTGATGGGATTGCGGCCTATCCGCTCGGATCGGTCCGGTCGCATTTGGGGCATCGTCCATCCGCGGCGGCGGCGAGTTGGTGGCCGATCTCTTCCCTGAGAGCCTCTGCCTCGAAGGCCGTGCCGTCGCTCCTGAGGATTCGCTTGGCGCGTTCGTAGGCATGGCTCTCGGCGGCGTCGTCGCCGACGCGGACGATCACCTCATCGTGGAAAGGGCAGACCGTGGTCGCACGGGTGGTTTCGAGCGCGTAGCGTACCACTGCGGTCAGATCGTCGACGTTGGCGGACATCATGGCTGCTCTCCTGATCGAGGCGGTCCCGATGGCGGCCTGTTTCCGGCGGAGGGTCGTACCCTCGGCCGTGTCGGTTCGGTCCGGTACGGCCGTGTCGGTCGGGTCAGGCAACAAGGACGACGTCAATCAGCGCTGGCTTCCTTGAAGGCGCCAAGCCGATTGCGTGTTTTGTTCAGGGCTGCGCCATTTCAACCCGCGGTTCTTGCCCTGGTTCCATCGAAGCCGCTCGTCCGGAGCCGGCTCCGTGGTCGCGGTCGGTCAGTCCCCGTCTTGCGAAGCGGTGCCCGGAGTGCCTAGGAGTCCGGGCTCCGCTTCGTTCGGCACCGGAGCAGGAGCGCGGCCGATGTCATGCAGAGCATAGGCGTGAGCAGGCCCTTTCCATTGACCCATCTCAAACACGGGGAGGGCCCCTAAGGAATCATCCGCAATTTCGCCGGCCGCGGTTCGGGCGCATGAATAAAGACATGCAGCGCCAGATCCTCTTCAGGTGCCCGCGCACCGGCATAAACGTCCAGCATCGGATCGATGATGAGCGGCCCGATAGCTTCGAGCCGGCGGACAGCTATGTGTCCGTGAGGTGCCCGGCCTGCATGTCGCTGCACTTCGCCAACAGCACCACCGGCAAGCTGCTGGGTGAGCGAAGCGCGCAGCCCGTCCCGATGCCGCGTTCCGCCTGATCCGTCCGCGTCATTGTGCAGCGATGTGGCGGGCGGGCAACCGTCAATGGATCGCCGCGTACATGATGGCTTCCTCGGTCGCATCCAGCGCGGAAAACTCCTCGACGACCTTGCCTTGCCTGCAAACCAGGATTCGGTCCGACAGCGCCATGATCTCCGGCAGGTAGGAGGAGATCACGACCACCGCCTTGCCTTTGTCGGCCAGCGAATTGATCAGCTCGTGAATCTCGACGATGGCCCCGACATCGACGCCCCGCGTCGGTTCGTCGAATATGATCAGCTCCGGATCCTGGATCAGCGATTTGGCGATCACGACCTTCTGCTGGTTGCCGCCGGACAATTCGACGACCTTGGCCTCGTCGCCGATGGCGCGCACCTTGAGTCGCTCGATCCAGGACTTTCCGGTCGCCGTGCTTTCGCGGCGTGACAGCCAGGTGCGTCCTTTGGGAAACTTGGCGAGCAGGCCGAGATAGATGTTGCGCGCAATGGATGCGGTCTCGAAGAATCCTTCGACCTTGCGGTCCTCCGTCACGTAGGCGATGCCGGCCTGCACGGCAGGCGCAGGGACGCGGTAGCGGACCGGCTTATCGTCGAGGATCACCTCGCCGCCGTGGAAGAAGTCGCGCTTCATGACGCCTGCGACGATCTTGAACGTCTCCGTGCGTCCCGCGCCGACGAGACCGAAGACGCCGGTGATTTGACCGGCAAACACCGACAGCGAGTTGTTCTTCACCATCGGCGCCATCTTCAGGTTCTGCACCGTCAGCGCCCGCTTGCCCGAAGGCCGCACCTTCGCCTTGCGCGCGCCGTAGAGCGTGTTGGAGAGGTCCCGCCCCACCATCGCCTGGACGATGCGCGCCCGATCGAAGCGGGAGGCGTCGTCGGTCACGACATGCTTGCCGTCGCGCAGCACCGTGATGCGGTCGGCGAGCAGCAGCGCCTCTTCGAGGGCATGCGAGATGAAGATGATGGAGACGCCGCGCTTCTTCAGGTCCTTGACCAGGTCGAAGAAGTACTTCTTCTCCTCCGGCGTCAGCGTTGCCGTCGGTTCGTCGAAGATGATCACCTTGGCCTTGTGCAGGACCGCGCGTGCGATCTCGACCATCTGTTTCTTGGCCGCCCCTAACCCACCGACCGTCGCGGTGGGCGTCACGTCGAAGTTGAGAGATTGCAGGAATTGCTGGGCCGCGATGTAGATGCCGCGCAGGCGATTGTAGAATTTCTCCTGACCGAGAAACAGGTTCTGCGCCACCGTCATCGTCGGCACCAGGCTGTTCTCCTGGAACACCATCGCGATGCCGAGGTTGCGCGCCTCCAGCGGAGTCCTCGGGGTGACATCGACGCCGTCGACCGTCATGCCGCCGGAGGTCAGCGTCACGACGCCGGCCATGACCTTGGTCAGCGTCGATTTTCCTGCGCCGTTTTCGCCGACCAGCGCGTGGATTTCGCCGCGTCGCAGGTCGAAATCGACACCTTCGATGGCGGGCACGCCGGCGTAGAGCTTGGTCGCCTTCGACAGCGACAGGACGAGGTCGTTCATGCGCGGGCCTCCTCGCCGAGGGAGGCCAGCGGTAGCCTGATGACACGGCCAGGTCCCTTTGCGATCATGACGAGGTCGTTGCCGGCTTCCACGGCCGCGACGATGCCGTGGTTGACGCCGTCGGCACGGCTATGGAGGGAATAGCGCGGAAGGCCGTCGGCTCCGAGCCGGACGACGAGACCGTACGACCGCGGCGGCGCCCAGGGCTTCATCACGCCCATGGTCTTGATGTGCGCGCCCTGCAGCGGCTCCTTGAAGGAGTGGCCCGAGCGCAGACGGGGCGCCACCCAGAACTCCGGGTCGATCTCCGCGATCATGCGGCGGCGATAGGCCGGCTCGCGGAGCACGAACTCGACCAGCTGGGTGCGCGCGGTGAATGCGGTGAGCCAGAAGCCGCCGCCGCTCGCCGGCGACAGCCGGGACGGATAGACGGGCAGGTGCCGCAGCAGATCGTTGCGGGTTCCGTCCGGCGAGATCGAGACCAGGCGATGCCGCCAGCTTTCGCTGACGAGCACAGCGCCGTTGCTTGCGATGGCGCCGAATGCGTAGCCCAATCCGGCCGCAAGCTCTCCGATCGCGCCGGTCTTCGGATCGAGCCTAAGGACCCGGCCGGTTTTGCCGAGCTCCATCAGATCGCGCGCCCAGTCGCCGACACCGTGCAACGATGATCCATCGGTTGCGATCAACGTCCCGTCGGCCGCGGGCGCCAGCGCATTGACGGCGTGCAGCCCTTGCGCAAAGGCGGCCCTGGGCGTCTCGGCCGCGGCGTTGTCGTAGAGCCGGACCTCCGTGCCGCCGAGTGCGACGGCAAGGCCTCCACCGGGCAGGGATGCCAGCGCCGAGATCGGCCGCTCGAAGGTGCGGACCGCCGTTGTCGAGTTTCCGGTCAAACGCGTCAGACGTGCGCCGTCGGCAATGAGCAGCGACGTGCCCTCCGTGCAGAGATCCTCCGGCGCGTCACATTCGAGCAGGATCTCCGCCTGCTCGAGCGCCTGGTTGGGCTTCAACGCCCCGTCGAACGACGGCACGGTGATGGCCGCCTCGCCACGGCCGAGGAAACGGTTGGCGAATTCGCGCACGGCGGCGATCACGACGACTTTCCCCAGCGCTTGTCGTACTGCACGAAGTCGGGATCGGCATTGTCGAGCTTGAAGCGGCCGATCCGGTTGTTGGCGATGCCGCCGAGATAGAGATAGCCGCGATGCTCCCGCATCGAGGTGATCATGGGATGATTGAGGCCCTTGAGGTCCCAGAACGATTCCAGGATCTTGCCCTGCTCGTTGAACTTGACGACGCAGCCGGTGTTGATGTTCGGAAACAGCCATTCGTCGACCGGCACGCGCTTGGCCATGCGCCTGCGGAAGCCCGGCATCTTCCAGGCGAGATCCAGTGACGGACTGCGCATGCCGACCAGCGCCAGCCAGTAATTGCCGTCCGAGGCGAGGTTGATGTTGTCGGGGTAGCCCGGCAGATTGTCCATGACGATCTCGACATCGCCCTTCTTGGGACCTGCGAACCAGTAGCGCTTGATCGAGCAGCCGAACGTCTCCGCGAACAGGATGGATTGCCCGTCGCTGGCGACCGCGACGCCGTTCGGGAATTTGAGGCCGCGCAGCGCGGTGTGGGTGGTGCCGGTCTTGGTGTCGTAGCAGATGATGCGGCCGTTGCCGCGGGCTTCCAGCCCGTCGACCGGCCATTCGTCCATCTCGTAGCGCACAGTCGCCTCGGAGAAGAAGATCAGTCCGTCGTCGGTGATGTCCAGATCGTCGGCGAGCCGCAGGCGGCTGTCGTCGTTCACGGAGTGGATGCTGCGATTGGTCTCGTCCGTGGCCTTTTCGACCGTGCCGTCGGGCTTGATGCGATAGAGGCCCATGCCGCCGATGCAGACATAGAGATTGTCCTCTTTGTCGAACGCCATGCCGAGCGGCTGGCCGCCGATATGCGCGAACACTTCCATCCGCTCGTAATCGGGCGGGAAGAAGCGAATAATGTCGCCGTGCCGCGATCCGGCATAGAGCACGTCGTTGCGGTCGAGAATGACGTCCTCTGGCGCCTCGATCCGGCCGAGCCCGATCAGTGAGACGTCACGCAGCCTGTCGTTCTGCTCGAACGGCCCGCCGCTGCCGATCTCGGTCGGCGGCGGAGGCGGCAGCGCGTGATAGGTCGGGGCGACATAGACCTTGCTGATGATGCGGGTGCGGTTCTTCTGCCAGCGGATGTCGACCATCGCCGCCGCCAGCAGGATCGTCGCCAGCGCCATGCGGTTGACGCCGCCGCGCGCATTCATGGCGGTCAGGCCGTTGGTGACGAGCAGGACGACGAGCACCCCGACCATGGATTTGACGACCGACCCCTTGCCGCCGCCGAGCGTGATGCCGCCGAGCACGGTCGCCGTCAGCACGATCACCTCTAAGCCGACGCCGATGTCACCGCCGACCGTGCCGAGCCGTGCCGCGAAGAACAGCGCGCCGATGCTGGTCAGCACGCCGCTCGCGACGTAGCAGAGCGCGATGGTGCGGCGGACGGGAATGCCGGAATTGTAGGCCGAGCGCCGCGAACCGCCGATCGCGGTGATGTGCCAGCCCGGCCGCAGCCGCGTCAGGAAGACGTGGCCGAAGATCGCAATCACGATGTAGACCAGGGCGACGCTGGGAATGCCGAGAACGTCGCCGCCGCCGATGAAATCCCAGGACGGAATGTCCGGGAAGGCCGACGCGATGGCGTTGGAGTACCGTTGAATCAACAAATCGTACGCCGAGCGGTAGATGATCAGCGTGATCAGCGTGGTGATGAAGGCGCGCAGCCTGAGATACCCGATCAGCACGCCGTTGACGGCGCCAAGCAGCCCGCCGACGATCATGGTGACCACCACCACGGCGGGGACCGGCCAGTTGAGCACGTCGAGCAGATAGAGCGCGCAGAAATCCGTCAGGGCGAAGATCGAGCCGACCGACAGATCGATGCCCCCGACGATGACGACCAGCGCCATGCCAAGACCGATGAACCCGATCTCGCCGGCCTGCCGCGCGGTATCGGCGAGGCTCGATGCGGACAGGAAGTGCTCGAGCGAGCGGCTGAGCGCGAAGCCGACGATCAGCATCAGGATCACCGGAATGGCGGTTTCGGTCCAGCGTTTGGACAGGATCTCGCCGAGGAGATGGTCCGGCCAGTAGCGATATCGGAGCCTGGTCAGTGTCTCGCGCATCTGCTTTCCGCTGATTCCATGAGCAAGGTTGCGCGTTCCGCACCCGAAGGGGCGGAGCGCGCAGCGTTAGTGTGCGATCACTTCTTGAGATCGGAGAGATTCCAGCACGCCGTCTGGGTGTCGGCGTTTTCTTTCGTGATCGGGATCAGCGTGGTGTATTCCGAGCCCTTGATCGAACCCGGCTTGGCGCCCGACGACAACAGCCATTTGATCGTGCCGGCCATCTGCGCGGCCTGCGTCGGCACGTCGTAGCTCATGTTGAGATCGAACGAGCCGTTCTTGACGAGCTCGCATGCACCCTTGCGCTCTCCGCCGCCCGAGGTCGCCAGGAACACCTTGCCGGTCAGGCCGGCTTCCTTGATCGCGGCGGCGGTTCCGATGTCCATGCCGTCCCAGAAGCCGACGATGCCGCAGAGATCGGGATTCTGCTTCAGCACCGTCTGGGTGATCGCCTTGGCCTTGGCGGCATCCCAATCGGCGGCCTGGCTGGAGACGACCTTGATCTCGGGATGTTTGGCGAGGATGTTCTCGACGCCCTTGAGCGTATAGGCGCTGGCCGCCGCGGAGAGCGCGCCCTGGATGATGGCTATCTTGTTCGACTTGCCCTGGCAGGCCTTCACCACGCCTTCGGTCTGGCGCTCGCCGATCTCGATCCAGTTGGCGCCGACGAAGGCCGAGCTGCGGTAGGCCGAGCCCATGTTGATCTGGATGACGTAGATGCCTTCGTTCTCGGCGCGCTGCAGCAGCTTGGCGTAGGTCTGGACGTCGGGATTGTGGATCACCATCACCGCCGGCTTCTCCGAGATCAGCGAGGTGACGGCTTGCGCGCCGGCGTTCGTATTCCAGTTGGGATCGCGAATCACGAACTTGACGCCGAACGGCTCGAGCTCCTTCTTGAGGCCGGCGTACCAGCCTTCGGTCAGGTCGAAGTTCATCGCGACCGGCACGTAGGCGACGGTCTTGCCGGCAAGCGCTTCGCGGAACGGCTTCTGGAACGGCTCGTCGAGGCCCTGCTGGGCAAGGGCCGGAGCGGCGCTGGCTGAAAGCGCCAATGCGGCGATACTTCCAAGCGCAAACTTTTGAACGCAGGCCATTGTCTTCCTCCTTGTTGGATACGCGTTTTTTCCAGGCAGATCAGATGTCGCCCTGTTGGGCCGTTTCTTCGTTTCGTGGATTGAGCAGCGTGTCCGTGATCACCGCGATCAGGAGCACCAGGCCCTTGATGAGGTTCTGGCCGGCATAGGGAATGTTGAGGATCGTCATTCCGTTCAGCATCGTTCCGATCAGGAGCGTGCCGATGATGACATTGACGACCCCGCCGCGCCCGCCCGACAGGCCGATGCCGCCGAGCACGACGACGAGGATGACGTCGTAGATCAGCGTCGAATTGAAGATCCGGGTCGGCATGGAGTTGACGGACGCAGCCAGCACGAGGCCGGCAAAGCAGCCGATCAGCGCCGCGAGGACATATTGCAGCACGATGATGGGCCGCGACGGGATGCCGGTCACGCGCGAGGCGAACGGGTTGTCGCCGATCGCGTAGATGTAGGCGCCCCAGCGCGTCTTGCGCAGCAGGATGAAAACCACGACGCAGGCGATCGCGAACATGACGATCGAGGTGGGGATGCCGAGGATGCTGCCCTGGCCGAGCCGCTCGAACCCGGCCATGCCCTCGCTCCATTGCACGACGTCGAGCTGGAAGAGGGCGGCCTGGCCGAGACCGGCGACGAACAGGCCGGTCGCCAGCGTCGCGAACAAGGGCGGCACTTCCGCATAGGCGATGAGCCAGCCGTTGACGAGACCGATCGCGATCGACAGCAGGCCGGCCGCGAGCAGCGAGGCGAGCAGCGAATGCCCGTTCTGCACCATCTGCAGCACGAGGCCGCCGGGGACCGCGAGTGCCGCGATCAGCGAGAGGTCGATGCCGCGGCCGATCACGACGATCGCCATGGCGAGGCCGAGGATGCCGAGCACCGCCACGTTCTGCAGCAATGTCAGCATGTTGTCGGCGGAGAGAAAGCCGCTGAGGAATACCGAGAAGGTCAGGAAAAGTGCAGCGAAGACCGCAAACACGATCTCCTGTTGGCTGATCCGAATGCGCTTCATCGCTTGCCATCCCCTGGGATCGGCATTGCGCGTGCGGGATCGCCGTCTCCGCCCGCGTTTGCCTCCCCCGTCCCAATTTCGTTTTGCGCTTGATAGGCGAGAGGCCTCAATGTGGCTTGCGTCAACGCGCAAACCTTTTGCGTTGGCGCGCAAAGAGTCTTGCGCGAAGCTGACAGGAACCTAAGATCGGCCGGCAGCTTTTGTGCGCTGCACAGATATATCTCGACGTAACGGGCCGCCGATGGATCTCGTGTTTACGACCGAGGAGCTAGATCCCGCCAAGCGCTTCGCGGCCTGGCAGGATGCAATCTGTGATCACTACGTTCATGTCGACGTGAACGCGTTGAAGCCGGCCGACTATCAGGGCTTTATCCGCGAGGCGCAATTCGGCCCGGTCACGATGAGCGACGTCTTCCTGTCGGAGCAGCGGATATCGCGGCGCGAGCGGCACATCGCGAAGCTCGACAAGGATTGTTACTACGTCCAGTTTCTGCAACAGGGCAGCATGGACGTGCTGCAGGCCGGCCAGACCCTGGTGACCAGCCCGGGCACCGGCGCGATCTTTTCGGCCTCCGACGCCTACGATCTCGAATGCTCGGACCGATTCCGGTCGTTGTATCTGGAGATCCCGCGCAAGGAATTCTCGTCGCGCTTCGCCGAAGGAAAGATGCCGTCGGCGGCGACGATCGCGACGGGACGGGGCTTGGGGCGGATCGCCGCCGAATTCTGCGCGCTGCTCGCCTCGGAGGCATCAAGCCTGGAGGAGACGGCGCGAACCCGGCTCGGTCATGAGCTGATGGACGTGCTGGCGCTCGCGCTGGACATGGGCGACAAGGACGAGTTCTCGGAGGACGCGACGGCGCGGAATGCGCGCCTGCGCTCGGTCAAGGCCTGGATCGAGGAGCACCTGACCGATCCGGACCTGTCGCTGGAGAAGATTGCCAGGAGCAACGGCGTCTCGCTCCGCCATCTGCACTACCTGTTTCGATCGACCGAGATGTCGGTGTCCGAATGGATCCTGAACCGCCGCCTGCAACGTTGCCACGACGCGCTGATGCGCCCGGAGCTGCGTGCGCTGTCGGTGACCGAGATCGCCTATCGGCTGGGCTTCAGCAGCTCGTCGCATTTCAGCACGGTGTTTCGCCGCAAGTTCGGCCACAGCCCGTCCGAGCTGCGCCGGCGGCAGATGACGTCGATCGAGTAGGAGGATCGCGCGCCGAGCGCCGGTGAAGACGGTCGGCGGCAACCAGGCCCGGCAGGCAGGCAGCCCGCGTGTTCTATTTCTCCACCGCCCCCGACCAGTCCTTGAAGCCGCCGACGTTATAGACCTTCTCGTAGCCCATATCCTTCAGCAGCTTGCCCGCCAGCGCCGATCGGCCGCCGGACGCGCAGTAGAGAATGACGGTCTTGCTCTTGTCGAACGCCTTGTCGTGATATTGCGACTCCGGATCCGCGCGAAACTCCAGCATCCCGCGCGAGACATGCACGGCCCCCGCGATCTTGCCGCTGGCGGCAACCTCCGGCGCATCGCGAACATCGACGACCAGCGTGTTGCCGTTCTTGATCATGTCAGTGGCCTGTTCCGACGTGATCTTGGGGACCGCCGCATTGGCGGCTTCGAGCATTTGCTTGACGCTGGTTGGCATGGGTTGTCTCCGTTGGTGGCCCCGCGCGGAGGATAGCATATCGGTCGCGCTTCGCCTCCTTCTGTTGGAGGAGCGTGCTCTGTTTGATCATGCGCTCATTCCGTGCCCAATATCGCACGAGCCAGCTCCGACGGATTCTCGACAGCCGAGAAGTGGCCGGTATTGCTGAGCGTCACCACCTGCGCGTTGGGAATGAGAGACCGTGTGCGCTCGCGCTCGTCGGGCCGGGACCAATCGCTGTCGCCATAGATGAGCGTCACCGGCGCCGGGATCTGCCGATAGTAGTCGCGGGCCTTGCACCAGGATCGCCATCCCGCCAACACCCTGCGTGCGACCCGCTTGTAGCCCGGGCGATGGGCCACCTTGTCGAACTCGGCGAGCAGATCGGCCGGCAGCTTGCACGGGTCGTGATATCCGCCACCCATGATCTTGCCGAGAACCAGCTTGTTCTCGAGCGCCGCGTTGATCGCGCCGAGCACCGGCACCTGCAGGCTTCCGATGATGAAGTTCGCGAGCCAGTTGCCACGTCGAAGTCCGTCCCCGTAGCGGGTTTCGTAGTCGTAGGGGTTGATTGCATAGACCCGCTTCACGCGGTGTGGGAGAGAGGCCGCCACCGTGAGGGCCAATGCGCCCCCGATCGACTCGCCGACGAGCGTGACATCCGAGAGGTCCAGCGCCTCGATGAAGCGGATGACCGCCTGCCTGAAATAGGGCTCGTTGAAGCTCGCGTCCGGATCGATCGGCGAGTGTCCGTGTCCGGGCAGATCGATGGCGTACACCGTGTGCGACCGGGCGAGGAGAGGCGCGAGGCTGCGGAAATACTCGAGCTGCGTCCGGATCGTATGCAGGAGGAGCAGCGGAGGCCCGCTGCCGGTCTTGTGAAAACGCACACTGAGCCTCTCCGATAATCTGAGCAAACTCGGCCCGGCTTCGCTCACGTCAAGCATCCGGTCTCTCCATGTTTCGAGGGGGCCGTCGTTCAAGCGGTGGCGGCTTCACGGACCAGCGCGGCTGCCGCATCCAGAAGGGCTCGTGCGAGGTCGGTGTCGTTGACCGCGCGCGCCAGCGTCACGGCGCCCACCATCGTCGCGAGAATGGCCATGGCCTTGTCTCTCGACCCCTTGCCGCCGTCCTTGGCGATGAAGCGGCTGAGCACGTCGAGATGGGCCTGGATCCCCGCTTCGAACTCGGCCTTGACGTCGGGACCCTGCCGGGCGGCATCCGAGCCGAGGGCCACGATCGGACAGCCCTCCATTCTCTCTTCGCGGTGATCTGCACTGAGATAGAATCCGATCACCGCGCTGAGCGGATCGTCAGGATTGCGCGCGGCCGCGTCCGACCATCGACCGGAAGCGCTCTCCAACGCTCGCTTGGACGCCTCGACGGCCAAGTCCTCCTTGGACTCGAACTGCTTGTAGAAGGCGCCCTGGGTGAGCCCGGCCCCCTCCATCAGATCCTTGAGCCCAATGCCGTCAAAGCCGCGCTCCCTGAAGAGGCGACTTGCCACATTGATCACGGTTTGGCGGTTCTCCGCGGCTTGAACGCGACTGACGCGCATCGTGCTCCTCCATTTGGAATTCAGTCGAAATCTATGTTCAATATAGATTTCGAACGACATCTATCAAGTTGCCCTTGAACGGCGCCGTGGCTTGCTGAGATCACGTTTCCGTCAGGACGCGAATTTAGATTGCGACCGAGCGCTAAGTTAATATAGAGTTCGAACGAAATCTAAATTCCAGAGGAGACCGTCATGAAGAGGGGAATTGCCGTGTTGGCCGGTATTATGATCCCGGCGGGGGTGGCGACGTTCGTCAGTCTTGGCATTTTCGCCCCAAGAGCCTCTGCCGTGAGCGACCCGAGACAGGAGCCGCCGATGGTCAGCCTGGCGACGGCCACGCGGGTGAGCGGATCCGACCGCGGGTTCACGGGCACCATCGGCGCGCGAGTGGAGAGCAATCTCGGCTTTCGCGTCGCCGGCAAGATCGTCGAGCGGCTGGTGAATGTCGGTGAGCAGGTCAAGGCCGGGCAGCCGCTGATGCGGATCGACGAGACCGACCTCCGCCTTGCGCTCGCGGCGAAGCGCAACGCTGTGGCCGCAGCGCGCGCAGCCGTCGTGCAGACCGATGCGGATGAGCGTCGATACGCCAACCTGGTCAACGACGGTTGGACGTCCAAACAGCGCTACGAGCAGGCGAAGGCGGCCTCGGATACGGCCAAGGCGCAGCTCGCCGCGGCCGAAGCCGAGGCAGGGGTCGCCGAGAACCAGGCGACCTATTCCGTCCTGGTGGCAGACGCGGACGGCACGGCCACACAGACGCTTGGCGAGCCCGGCCAGGTGGTCTCGGCCGGCCAGACCGTCGTTCGGCTCGCGCAGTCCGGGCCTCGCGAAGCCGTGGTGGCGCTTCCCGAAACGATCCGGCCGGCGATCGGCTCGCTCGCCGAGGCCAGCCTGTATGGCAGCGATGGACGCCGTTACGCGGCGCATCTGCGCCAATTGTCGAACTCTGCCGACGCGCAGACCCGGACTTACGAGGCCCGCTACGTGCTCGGCGGCGAGGCGGCAGCAGCACCGCTTGGCGCGACAGTCACCATTCGGCTCGCAAGCCAGGACCGTCAGTCGGAAGTCCAGGTGCCGCTGGGCGCCGTGCTCGATGATGGCAGGACCACCGGCGTCTGGGTGTTCGACAGCGCCAGCTCGACCGTACACTTTCGCCCCATCAAGCTTCTGCGTGTGACCAGCGAAGCGGCAATCATCTCTGGATCGAGCTCCAGTGATCCGATTGTGTCCCTCGGCGCTCACCTCCTGCACGAGGGCGCCCGCGTCAGGACCGTCACTGACGGCGGGAGCAAATCATGAGCTTCAATCTCTCTGCGGTCGCCGTTCGCGAGCGGGCCGTGAGCCTGTTCTTCATCATCCTGCTGGCGGCCGCAGGCGCCTACGCCTTCTTCATGCTCGGACGGGCCGAGGACCCGTCGTTCACCATCAAGACGCTCACGGTCACCACGGTCTGGCCGGGTGCGACGGCGCGCGAGATGCAGGACCAGGTCGCCGAACCCCTGGAGAAGCGGATTCAGGAGCTGACCTGGTACGACCGGGTGGAGACGACCACGCGGCCGGGTTATGCCTACATGACGGTGACGCTGAAGGACAGCACGCCGCCATCGAGCGTGCAGGAAGAGTTTTATCAGGCGCGCAAGAAACTCGGAGATGAAGCGCGCAAGCTGCCGGCTGGCGTGCTCGGCCCCTTCGTCAACGACGAATATTCGGACGTGAGCTTCGCACTCTATGCCCTCAAGGCGAAGGGCATGCCGATGCGTGAGCTCGCCAGGAAGGCGGAGGTGATCCGCCAGGACCTGCTGCATGTGCCCGGCGTCAAGAAGATCAATATCTTCGGCGAACGTCCCGAGCAGATCTTCGTGGAGTTCTCCTATCCCAAGCTGGCAACGCTCGGCGTGTCGGCACAGGATATCGTTGCCGCCTTGCAGCGGCAGAATACGGTGACCCCGGCAGGCTCGATCGACACAAGCGGGCCGCAGGTCTTCATCCGCGTCGACGGCGGTTATGACAGCGTGCAGGCGATCGCCGACACGCCGATCGTTGCGGCGGGACGAACCTTGAAGCTCTCGGACATCGCCGAGGTCCGTCGCGGCTACGAGGATCCTCCCACCTACATCATCCGGCACCAGGGCGAGCCCACGATCATGCTCGCGGCGGTGATGCAGGAGGGCTGGAATGGCCTGGCGCTCGGCAAGGCTCTGGAAGAGAGGTCCGCGGCCATGGCGCGGACGCTGCCGCTCGGGATGACGCTCGACAAGGTGACCGACCAGGCCGTGAACATCACCTCCGCGGTCGACGAGTTCATGATCAAATTCGCAATGGCGCTCGCGGTGGTGCTGCTGGTCAGCCTGCTCAGCCTCGGCTGGCGCGTGGGAATCGTCGTGGCCGCCGCAGTCCCTCTGACGCTGGCCGTCGTGTTCCTCATCATGCTCGAGACGGGCCGGTTCTTCGACCGCATCACGCTCGGTGCTCTCATCCTCGCGCTTGGCCTGCTCGTGGACGACGCCATCATCGCCATCGAGGTGATGGTGGTGAAAATGGAAGAGGGCATGGACCGCCTCAGTGCGGCGGCCTACGCATGGAGCCACACCGCGGCGCCGATGCTCTCGGGCACGCTGGTGACGATCGCGGGATTCCTGCCGGTGGGCTTCGCGCGCTCGACGGCCGGCGAATATGCCGGCAACATCTTCTGGGTCGTGGGGTTCGCTCTCATCGTCTCCTGGATCGTCGCGGTGATCTTCACGCCTTATCTTGGCGTCAAGATGCTGCCCGCGATCAAGCCCGTCGAAGGCGGCCACCACGCGATCTACGACACGCCGAACTACCGGCGTTTGCGCCGGCTCATCACCTTCGCCGTGCGCCACAAGTTTTTGACCTGCAGCTTCGTCGTGATCGCCTTCGCGCTGTCCGGCCTCGGCATGGGCGCGGTCAAGCAGCAGTTTTTCCCGACGTCGGATCGCCCCGAGGTTCTCGTCGAGGTTCGCCTGCCGGAAGGCACCAGCATCGAGACGACGACCGCCGCCGTCGAGAAGCTCGAACGCTGGCTGCATGATCAGCCCGAGGCGAAGATCGTCACCAGCTATGTCGGTCAGGGCGCGCCCCGCTTCTTCTTCGCGATGGCGCCGGAGCTCCCCGATCCGGCCTTTGCCAAGATCGTGGTGCTGACGCCTGACGCCGAGGCGCGCGAGGCTTTGAAGCAGCGGCTCCGGGAGGCGGTATCACACGGCCTTGCCCGGGAAGCGCGTGTGCGCGTCACCCAGCTCGTCTTCGGACCCTACACGCCGTTCCCGGTGGAGTTTCGGGTGATGGGCCCCGATCCCGCGAAACTGTACGCGCTCTCTGAAAAGGCCGTCGAAATCATGCGTGGCGTTCCCGACGTGCGACAAGCCAATCGCGATTGGGGCAATCGCACACCCGTGCTCCGCTTCATTCCAGATCAGGATCGGCTGAACCTCATCGGCCTCTCGCCGGCGGAAGTCGGGCGGCAGCTTCAGTTCCTCCTGACCGGCATCGCCGTCACGCAGGTTCGCGAGGACATTCGCAATGTCCCGATCGTGGCGCGCAGCGCCGGCGGCGAGCGGCTGGATCCGGCGCGGTTGGCCGACTTCTCACTGACGAGCCGGGACGGCCGTCTGATCCCGCTCGACCAGATCGGCCATTCGGAAGTCCAGCTCGAAGAGCCGATCCTGAAGCGTCGCGATCGCACCCCGGTCATCACGATTCGATCTGACATCAATGAGGCGACCCAGCCTCCTGAGGTCTCCAAGGACATCGTGAAAGCGCTTCAGCCGCTGATCGCATCGCTTCCGGCCGGCTATCGCATCGAGACCGGCGGCTCGATCGAGGAGGCGACGAAGGCCAATGACGCGCTCGCGACCATCTTTCCCGCCATGATCGCCGCAACCCTGATCGTCATCATGCTTCAGGTCAGATCATTCTCGATGATGGCCCTCGTCATGCTGACCGCGCCGCTTGGTCTCGTCGGCGTCGTGCCTGCATTGCTGATCTTCAACCAGCCGTTCGGATTCAACGCGATCCTGGGACTGATCGGACTGGCCGGAATCCTGATGCGCAATACCCTGATCCTGACCGAACAGATCAAGGAGAACCGTGCGGCGGGCCTCGACGATTACCACGCCGTCATCGAAGCCACGGTGCAACGCACGAGGCCCGTGATCCTGACCGCACTTGCCGCCGTGCTAGCGTTCATCCCCCTCACACATTCCGTCTTCTGGGGATCGATGGCCTATACCTTGATCGGCGGCACGGCAGTCGGCACGGTGTTGATCCTGCTCTTCCTCCCCGCGCTTTATGCCGCCTGGTTCCGCATCAAGCCGACGGCGGATGAGAGCCCTGAGAGCGCGACGGACAAACCGGAGTTGCGAACGGCGATGGCTGCCGAGTAGGGCGAGCTGATCAACCGGCCCAAGGAGCCTGGCATCTTCCGATCGCAGCAAGACAGCTTCTGTCCGAGCGGTGTCTCGAACGTTCACGGCGGCGTAGCGCGGCGCCCGCCTTCGCCCTCAGGGCTTCGGCGCGGCAGCAGCCTTCATTCGCTTGGCTCTTGATGTGCGGCGCTGGCTTGCCGAGCCGAAGCTCGCGTCACTAACCTGCCTTCGGTTCAGTAGCACGCAGCCATCAATCCAAGTGGTGGGTACTGCCGATCGATTGCCACTAGCTCATCCCGCATCTGTACGATGATCCAATCCCGGATCTCAGCAGCGATCGGGCGCATCGGCCGGTTGCGCGGCGGCAGGAATTCGCAGACGCGGCGCGTGGTGGTCAGACGGTCGGAGGCCGGCACAAGCGCGCCGGTGAGCAGCCAGTGCGAGGCGACCGTCAACCATCCAAGCGCGATGCCCTGACCGAGCAGCGCGGCCTGCATCACGACGGCATAGTCGGTGAAGCTCAGCGCCTTGGCCGCGCCGCGGCGCCCCGTGAGAAGCGATGCATAATCCGCAGCCCAGTCGCCCGGCGTCTCGGCGAGGCGGATGATGGTGTTGCCCTCAGTGGGATCGGTCTCGCCGAGATAGCCGGGGCTGCACATCGGCAGCATGACTTCCTTCATGATCAGCGTGCCGCCGGAGGACGGCTCCTCGCGGTCGCGGAAGCGCATGCCGAGATCGACATTCTCCACCGGCCCGCGCAGCGCGCCGGAGATCAGCTGGAAGCGCAAATCGACCTTGGGAAATTGCTTCTGGAGCTTGTCGATCCGCGGCATCAGCCAATGCGTGGTGAAGGCGGAGGAGACCGACAGCGTCACCGTCTCGGTGCCCTTGCGCCGCCGCTCGATCTCGACGAGACCGCTCTCGATGCTGCGAAAGCCTTCGAGCACGCGGCGATAGAGCAGTTCGCCTTCCTCGGTGAGCACCGCGCGTCCCGCCTTGCGGTCGAACAGGCGAACGCCGAGATGCTCCTCGAACTGTCCGAGCATCCGGCTCACCGCAGGCTGCGTGACGTTCAGTTCGGCGGCAGCGGCCGTGAAGCTGCCGTTGCGCGCGGCTGCGTCGAAGACGAACAGGGCGTTACTAGACGGCAGCATACGGCGAAGCTCTGGCATAACGTCATATTATGATCGCGGTGAGAATTTGGCAATTGCCGGATTTTGCCAAGTCTGGTGTCATTGGCACGACAGCCTAAAGACAGGGCTTGCGAGAGAAGATTAGGTGCGGTGCACCACTTCAATCGTGAAGGGTCAGAATCCCTGTCTATAAAGCAGGCTTATGGCGCGCAGTGAGGCACGCCGTTGCAGGGACAGGCGAGGTCGATCGTTGGACAAACGAGCGGAAAGCGTCGAGATCAGGTCCGCGAGCAAGGCGTATGGCCCCGTCCGCGCCCTCGACGACGTGTCTCTCAATGTCGGCGCCGGTGAGTTCGTCTCGCTGCTCGGCCCGTCCGGTTCCGGCAAGACCACGCTGCTCGGCATCCTGGGCGGCTTCATCCTGCCCTCGAGCGGAACGATCCTGTTCGGCGGCCGCGACGTCACCTGGATGCCGCCGCACCAGCGCGACATCGGCGTAGTCTTCCAGAACTACGCGCTGTTCCCGCATATGAGCGTCGGCGAGAACGTCGCCTTTCCCCTGCGCGCGCGGCGCTTGCCGAAAGCGAGCTGGCCCGACAAGGTGCGCGCGGCGCTCGCGATGGTCGGCCTTGCCGGCTATGAAGAGCGCGGCATCGCGCAGCTCTCCGGCGGCCAGCGCCAGCGCGTGGCGCTGGCGCGCGCCATGATCTTCGAGCCGCGCCTGATCCTGATGGACGAGCCGCTCTCCGCGCTCGACAAGCAGCTTCGCGAATCCATGCAGATCGAGCTGCGCGCGCTGCATCGGCGCATCGGTGCCACCATCATCTATGTCACCCATGACCAGCGCGAGGCGCTGACCATGAGCGACCGTGTCGCCGTGATGCGGGACGGCAGGCTGATCCAGATCGACGAGCCCGCGCGCTTGCACGACCATCCCGCGGATTCCTTCGTCGCGAGCTTCATAGGCGAAGCGACGATGCTGCCGGTGCGCCGTGTCGATGCCTCCAGCGTCGCGCTCGGCAACGCGCTGCTACGCAGCGCCCGCGCCATTCCCAACGGCGACGCGCTGATGCTCGCCGTGCACAGCGAAAAACTGTTGATCGACGACGGCGCGCAGGATGCCGCCTGCAACCGGCTGAGCGGCACGGTCACCGACATCGTCTATCAGGGCGAGAGCCTGCGCATCTTCCTGGCGCTCGAAGGCGGCATCGCGCTCAGCCTGCGACAGCCGAGCTATCACCAGGCCTACAGCCGCATTCCGCCACTCGGCGGCAGCCTCACCGTCACCCTTCACCCCGAGGACACCATCATCGTGCCCCGAGTGGACTGAACCCTAGCCTGTCTAACCTGAGAGAAAAACGACATGTCGACCCAAGCCGCGTTCAGCAATTTCAAGGTCCTCACCTTCGACGTCGTCGGCACCTTGATCGATTTCGAAACCGGCGTGATCAACGCAGTGCGCAAGATCTCGGGCAAAACGCCGGCCGAGCTCAGCGACGATCAGATTTTCGAGCCCTACAAGCGCGGCCGCGACATGCACTACGAGCGCTCGAGCGAGGCGATGTTCCACGTCTATCGCCATCTCGCCAAGGAGCTCGGCCTGCCGTCTGACGACGCGTCGTGCGATGTCTTCCAGCTCTCGGTGCTGCGCTGGGGACCATTCGTGGACTCAGTCGAAGCACTGAAGCGCTTGCGCACGAAATTCCGGCTGGTGGCGATGACCAATGCGGACCGCGTCGCGCTCTCGTGTTACGCGCATGCTCTCGGCAATCCCTTCGACGACACCGTCTGCGCCGACGACACCGGGGTGGCAAAGCCCAATCCAGAGTTCTTCGCTTACAACAAGGGGCGTCAGTCCGCCTTCGGCTACAAGCAGTCCGACATTCTGCATGTCGCTCAGAGCCAGTACCACGACATCGGCATCGCGCGGAAGCTGGGCTACAAGGTGTGCTGGATCGAGCGCCGCCAGGGCATTGCCGGTTTTGGTGGCACGCCCGCGGTGGAGACGCTAACCAAGCCGGACTTCCATTATCCGACCTTGAAGGCACTGGCCGACGCAGCGATCGGGCCGGCGGCATAAATCCGTGAGCGAGGGCATGACACGGGACTGGAGCGCGCAGCCAACGGTCAACTCGCTGTGGGAAGCCACGGCGGAGCCGGCGCGCGATTGTCCCGTGCTGTCGGGCGAGCATCAGGCCGATGTGGTGATCATCGGCGCGGGCTATACCGGGCTCTCCGCCGCGCACCATATCGCCAAGAGCGGGCTCGCACCGATCGTGCTCGAGGCCAACCGCCCCGGCTGGGGCGCGAGCGGGCGCAACGGTGGCGTGATCACCGCAAAATTTCGCCTGTCGTTCCGTGAGATCGACGCCGTGCACGGCCGCGCGATGGCAAAGCGCATGTACGAGATCGCTCATGAATCGACCGACATGGTCGAGGAGCTGGTGTCCGAATTTGGTATCACCAGCGCAAACCTGACGCGCACCGGCCAGGTCAAGGCTGCCCACAACGAGACGACGCTCAAGGCGGCGATCGACGAAGCCAACTGGATGACGCGCGAGATGGGCTCCGCCGAGGTCCGCATCCTCGACAGAAGCGGCGTGCGCGAGGAGACCGGCTCCGACATTTTCGTCGGTGGCGTGCTCAATCCCGGCTCGGGCGGGATCCATCCGCTGAACTATCTGCGCGGCCTCGCCGATGGCGTGGCGCGCCGCGGTGTTCCGATCTTCCAGGAATCTCCGGTCGTCAAGCTGCGACGCGAGAACGGCGGCATCGTCGCCGAGACGCCGCAAGGCGCGGTGCGCGCGAAACAGGCGATCATCGCGACCAACAGCTATTCGGATTTGACCGGCGCGACCGCGCATCTGCAGCGCACGCTGATCCCGTTCCGCAGCGCCATGGTCGCGACCGAGCAGCTGCCGCGCAATCTCGCCGGAAAGCTGATGCCGACGGGGCGGACCTATACCGAGACCAAGCGCATGATGCGCTGGTTCCGCATGGTCGACAACCGCGTCATCTTCGGCGGCCGCGGTGCGTTCGGCAAGCAGGACTCCCAAGCCGCCTTCGACGCGCTGCGCAAGGCGATGGTCGGCATCTTCCCTGATCTGGCCGACGTTCCGCTCGCCTACACATGGTCGGGCCTCGTGGCGATGACGCTGGACTCGGTGCCGCATGTCGGCCGGCTCGACGACCGCACGCTGGTCTCGCTGGGCTACAACGGCGCCGGCGTGGCGATGTCGAGCCTGATGGGCCGCTATCTCGCCGCCTTCGTGCGCGGCGAGAGCCTCGATGTCGGCCTGCTCGATGTCAGCCGCATGAAGACCATTCCGTTCTATCCGCTGCGCGAGCCCGCCGTGCGCATGGTCGCCGGCTGGTACCAGTTTCTCGATGCGATCGGTCAGTGAGATTGATTTGGAGGAGGTGAGGATGACGATGAAGCAGAAGTTTGGACTGGGCTGCGCGCTGCTGGGCGCGATCGGATTGAGCAGTGCGGCTGATGCCGCCGAGCAGATCACTTTCGTCTCGCAGGGCGGCGCCTATCAGCAGGCGCAGACGGTGGCGATCCTCGATCCCTCCGCCAAGAAGCTCGGCATCACCATCAACCAGGATTCCATCCCCGACGCCTGGCCCGCGATCAAGACCCAGGTCGGCAGCGGCAAGCCGATCTGGGACGTCGTCGACACCCCGACCGGCAACTGCCTGCGTGGCGGCGAGCAGGGGCTGATGGAGAAGCTCGACTTCTCGAAGATCCCGAACGGCGCGGCGATGCCGGAGGCGTATCGCAGTCCCTATTCGGTCTCCTATGAGTTCTATTCCAGCGTGCTGGCCTACAGCCAGAAGACGTTCCCGAAGGACGCGCCGAATAGCTGGGCCGATTTCTGGGACGTGAAGAAATTCCCCGGCCGCCGCGCGCTGCGCAACCATCCCTTCGCAACGCTCGAGGCCGCGTTGATGGCCGACGGCGTCGCACCGGACAAGCTCTATCCGCTCGACGTCGACCGCGCCTTCAGGAAGCTGGAGGAGATCAAGCCGCACATTACGGTGTGGTGGACCTCGGGCGCGCAGTCGGCGCAGTTGCTCAACGACGGCGAGATCGACATGGAGATGGCCTGGAACGGCCGCGTCAGCGCGGTCGCCAAGGAAGGCGCCAAAGTCTCCTTCACCTACAATCAGGGCATTTTGCAGAGCACCTCGCTCTGCATCCTCAAGGGCGCGCCGAATCTCGCCACGGCGGTGAAATTCCTCAACGAGGCCGTCGATCCCGTACACCAGGCCAACCTGCCACTCCACATCGACTACGGCCCGGGCAATCCAAAGGCTTTCGAAACGAATGTGATCAAGCCCGAGCGTGCCGCGCAATTGCCGAGCGAGCCGGCCAACGCGGCCAAGCAGGCGCTGATGTCCTACGCCTGGTGGTCCTCGCCTGCGGGCGAAGCCGCCGAGAAGCGCTGGGCGTCCTTCATGCAGAAGTGAGCGAGGCGAGACCGCGTTGACGACATCAATGTCAGATCCATCGCAAAAGCATCAGCGCCGTGAGAACGGGCTGATGCTGGCATTGGTGTCGCCGGCGCTGCTCGTGATCCTGGCCCTGATCGTGCTGCCGGTCGGCTGGCTCGCCTGGCAGTCGGTCTACCATGACGGTTTCACGCTGGAGAACTATCGCCGCGTTTTCACCGAGGACATCTACTGGCGCAGCTTTGCGCTGACCTTCGAGATCAGCCTTGCGGTGACGGTGATCGCGCTGCTGCTCGGTTATCCCGTAGCCTATCTCGCCAATTCGGTGCCGAAGGGCTGGAGCATCCTCATTCTCTCGCTGGTGGTGCTGCCGTTCTGGACCAGCGTGCTGGTCCGCGCCTATGCCTGGCTGGCGCTGCTCCAGCGCACCGGCGTGATCAACCAGTTCCTGCGCTATCTCGATGTGATCGGCGAACCGCTGGCGCTGGTTCACAACACCTTCGGCACGGTGGTTGCGACCGTGCATATCCTTCTGCCCTTCATGGTGCTGCCGCTCTATGCCACCATGCAGAAGATTCCGAACGATCTGATGCAGGCCGGCGCCAGTCTGGGCGCGAGCCCGTCGTTGACCTTCTTTCGCGTGTTCCTGCCGTTGTCGCTGCCGGGTGTGCTCGCCGGCTGCACCATGGTGTTCGTGCTTTGCCTCGGCTTCTACATCACGCCGGAGCTGCTCGGCGGCGGCCGCACCGTGATGGTGTCGATGCTGGTGAGCCGCAATGTCGAGCTCTACAATCAGTTCGGCGCCGCGAGCGCGGTTGCCGTGGTGCTGCTCCTGAGCGTGCTCGCGATCTTCTTCGTCGTCAGCCGCTTCATCTCGCTCGATCGCGTGTTGGGGCAGAAATGATGCGCACCTCGCCCGCACGAATGGCCCTCTACGTGATCAGCACGCTGGTGCTGGTCTATCTGATCCTTCCCGTCCTGATCATCGCGCCGATCTCCTTCTCCAGCGCGCGCTTCCTGACCTTCCCGCCGCCGTCCTTCTCGCTGCGCTGGTACGAGCAATATTTCTCGAACTCCGCCTGGATGCAGGCGACGCGGGTGACGCTGACGGTCGCGCTCCTCACCGTCGTGATCGCGACGCCGTTCGGTGTGGCCGCCGCCTACGCCATCAGCCAGTCCAAGCTGCGGATCATGCGCCTCATCCACATGGCGCTGCTGCTGCCGCTGGTGGTGCCGATCATCATTACCGCGGTCGGCATCTTCTTCGTTTATGCCAAGGTCGGCCTGGTCGCGACCATGCCCGGCCTCGTGCTGGCGAACGTGATGCTGGGCCTGCCCTATGTCGTGATCTCCGTGCTGGCCGGCCTGCAGAGCTTCGATCCCGCCCAGGAGATGGTGGCGCGCAGCCTCGGCATGAACCGCCTGCGCAGCTTCTTCGCGGTGACGCTGCCGCAGATCAAATCCAGCGTGGTCGCCGGCGGCATCTTCGCCTTCATCTCGGCGATGGACGAGACGATCGTCGCGCTGTTCATCTCCGGCGGCCAGTATCAGCCGCTGACCAAACGCATGTTCACCGCGCTCCGCGACGAAATCGACCCGACCATCGCCGCGATCTCGACGCTGATGACGGCGGCGTCCTTCGTGCTGGTGCTGCTCGCAACTGGGCGACGCCGTAGGAATGCCTGACGTATCGCGAATATGGCATCAGAGCTAACGCATGGCGAAATGCCCGAAGCCAACGACTTCGGCAGCCTGTTGCTGGAGTAGGAATTACGCCATCCGCAAATTTGCGGCTGCGGGGCATCGGTATCGACGGGCGTCCAGGTGCCGTACGTCCTGGCCGGTTTGCCGAGTCCAAAAGGATTGGACATCGCCAATCTGCACGTTCCGCTTGCAGGTTCGCAACCATCGAGTGACCGTTCCGCCCACAAAAGTGCAACCTGCCGCCAGAGCTCCTCTTGCGAAAATTCCGCCGAATCTACGATCGCGAGGAAGATCGTGCCATATAGAAGCCAGCAAAGTAGCTTGAGGATAGTCGAAGCATCACTCGATGCCAGGAAGCGCAGCATTCTGCTGCTGTGGCCAACAGCTATGAAGTGAAACCATTGATCCCGCTGGTGGGCCCGGCAGGACTCGAACCTGCAACCAGACCGTTATGAGCGGCCGGCTCTAACCATTGAGCTACAGGCCCCGCCGCGAGACGGTTCGCGGGAACGCGGCCGGCAACGGTGCGCGGTTCGTTTACAGGGATGGCGGCGGGGGTGCAATGCCGGCCTCATCGAGACGGAACGCGCGCCTGCGCGGCAAGTGCTTGCGTCGGAGGATCATTGAGTTCGGAATAGTCGTATTCTGCCAGTGTGTTGCCCGACGAGTCAAATCCCGTCTTGCGATGAGCCGGCCAGAGGCTCTCTTTGCGCTTTCCTAACCTATTGTGATTCCTGACTTCTTCTACTGTGCATGGGGTTGTTTTCGCGATTTTTATGTTGAGGGGGCTGACGGCGCCCCCCTCAAACGTCTTGCCGGGCAAGCGATGGTCCCGCGTCGGCCCGGACTGTTAGTCCACCGACACCCCGGCGAACTCCACCACCTTGCGCCACTTCTCGGTCTCATCAGTGACCAGCTTGCCGAACTCGGCTGATGTCATCGGCTTGGGAAGGCCGCCGACTTCAGTGAGGCGCGCCACCAGCTTCGGGTCCTTCAGCGCTTCGCCGACGGCCTTGTTGAGGATCTCGATCACTTCGGGCGGCGTGCCCTTCGGCGCGGAGATGCCGTAGAAGCCGACCGATTCGAAGCCCGGCACGGTCTCGGCGATCGCGGGAACGTCGGGCACGCTCGGCCAGCGCTGCGGCGAGGTCACGCCCAGCGCGCGGACATTGCCCCCCTTCACCTGCTCCAGCGCGGAGGGCAGATTGTCGAAGATCAGCTGCACCTTGTTGGAGATGATGTCGGGGAAGGCGATGGCCGAGCCGCGATAGGGCACGTGCACCATGTCGCACTTCGTCATCACCTTGAACAGCTCGGCCGACATGTGCACCGAGGTGCCGTTGCCGGACGAGGCAAAGGAGATCTTGCCGGGATTGGCCTTGCAGTAGTCGACGAACTCCTGGACCGTCTTGGCCGGAAACGCGTTGGAGACGACCAGCATGTTGGTGAGCTGCATAATGCTCGCGACCGGCACGGTGTCGCGCAAGAAGTCGAACGGCAGCTTCTTGTAGAGCGAGGTCGAGATCGCGTTGTTGGGCGCGACGAACAGCAGCGTGTAGCCGTCGGGCGGCGAGTTGATCGCGGCGGCGGCAGCGATGTTGCCGCCGGACCCCGTGCGGTTCTCGACGATGAATTGCTGGCCGAGACGGTCCGACAGCCACTGCGCCATGATCCGCGCCACGATGTCGACCGGGCCGCCGGCGGCAAATCCAATCAGCCAGTGCACGGGGCGGTCGGGATAGGCGGCGGAGGCGGGAGGCGTGGCGCTGAAAAGACCTAAAAGGACTGTGAGCCCGAAAAAACCGCACCGCAAAATTCGCAACATGCCGCCTCCCATTGTTCTATTGTCGTTGGCGACATGCTTTCACAAAATCCGCTCCCTGCCTACATCGCCGCAAGTCGGTGTTGACGCAGGTCCGTGAGGGACGACCATGAGATTCGCGATCCTCACCCTTCTCGGCGCGGCGCTGCTCGCAAGCCCCGTTGCTGCTCAAACCGGAGGCACGGCCATTCCGACCACGACGATCAGCTTGGGCACCGCGACGCCCGGCGGCGGCTTTCCGCTCTATGGCAACGCTTTTGCGGAGGTGATGAACGCGGCCGATCCGCAAATCTCCATCGCGCCCCGCAACACCAAGGGCAGCAACGAGAACATTCCGCTCTTGGAGAAGGGCGAGCTCGATCTCGCGCTGGTCGCGGGCGAGCCGGCCTACGAGGCCTTCGCCGGCATCGGCCGTGCGCCTGTGCGCCTGAAGATTCTCACCGCGATCTATTCCAATCCCGGCATGTTCGTGGTTCGCGCGGACAGTCCCTACAGGACGATCCGCGATCTCGTCGGCCAGCCCGTTGCGTTCGGCGCCAAGGGCTCGGGCCTGCCGATCCTGGCGCGCTATGTGCTGGATGGGCTCGGCCTGAAGCAGGACGAGGACTTCAAGGCCATCTATCTCGACCGCGCCGGCGACGGCCCCGCGATGGTCGAGGACGGCCGCGTTGCCGCGCTCTGGGGTGCCGGCATCGGCTGGCCCGGCTTTGCCGCGGTCGCATCGAGCGCGTCAGGCGCGCGCTTCATCGCGCCTGACGCCGAGGAGATCGCGCGCATCCGCGCCAAGCATTCCTTCCTGAAGCCACTGACGGTGCCGGCGGGTAGCTATCCAAAGCAGGACGCGCCGATCGCCTCGCTGGGGTCCTGGAGCTTCGTGCTGACGCGCGAGGATCTGCCTGACGATGTCGCCTATCGCCTGGCAAAGACGCTGCACGGCAATGAGGCGACTTTCTGCAAGAAGCTCGCCCAGGCCTGCGAGACGACGGCGTCGAACACGGTTGCAGCGGCGCCGAGGCCGGAGCTGATCCATCCCGGCGTGATGAAGTATTTTCGCGAGATCGGGGTGGTGAAATAGCGAATGGCGAGCGGTGAGTAGCGAATGGAGTTGGTCCATTCGCCACTCCCTATTCGCCACTCGCCAAACTCACTTCTTCATCATCGCACACGCCTGGTCCGGCGGACCGAACGCCTTGTCGCCCGAGATGGTCGTGAGGATCTTGTAATAGTCCCACGGATATTTGCTCTCCTCCGGCGTCTTCACCTGCACCAGCCAGAGATCGTGCACCATCAGATTGTCCTCCCGCAGCTTGCCGTTGCGGGCAAAGAAATCCTCGATCGGCTTCTCGCGCATCTTGGCGGCGACCTTGAGCGGATCGTCGGTGCCGGCTTCCTTGATGGCGTTGAGATAGTGCATCACGGATGAATAGACGCCGGCCTGCCACATCGACGGCATCTTGTTCATCTTGGCGAAATAGCGCTTCGACCATTCGCGGGTCTTGTCGTCCATGTCCCAATAGAACGACGTCGTCAGCAGCAGGCCCTGCGCCGCCTGCAGGCCGAGACCGTGGATGTCGGTGATCAGCGCCAGCAACGCCGCCATCTGCTGGCCGCCCTTGAACACGCCGAACTCCGAGCCGGTCTTGATCTCGTTCATGTTGTTGGGCGGGCCGGCCGCGATGCCGATGATCTTGGCCTTGGAGGCCTGCGCCTGCAGCACGAAGGAAGAGAGATCAGGTGTTGCCAGCGGCGGCCGCACCGAGCCCAGCACCTTGCCGCCATTGGCGGTGACGACCGCGGACGCATCGCGCTCGAGCGAATGGCCGAAGGCGTAATCGTCGGTGATGAAGAACCAGCTGTCGCCGCCGCGCTTGACCACGGCGTCCGCGGTGCCGACCGCGAGCGCGCGGGTGTCGAACACCCACTGGATCGCATAAGGCGAGCAGAACTTGCCGTGGAAATCCGCGGTACCGGTGGAGTGGGTGATGAACAGCCGCTTCTTCTCATTGGCGACGTTCTGCACCGCGAGGCCGACCGCGGAGACCGGCACGTCGACGATCAGGTCGACCTGGTCGACGTCGTACCAGCGCCGCGCGATGGTGCCGCCGATATCGGCCTTGAGCTGGTGGTCGCCGATCACGATGCTGATCGGCTTGCCGAGCACGGTGCCGCCGAAATCGTCGATCGCCATCTGCGCCGCCGTCACCGAGCCCTGGCCGGTCGGCGCGGAGGCCGGGCCGTTCATGTCGGTGAGCACGCCGATCTTGACGAGGTTGTCGGAAACCTGCGCCGATGCCGCGCCGGACAGCAGCGCCGCCGTCAAGGCGGCCGCGACCGGCAGTCCAAATCTGATTGGATTCATGCTTGTCCTCCCCTGATCCGGCACGTTGGCCGGTGTTGCCCCGGGTATGCCCGGCTGAATTGGTTTCTTTTGCAACTATTTTGGGGCGGGCGTCAATGTCAGGCTGCGAAGCGGATCCGCCCCGCGGGTGAGGGATCGTAGCCGGTCAGCTCCTCGGCGCGCTGGCGCAGCCGCCGTTCGTTCAGGAATCCGATCAAGGCCTGCATGGCGGGGCGGAAATAGCTGCGCTGCCGCATCGCGAGGTCAAAATTCTCCCAGACCAGCGGCACGAAATCGAGGCCGGCCGAACGCGCGGCGGCGCGCGTCGCGATGCCGCAATCGGCCTGGCCGGCGCGGACCAGTTCGGCAAGATCCGGTCCGGTGAGGGCCGGCGTCTCGACCCGGCGCAAATCCCGCGTCGTGGCGCCCGCGCGCTTCAGCAGCGCGTCGAGCAGCATCTGCGCGCCCGTGCCCTGTTGCCGCATCGCCATCCGGGCGCCGAGCGCGAGCACGTCAGTCAGGCCGTGCAGGTGCTTGGGATTGCCCTGCGGCAGCACGAGACCCTGTTCGCGGCGCACGAATGCGACCAGCACCGCATCATGCAAATCCGGGGCGGCCCGCAGCGCTTCGACACTGGCATCCCCCGTGAGATCGTCGGAAGCATCCAGGCCGTGAAAATGTATCGCCGCCGCCATCACCTCGTTGCGCTGCAAGCGCTCGAGCCCGCGCACGCTGCCCTCGCTCATCGATCCCAGGCCCGAGCCGGATTCGCGTAAGGCCCAATCCAGCAGCTCGTCCTGGCTGCCGCCCACGACCGGCGGCGGCTCCGCGATCAGCATGCCGGCCGGACGCGCGAGGCCCGAGAGCACCCAGAGATCGAGTTCGTGGCGCGGGAAGAGCCACTTCCCGGTCACCTTGGTGCAGGGGATCGCGCCAGTGGTGACGAGTTCGTAGAGCTTGCGTTCGCCGAGCCGAAGATAGTCGGCGGCTTCGCTGGTCGTCAGGAATTCCATCCTGCATTCCTATGCAAATTCTTGCTTCTTTTTGACGTCTAACGCAGGTGGAATTCTGCATTTCAATTCGTGTCGCCAGGAACCATGCCCGATCATCTCGCTGCTTTGCAACACATCCTCGCACGCGATTTCTGCCTTGGTGAACGATCCTAAAGCGCGCGCAGCTTTGCCAAAATTTCCCGATTGGGAGAGCGCATCGGCGCCAACGCGTCACGAGCGCGGCGCAATCAATCACCATCATGATCAGGTCATAGCCAATGGGAACCTGAGTATGGGCCGCCTGTCCGTTGCATTCGCGCTCTTCTGCGGCCTCACCGCGGGCGGTGCGGCGTCATCCGCCGAGGACCGCGGCTTTGTCCTTGCCACGACGACCGCGACACAGGATTCCGGCCTGCTCGACTATCTGCTGCCGATCTTCCGCGACAAGACCGGCATCGACGTGACGGTGATCGCGCGGCGCGCCGACGAGGTGCTCGACGGGCCGCGAAGGGGCGAGGCCGACGTCGTGCTGATGCATGCGCGGCCGCAGGAGGAGAAATTCGTCGCCGACGGATTTGGCGTGAAGCGTTTTGACGTGATGTACAACGACTATGTGCTGATCGGGCCGAAGAACGATCCCGCCGGCGTCAAGGGCAAGGACATCGCGACGGCGCTGAAGGCGATCGAGGCCAAGGGCGCGCCGTTCGTGACGCGCGGCGATCGGTCGGGCACCCATGCTGCGGAGCTGGCGCTCTGGATCGTCGCCGGCATCGACATCGCCGGGGCCAAGGGCGCCTGGTATCGCGAGGCCGGGCAGGGCATGGCCTCGGCGCTCGACGCCGCGCGCGCCGCCAATGCCTATGTGCTGTCGGATCGCGGCAGCTGGATTGCCTTCAAGGATCGCGGCGATCTCGATATCGTCGTCGAAGGCGACCGGCGGCTGCTCAATCAGTATGGCGTGATGCTGGTGAACCCCGAGAAGTTTCCGAACGTGAAGAAGGATCTCGCGCAGACCTTCATCGATTGGCTGACCTCGCCGGAGGGGCAGACGGCGATCGCAGGCTACAAGGTCGACGGACAGCAGTTGTTCTTCCCCAATGCGGACCGGTCGGGCGGTTGACGTCGGCATCGCCGGTGGTTGCCAAACCGGGCGATGCATGGTCCACCATGGCGCATGACCCAGCGCCTGCCGCCATCGCTGACGCCGCTCGACACCGCGCTCGCCGCGTTGCTGAGCGGGCTTGAGCCGCTTGCACCGGTGGAGTTGCCGTTGAGCGAAGCGGCCGGCTGCATCGCGGCGGGCACGCCGCTGCTTGCGGCCCGTCCGCATCACGACATCGCCGCCACGGACGGCTGGGCGCTCTGCGCCAACGATCTCGTCGGCGCGTCCTCTTATTCGCCGCTGCCTTTGACACAAGCGCCCGCATGGGTCGAGGCTGGTGACCCGATGCCCGCCGGCTGCGACTGTGTGCTCGATTCCGACGCGGTCGATGCATCGGGGCCACTTGTGCAGGTGCTGGCGGAGGGCGTGCCGGGGCAGGGCGTCAGGCGTGGCGGCAGCGACATCGCGGAGCGCATGCCGGCCGGCGCCGAGGGCCAACCGGTCGTCGCAGCCGATCTCCTGCTCGCACGCATTGCCGGTTTGGACAAAATCGGCGTGCGTCGGCCCCGGCTGCGCATCGTCAACGTGCCGGGTGCAACGGCAACGATGCATATGATCGCCGGGATCGCGCGCGCTGCGGGACTGGATGTGAAGACGTATGAGACCGGCGCGCGCGATGCGGCGTCGATTGCCGATGCGCTCGATACGTCCTCCTGCGATCTGATCCTGACGCTCGGCGGCAGCGGCGTTGGCCGCGGCGATGCGGCCGTCGCGGCGCTGGCTCAGCGTGGTCATGTGATCGCCCACGGTCTTGCGCTTCAGCCCGGGCGTACGGCCGCGGTCGCGAAGCTCGGAAAGGTTCCCGTCGTCGCCTTGCCAGGCTCGCCGGATCATGCGTTGGCAGCGTGGCTCGCGCTCGTGCTTCCGCTCGTCGACCGATTATCGGCGCGCCGGCCGCGCCGGCAGGTGAGCCTGCCGCTTGCGCGAAAAATCGCGTCCACCGTCGGCATCGCCGAGATCGCTTTGCTGGCCCAGGAACATCGCGCGTGGATGCCGCTTGCCGTGGGCGAATGGCCGCTCCAGGCTATTGCCGGTGCGGACGCATGGCTGCTCATTCCCGCCACGGACGAGGGATTTGCGGCGGGCGTGCCGGTCGATGCCTATCTGATGCGGGAATGATATGGATTTTGACATGTCGATGAACCCGCAATCGCAAATCCGCAGCGCGCTCGAACAAGAGCAGTTCCTCAAGATCCTCTCGCGCGAGGAGGCCTTGGCGCGCTTCCAGGCCGCGTTGTTCCCGCGCGCCGTTCCGAGCGAAAAGCGCAAGCTCGGCGATGCGCTCGGCGTGGCGCTCGCTGAAGACATCACTGCGCCGATCGACGTTCCCCCTTTCGATCGCTCCAATGTCGACGGTTTTGCCGTGCGCTCGGCCGACCTTGCGGCGGCTGGCGAAGGCGCTCCCCGGCGCCTCACGCTGAACCGCGAGACCATCCACTGCGGCACCGCGCCAAGGATGCAAGTGGCGGCGGGAACCGCAACGCCGATCGCCACCGGCGGTCCGTTGCCGCGTGGCGCCGACGCGGTCGTCATGGTCGAGCACACCCAGCCGGTTGGACCCGATGCAATCGACGTCCGCCGTGCCGTCTCGCCGGGACAATTCGTGTCGTACGCCGGATCCGACATTGCGCGCGGCGAGGCGCTGCTGCGTGCCGGCACGATCATCGGCTCGCGCGAGATCGGCATGCTCGCGGCTTGCGGCATTGCCGAGGTGACCGTCGCGCGCAAGCCGCGGGTTGCGGTGATCTCCACCGGTGACGAACTGGTTCAGCCCGGCGGGGCTCTTCCGCCCGCCGCGATCTACGATACCAACGGCGCCATCGTCGCCGCCGCGATCGACGAGAATGGCGGCGAGGCGATCTTCCTCGGCGCCATTCCGGACGATGAGGCGAAACTCGAATCCGCCATGCGCCGCGCGCTCGCCGAGTCCGATATGCTGGTGCTGTCCGGCGGCACCTCGAAAGGCGCAGGCGACCTTTCCCATCGCATCATCGGCCGGCTCGGCCAGCCCGGCATCATCGCGCATGGCGTTGCGCTCAAGCCTGGCAAGCCGTTGTGTCTTGCGGTGTGCGACGGCAAGCCGGTGGTGATCCTGCCGGGCTTTCCGACCTCGGCGATGTTTACCTTCCACGACATGATCGTGCCGGTGCTGCGCAAGCTGGCCGGCTTGCCGCCGCGCTCGGATGCCAAGGTGAATGCGACCGTCCCGGTGCGCATTGCGTCCGAGCTCGGCCGCACCGAGTTCGTCATGGTGTCGCTGGTCGAGGGCAGCGACGGCCTGATTGCCTATCCCTCCGGCAAGGGGTCTGGCGCAATCACGTCCTTTGCGCAGGCCGACGGCTTTTTGCGCATCGACGCGCTCGCCGACCAGATGCCGGCCGGGACCGAAGCCGAGGTGACGCTGTTCACGCCGCATGTGCGCGTGCCCGATCTCGTCATCGTCGGCAGCCACTGCACCGGCCTCGATCTCGTCACCGCCCAGCTCGCGCATGCCGGCCTGACCGTGCGCTCGATCGCCGTCGGCAGCCTCGGCGGACTCGCGGCCGCAAAGCGCGGCGAATGTGATCTTGCGCCGATCCATCTGTTCGATGACAAGAGCGAGACTTACAATTCGCCCTATCTCGTCGAGGGCCTCGAGCTCGTGCCGGGCTGGCGGCGGATGCAGGGCATCGTCTTCCGCAAGGACGACGGGCGTTTCGAGGGCCTCGATGCGAAGGAGGCCGTCGCCGCTGCTCTCGCTGATCCCGCCTGCATCATGGTCAACCGTAACCAGGGCGCCGGCACGCGCATCCTGATCGACCGGCTGCTCGGTGGCGCGCGGCCGGAAGGCTACTGGAACCAGCCACGGTCGCACAATGCAGTCGTGGCAGCTGTTGCGCAGCACCGTGCCGACTGGGGCATGACCATTGCGCCGGTCGCCCAAGCGGCCGGCCTCGGTTTCATTCCGTTCGCGGAAGAGCACTATGACTTCGCGCTGGTCACGGCGCGCAAAGACCGGCCGGCGGTGCAGGCGTTTCTCGATGCGCTTGGCTCGAACGAGGCCCGCGCCGCGCTGGAGCGCGCCGGATTCCGGCCTGCGTAGCGACGGCGCAGCAGACCTCGCGCATCAAATATCCGGGCTGAAGGAGCGGACTGATATCGGCTGAATCTGCAGCTACGATGCCTGGTCGGTGCTGCTGGCGGCTTGATCGGACCGACCGCGTTTGCGCTCCCGTTCCTCGGCGAGCGCACGCTGGGCGGCGGCCGGCAATGGTTTTGGGTCCGGCGGGACTTCGACGGTGTCAGCCTTGCTCAGCTGCTTCGTGCGATCGATTGCGTCCGAAACATCGAACGCGATATCGACAACATCGAAAATGACTTCCAAGAGAGAGTCGGCCATGGCTCATCCGGGGTAACGTCCCGATCATTGGTCGTTCGCTTCTTAGGTCCGGTTCATAGCTAGGAGCTCAAGGTCATGAACAGGCAATGCCTCAGGATGCATCATCCAGCGCTGCCAGCCGTTCGGCCTCGGCGATATCCTCGACCGTATTGGCGTTGAAGAACGGATCTAGCGGCTCGGTTGGCCACGTCACCGTCGTGAGCGGATAGCGCGCGGTCCAGCGGTCGATCTTGCGGAGATCCTCGACGACCAGGGCGTGCCTGAGTTCGTCGCGCAAGCCGACGCGCCACAGGCCGATCACGGGATGCGACTGCTCGCCTGATGCCGCGACCGCGAGCTGAGCGTTCTCCCGTTTTCGCGCTTCATGCAGGCGCGCGACCAGATCGCGCGGCAGGAACGGGCAGTCGCCGGCGGCGCTGAGCACCCATTCGATGCCCGGCCGGTTCGCCGCAGTCCAGTCGAGCGCGGCGAGGATGCCGGCGAGCGGACCGGGAAAGCCGGGCACGTCGTCGGCGACGACTTGCAGGCCGAACGCGGCGAAACGCGCGGGATCGCCGTTCGCGTTGAGGATCAGTCCGCTGCACTGGGGCGAAAGGCGCGCGATCACGCGCGCCAGGATGGTGCGGCCGCCGATGGTGCGCATCGGCTTGTCGCCACCGCCCATGCGCCGCGCTAGGCCGCCGGCGAGCAGCACGCCTTGCGTCGGCAGAATGTCAGTCGTCACCAGCTTCACCCTTGCGCTTGTGCTTCGCCGACTCTTCCTCGACGTAAGCGAGGTCCTGGTCGTAGACGATGCGTTCCTCGCCCGCGAGGACGATGAAGCGCTTGCCGCGCGTGCGTCCGACCAGCGTCAGCCCGACCTGTCTTGCGAGATCGACGCCCCAGGCGGTGAAGCCGGAGCGCGACACCAGGATCGGAATGCCCATGCGGACCGTCTTGATCACCATCTCCGAGGTGAGCCGCCCCGTGGTGTAGAGGATCTTGTCGCCGGCATCGACACCGTGCCGGTACATCCAGCCCGCGATCTTGTCGACAGCGTTGTGGCGGCCGACGTCCTCGGTATAGCAGAGCGGGGTGCCTTCCTTGCACAGCACACAGCCGTGGATCGCGCCGGCCTCGAGATAGAGCGAGGGCATGGTGTTGATGGTCTGCGTCATCTGGTAAAGCCAGGAGGTGCGCAGCTCGGCCTTCGGCAGTGCGACGCTCTCGACCGCCTCGAGCAGGTCGCCGAAGGCGGTGCCCTGCGCACAGCCCGAGGTCTGCGTGCGCTTCTTCAGCTTGGCCTCGAAATTGGTGTGGTGCGTGGTGCGCACCACGACCACCTGGAGGTCGTCGTCGTATTCGACCTCGGTGACCACGTCATTATATTTCAGCATGTTCTGGTTCAGCAGGTAGCCGAGCGCCAGATATTCGGGGTAATCGCCGATCGTCATCATGGTGACGATCTCCTGGGAATTCAGGTAGAGCGTCAGCGGCCGCTCCATCGGCACCTTGATCTCGACCCTGGCGCCGGTCTGGTCGGTCCCGGTCACGCTCTGGGTCAGGCGCGGGTCGGCCGTGTCAGGGACGATCAGGGGCACGGGGGTTTTGTCGATCTTCATCATGGCGGCGAGGTTAGCATGACATTCGGGTCAAGCCGATATAAGCATGCTGACGGAAAACGAAATGCCTCCGTTCGTCATTGCGAGGAGCGAAGCGACGAAGCAATCCAGAGTGCCACCGCGGATACATTTCTGGATTGCTTCGCTGCGCTCGCAATGACGGAGGAGAGAGTGGTTCCATCAGGAGCCAAGTCGCTCGTGGAGACGGAGCTGGAATGAAAGTCATCGGCCTTGCAGGCTGGAGCGGTGCGGGCAAGACCACGCTGTTGACGCGGCTGATCCCGCATTTCAACGCGCAAGGGCTGCGCGTCTCGGTCATCAAGCATGCGCATCACCAGTTCGACGTCGATGTGCCCGGGAAGGATTCCTGGCGCCATCGCGAGGCAGGCGCGGCCGAGGTGCTGGTTGCGTCGTCAAACCGCTGGGCCCTGATGCACGAACTGCGCGGAGCGGCGGAGCCGCGGTTGCCGGAACTCTTGGGCAAGCTTTCTGCGGTCGATCTCGTCGTGGTCGAGGGCTTCAAGCGTGAGCCGCATCGCAAGATCGAGGTGCATCGCGCGGCGAACGGCAAGCCGTTGCTGTTTCCCGACGATCCCGGGATTGCCGGGATCGCGGCCGACACCGCCATTGACACCAAGCTGCCGACTGTCCATCTCGACGATATCGCGGCAGCCGCAGCATTGATGCTGCGCGCGGCGATGCCGGTCGAGGAAGCGGTCGCTAGAAGCGCTGCGATGCGCTGACGAGGCACCATGGCGCAACTGTCGGACGATTGCTTTGCCTTCGGCGGCCCGATGATGTCGGTCGACGAGGCCGTTGGCCTGATCACGACGCGCGTCAATGCGATCGCCGATCTGGAGACGGTGGCGCTGGTCGACGCAGACGGGCGTGTGCTGGCGCGCGATGTCGCAGCGCCCCTGCCGCTGCCGCCCTTCACCAACTCGGCCGTCGACGGCTACGCCGTGCGCAACGGCGACATTCCTGAAGGCGCGGAGCGGGCGTTCCCGCTCGACGGCCGCATCCAGGCCGGCGGCCTCGCACAGGCGCCGATCAAGCCCGGCCATACCGCGCGCATTTTCACGGGCGCGCCGATGCCGCCGGATGCCGAAACCGTCTTCATGCAGGAGGACGTCCGCATCGACGATTCCGGCAGGATCGTGCTGCCGCCGGGGCTGAAGCCCGGCGCCAATGTCCGCCCCGCCGGCGAGGACATCCCGAAGGGGCACATCGCGCTGCGCACCGGCCAGCGCTTGCGGCCGCAGCATGTCGCGCTCGCCGCCGCGTTCGGTCTTGTCAGTCTCGACGTCATCAGGCGCATTCGCGTTGCGGTGTTCTCGACCGGCGACGAGTTGGCCTCGCCCGGCGAGCCGCGCGCGGCCTCGCAATTGTTCGATTCCAACCGCTTCATGCTGATGGCGATGCTGCGCCGGCTCGGCTGCGAGGTCAGCGATCTCGGCATCTTGCGCGACGAGCGGACTTCGCTCGGTAATGGCTTGAAGCAGGTGGCGGGTGATCATGACCTGATCCTCACCACCGGCGGCGTCTCGACCGGCGAGGAGGACCACGTCAAGGCGGCGGTCGAGAGCATCGGCTCGCTGGTGCTGTGGCGGATGGCGATCAAGCCTGGCCGTCCCGTGGCAATGGGTATCATCGACGGCACGCCGCTGATCGGATTGCCCGGCAATCCCGTCGCGAGCTTCGTCACCTTCGTCCATGTGGTGCGACCGACGGTGCTGGCGCTCGCCGGTGGCCTGCCGGAGCCGCTTCTGCCGATCCCCTTGCGGGCGGCTTTCACCTACAAGAAGAAGGCGGGCCGGCGCGAATATGTTCGCGTCTCCTTGCGGCGGGCGCAGGACGGCACGCTGGAGGCGGTGAAGTTCCCGCGCGAAGGGGCCGGGCTGTTGTCCTCGCTGGTCGAGACCGACGGTCTCGTCGAGCTCCGTGAGAGCGTCACGGGCGTCGAGCCGGGGCAGGACGTAGGCTTTTTGTCCTACGCCGATCTGCTCTAGCGGCCTTGCGTTGACGCCATCGATCGGTCCCGCCATGTTGCGCCCATGACCAGAATGACGCTCGATCTCACCGGACTGAAATGTCCGCTGCCCGCCCTGAAGACGCGCAAGGCGTTGAAGCCGTTACAGCCGGGCGATCAGCTCGAGGTCCACTGCACCGATCCCTTGTCGGTGATTGACATTCCGAACCTGATCCGCGAGACCGGCGACAAGGTCGAGATCACCGAGCGCAACGAGGCGCGCATCGTGTTCCTGGTCGAAAAGAGCGACGCCCCGTAGAAAGGCGAATATTCACGGCGGCGACGTTTGACTATGTTGGCCTGCGCGGGACACGGCCGGAACTTCGCTGCAATGCGAAAGGCGCCGATTGGTGCCGTGGATGAGCTCAAACCCAAGACTCTCAAACCCAAGTCTCTCAAACCCAAGACCCTCAATCCCAAGACCCTCAAACCCAAGACTCTCAAAGACGTCGGGCATGACTTTCTCAACATCGAGGGCAAGCGCTGCCGCAGGTCCCGCGGCGGGCCGCGAGCCTGCCGTCAAGCCCGGCAAGACGGCTGCAGGGCCGGAGTTCGGCGCGCTGGCGCAGGCCTCGATCCTGATCGTCGACGACGAGCCGGGCATGCGCAATTTCCTGGTGCGTACGCTTGCGCCGCGCTGCAAGCTGGTGGACGAAGCGGCCGATACCGACCAGGCCTCGCGCAAGCTCGATTCCAACCGCTACGACGTCGTCATTCTCGACAACATCATGCCAGGCAAGAACGGCGTCGATTGGCTCGCCGAGCAGCGCGCCGTCGGCTTTTTCGCCGACGCCATCCTGATCACCGCTTATGCCGACCTCGACACCGCGATCCAGGCCCTGCGCGCCGGTGCGGCCGATTTCGTGCTCAAGCCATTCCGCTCCAACCAGATCCTCAACGCGGTGGCACGATGCCTCGACCGTGTCCGCCTCCAGCGCGAGAACTATGTCCTGCGCTATGCCCTGCGTGCCTCGTCCGACCGCACCTTTCTGCGCGACAATCTGATCGGACAATCGGCAGCGACGCTGCGCGTGCGCGAGACCATCGCGCGCGTCGCACGCCTGCCGACCTCGGTTCTCCTCACCGGCGCATCCGGTACCGGCAAGGAGGTGGCAGCGCGCTCGATCCACTCGCTGTCCGATCGCGCCGACAAGCCCTTCGTGCCCGTCAATTGCGCGGCGATTCCGCCCGAGATGATCGAGGCGGAGCTGTTCGGGCACATCAAGGGCGCCTTCACCGGCGCCGATTCGGGGCGTGAGGGCTTGTTCCTGTATGCGCATGGCGGCACTCTGTTCCTCGACGAGATCGGGGAGCTGCCGCTGCCGATGCAGAGCAAGCTGCTTCGCGTGCTCGAAGACCGCCGCGTCCGTCCGGTTGGCTCCGAGCGTGAAGTTCCAGTCGACCTGCGCTTCATCTTCGCAACCAATGCCGAGCTTCAGAAAGAGGTCGAGAAGGGCCGCTTCCGAGCCGATCTGTTCTACCGGCTCAACGTGATGCAGATCCACCTGCCGCTCCTGAAGGATCGCGGCGATGACGTGCAGGAGCTTGCCGCCATCTTCATGAGCAAGCTGTCGACTCAGCTCGGCATGCCGCCGGTGCCGATCGACGCCTCGGTGCGGGCGGCGCTCGCAAGCTATGACTGGCCGGGCAATGTGCGCGAGCTGCGCAATTTGATCGAGCGCACGCTGATCCTCGGCGCCTTCCCCGACGATTTCGCCGGTCCCCGCAACGACGGTCAGTCGACGCCCGCTGACAGTCTCGCCGAGCTCGAGCGACGTCACATCCTCGGCGTGCTGAAGGAGGTCAATGGCAATCGCGAGGAGGCGGCTCGGCGCCTCGGTATCTCGCGCAAGACCATCGACCGCAAATGCGCGTTATGGGATGTCTGATGGTGCGCGCCGCAGCGGTGAGCTCGTGCGGGGACGCTCCGTCCGCTTCCGGTTGCTCGCGATCGCTCTGCTGCCGATGCTGGTCATCCTGCCGCTCCTGCTCGGCGTTGCAATCTACCGCTGGAACGCGAAATTCGACGCGGCCCTGATCTCCAAGGTGAACGGCGATCTCACCATCGCCCATCAATATCTCGCCCGCATCCTGGAAAAGACCGGCGTCCAGATCCGGGCGCTCGGCCTGTCGGCCCGCTTCCAGGAGGTGCTGGCGCCGGATGCGCGCGGCTCGCTGCAGGACCTGCTCGACGAGACCCGCAAGGAGATCGGTCTCGATTTCCTGTACCTGACCAACGATCGCGGCGACGTTCTGGCCTCATCGCCCCCGCTGCAGCATCAACCGAGAGGCGACTGGCCGATCATCATGTCGGCGCTGTCGGGGCAGGTCCCTGCGACCGGCGTCGATATTTTCGGCAATGACGAGCTGGCCGCAATTTCGCCGGCCCTGGCCGAGCGCGCGCGATTGGACCTCGTGCCGACCCCGAATGCGGTGCCGACCGACCGCAGCATGGAGACGCGCGGCATGGTCGTGCACGCGGCGAGCCGGGCGATGCTGCCTGACGGGGGCGCCGCTGCGCTGGTCGGCGGCACGCTGCTCAACCAGAATCTCGAATTCATCGACACGATCAACGATCTCGTCTACCGCGCAGCGAGCCTGCCGGAGGGCAGCCAGGGCACCGCGACGCTGTTCCTGGACGACGTGCGGATATCGACCAACGTCCGTCTGTTCGAGGGACGGCGCGCGCTCGGCACGCGCGTGTCGGCGGCGGTGCGCTCGGCCGTGCTGGGCGAGGGGCACACCTGGCTCGACAGTGCTTTCGTGGTCAATGACTGGTACATCTCCGCCTACGAGCCGCTGGTCGACAGCTATGGCAAGCGGGTCGGCATGCTCTATGTCGGCTTTCTGGAGAAGCCGTTCAGCGAAGCCAAATACCAGACGTTGGTGATCATCATCGCAGCGTTCATCGCGATCACCGCCGCGACCGTACCGATCTTCCTGCGCTGGGCGACCTCCATCTTCATGCCGCTGGAGCGCGTCACGGCGACGATCGGCGAGGTGGAGCGCGGGAACCTCTCCGCCCGCACCAAGATGCCGGTGTTGGGTGACGAGATCGGCCGCGTCGCGGTTCATCTCGACAGCCTGCTCGACCAGATCCAGGAACGCGACCGGCAGCTCCGGGAATGGAATGAGGAACTGAACGTCCGCGTGCTGGAGCGCACCCGGGACCTTGAGCACGCCAATCTCAAGCTCGAGGCAACCACCAAGCAGCTCATCATGTCCGAGAAGCTGGCTGCGATCGGCGAGATCACCGCCGGCGTTGCGCACGAAATCAACAATCCGATCGCGGTGATGCAGGGCAATCTCGACGTCATCCGCAGCGTGTTCGGGGCCGATGCCGACAAGGCGAAGGTCGAGTTTCGCCTGCTCGACGAGCAGATTCACCGCATCAGCCAGATCGTGACCAAGCTGTTGCAGTTTGCAAGGCCGGAGGAATATGCCGGCTATGTCGAGCGCCATGCGCCGACAAGCGTCATCTCCGATTGTCTGCCGCTGGTACAGCATCTTCTGAACAAGACCGAGATCGCCGTGGTCCGGGACGACCGCGCCGGCCGGCTCGTGCTGATGAACCGGAACGAGCTGCAGCAGGTCCTGGTCAATCTCATCGTCAACGCGATCCACGCCATGCCGGACGGCGGAACCCTGACGCTCCGCTCCTTCGATGCCGAGCGCGACGGCCATCAAGGCGTCGCCATCGAGGTCACTGATACCGGCATCGGCATGAGCGCAGACGTGATCGAAAAGATATTCGACCCCTTCTACACCACGAAACGGCGGCAAGGCACCGGACTGGGCCTCTCCATCAGCCAGACGCTGATCAAGCGCCAGGGCGGACAGATCACGGCCGAAAGCCACCTCGGTTCCGGAAGCACCTTCACGATGTGGCTGCCCGAAGCGACCTGATTGGACATTTTGTCCGAGGGATTCAGGACATTCTGTCCGGCGCGGCACGTTGCGCTGCGGGAAGTCGTTGAATCGTCACGATGCGACTTCTGGCACGCGCGTTGCTTTTCTCAAAGACAGGGTGTTGAGGGGGACGAGGGCGCGATAGCCGTCACGGCAACGCTGCTTGCGAGGCGAAGGGACATCGCCCGCGATCAGTTGCTTGCCCGGCGCACAAGACGGATGCGCACCAGACGATTCCACTTCGGCATGAATGAAGTCCGACCTGTCATGCGCGGCTGCCAAGCACGCAAACGACAGGTCTCAAACCGATGTGCCGGCAAGGCCGCGCTTGGGAGGGAATGCTTATGACGACTGCCGATACAGTTCTTGCACCGGTTGGTGCTTCCGGCTTCCTCGATCGTGAACGCACGATCGCGACCGCCGGCTTCAATCGCTGGCTAGTGCCGCCGGCGGCGCTGTGCATTCATCTCTGCATCGGCATGGCCTACGGCTTTTCGGTGTTCTGGCTGCCGCTGTCGCGCGCGATCGGCGTGACCGCGCCGAAGACCTGCGGCGACATTTCGCTGTTGCAGGAGCTGTTCACGACCAGCTGCGACTGGAAGGTCGCCAGCATGGGCTGGATGTACACGCTGTTCTTCGTGCTGCTCGGCATCGCCGCGGCGGTGTGGGGCGGCTGGCTGGAGCGAGTGGGTCCGCGCAAGGCCGGCTTCGTCTCGGCGCTGTGCTGGTGCGGCGGACTCTTCCTCGGTGCGATCGGCGTCTACACCCATCAGTTGTGGCTGTTGTGGCTGGGATCGGGCGTGATCGGCGGCATCGGCCTCGGCCTTGGCTACATCTCGCCGGTGTCGACGCTGGTGAAGTGGTTCCCGGACCGCCGCGGCATGGCGACCGGCATGGCCATCATGGGCTTCGGCGGCGGCGCCATGATCGGCGCGCCGCTGGCGAACCTGCTGATGAACTATTTCAAGACCCCGAGTTCGGTCGGCGTCTGGGAGACCTTCGTCGCGATGGGCGTCATCTACTTCGTGTTCATGATGATCGGCGCATTCCGCTATCGCCTGCCGCCGCCCGGCTGGCAGCCCGAGGGCTGGACCCCGCCGGTCAAGGCCAACGCGATGATCTCGAAGAACAACGTCCATCTCAACGACGCGCACAAGACCCCGCAGTTCTGGCTGATCTGGTGGGTGCTCTGCCTCAATGTGTCGGCGGGTATCGGCGTGATCGGCATGGCCTCGCCGATGCTCCAGGAGATCTTCGGCGGCAAGCTGATCGGCCTGCCGGACGTCGGTTTCAACGCGCTCGATGCCGGGCAGAAGGCGCAGATCGCGGCGATCGCCGCCGGCTTCGCCGGATTGCTGTCGCTGTTCAACATCGGCGGCCGTTTCTTCTGGGCGTCGCTGTCTGACAAGATCGGGCGCAAGAACACCTATTACACCTTCTTCATCCTCGGCATCGTGCTCTACGCACTGGCGCCGACCTTCGCGGCGATGGGCTCGAAGCTGCTGTTCGTGCTCGGCTTCGGCATCATCCTGTCGATGTATGGCGGTGGCTTCGCCACGGTGCCGGCCTATCTCGCCGACATGTTCGGCACCCAGTTCGTCGGCGCCATCCATGGCCGGCTGCTGACGGCGTGGTCGACGGCCGGCATCATCGGCCCGGTGGTCGTGAACTACATCCGCGAGTTCCAGCTCGCGGCCGGCGTGCCGCGCGACCAGCTCTACAACACGACCATGTACATCCTGTGCGCGATGCTGATCGCGGGCCTGATCTGCAACTATCTGGTCAAGCCGGTCGATTCGAAGTGGCACATGAAGGAGGCCGACGTCGCGAAGTTGCAGGCGGCGAGCGCCAGCGCCGCTGCCGCGGGGCCGCACGGCTCCTACGGCATCGGATTTGGCGGGCTCGACGCCAAGGCGGCGCTATTCTGGGCCTTCGTCGGCGTTCCCTTGGCTTGGGGTGTCTGGAAGACGCTGGAGAGCGCGGTCAAGATATTCTGATCGCCCATTCGTCGCGAGCGGGAGCGCGCCATGCGCGCGCTCCCGCCGGTCATTTCGACAGTTCAAGATCACCCCTGGGGGAATTCGATGGTTCGTAAGCTCGTTTGTGTCGCCGCCATGCTGCTCGTTGCCGGCGCCCTGCAATCCGCATCCGCACAGACCGCCGCTGCACCGGCCGCAACGCCGCCCGCCTCGACCGGGGCCAAGCCCGGCAAGATCAAGCTGACCGCGCAGAAGCTCAAGGACATGAAGGCCAAGTGGATCGCCAACAAGCCGAAGCTTAAGGAGTGCCGCAAGGACGTGAAGGCCAAGGGCCTCGCGGGCGACGATCGCTGGTTCTATATCGAGGAGTGCATGGGCAAGAGCTGACCCCGTCAGCATCGGGGCACGGAGAGGTCACCTGCAGCCTCGGAGCGGAGATCGATACGATTTCGCTATCGCAGCATAGGAAGCCTTTATTGATCTCCCGACCAATTCAGGCTTCGTTCTATCGATTGGCGCGTTGGACGAACGCAAGGCCGTGTCCGGGCAGCGATCCAGGGTTGCCCTTGGGCTGCGCTTAACTGCTTCCGTGAGCATGATAATTTGCTTGGCATCTGGCATGCCAGGAGCTAGAACTGGAGTCGTTCTAAAAGACGAGATCGAGACGAATCGATGAGCCACGACGACGTGCACAAGGTCCGCCCGTTCGAGCATCCCGGTGAGGGACGCAAGCGAGCCAAGGCCACGCCCAAGGGGCGGCAGGTCGATCCCACCGCCGCGCACGAGATCGAGCAGCTGCTCGGCGACAGGCCGTGGCGGCGTGATCTCCTGATCGAATATCTGCACCTGATCCAGGACAGATATCATCAGATCTCGGCCGCGCATCTGGCTGCGCTCGCCGACGAGATGAAGCTCGCCTTCGCCGAAGTGTTCGAGACCGCGACGTTCTACGCGCATTTCGACGTGGTGAAGGAAGGCGAGCCGGATATCGCCCCGCTGACGATCCGCGTCTGTGACTCCCTGACCTGTGCGATGCTCGGCGGTGAGAAGCTGCTCGAGGATCTGCAAAGCGCAAGCGGCCCTGGCATCCGTGTGGTGCGCGCGCCCTGCGTCGGTCGTTGTGATACTGCGCCGGCAGCCGAGGTCGGGCACAATTTCGTCGATCATGCGACCGTCGCCAATGTGATGGCGGCGGCGAAGGCCGGCGACACTCACGCGCATCTGCCCAACTATATCGGCTACGAGGCCTACGTCGCGGGCGGCGGCTACAAGCTGCTGGGCCGCCTGCGCTCGGGCGAACTGTCGACCGACAATCTTTTGAAATCGCTCGACGATGCTTCGCTGCGCGGCCTTGGCGGCGCCGGCTTCCCGACGGGACGGAAATGGCGCGCCGTGCTTGGCGAGCCCGGTCCGCGGCTGATGGCGATCAACGGCGACGAGGGCGAGCCCGGCACGTTCAAGGATCGCGTCTATCTCGAAAGCGACCCGCATCGCTTCATCGAGGGCATGCTGATCGGCGCGCATGTGGTGCAGGCCTCCGACGTCTACATCTACCTGCGCGACGAATATCCGGCCTCGCGCGAGATCCTGGAGCGCGAGATCGCAAAGCTCCCGCCGGGCGGCCCGACGCTGCACATGCGCCGCGGCGCCGGCGCCTATATCTGCGGCGAGGAATCGTCGCTGCTCGAAAGCATCGAGGGCAAGCGTGGCCTGCCCCGGCACAAGCCGCCTTATCCGTTCCAGGTCGGCCTGTTCGGCCTGCCGACGCTGATCAACAACATCGAGACGCTGTGGTGGGTGCGCGACATCGTCGAGAAGGGTGCTGATTGGTGGAAGGGCAATGGCCGCCACGAGCGTCATGGCCTGCGCAGCTTCTCGGTCTCGGGCCGCGTCAAGAATCCCGGCATGAAGCTCGCGCCCGCGGGCATTACCGTGCGCGAGTTGATCGACGAATATTGCGGCGGCATGGCCGATGGCCATCAATTCTACGCCTACCTGCCGGGCGGCGCATCCGGCGGCATCCTGCCGGCGTCGATGGACGACATCCCGCTCGATTTCGGCACGCTTGAGAAATACGGCTGCTTCATCGGCTCGGCCGCGATCGTGATCCTGTCGCAAAAGGACAGCGTGCGTGCGGCGGCATTGAACCTGATGAAGTTCTTCGAGGACGAGAGCTGCGGCCAGTGCACGCCGTGCCGCGTCGGAACCCAGAAGGCGGCGCTGCTGATGCAGAAGCCGGTGTGGAACCGCGCTCTTCTGGAAGAATTGAGCCAGGCGATGCGCGATGCCTCGATTTGCGGGCTTGGACAGGCGGCATCGAATCCGCTGGCCACCGTGATCAAATATTTCCCTGACGAGTTCAAGGAAGCGGCCGAATGACCAAGATTACCTTCGAGCTCGACGGCAAGCAGGTCGAAGCCAATCCCGGCGAGACAATCTGGCAAGTCGCAAAACGCCAGGGCCGCGAGATTCCGCATCTGTGCTACTCGCCCGCGCCCGACTATCGGCCTGACGGCAATTGCCGCGCCTGTATGGTCGAGATCGAGGGCGAGCGCGTGCTCGCTGCATCCTGCAAGCGCACGCCGTCGGTCGGCATGAAGGTGAAGTCGGAGTCCGCGCGCGCGGTGTCGGCGCAGAAGATGGTGATGGAGCTGCTCGTCGCCGACCAGCCGGCGCGCGAGACCAGCCACGATCCGGATTCGAAGTTCTGGCACTGGGCCGAGACGACAGGCGTCACAGAGAGCCGCTTCCCCGCCGCCGAGCGCTGGGCAACCGACGCCAGCCATCCGGCGATGCGCGTCAACCTCGACGCCTGCATCCAGTGCGGCTTGTGCGTGCGCGCCTGCCGCGAGGTCCAGGTCAACGACGTCATCGGCATGGCCTATCGCAACCATGGCTCGAAGATCGTGTTCGACTTCGACGATCCCATGGGCGAGTCCACCTGCGTCGCCTGCGGCGAATGCGTGCAGGCTTGCCCAACCGGCGCGTTGATGCCGGCCGTGATGCTCGACGAGAAGCAGACCCGTGTCACCTACGCCGACAAGAAGGTGGATTCGCTCTGCCCGTTCTGCGGCGTCGGCTGTCAGGTGACCTACGAGGTCAAGGACGAGAAGGTGATCTACGCGGAGGGCCGCGACGGCCCCGCCAATCGCAATCGTCTTTGTGTGAAGGGCCGCTTCGGCTTCGACTACATCCACCACCCGCATCGCCTGACCAAACCGCTGGTGCGGCTGCCGAACGCGAAGAAGGATTCCAACGACCAGGTCGATCCCGCCAATCCCTTCACGCATTTCCGTGAAGCGAGCTGGGAGGAAGCGCTCGACATCGCCGCCAAGGGCCTCGTCAAGATCCGCGACGAGAAGGGCGTGAAGGCGCTGGCGGGCTTCGGCTCGGCCAAGGGCTCGAACGAAGAGGCCTATCTGTTCCAGAAGCTGGTGCGCACCGGCTTCGGCTCCAACAACGTCGACCATTGCACCCGTCTGTGCCACGCCTCGTCGGTGGCGGCGCTCTTCGAAGGCCTGAGCTCGGGCGCGGTGTCGGCGCCTTTCTCGGCTGCGATGGATGCCGAGGTGATCATCGTGATCGGCGCCAACCCGACCGTGAACCATCCGGTCGCCGCGACCTTCATCAAGAACGCGGTCAAGCAGAACGGCGCAAAGCTGTTCGTGATGGATCCCCGCCGGCAGACGCTGTCGCGCCACGCGACCAAGCATCTGCAGTTCAAGCCCGGCTCCGACGTCGCCATGCTGAACGCGATGATCAATACGATCATCACCGAAGGCCTGACCGACGACCAGTACATCGCCGGCTACACCGAAGGCTTCGAGGACCTCAAGGAGAAGATCAAGGAATTCACGCCGGAGAAGATGGAAGCGATCTGCGGCATCCCGGCGCAAACCTTGCGCGAGGTCGCGCGAACCTATGCCCGCGCAAAATCGTCAATCATCTTCTGGGGCATGGGCATCAGCCAGCATGTCCACGGCACCGACAATGCGCGCTGCCTGATTGCGCTGGCGCTGATCACCGGCCAGGTCGGCCGTCCCGGCACCGGCCTGCATCCGCTGCGCGGCCAGAACAACGTGCAGGGCGCCTCCGACGCCGGCCTGATCCCGATGTTCCTGCCGGACTATCAGCCGGTTGGTCGCGACGATCTGCGCGGCAGCTTCGAAAAGCTGTGGCAGCAGGATCTCGATCCCGTCCGCGGCCTGACCGTGGTCGAGATCATGAATGCGATCCACGCCGGCGAGATCACGGGCATGTATATCGAGGGTGAGAACCCCGCGATGTCCGATCCGGATCTGCAGCATGCGCGCCAGGCACTCGCCATGCTCGATCATCTCGTGGTGCAGGATCTCTTCGTCACCGAGACCGCGTTCCATGCCGACGTCATCCTGCCGGCTTCGGCGTTCGCGGAGAAGGACGGCTCCTTCACCAACACCGATCGCCGCGTGCAGCTCGCGCGCCAGGTGATCAAGCCGCCCGGCGATGCACGGCAGGATCTCTGGATCATCCAGGAGATCGGCAAGCGCATGGGCCTGCCATGGAATTATTCTGGCCCCGGCGACGTGTTCACCGAGATGGCAGAGCTGATGCCCTCGCTGAAGAACATCACCTGGGAGCGGCTGGTCCGCGAAGGCGCGGTGACCTATCCGGTCGACGATCCCAACAAGCCCGGCAACGAGATCATCTTCACCACGGGATTCCCGACCGCGAGCGGCCGCGGCAAGATCGTGCCGGCCAAGGTCATCCCGCCGGACGAGATCCCCGACGCAGAATATCCGATGGTGCTGTCGACCGGCCGCGTGCTGGAGCACTGGCACACCGGTTCGATGACCCGTCGCGCGCAGGTGCTCGACCAGATCGAGCCCGAGGCGGTCGCGTTCATGTCGCCGAAGGACATGCGCAAGAAGAAGCTGGTGCCGGGCGATTTCATTCGCCTGGAGACCCGCCGCGGCGCGGTCGAGGTCAAGGTGCGCTCGGACCGCGACGTGCCGGAGAACATGGTGTTCATGCCGTTCTGCTACGCAGAAGCAGCGGCCAACCTGTTGACCAACCCGGCGCTCGATCCATTCGGCAAGATCCCGGAGTTCAAGTTCTGCGCGGCCAGAGCCGAACGCGTGGAAATGCGGGACGCGGCGGAGTAGGGTTCGGTATTCGTTTGGCGGCGCGTTGCTGCCAAACCCTCGGTGTCGTCCTGGCGAAAGCCAGGACCCATACCGCGTGATCCATCGATTGCAGACGGTCGCAGTACCGCGCACCACTAATCTTCGCCAAATTCCTCCCTGGGATAATGGGTCCTGGCTTTCGCCAGGACGACGGCTGAGAGCGTGGTGTTCGACTTCGTTCTCCGCCGCACCGGTGCTACACATCGCCCATGTCCAAAGCCACCCCAGCCACCCGTGCGCTTGAAGCCGCCGGTGTTGCCTTCACCGTTCACACCTACGAGTACGATCCTGATGCCGAGAGCATCGGGCTCCAGGCGGCGGCCGCGCTGGGCGAAGACCCGGCGCGCGTCCTCAAGACGCTGATGGCGCTGGTCGATGGCAAGCCGGTCTGCGTGATCGTGCCGTCCGACCAGGAGGTCTCGATGAAGAAGCTTGCAGCGGCCGCGAGCGGCAAGTCGGCGCAGATGATGAAGCCTCCCGAGGCCGAGCGCGTCACCGGCTACAAGGTCGGCGGCATCAGCCCGTTCGGTCAGCGCAAGCCCGTGCGCACCGTGATCGAGCAGAGCGCACTCGCCCATGATCAGGTCTATCTCAATGGCGGCCAACGCGGGTTGCAGGTGCGGCTGAGGCCGGCCGATGTGCGGGATGTCTTGAAGGCGGTCGTGGCTGACGTGCTGGCGTGAGCGGCTTGTCTATTGCTTCTGCAGCAGCTTGAGCCGGCAGCGTAGCGCCTCGCGGATATGCGCCCTCGCAAGCTGCTCGGCCTTGTCGCCGTCGCGCGCGTCGATCGCGTCGATCATCGCCTGGTGCTCGCCATGGCTGGCTGAGGGGCGGCCCGATACCGTGAAGGTGGTCGGGCCGAGCAGGGCGATCCAGTCCTGCAATTCCCGCGAAGCGTTGTCGAGATAGCGGTTGCGCGCGGCCCGGCAGATGGCCTCGTGGAAGCTGCGATTGAGCCTTGCCATCTCGGCCGCGTCCGCCGCGGGAGTTTCGACAAAAGCCTGCTCGATATCCCGGAGCGCATCGACCTCGGGCGCCGAAGCGTGTTCGGCGGCGAGGCGCGCCGCGGCGCCTTCCATGATCTCGCGCATGGCGTAGAGCTCGAGCACCTCGGAGATGTCGAGATTGCGTACGATCAGCCCGCGGCCGCCGGCGGGCTCGACGAAACCGCGCGCGGCGAGCCGGCCGAGCGCTTCGCGCACCGGGGTGCGGCTGACCTTGAGCCGCTGCGCGACCTCTTCCTCGCGCAGGCGATCGCCGGCGCGGTAGTTGCCGGCCTGGAGCGCTTCGCAGAGCGAACGGAACACGGCCTCGCCCAGCGCTACGCCACCGCCGCGCGCGATTGATCCGCCTGTCTTTGCCGGCCGCCTCGCCATGTTCCCTCGAAGCAAGGCGCATCCTGCCCATGCAGAGGTGACGCTTGCACGGAACTTGTATATCTTTGTATACAAAAGTACGCAATGGTGGTGCGGTTGACCGGGGCCGCCGGCGGATAGAATGTCTCCAACTTCGTCGCATCGGACGGACGGCATGGGCAGCAAATACGACGTGTTGGTGATCGGCGGCGGCAACGCGGCGCTGTGCGCGGCGATCGCGGCACGGCGCGGCGGTGCCTCGGTGCTGGTGCTCGAAGGCGCGCCGAAATTCTATCGCGGCGGCAACACCCGCCACACCCGCAACATGCGTTGCGCCCATGATGCCGCAACCGAAATCCTGACCGGCCCCTATACCGAAGAGGAATTCTGGGAAGACCTGTTGCGCGTCACCGGCGGGCAAACGGATGAAGTGCTCGCGCGCCACATGATCCGCGAGTCCAAGGACATCCTGAACTGGATCGTGGAGCAGGGCGTGCGCTGGCAGCCCTCGCTCGGCGGCACGCTGAGCCTTGGCCGCACCAATTCCTTCTTCCTCGGCGGCGGCCGCGCGATGCTGAATGCGCTCTATCTCACTGCCGAGCGGCTCGGCGTTGACGTCGAATACGACGCCGAGGTCACCGACCTCGTGATCGAGGACGGCATGTTCCTCGCCGCGCGCCTGAAACGGCCGATCAGGGGCGAGACCGAGATTCGCGCGACCTCGCTGGTCGCCGCGGCCGGCGGGTTCGAGGCCAACATCGAATGGCTGAAGCAATATTGGGGCGAGGCTGCCGACAATTTCCTGATCCGCGGCACGCCCTATAATCGCGGCTCGATCCTGAAGATGCTGCTCGACAAGGGTGTGCAGGAGGTCGGTGATCCCACCCAGTGCCATGCGGTCGCGATCGATGCCCGCGCGCCGAAATTCGACGGCGGCATCATCACGCGTCATGACTCCGTGGTGTTCGGCATCGTCGTCAACAAGCACGCGCAACGCTTTTACGACGAGGGCGAGGATATCTGGCCGAAGCGCTATGCGATCTGGGGCCGGCTGGTCGCGGCGCAGCCCGACCAGATCGCCTACATCATCTTCGACTCCACCGTGGTCACGAGCTTCATGCCGACGCTGTTTCCGCCGATCGCCGGACAGACCGTCGCCGAACTCGCCGGCAAGCTGGAGCTCGACCCGGCCGCGCTGGAAAAGACCATCACCGAATTCAACGCCGCGGTGCGGCCCGGGACTTTCGACCACACGATCTTGGATGACTGTGTGACCGAGGGCATCACGCCGCCCAAGACGCACTGGGCGCGCAAGATCGAGACGCCGCCTTATCTCGCTTATCCGGTGCGGCCCGGCATCACCTTCACCTATCTCGGCACCCGCGTGAACAAGGAGGCGCGCATGCTGATGGCTGACGGAAGGCCCTCAGGCAACATGTTCGCGGCCGGCGAGATCATGGCCGGCAACGTGCTCGGCAAGGGTTATGCCGCCGGCATGGGCATGACCATCGGCAGCGTGTTCGGACGGATCGCGGGACGGGAAGCGGCATGCCATGCGAAGAACTAAAGAAGAAACTCTGGGAGGAACCATGTCGCGCATTGCCATTGCTTCGATCACGGCGCTGTTGACCGTCAGCCACGCCTACGCCGCCGAGCCGATCACCCTGCGTGACATGGGTTCGTTCCATGTCGGCGGGCGTCTCGTCGAAATCTCCGGCAAGCCGGTGAAGGAGGTCGTGTTCACGCCCGGCGGCGTGCCGGCCAAGGTCGATCCCAACGGGACGTATCAGGTCGAGCAGATGTACGTGCAGTATTTCCTTCCCGCCAACGAGAAGGGCGCCTATCCGCTGCTGATGTGGCATGGCGGCGGATTGACCGGCGTCACCTACGAGACCACGCCCGACGGGCGCGAAGGCTGGTTGAATTATTTTCTGCGCAAGGGATGGTCGGTCTATAATTCCGACGCGGTAGAGCGCGGGCGCGCTGGCTGGGCGCAATACCCCGACATCTTCAAGAGCGAGCCGGTCTTCCTCACCACCGCCAATGCCTTCGAGCGTTTCCGCATCGGCGAAGGGCCAAACTCCTACGATGCCGATCCCGCCAAGCGAAAGCTGTTGCCGGGCAACCAGTTTCCCGTCGAGGGCTACGAGAATTTCGTCAAACAGAACGTGCCGCGCTGGACCACGACGGATGATGCGATCGTCGCTGCCTATATCGCAGAGATTGATCGCGTCGGCCCCTCGGTGATCCTGTTCCACAGCCAGGCCGGCAGCTTCGGCTTCAAGGTGGCGCAAGCCCGGCCCGACAAGGTCAAGGCGCTGATCGCGATCGAGCCAGCCGGCATCGGCGATCCCGCCAAGGCGGATGTGCTGAAGAACATCCCGACGCTCGTCATCTATGGCGACTATATCGAGCGCGACTCGCGCTGGCCCAAGATCCGCGCCAACGGCATCGCCTTTGCCGACGCCATCAAGGCGGCCGGCGGCAGCGTCGACATCGTCGATCTCCCGCAGGCCGGCATCAAGGGCAATTCGCATATGGTGATGATGGACAAGAACAACCTCGAGGTCGCCGGTCTGATCCAGAAATGGCTCGAGACTAAGGGCCTGACGAAGTAAAGCCATGCACGGAACCAGAATCCTGGACGAGGCCGACCGTCTGATGACGGTCTGCAATTCCTGCCGCTACTGCGAGGGGCTGTGCGCGGTATTTCCCGCCATGGAAATGCGCCGCGCCTTCTCCGACGGCGACCTCAACTATCTCGCCAATCTCTGCCATTCCTGCGGCGCCTGCTACGTCGATTGCCAGTTCTCGCCGCCGCACGAGTTCAACGTCAACGTTCCCCAGACGCTCGCGGTCGCGCGCGCCGAGTCCTATGCGACCTATGCCTGGCCGGGTGCGCTGTCCGGCACTTTTGCCCGCAACGGCCTCGTCATCAGCATCGTCGCTGCGCTCAGCATGGCCGCCTTCATCCTCGGCTTCGCTGCCCTGAACGACCGCAGCGTGCTGTTCGGCGTGCACACCGGCCCCGGCGCGTTCTACAAACTGATGCCGCACAACGCGATGGCGGCGCTGTTCAGCGTCGCGTTCCTCTATGCGATCCTCGCGCTCGTGATGAGCGTGCGCGCTTTCTGGCGCGACATCGGTGGACCGATCGGCGGCCGCGCCGATGGGGGCTCGATCTTCCAGGCGATCCGCGATGCCGGCGAGCTGCGCTATCTCCATGGCGGCGGTGTCGGCTGCTACAACGAGGACGACAAGCCGACCGACCGGCGCAAGCTGTATCACCACCTGACGTTCTACGGCTTCCTGCTGTGCTTCGCCGCCACCTCGGTTGCCACGCTGTATCACTATCTGCTCGGCCGCGAGGCGCCGTATCCGTGGTGGGACCTGCCGGTGGTGCTGGGCACGCTCGGCGGCATCGGTCTGATCATTGGTCCGGTCGGTCTGTTCATGGCCAGGATGCGACGCGATCCGGCGCTGCTCGACGAGTTCAGCTACGGCATGGATGTCGGCTTCATCGCCATGCTGTTCCTGACCGGCCTCACCGGCATGGCGCTTCTGGTCCTGCGTGAGACCGCCGCGATGGGGCCGCTGCTGGCGCTGCATCTCGGCGCGGTGTTCGCGCTGTTCGTCACCATGCCCTATGGCAAGTTCGTGCACGGCATCTATCGCTTCGCCGCGCTGGTGCGCTATGCGCAGGAGCGGCGGACTGCAGCGTGACCCATTACCTCGGTTGAAAGCGGCCCTCGCGCAGGAAGGCGATGGTCTGTTCGATTGCGGCGGCGTGACGCGGAAGCCCGGTATGGGATGACTTCACGACGATATGGTCGGCCATGCCGGCCAGCCCCGCGCTTTGCACCGAGACCCGTCCGTCATTCGGTTTCGGCAGAACCAAGAGGCCGGCGACGGGATCGATGAAGCGGCTTCCGGCGATCACGCCGACCGGATAGTCGATGGCGGGGAGGGCATTCGGCGCGGTCGCAGGCGCGGTGGTGAGCTCGAGCCCGGCTGGCCCGTAGAATTTGCGATAGGGCAAAAATCCACGCAGGAGATCGGCGACCTCGCTGCCGCTGTTCGGCGTGCCCAGCATCACGACGCGGCCAAGCCGGGCCGGCCGGTGTTTCGCGATATAAGCGCGCGCGACGAGCCCGCCCATCGAGTGCGCGACGAAATGCAGCGGTGCGTCGCGCTCGGCGAAACGGATGATCGCCGGGTGGATATCGTCCGCAAGCGCGGCGATCGGCTTGCTGCGGCTGGGATAGTCGATGTTGAGCGTTGCGAAGCTGGCCGCGCCGAGCGCCCGTTCCAGCTTCGTCAGGGATGCCGAGGTTCGCGCGATGCCGTGAAGCAGAACCACTCCTGGGCATCGCGCGTCGCCTGAATGAGGCGCCTCGTGCATCTGCCTTACGCCACCTCGCGCTCCGGCGCGGACGCCTGCTCGCGTGCCATCGTCGTTGCGGTGACGTAGTCGGTCTTGCCGGTGCCGAGCAGCGGCACCTTGTCGACTATGATGATCGCCGCAGGAACGGTCAGCTCGGACGCGCCGATCTTCTTGGCCTGGCCCTGCATCGCGCTGCGCTCGGCGTTCTTCTCCGTCGTCAGCAGCACGATGCGCTCGCCCTTGCGCGGATCGGGGATCGAGACGGCGACCGATGCGGCCTGCGGCCACAACGTCGCGGCGATGGTTTCGACCGCGGACAGCGACACCATTTCGCCCGCGATCTTGGCAAAGCGCTTGGCGCGGCCCTTTATGGTGATGAAGCCGGCGGCGTCGATTGCCACGATGTCGCCGGTGTCGTGCCAGCCGTCGGGAAGCTTTTCGAGCACGCCGGGATTTTCGGCCCGCAAATATCCGAGCATCACGTTCGGTCCGCGCACCGAGAGCCGCCCACCTTCCTCGATGCCGGGAACCGGATCGAGGCGGCTTTCCATCAGCGGTGAGAGGCGGCCGACGGTGCCGGGACGGTTGGCCATCGGCGTGTTCATCGCCAGCACCGGCGCCGTCTCGGTGACGCCGTAGCCTTCGAGGATGCGGATGCCGTAGCGCTCCATGAACACCTGCCGCGTGCGGTCCTTGACCGCCTCGGCGCCGGCGATCACGAGGCGCAGGGTGCGGAAGTCGTAGGCATGCGCCGAGCGGGCATAGCCGGTGAGGAACGTATCGGTGCCGAACAGGATCGTGGCGCCGGTCTGGTAGATCAGCTCGGGCACGATCCGGTAGTGCAGCGGCGAGGGGTACATGTAGATCGGAATGCCCCCGAGCAGCGGCATCATCATCCCGCCGGTCAGCCCGAACGAATGGAATACCGGCAGCACGTTGAACACCTTGTCATTGGCGTTGGCATCGACTCGCGCCAGCGCCTGCGCCGCGTTCGCAAGGATATTGCGATGGGACAGCACCACGCCCTTGGGTGTGCCTTCCGAACCTGACGTGAACAGCACGACGGCTGGGTCGGTTGCCTGGCGGGCGACGCGGGGCGTCGTGCCGGCGAGCAAGCCCCTGATCTTGTCGGCCGTCCCGATCGAGGCGCGGACGTCCTCGAGATAGACCACGCGCGCCTCTGCGGAGATCGCAGTCATCAGCTTGTCGAGTTTGCCCTTCTCGATGAAGGCCTTCGATGTCAGCACGGTCTTGACCTGCGCGGCCTTCATGGCGGCGAGGACGTTGACCGGGCCGGCAGAGAAGTTGAGCATCGCCGGGACCCGGCCGATGTTCTGCAGCGCCATGAAGACGACGGCGACGCCCGCCGAATTCGGCAGCAACACGCCGACATTCTCGCCCACGGCGTTGCCGGTCTCGAGCTTCCGACTCAGAACCTGCGCGCCGAGGATCAGCTTGCGATAGGTCAGCTTGGTACCGAGCGCATCCTCGATGATGACCTTGCCGGTGTCGCGATCGCGATAGGCGTGTCCGAGCGCCTCGAACAGCGAGTGATCGAGCATGGCGTTTTTCACCATCGCGTCGATCATCACGTCCTGAAGTGCGGCGCCGGCGGCATTGCGGCGGGCCTTGCCCTTCAGCGCCGGGTCGACCGGAAGCTTGACGGGCGGCAGGATGGTGACCGTCACCCGCGGAAACCACGAGCGCTTGATCTGGCTGGAGTTGAGGTAGCTGAGATGCGAGCGCTGCGCGCCTTCGATGCGAACGGGCACGACCACCGCGTCGGCCTTGTCCGCGATCATCGCGGTGCCGTCATAGACCTTCATCAGCGAGCCCGAGACGGTGATACGTCCTTCCGGAAAGATCACCACCGGTTCGCCGGCGGCGACCAGCTTGATCAGGTCGCGCGCAGCCAGCGGCTTGCTCGGATCCATGGTGTAGTGCTTGACGACGCGCAGGAACGGCTTGGCCCACCAGGCCTTGGCGATGCCGGTATCGACCGCGAAGCTCGCGTCGATCGGCAGCACGGCGTGCAGCATCGGGCCATCGATCAGGCTGACATGGTTCGGCGCGATCAGCATGCGCGTGCCCGGAGGAGGCAGATTCTCGAGGCCGCGAACCTCGGTGCGGAACAGTGCGCGGAACAGCAGTCCGCCGAAATCGCGCACGCCTTCCTTGCCCCATTTCGTCAGCACGAACCACACTGCGCCGAAGCTGGCGACGCCGAGGCCGAAGAAGATCCAGCCGATGTGAAGGCCGGCCGTCTGCAGCAGCGCGACAAACAGCGAGCCGGCCACCATGAAGGCGGCCTGCAGCACGTTGCCGGCGGCGATGATGCGGGCACGCTCGGACGGTGCCGACCAGGCCTGGACCGCGGCAAAGGAGGGAACGACGAACAAGCCGCCGCCGAATGCGAAGGCGACGAAGTCGACGAGCATATGCAGGCCCGCGAACGAGGTCGCGAAACCGGCCGCGGTGATGTTCTGGCCCTTGGCCGTCACGCCGATGGCCCAGGCGAGATCGAGGCCGGCAAACCCCATGATGATGGCGCCGATCGGCACCAGCGCGAGATTCGGGCGAACGTGGCTGAGGCTCGCGGCAAACAGCGAGCCGATGGCGATGCCGATTGCGAAGATCGCAAGGCACAGCGTCACCACGCCCTCGGTGCCGCCGACGACATCCTTGACCAGCGCCGGCAGCAGCGACAGCACGATCGCGCCGACCAGCCAGAACCAGGAGACGATCACGGTGCCGTCCCACAGCCGATGGTCGGCGTGCAGCGTCTTCAGCAGGCTCACCGTCGAGGTCCAGGGATTGGCGTCGACAGGCAGATCGGGCGCCGACGGCGTCGTCTGCGGAATGCGGGAGGCGAAGGCCCAGGACAGCAGGGCCAGCACGACCACGGCCGATGCGACCCAGCCCATATGCGCGGATCCCGCCACGAACTGGCCGCCCGCGACGGTGCCGAGCAGGATGGCCATGAAGGTCGCGCCTTCGACCAACGCGTTGCCGGTCGCGAGCTCGCCGAGCTCGAGCTGATCCGGAAGCATGGCGTATTTCACGGGCCCGAACAGCGCGGCGATGGTGCCGAACAGGGCGAGCGCTGCGAACAGGAGCGGCACCGAGTGCAGGAAGAAGCCGGCCGCGGCAAAGCAAGCAGCGAAGATCTCGGCGAACTTGAGCCGCCTTGCGACGACGGATTTGACGTATTTGTCGGCGAGCTGGCCGCCGAGCCCGGACAGGATGAAATAGGGGAAGATGAAGACGGCGCCTGCCACCGTCACCAGCGCATCGCCGTGGCCGGTTGCGGCACTGTAAAGCAGGATGATGACGAGCGCGTTCTTGAGCACGTTGTCATTGAGCGCCGAGAAGAATTGCGCCCAGAACAGTGGGGCAAAGCGGCGTGACGACATCAATTCCCTGATCATGACTAGTCCTGTTTTGGAAAGGCAGAATGAGGTTCGTTACGTTGTCTTTGAAGCGTCACGACCGGAAGGGGAGGGGACGAACGATTGCGGGCGCAGATGGCCGGCCTGCCTTGTCCCCTCGATCCCTCTGATCCTGTTGGTCTCCAAGCGGTGTCGTTAGGTTCGCAAAATATCTGGGCGCGCCTTACCGGGTATGCGCCGAGCGATGAGGAAAAGCTGAACCGCGTCACTGAAGTCTGGCGAGATCGGCCGCGAACATCGGGACATGGTGAGTCCTTCCTTGCAACCAGTTCTTGCATTCGAGCCGACCCGCCTGTGCAGGTCGCGTGCGCCTCAGGTGAGATGGGCGAGGTGACGAAAGGGCGAGAGGCGGCGGAGCAGGCTGAATCGGCGGCCCTCTTGACGGGCGCGCGTGCGGCTCGCTTGCCACATCCGGAAGGTCGCGCGGCGTTCGGCAAGCACGCCGGCAATGTCGCAGGCATTTGCGATGCGATCGATCGGCGTCATGGCGAACCGCAGCAGGGCGCGGCCAAGGCCGGTCACCAGGGCGGTGGCGTCGTCGACGAAGGTGGCGGCGATATCAACAGCGAGGGTTTGCATTTTGGTCGTCTCCGGGTTAATTTGAACAATGTTCAAATGAGTAGCTCGAAAATGAACAATGTTCAAGATGAATCGTTGCGGGATCAGAAAAAAAATCGGCGGCGGCTCCAGATCCTGGAGATTGCCCGGGGGATTATCGCGACTAAGGGATTGAGATCGTTGAAGGTTCGGGACGTTGCCGAGGCCGCCGGCTGCTCCGTTGGCAGCGTCTACAACGAGTTCGGCGACTTCGACGGGGTGATCCTGACCGTCAATCGGGAGACCGTTCAGGCCCTCACGGCCCGGCTTCGCGGGGTTCCGGCCGAAGATCCCGTTCGCCAGCTCTACGGGCTTGCCGAGACCTATCTCGAATTCTTCGCGGAGCACGCCAATCTGCTGCGCTCGCTGTTCGAGCATCGGATGGAGGACGACCGTCCTTATCCCGACGACATCCTGCAGATGGTGATGGACGCTTTTGCGCTGATGCATCCGCCCCTGGTGCGGCTGCTACCGGATGCGGATGACGTGAAGATCGCGCTGTTGTCGCGCACCTTGTTTTCTGCCGTGCATGGCATCATCTCGCTCGGTCTCGAGGAGCGCATGGTGGCCGTGCCGCCGCAGATGCTGCGTCAGCAGGTCGAACAATTCATCGATGCGCATCTGGTGGGTCTCGGGATCGTGCCGCCGCGGTGACGGCGGAGAGCGTCAGGCGCGCGCGGCCTCGCGCGGCCGGGCCGCAACGACGACGACATCAGGTCTTCCGCCGTCGACCTGAACGCGGTTGCGTCCCTTTTCCTTGGCGCGATAGCAGGCGGCATCCGCACGCCGCATCGCGCCTTCGAGCGTGGCGTTGGCGTCGGCGATGCAGGTGACGCCGATGCTGGCGGTCACCGCAAAGTAGCGATCGTCCCAGGCGAAGTTGAACAGCTCGAGCGATCGCCGCAGCCGTTCGGCGATGTCGACCGCGTTCGCAGGCGAGCACTGCGGCAGGATCAGGCCGAATTCGTCGCCGCCCAGCCGCGCCACCAGGTCACGCGGATGCCGGTCCTGTTGCAGGAGGCGGGAGACCTGGCAAAGCAGGCTGTCGCCGGCAAGGTGCCCGCAGCTGTCGTTGACGTTCTTGAACTGGTCGAGGTCGAGCAGGATCAGGCCCAGCGAACCCGCCGCGGCAACGTCCAGTTCGCTTTGCAGGCGCGCCTCGAAGGCGCGGCGGTTGGACAGGCCGGTCAGCCAGTCGTGCGATGCCTGCCACGCCAGGCGTTCCTTCTCGGCATGCAGGGCATCTTCGAAGGCCTGCCGCTGCAGCACCAATCGCCTGGTGTGCCAGATCAGGAGCAGGATCAGCGTCACGGCGGTGACGATGTTGATGCCGGTCAGCGCCAGCTTGATGGCGCGGGAGCCTTCGCCGAGCACAGTGGAGAACCGGTTGGCATGCACCGTGAACTGGGTGTTGAGTTCGGAGAGCCGCGACGACAGGAATTGCAGGCGGTTCGTGTCCTGAATGGGACCGTTCTCCAATTCGGACCGGATGACTTCGCCGAAGACACTGAGCTCGAGCAGCATCGGGTCGGTGGCGGCCCACTCGCGGATCGCTTCCTGGAGGAAGCTGACGCGGTTGAAGTAGCGAAACAGCCAGATCAGTCCCGGGACGTCATCGGGATGGTTGCCGCCTTGCAGGAAGCCGATGCGAGCGGTCTCGACGTCGACCGGATCGCGCTCGAGCGCCCAGCGCGCGAACTCGTCGCCGATGGGAACGGCAAGCGAGGCCTGGTATTGCGTGAACTGGCCGGCATCGCCCGAATGCAAATAGAGATTGAGGAAATAGACGGCGTTCTTCTGCGAGCGCGACCACATCGCTTCGCCCGCGACATAGGCGCGGACCGACGACATCACCTCGAGACTGAATCCCGCGATCGCCGCCTGGAGCACGACGACCGTCACGAAAGGCGAGACGAGCTTGATGACATGAAGGAAGCTGTGTCCCTTCGTCGACGTCGCTGTTCTGCGAAACACCCTGCGTTCCCCAAATCGCGCAATGACCCCCAGCGGAGCGCTGCGCCTACAACGCGAAGTAGAGGAGATGGTTGCTTAACTCGGCCTGAAAGGCGGAGGAGACTGCATCGCAGGGTGAAAGCGCTGTGAAGCTGATATGCGCAGATCGCTTCAAATGCCGGCAAATCGGACAAGGCGCGGCATCGACGAACCAATGCCTCGCATTCGTCGTGCGCGGTTTACCCGATCGAGAGAGTCTCGTCGGCGCCGTTAGACCAGCACCGGCTTGCGGACGCGGCCGGCGTCGCCGAACACGCGCAGATAACGCTCGATCTCCGAGGGCATGCCGGTCGCCTTCTCCGGATTGTCGGAGAGCTTGACGGCCGGATGGCCATCGACCGACGACACCTTGCAGACCAGCGAGATCGGATCGAGATTGAACGAGCCGTCCGGCGGGCAGCCGACGAAGTCGTTGGTGAGGTTGGTGCCCCAGCCGAAGGAGAGCCGCACCCGGCCGGCGAAGTGGTGATAGGTCTCCTCGATCGAGCCGACATCCATGGCATCCGAAAAGACGAGCAGCTTGTCCCTGGGATTGCGCCCCTTCTTTTCCCACCAGGCGACGATCTCCTCGCCGGCCTGGATCGGCGGCGCGCTGTCGGGGCGGAAGCCGGTCCAGTCCGCGACCCATTCCGGCGCATCGCGCAGGAAGGCCTTGGTGCCGAAGGCGTCGGGCAGCGCGATCAGCAAATTGCCGCCATAAGTCTGGCGCCACTGGTCGAGAATGCGATAGGGCGCCCAGCGCAACTCCTCGTCGTCCCTGGCAAGTGCCGCGGCGACCATCGGCAGCTCATGCGCGTTGGTGCCGATGGCTTCGAGATCATTATCCATCGCGAGCAGCACATTGGAGGTGCCGATGAAGGACGGACCGAGGCCTTCCTTCACCGCCTCCACGCACCAGCGCTGCCAGAGGAAGCCGTGACGGCGACGTGTGCCGAAGTCGGACAGGCGCAGATTCTCCAGCTTGCGCAGCCGCTCCACCTTGGTCCACAGCTTGGCCTTGGCGCGGGCATAGAGCACGTCGAGCTCGAAGCGGCCGCGGCCCTTCGTCGCCGCGCGCGAGCGCAGCTCGTTGAGGATCGCGAGCGCCGGAATCTCCCACATCGTGGTGTGGGTCCACGGTCCGTGGAAATGCAATTCGTACTGGCCCTCGACCTTGCGCAGCTCATACTCGGGGAGGCGGAATTCGGCCAGCCAGCGGATGAAGTCCGCCGAGAACATGTGGGTCTTGCCGTAGAAGGTGTTACCAGCCAGCCAGATCAGCTCCTTCTTGGTGAAGCGGATGGTGCGGGCATGGTCGAGCTGGGCGCGCAGCTCGCCCTCGTCGATGATCTCGGCAAGCCGGACATGGCGCGAGCGGTTGATGACCGAGAAGGTCACCTGCTGATCCGGGTAGTCTTCCCGAATCATTTGCAACATCAATAGCTTGTAGAAGTCGGTATCAAGCAGGCTGCGGATGATGGGGTCCAGCCGCCAGCTGTGATTGTAGGTCCGGCTCGCAATATCGGTCACTGTCATGGGGGGATTTTAGCGCGGCGGCCCGCGCGCAACCAGTGGGTTTGGCGAGGGGTGGTCTTCCGAAAGGCGGTATCGGCGACCAGGTCTTATCAAGCCTTGGCGGCCGTCGCTGCGACCGTCTCGAGCTGGCTCCTGACCCAACGATGAGCCGGATCTTTCTGATAGCGCTGGTGCCAGACCATGAACATGGGCAGCTCGGCCAGCGTCCGCGTGCGGGACGCCAGCGGAATCCGCGTTTGCGCAAAACCGCGCATCACGCCGGATGCGAGCAGGCTCGGCATGCTCGCCAGCATCTGCGAGCCGCGCAGGAAAGACGGCACGCCGGAAAAGCTCGGCACCGAGATCGCGATGTCGCGGTGAAGACCGTTGGCCGCCAGCCGGCGGTCGAAATCGAGCCGCTCATTGTCAGTATAGACGACGGTGATGTGGCGCGCGGCGAGGTAGGCGCTGCGGCTGGCCGGCGCGGTACGTGCCTTGGCATCGAAGTAACAGACGTAATGATCCCTCAGCAGGCGCTTCTGCACGATGTCGATACCGGACGGCGGCAACGGGGTGATCAGGAGATCGCAGCGGTTCTCGCGCAGCATCGCGGGCGAGGGCGACTGCGAGGGGATCACGCGCAGGTTCAGGCTCTTCACCTGGCCGGCGACATGATCGAAGAACCGGGGCAGCAGCAGGTCGCGCTGGAAGTCATTGGCGGCGACCGTCAGCGAAAGCTGCGCGCGCGGCGGCTCGAAGCTGACGCCGCCGGCAAAGCTCCGCATCTCGTCGATCAGTGCGCGCGCCTTTGCGGCCAACGCTTGCGCATGCGCAGTTGCGACGATGCCACGGCCGGATTTGGCGAACAGCGGATCGCCCGCGATCCGCCGCAGCTTGTTCAGGGCGTGGCTGACCGCGGATTGCGTCAGGCCGAGCCGCGTGGCGGCCGCCGTGACCGAGCCTTCCTCCAGCACGGCGAGGAACAGTTCGAGGGCGTGGCCGTCGAGGGCCAAATGATCGATTTCCTTCATGGAATTCATTATAATCGATCTATTTATCTTGAGAATGGGTGGCCGCATTATCGTTCAATAAGCCGCGCGCCCGGACTGGCGCCACAGGGAGAGATAACGCCGATGAATGCCCAGGCGACAGCCTTGCAGGATCCCCGCCTTAACCGCCCCGATCCGTTCACGCCGCCGCTCGGCGATGGCGGCTTCTTCCAGCGCGACCGCTCCATCCATCCGCCCGCGCATGCGCCCGGTTACAAATCCTCGGTGCTGCGCTCGCCGCGCCAGTCGCTGCTGTCGCTGGAGAATTCGGTCTCCGAGATTACCGGGCCGGTGTTCGGCCACAACGACCTCGGTCCGCTCGACAATGATCTGATCCGCAACTACGCCAAGGACGGCGATCCCGTCGGCGAGCGCATCATCGTCCACGGCCGCGTGCTGGATGAGACCGGCCGCGGCGTTCCGAACACGCTGGTCGAGTTCTGGCAGGCCAATGCCGGCGGCCGCTACCGGCACAAGAAGGACACCTATCTGGCGCCGGTCGACCCGAATTTCGGCGGCTGCGGCCGCGCGCTCACCGACGACACCGGTTACTATTATTTCCGCACCGTGAAGCCGGGTCCTTATCCCTGGCGAAACTACGTCAACAGCTGGCGTCCCGCCCACATCCATTTCTCGGTGTTCGGTTCGGGCTTTGCGCAGCGGCTGATCACGCAGATGTATTTCGAGGGCGATCCCCTGATCCCGGTTTGTCCGATCCTGACGACGATTCCGGACAAGGATGCGCTCGACCGCCTCGTGGCGCCGCTCGACCTCAACGCTTCGACGCCGTTCGACTCGCTGGCCTACCGCTTCGACATCGTCCTGCGCGGACAGCGCTCCACCTATTTTGAAAACCGCACCGCGGGGAACTGAGCCATGCCGCAGCCGCTCAACTATCTCAAGGAAACCGCCTCGCAGACGGCCGGGCCCTACGTCCATATCGGCTTGATCCCGGCGATGGCCGGCTTCGATATCTTCGAGAAGAACTTCTCGAATGTCCTGACAACGCCGAATACGGAGGGCGAGCGCATCACGCTGGAAGGCAAGGTACTCGACGGCGCCGGCACGCCGCTGCGCGACGTGCTGCTGGAGATCTGGCAAGCCAATGCGAGCGGCCGCTACAACCATCCGGCCGATCGTTCGGCCGGCGCGCTGGAGCAGGAGTTTCGCGGCTGGGGCCGCGCCGGCTCCGACTTCGAGAGCGCTCTCGTCACCTTCGAGACCATCAAGCCGGGCGCGATCCTCGACAAGGCGGGCCGGACATGTGCGCCGCACATCAATGTCTGGATCGTCGCGCGCGGCATCAACATCGGTCTCAACACGCGGCTTTATTTCTCGGATGAAGAGGCCGCCAACGCCGCCGACCCCGTGCTCAACCTGATCGAACAGCCGGCCCGACGTTCGACGCTGATCGCAAGGCGCAGCGAGCGCGCCGGCAAGGTCGTGTATTCCTTCACGATCAATCTGCAGGGGCCGGAGGAGACGGTGTTCTTCGACGTGTGAGGATCCGGCCGCCGTCCGGCAGGATCACTCCACCGGATCGCCGCGATTGATCGCTCCGCGGGCGAGGAATTGCGGCGACTGACGCATTTCGCGCGATCCCGGCCGGTCGACCGGATCGCGCCCCACTTTTTGTCTCAGTTCTGCCAGGTCAATGAATACATCGGCCTGCCGGCGCAGGTCGTCGGCGACCATGGGTGGCTGAGTGGAGAGTGTGGAGACGACCGTCACGCGGACGCCGCGGCGTTGCAGGGCTTCCACCAGCGAACGAAAATCCCCGTCGCCCGAGAACAGCACGATCTGATCGACGTGCTTGGCGAGCTCCATCGCACTTACGGCGAGATCGACATCCATGCTGCCCTTCACCTTGCGGCGGCCCGTGGTGGCGTCGACGAACTCCTTCGTAAGCTTGGTGACGACGGTATATCCGTTATAGTCGAGCCAATCGATCAACGGGCGGATCGACGAATACTCCTGATTCTCGATGAGGGTCGTGTAGTAGAAGGCCCGCAACAGCACGCCCCGGCTTTGGAATTCGCCGAGCAGACGCCTGTAATCGATGTCGAAGCCGAGCGCCTTGGAGGTGGCATGGAGATTGGAGCCATCGATAAAGAGTGCGATCTTCTCGATCGAAGACATTGTGCTCAAATCTCCAGTTCCACACGAAAGCTGGCCGATCAGCTGTCAGGGTACGGTATGTCGGCCGGAAAATACTGAAGGCGCCGATGGCTTGCTGAAAAAACGGCGCAGACGACCGGACAGGGGTGGCCGTCTTGCGCCAAGGTAAGGGAGGTTCCATGCCACCAGCGCCAGGGCGCCGAATGCAGCCACGCTAAGGCGCGAGCAGGCCCTGCTCAATTGTACTGAGGTAAGGGGCTTCTATGCAAAGGATAGGGCCCGATATACGAAGGTAAGTGGCTGCGCCGGCAACAAAGGCCATTGCGGCAATGTCGCCTTTAACCATGGGTGCGCTCGGTCTTTCGTCCGACGCGTCAACCTTCATCGCCATGCAACTGGGTGCGAAAGGCGCGCGGTGACACTCCCGTGGCCGCGGCATAGACCCGGCTGAAATAGGCGGGATCCTCGAAGCCGAGCGCATAGGCAATCGTCGAGATCGGCAAATTGGTATAGACGAGGTTGCGCCGCGCTTCGCGGATCAGCCGGTTGAGGATGAGGTGCGAGGCGGTATCCCCGGTCGCCGCCCGCGTGATCCGGTTGAGATGTGTCGGCGTCACCGCCAGCGCCTCGGCATAGTCCGCGACGCTCCAGCGTTCCAGGTGATGCTGCTCCAGCAGCGCCTCGAAGCGGCGGAACAGGCTGGATTCGATCGTGCCGTTGCCGCCGCTCTCGCTCGTGAGCGCGCGGGCCACCAGCCCGATCATGGCCGACGACAACGCCCGCAGCACATGCGCGCGGCCGAAATCGCGCGCGGCATGTTCGGCGAAGATCTGTTTCATGGTGGTGCGAATCTGCGGCGTTCCGCGTACCACGGCTGAGCGGGCCAGCGCACCGCGCAGGCCCTCGGCGGCAAGCAGCGCCTCATCCAGAATTTCCGCGGCGATGGTCAGCACCCACCCTTGCGTATCCGGCACGAAGCGAAAGCCGTGGACGTGACCGACCGGCACGTTGACGATCTGCATCGGCTTCAGCTGCACCGCGCGCCCGTCAAGCGTTGCCTCGCCGCCGCCGCGCTCGATCAGCAGCACTTGGTGCAACCGGGCATGGCGGTGCACGGCCAGGGTCCAGTCGTGCAGCACCGAGCGGGACGCAATGGTCTCGCAATGCACGACATCAGGCAGATCGCCGGACTCGCCGAACAAATTGTAGACCCGGATTGCCGGGGCAGGGAGCGCGCTTCTCATGTTCGAATAGTACAAGACAATGGCGAAACCCTCCATCGGTCTGTGCCGCCAAATCTGCAAAAAAGTGCCGACGGGAGGACGCGAAAATGAAGGTTCAGGTCTGTATCATCGGCGGCGGGCCGTCCGGGCTGTTGTTGTCCCAGCTGCTGCACCTGAAGGGCATCGACGCGGTCGTGCTGGAGAAATACAGCCGCGACCATGTGCTCGCCCGCATCCGCGCCGGCGTGCTCGAGCATGGCTTCGCCGAGTTGATGCGCGAGGCGCAGTGCGGCGAGCGGATGGACCGCGAGGGCGAGATCCACACCGGTTTCGAGATCGCCCATGACGGCGCGCTGTCCAAGATCGATCTGCACAAGCATTCCGGCGGCAGTTCGGTGCTGGTCTACGGCCAGACCGAGCTGACGCGCGATCTCTATGAGGCGCGGGACCGCCTCGGCGGCAAGGTCGTGCACAATGCGCAGGACGTGACGCCGCATGATCTGACGTCGGACCGGCCCTACGTGACCTATCGAGCGAACGGCGAGACCCTCCGTGTCGATTGCGACTACATAGTCGGCGCCGACGGTTTTCACGGCGTCAGCCGCAAGTCGATCCCGAAGGACGTGCTGCGCGAATATGAGAAGGTCTATCCGTTCGGCTGGCTGGGGGTACTGTCGCGCACCAAGCCGGTGTCACCCGAGCTGATCTATGTGAAGCACGAGCGCGGCTTTGCGCTCTGTTCGCTGCGCTCGCAGGTGCTGAGCCGCTACTACATCCAGGTGCCGCTGACCGACAAGGTCGAGGATTGGAGCGACGATGCGTTCTGGGCCGAGCTGAAGCGCCGCCTGCCAGACGAGGTCGCCGGCAACCTGATCACCGGGCCGTCGATCGAGAAGAGCATCGCGCCCCTGCGCAGCTTCGTCGCCGAGCCGATGAGCTATGGCCGGCTGTTCCTCGCCGGCGATGCCGCTCACATCGTGCCGCCCACGGGCGCGCGCGGGCTCAACAGCGCCGCGTCCGACATCTATTATCTCTACCACGCCTTGCTCGCGCATTATCAGAGCGGTGATGATTCCGGCCTTGCAGGCTATTCCGCCAAGGCACTCGCGCGGATCTGGAAGGCGCAGCGCTTTTCCTGGTGGATGACGATGCTGCTGCATCGCTTCCCCGACCGGCTCGAATACGAGGATCGGCTTCAGAAGACGGAGCTCGACTATCTGCTCTCGTCCGAGACGGCGCAGCGCCTGCTTGCGGAGAACTACGTGGGGCTGCCGTTTTAGGCAGTCGCGACTCTCACCCTCCCTCCTGGGAAGGGTGAGCCATCGCTATTTCCCTTCCAGGATATTGACCGGCGCCCAATCCGACGTTGGTGGATTTGCCGCAAGCGCTCTTGCGCGCTTGGCGAACAACGCCGACGCCGGATCCGTCTCTGCCGTCTTTCGGAACGCATCAGCCGCTTTCGCAAACTCCCTTGCCCGCCAGCACGCCAGTCCTTCCGCATAAGCTGCGGCCACCTTCGCCTGTTCAGCACTCTCCGCGCCCTTCTCCGCCAGCGGCTCGAACACCTTGATGGCTTCGCCGCGCCCCAGCACCCTGATCGCATCCAGCTCGCGCCAGGCAAAGGCGTCGCCGCTCTGCGTCATCGTCGTCTCCGAGGCCATGATCGCGGTGCCGTAGTATTTGTTGGCGCCCTCGAGCCGCGAGGCGACGTTCACGGTGTCGCTCATTACGGTGTAGTTGAAGCGGCGGCGCGAGCCGATATTGCCGACCACGGCTTCGCCGCTGTTGAGCCCGATGCGATGCGACAGGCCGTGACCGGCGAAGGCGGGATTGCCGGCATTGAGCTCCGCAAGCTTCTCATGGCACTTCAGCGCGGCGCGGACGGCGTTGGCGGCGTGTGCGGGATCGTCGGCCGGTGCACCGAACATCGCGACGATGGAATCGCCGATATATTTGTCGACGTAACCGCCATGGCCTTCGATGATATCCGTCATGGCGGACAGATATTCGTTCATCAGCGTCACCAGCTCGCCGGGTGTCATGGTCTCGGCAATGGACGAGAAGCCGCTGAGGTCGGAGAAGAACATGGTGACGTTGCGCATCTCGCCGCCGAGCGCCGGCATCTTGCCGGAGGTGACCATGGTCTCGATGACCTCGGGCGCGAGGTAGAAGGCAAAGCTCTTGCGCAGGAAGCGCTCGTCGCGATCGGCCAGCATGAATCGGTAGCCGATCATGATCGCGAGCGCGGCAAGGCTGGCGAGTGCCGGCTCCGTCAGCGGCAGCGCCAAGGCATGGACGAATGCGCTGACGGCCACGGCTGCGTAGGCGACCGTGAGGCCGAACCAGGCCATCAGCGCGCCACCCGGTGCGAGCAGGCAGGCCGCGCAGGCGATGATCGCCGCGAACGCGATCGTGAGAATGGTCCGCATCGGGAAGCCGAGCTCGGTCACGGCATCGCGCTCGATCAGATTTCGGACCGCGGTGGCGTGCACGAACACACCGGCGACGTCGCTGCGGGACTTTTGCACAGTGCTTGCCGGCGCGGGCAGGGCACATCGTGCCGCCGGCGTGCCGTCATACCCGCCGGACAGGCGCATCGAGGTGAGCTTGCGGTCCTCGAAATTCAGGACCGTACCAAGCAGAACGACCTTGCCGTCGAAAGCGCGGCGAAAAAAGTCGCGGTCACCCTTTTCGACGCAGGCGCGCAGATCGACGAAGGAGAAGGTCGGGATATCGCGTCCCAGCCCTCGGAAGTTGAGCGTCATTGTGTTCGGCACGGCACTCGGGATCGCGTAGCCGGACAATTCGGTCGCGCCAGAGGACGCAATCTCGGGCTTTGCGCCCGTCGCGCGCGCAGTGAGCTCGACCGCCATCGCGGGGACCGGCCGCCCCTCGATGGCAAAGCTCAGCGGCATTCGTCGGATGACGTCGTCGTGGTCGGTGTGGACATTGAGCGCCCGCACGGTGTTGCGCACGGCGACTTGCTGGGCGCGATAGGGCACTTCCGGATGGTCATTGCTCAGGATTTCGCCGAGCACCAATTTGCCGCTGTCGGAGATTTGCCGCAGCGCGATCAGATAATCCCGGTCGAATCCTTTCATGCGGCCGCCAACGGCGGTGTCGCCAAAAGGAATCTCCGATTGCTCGATCGAGCTCGGAAAGATGACGTCGAAGCCGATCACCTTGGCGCCGCCCTCGGTGACGCTGCCGAGCACCCGGCCGATCTCGCGCGTCCAGGTCTGCGTCGGCGATCCCTTGAACGGTGGTGTGTCGTAGGTTTCACTGTCGATCGCCACGACGACGACCGGCGATGTCGCGGTGTTGCGGCTGTCGCCGAGAAGCCTCCCGCGCATCGCCGTGAGGATGTCGAGCGAAAGGCCTTGCAGGGTCTGAAGCGGCGGCGACGTGAAGATCGCGCCCGTGAGGAGCGCAATCAGGGTCGCCGCAACGATGTCCCGTCCCCCGATCCGCCGCATCGCCCGGTCGCAGGCTGCTTATTCAAGCCGCAGCAGGCGGCCGATGATCGGGGTCGGCGCCGAGGTAGCGCTGGCATCGACCTGGAAGGTGTAACGCTTGGCCCCGAGGCTCGCGAGATAGCTGCCGCCCGGGGTCAGCGATTTCCCGGCCTTGGCAAAGTCATAGAATTTGCCGCGGATCATGATGTCGTTCTTGAGTGGCACGCTGATCGTGGGTTCCTTGCCGTCGGTGCGCTCGATCACCAGCGTGCTGCCGCTCTTGGCCTGAATCAGGGGCGCGACGCCGTAGATCGTCGGCAGCTTGGACGGAGCGCTCTTGGCGTCGGACCGCATGGTCCGGAACGTGGTCGCCGCACTCTGGTTCGCCTCGCGTTCGGAGAGCTGCGCCGCCTTGGTGTCACAGGGCACCTTGGCGCGCTGCACATCGCCGAGCTGCACGGTGCTCTGCTCGGCGCCGACCAGCACGACGCCCTCGCTGATGGTCTCGCGCAGGCAGGATTTGAGATAGCTGAGCGTAATGCTGGCCTTGGGCCCGAGCTTGATGATCTTGCCCGCGGCGACATAGTCCATGAACTCGACGCCATCGACCTTGCCTTGCACATCCTCGACGATCGCAGCCGGCGTCTCTGCCAAGGCAGGGGCCGCAGTACAGAACGCGCCGACAACAGCGCCGATCAGGCTTCTCATGACCATTCTCATTCAATTCGACCGATACTTTGCTGGTCCCCGTCCCGGCGCAATTGTTAGCATCGGGGCGCCCAGGCAAGTGTGACCAGAATCACTCTTTGATTTTTGGTGTACTCTAGCAGGAAGTGGTTCAAGCCGGCCATCGCCGACAAAGGAGGGTGCCAAGCTGTTGGCCGGACGGCGAAATCAGGTGGCCGCGACAGCCTCAGGCGAACGGCCCTCGGCCGGAGACGCCATGATCGGAGTGAACGGAGCCTCGGCCTTGTGAAACGGCGTCGCCCGCTCACCGGCGATCTCGACCACCTCGTCCCAGCGCGACAAGAAGGCCTCGACGCAGGCTGGATCGAACTGCCGGCCCTTGTTCTCGACCAAATAGCCGCGGGCCACCTCGATCGGCATCGGCTCTTTATATGGTCGTCGTGTCGTCAGCGCGTCGAAGACGTCGGCGACCGCGACCACGCGCGCGGCGACCGGAATCTCGTCTGCCTTCAGACCGTTTGGATAGCCCGCACCGTCCCAGCGTTCGTGATGGCCTGCGGCAATTTGCGCACCGAGCTGGATCAGCTCGCAACCGGAGTCCGCCAGGATCCGCTCGCCGATGGTTGCATGGGTGCGGATCACCGCCATCTCGTCGTCGGTCAGCCTGCCGGGCTTGAGCAGAATGTTGTCGGGAATGGCGACCTTGCCGACGTCATGCAGGGGCGCGGCCAGATAAATGTCGCGGCAAAGTCGGGGCGGCAGTCCGAGCTGCTCGGCGATGATGCGGCTGTATTTGGCAACCCGCAGTGTGTGCTCGCCGGTGTCGTTGTCACGGTATTCGACCGCGAGCGCGAGCCGCAGGATGATCTCCTCCTCGCGTTCGCCGAGCTTTCGTGTCGCGGCCGCGACTTCGCTGGCCAGATGCGCGGCACGGTCGTTGAGCTTGCGTACGGCTGCACCAAGCTGAATCAAATTCCGCAGGCGCACCGTCATCTCGACGCTCTGCGGCTGCTTGGGCAGGAAATCGGTCGCACCGGCCTGCAGCGCTTCCATCTTGACGTCATCGGTCTGTCGCGACGTGATCATCGCGATCGGGATGTCGGCACAGCCGGGCAGGGCACGGAAGGTGCGGATGAAGCTGATGCCGTCCATGTGCGGCATCTCGTAGTCGACCAGCACGAGATCGAAGCCGCGTTCGCGCGCGCAAGTCAGAGCTTCCACGGGATCGAGGAAGGTGGTGGCCTCGACCAGGCCTTCGGCCTCGATGTGACGTTTCAGGAAGTTGAGGACGGAACGGCTGTCGTCAACCAGAAGCGCTTGGGTCAGCATCGGCGGCCGGGGCTCTCTTCGCTGGCAAAGACACGAACCCAAGCCATAACCCGAGCGAATTTAACGCGAAGCAAATGCGCCGTACGGGAGCACCCGTGCCGCGGATATGCGCGCCGTGCATGAAGGATTTCAGCAGGCTGTACACGTCTGCATGCAGCTGCGCGAATTCCGCAAAAATGTGACCCGTAGTTGTACGGATACCCGCGTTAGGGGTTTGCTCACCGGATTCGCGTCAAACGAGTAGTGGAATTTTAGCAAAGGCGGGGCAGCGATGGCGCTCAATCCCACGGAGCCGAAGTGGTCGTTGCGGTTGCCCGCCGATTGCAGCATTGCGGCCATTCGCAATGTCTATGAGCTCATTCGCGAGGCGTTCGGCCGCCAGGAGCGGCTCGAGATCGACTGTTCGAGCGTCGACAAGGCCGATGTGACCTCGATCCAGCTTCTGCTGTCGACAGCCAAGACGGGCCAGGCCCAGGGCCGCCCGGTGGTGCTGACCTCCTTCTCACAGTCTCTTCGCAGCACCCTTCGCCGCGCCGGCTTCACCAGCGAGGCGATGATCGATCAGCATTTCCCGCAAAAGAAAGATGGCACCTAATGGCCACGATTCTGACCGTCGACGATTCCCCCAGCATTCGGCAAATGATCAAGGTGGTGCTCGAGCCGGCCGGTCACAGCGTGATCGAGGCCGGCGACGGTGCGCAAGGGCTCGCCAAGGCACAGGCCGGCAAGCTCGATCTCGTGATCACCGACCTCAACATGCCCGTCATGAACGGGCTGGAGCTGATCCGGGCGCTGCGCAAGCTGCCGAGCGCGGTCGGCATGCCCATCGTGTTCCTGACGACCGAATCCAACGACACGGTGAAGCAGGAAGCCAAGAGCGCCGGCGCCACCGGCTGGATCACCAAACCGTTCAAGCCTGAGCAGTTGCTCGCCGTGGTCGGCAAGCTGGTGCGCGCATGAGCGCAATGGACCCGACCGAGGTCTTTCGTCAGGAAGCCAGCGAGCTCTTCGAAGTTCTTGAAGGGGCCCTGCTCGATCTCGGCCAGCGTCCCGACGACCGCGAACTGGTCGATTCCGCCTTCCGCGCCCTGCATACGATCAAGGGCTCGGGCGCCATGTTCGGCTTCGACAAGGTCGCCTCCTTCACCCACGAATTCGAGACCGCCTTCGACCGCGTCCGCAAGGGCGAGATCAAGCCGACCCAGGAGCTGATCTCGGTCGCGCTCGCCGCCAAGGACTACATCCGCGCGTTGATCGAAGATCCCCAGTCGACCGACGACATCATCGGCGAGGCCATCCTCGACGACCTCAAGCGCTTCGTCTCGGCCGACCAGCCCGTTGCAGCGGTCGCGGAGATCGCCGAAGCCCCGCCGCTGGCTCCCGCCGGGAGCAAGCAGGCCGGCTGGCACCTCTATCTGGAATTCGAAACCCATATCCTGCGCAACGGCTCGAATCCGCTCGACCTGCTGGAAGATCTCTGCAAGCTCGGGCCCTGCTTCGTCGTGCCTGTCACCGACGGCGTCCCGTTCCTCGACGAGATGGAGCCGGAAGACTGCTATCTGAAGTGGGACGTCAAGTTGCACGCGGCCTGCGACAAGGATGCGATCGACGACGTCTTCATGTTCGTCCAGGACGAGATGAAGCTGACGCTGTCGCCCCTGGAGCAGGTCGAAGCGCCTGCGCCGGCACCGCTGTTCCAGCTGCTCGACGAGGAGCTGGCCCCGGTAGTCGAAATGCCTGCGCCGCTGGTCGAGGCTGCTGCCGCGCCCGTCGCCGAGCAGCCCGTCGCAAAAGCGGAGCCGAAATCGGAATCAAAGCCTGAACCGAAGCTCGAGGCCAAACGCGACGATCGCGGCATCGCCACCGTTCGCGTCCAGGCCGAGCGTCTCGACGAGCTGATGGACCGCGTTGGCGAACTCGTCATCGCCCAGGCGCGGCTGACCCAGCTCGCCGCTTCCGGCTCTGACCTCTCGATCAAGATGATCGCCGAGGAGATCGAGCGCCTGGCCTCCTCGTTGCGCGATACCACGATGGGTGCGCGCATGGTGCCGATCGGCTCGCTGTTCGGCCGTTTCCGCCGCCTCGTGCATGATCTGTCGCGCGATCTGTCCAAGCCCGTCGAATTCGTCACCTCGGGCGAAGATACCGAGCTCGACAAGACCATGATCGAGTGCCTGGCAGATCCGCTGGTGCATCTGATCCGCAATGCCGTCGACCACGGCATCGAAGATACCGCCACGCGCGCCGCCAACGGCAAGACCGAGCAGGGCCGGATCGAGCTCGCGGCCGTCCATTCCGGAGCGCAGGTGCTCGTCACCGTGAAGGACAATGGCGGCGGCCTCAACACCGCGCGCATCCGTGCGAAAGCGGAAGAGCAGGGGCTGATCGCTGCCGGCGCCGTGCTCACCGACCATGAAATCCATCAGTTCCTGTTCCATCCCGGCTTCTCGACTGCGCAGACCATCTCGGCGCTGTCAGGCCGCGGCGTCGGCATGGACGTGGTCAAGCGTACCATCGAGAACATGCGTGGCTCGATCGACCTGTCGACCCGACCGGGCCAGGGCACCACGGTGACGCTGCGCCTGCCGCTGACGCTGGCGATCATCGAAGGTCTTCTGATCCGCGTCGGCGAAGGCCGCTACATCATTCCGCTGTCTGCGGTCGAGGAATGCATCGAGCTGACCGCCGAGGACGAACGCTCGCGCGGCCGCAATTTCCTCAACGTGCGCGGCAATCTCGTGCCCTTCCTCCGGTTGCGCGAGATCATGACCGCATCGGGCACGCCCGACCGTCATCAGAAGACGATCATCATCTCGACCGGCGAGACTCACGTCGGCCTCGTCGCTGACCAGATCATCGGCAACCACCAGACCGTGATCAAGTCGCTCTCAAAGCTGCATTCGGATGTCACGATGTTCTCCGGCGCGACCATCCTGGGCGACGGTACGGCGGCATTGATCCTCGACGTCGCGCAGCTCGTCGCGTTGGCGCAGTCGAAGGTCGAGAAGCAGCATATCAGCGAGGCGGCGTGATGAACGAGGGTTTGGCTGGCGAACGGCAGGCTGACGCGATGCAGGTCGTGATGATCGGCCTTGGCGAGGAGAAGTTTGCGCTCGACGCCGGCCTCGTGCGCGAGATCATCGATCCCGTCCCCGTCACCAAGGTGGCAGGCGCGCGCGCCTTCGTTCCCAGCGTGATCAACGTGCGCGGCAACGTCATTCCGCTCGCCGACCTGCGCATCCGCTTCGGCATGCCGCAGCTCGATGATTCGGCCGATACGCGCATCGTGGTGATCGAGCTCGAGCTCGACGGCGAGCCGGTTCTGGTCGGCGTCACCGCCGACAAGGTCTACGAGGTCACGGAGATCTCCCAGACCGACGTGCAGCAAACGCCGCGCGTCGGCATGCACTGGAAGCCGGAGTTCATTCGCTTCATTGCCAAGTGGCGTGAAGAGTTCGTCATCGTTCCGAACATGGAACGCATTCTAAATTGAGATGAGGTCTCGGGCGAGACCGGGGTAGGGGCTGGAAATGAGATTTACCGTCAAGGCAAAGCTTGCCAGTGCGTTCGGCGTGATCATCGTTCTGTCCGGGATCGCGGGCGGCGTGGCTTACATGAAGCTCGGCGACATGATGGCGACCGCTGACAGCATGGTTCTGCGCGCAAACCGCATGGAAAAGGCGACGCAGATCGAAAAGGACATCCTGCTTCAGCTGCGCGCCGAGAAGAACTCGGTGCTCGGTACGGAGGCTCAAGCCGAACAGTTTGCCGCCGATGCCGCCAGGCTTCGCGAGGAAGCGATGAAGACCAGGGATGAGGTCTACGCGCTGGCGAGCGAGGGCGGCAGGAAGCTGCTCGACAGCTTCGCAGCCACATACGCGAAGATGAATACCTACCAGGAAGAGACGATCCGGCTGGCGAAGACCGACAAGACGAAGGCCATGGAGCGCTCGATGGGCGACGGTCGCAAGGTCATCGCAGACGCGATGGAATCCATGGGCGCCTATGTTGCCAATACGAAGAAGCAGATGGCCGAGCAGGCCGTCCAGTCCAAGGCAGAGGGGCACCAGGCCCAGTTCCTGTTGATGACGCTGATCGGCATCTCGCTGGCGGTTGCGATCGGGGCTGCGCTCTGGATTTCCATCTCGATCAGCCGTTCGCTCGGAAGGGCCGTTGGCCTTGCAGGTGCGGTCGCGGAGGGTGATCTCAGCCAGACCATTCCCTCGGCGAGCAACGACGAGATTGGAGATCTCGTCAGGTCGCTGAATGGGATGGTCGAAAAGCTCCGGCAGATCGTCGCCGAGGCGATCACTGCGGCGCAGAACGTCTCCGCCGGAAGCCAGGAGCTGTCCGCCAGCGCCGAGCAGCTCTCGCAAGGCGCGACCGAGCAGGCTTCGTCGGCCGAGGAAGCTTCCTCCTCGATGGAGGAGATGGCCTCGAACGTGAAGCAGAATGCCGACAACGCCAACCAGACCGAGAAGATTGCGGGGCAGTCGGCCAAGGATGCCGAAGCCAGCGGTGTCGCCGTGGGCCGCGCCGTCGAGGCGATGCAGACCATCGCCGAGAAGATCACGATCGTGCAGGAGATCGCACGCCAGACCGACCTGCTTGCGCTCAACGCGGCCGTGGAAGCCGCGCGCGCAGGCGAGCACGGCAAGGGCTTTGCGGTGGTCGCCTCCGAAGTGCGTAAGCTTGCCGAGCGCAGCCAGGCCGCCGCGGCCGACATCGGGACGCTGTCCACGGAGAGCGTGAAGGTCGCCCAGGAAGCTGGCCAGATGCTGTCCAAGCTCGTGCCCGACATCAAGAAGACCGCCGAGCTGGTGCAGGAGATCACCGCGGCCTGCCGTGAGCAGGACGTCGGCTCGGCCCAGATCAACCAGGCGATCCAGCAGCTCGACAAGGTCGGCCAGCAGAACGCCAGCGCCTCCGAGCAGGTGTCCTCGACCTCGGAAGAGCTCGCCTCGCAAGCCGAGCAGCTGCAGTCCACCATCTCGTTCTTCCGGATCGAGCACGCCACGCGCAAGGAGAAGGCCGCGGCCGAGCCGATCGACCGCGCCGTCGGTCAGCTCCGGGCCAAGGCTGCGCACATGGCGGCCGCCGATCGCGGCATGAAGAAGCCGGTGCCTGTCCGCAAGCCGGCACGTGCGATGAAGGTCGCCGGTGGCGGTGGCTTCGCCTTCGACATGAATGACGGCGAAGACGACCGCGACGCCGAGTTCCAACGCTGATCAACCGGTCCGGCCTTGTGCCGGACCGTACCCATTTCCAACCTTCGGAATCCTGGACTGCATCATGGCCGCAACCTCGCAATATCTGACGCTCGGGCTCGCCGGCGAGACGTTCGGCATCAGCATCCGCAACGTCCGGGAAATTCTCGACATGCGGCCGATCTCGCGGCTTCCGCATGCGCCGAACTTCCTGCTCGGCATGATCGACGTGCGCGGCAGCGGCTATCCGATCGTCGATCTCAGGAACAAGCTCGGCCTGCCCAGCGTGGCGGCCACCGAAGCGACCCGCATCATCATCCTCGACGTGCCGATGAAGGACCGCCTCGTCGGCGTCGGCTTCGTCGCCGACTGCGTGTTCGAGGTCACCGACATCGACGAACAGGCGATCGAGCCCGTGCCAGAGGTCGGCGGGAAATGGCAATCGGACTATGCCGCCGGCATCGGCCGCAAGGGAGAGAAGTTCGTCGTGATCTTCGATCTCGCCAAGCTGATGGCCAATGACGAAGTTCCGGAAGGCCGCGACACGGCTACAGATGCGCCTCGCGCCGCCTGAGTTTGCAAGAGTGAAGCGTGGTCACGCGTAAGCCCCCCAATTCGAACCAACGAGACTGAAAATGAGATTCACCGTCAAAGCCAAGCTCGCCAGCGCGTTTGGCGTCGTCATTCTTCTGTTCATGATAGCAGGCGCAGTGAGCTACATGAAGTTGTCCGACATGGCCGCGACCGCAGATTCCATGGTGCTTCGCGCCAAGCGGATGGAAAAAGCAGCCGAGGTCGAAAAGATCATCTGGCAGCAGGTCAGGGCGGAAAAGAACGCAATTCTGGGAACGGCAAGCGAGGCCGAGGAATTCGCGGTGAACGCGGCCAAGCTCCGCGACGAGGCCACGAAGATCAGGGACGAGGTCTATGCGATGGCCAGCGAAGGCGGCAAGAAGCTGCTCGACAACTTCGCCAGCGCCTACGCCAGAATGAACGTCTATCAGGAAGAGACGATCAGGCTGGCAAAGACCGATAAGACCAAGGCAACCGAGCGCTCGATGGGTGACGGGCGCAAGGTAGTTGCAGATGCGACCGAGGCGATGGGAGCCTATGTCGCCAATACGAAGAGGCAGATGGCCGAGCAGGCCGTGCAGTCCAACGAAGACAGCCGTCGCGCCCAGTTGGTTCTGATCGTCCTCGTCATCGTCTCGCTCATCGTTGCCGCGATTGGCGCAGTCTGGATCTCGATCAATATCAGCCGGTCCCTCGCCAAGGCGGTCGGGCTGGCGGATGCCGTCGCGATCGGCGATCTCAGCCACAAGATCGATGCTTCCAGCAACGACGAGATCGGCGATCTCGTGAAATCTCTGAACGCGATGACCGCCAATCTGAACGCCACCGCGGCCGTCGCCAACGAGATCGCGCAGGGCAACCTCACGATCGAAGCCAAGCCGCTGTCGGACAAGGACACGCTGGGCCTCGCGCTCGAGCGCATGGTGGAGAAGCTTCGCCAGATCGTGTCTGAAGCTCTGACCGCGGCGCAGAACGTCTCCGCCGGCAGCCAGGAGCTCTCGGCCAGCGCCGAGCAGCTCTCGCAGGGCGCGACCGAGCAGGCTTCGTCCGCGGAGGAAGCCTCCTCCTCGATGGAGGAGATGGCCTCCAACGTGAAGCAGAATGCCGATAACGCCAATCAGACCGAGAAGATCGCCGCGCAGTCGGCCAAGGACGCCGAAGCCAGCGGTGCCGCGGTCGGCCGCGCCGTCAACGCGATGCAGACCATCGCCGAGAAGATCACGATCGTGCAGGAGATCGCACGCCAGACCGATCTGCTCGCGCTCAACGCCGCGGTCGAGGCCGCGCGCGCCGGCGAGCATGGCAAGGGCTTTGCGGTGGTCGCCTCCGAGGTGCGCAAGCTCGCCGAGCGCAGCCAGGCCGCCGCGGCCGAGATCGGCACGCTCTCGGCCGACACCGTCAAGGTGGCACAGGAGGCCGGCGCGATGCTCTCCAAGCTGGTCCCTGACATTAAGAAGACCGCCGAGCTGGTCGAGGAGATCACCGCGGCCTGCCGCGAGCAGGACGTCGGCTCGGCCCAGATCAACCAGGCGATCCAGCAGCTCGACAAGGTCGGTCAGCAGAACGCCAGCGCCTCCGAGCAGGTGTCCTCGACCTCGGAGGAGCTCGCTTCGCAGGCCGAACAGCTTCAGTCCACCATCGCCTATTTCCGCATCGAGCATGGCGCCAAGAGCCAGACGCCGGCGCCGATCGACCGGGCGGTGAGCCAATTGCGCGCCAAGGCGGCCACCATGGCGGCTGCCGAGCGTCCGGCGAAAAAGGTCGTGCAGGCCCGGCCGGCGCGCGCCGTGAAGGTTGCCGGTGGCGGCGGCTTTGCGTTCGACATGCATGACGGCGAGGATGATCGGGACGCCGATTTCCAGCGCTAGGACTTTTGCGGGCCGGTCTGCCCTGGGACGGTGGACCGGTCTTCTTTCAGCGGTTGTTTAAACGCGTAGGATTCGAGATGGCCCGTACGGCCCGACATTCAGTGCAGGTGGCCGTCGCGGACCGGGGCCGGTGGCCATGATGCCCGCCGTACAGGATACGGCCGTGCATCTGTCGGACCGCCACTTCCGCACCATTGCCGAACTGATCGAGGGCCAGGTCGGCATCAAGCTGCCGCAGGGCAAGCGGCTGATGTTGGAGGGGCGGCTGCACAAGCGCGTCCGCGCGCTCAACTTCACCGGTCTCAACGAATATGTCGAGACCCTGTTTGAGGCCGATCATTTCGATACCGAGCTCACCCATCTCATCGATGTGGTGACGACCAACAAGACCGACTTCTTCCGCGAGCCGCAGCACTTCACCTTCATGCGCGACGTCGCGATTCCCGGCCTGCTCAAGTCGCATGGACGCAAGAACGCGAACCTGAAGATCTGGAGCTCGGCGAGCTCCACGGGCATGGAGGCCTACACCACCGCGATGGTGCTGGACGACATGACGCGGAACGGCTCGCGCTTCCAGTACCGCATTCTCGGGACCGACATCTCGACCGCGGTGCTGCGCCTCGCCAAGACGGCGATATACACCCGCGACGTGCTCGGCCCGGTGCCGGAGCAATTCGTGAAACGATATTTTTCGACGTCGCGGGACAAGTCGCGCGGTGAGGTGCGGGTCGTACCCGAGCTGCGGGGCGCGACACATTTCATGAGGATGAACCTCATGGACAAGTCCTATCCGGTCGATCGTGACGTCGACATCATCTTCTGCCGCAACGTCCTGATCTATTTCGAACGCGAGACCCAGCGCAAGGTGGTCGAGCAATTGTGCAGCCATTTGCGTCCGGGCGGCTATTTGCTGGTCGGACATTCGGAATCGATGATTCACAGTGCCGTGCCCGGGCTGAAGCAGGTTCAGCCAACCATTTTCCAGGTCTAGCCGGAGCGAAACCAAGATGCCGAGGGAGAAGGTTCGCGTGCTGATCGTGGACGATTCGGCGTCGGTGCGCCAAATCCTGCAGACGATCCTCAACGAGGACCCCGATATCGAGGTGATGGCAACGGCCTCCGATCCGTTCGTGGCGGCGAAGCGTCTCCAGGACGAGATTCCCGACGTCATGATCCTCGACCTGGAAATGCCGCGCATGGACGGCATGACGTTCCTGCGCAAGATCATGGCGCAACGCCCGATCCCGGTGATCATCTGCTCCTCGCTGACCGAAGAGGGCTCGAACGTGATGTTCGAGGCGTTCGAGGCGGGCGCGGTCGATATCGTGCCGAAGCCGAAGATCGACACGCGCCTGGCGTTGCTCGAATGCTCGACGCGGCTGCGCGAGGCGGTGAAGTCGGCTGCGCGCGCGCGGGTGCGGCCGCGTGCGGAACGCCGGGCCATCGAGAAGAAGCTGACCGCCGACGCCATCATCCCGCCGCCGGTGCAGGGCAGGGTCCGGCCGACGACGGAGCGCATCGTCTGCATCGGAGCATCGACCGGCGGGACCGAGGCGCTCAACGACGTCCTCGAGATGCTGCCGCCGCACTGTCCGCCGATCGTCATCGTCCAGCATATGCCGGCAGGCTTCACCGCGGCCTTTGCCAAGCGTCTCGACGGCGTCTGCCAGATCAGGGTCAAGGAGGCCGAGGACGGCGAGCCGGTGCTGCCGGGCTGCGCCTATATCGCGCCCGGCGCCCGCCACATGCTGCTCCAGCGCATCGGCCTGCGCTACCAGATCGCGATCAAGGACGGCCCGCCGGTGTCGCGGCATCGCCCCTCGGTCGACGTGTTGTTCCGCTCGGCGGCCCAGCACGCCGGCGCCAACGCGCTCGGCGTCATCATGACCGGCATGGGCGACGACGGCGCGCGCGGAATGCTGGAGATGCGCAAGCTCGGCGCCTCGACGCGGGCGCAGGACGAAGAGAGCTGCGTGGTGTTCGGCATGCCCAAGGAAGCCATCGCCCATGGCGGTGTCGAGAAGGTCGTTTCGCTGCATCACATCCCGCGCGAGATCATGCTCTGGTATCAGGCCGGGCACGCCGCGGTGGCGGGTTGATGGCCATGTCGCCCGTTCCGGCCAACACGCTCACCGAGGCAACCACCGCGATCGAGGACGTCTCCTCGCGCATCGAGGACGTCTTCGCGCGCGTCGGTCACGAGCTCGGACGCGGCCACCTCATCTTCAAGGAGCTGAACCAGGGCTTAGCTACGCTCTCGGGTGAGCTCTCCGGCGCCGAGATCGAGGGTGCGGCAACGGCGCTGCAGGAGATCGCCGCGAGGCTCAGCGAGCTGGCGCAGGCGCTGCCGGCGGAGAGCGCCCTGCTGGAGACGATCGGCAAGAGCACGGCGGAGGCGTCCTCGCTACTCAAGCCGCTGTTCAAGCACATCCAGATGATCACCATCATCGCGCGTAGCGCGCGGATCGAGGCGGCCTCGCTCGACGGCGACCGCGAGGGCTTTCTCGCCTTCACCCAGGAAGCCTACGATCTCGGCAGGGCCGTGCAGCGCTCGATCGAAGGCTGCGCGCGGGACCAGCAGCGCCTGTCCGAGGCGGTTGCCACCGCCTCCGGCCGGCAGAAGGAGTTCGAGAGCCGGTACCGGGCCCAACTGATGTCGGAGAGCGCCGAGCTCGGCGCGGCCTATTCCGGAATACGTGACCAGCGCAGCAAGAGCAGCCATCTGGCCGATCGCGCCAGTGCCAGCACCAGGAAGATCGCCGAGGCGGTCGGCAGCGCGATCGTCTCGCTGCAGGCGGGCGACAGCACGCGTCAGCGTCTCGAGCACGTGTCCCACGGCCTCGGCCTTGTGTCGGAATCAGCGCCGAGCCTCGTTCCTGAAACGGTGCCAAGCGATGACGGCGTGGGTGCAATATGCCGGTTGCAGGCGGCCCAGCTCAGGGATGCCCAGCGCGAGTTCGGCGGCGACGTCGGCCAGATCGTCGGCGCACTGACGGCCATCCTGCACGATGCTGGCAGCGTCGTCGGCCACGGCCGCACGCTGTTCGGCGGCGAGGAGGGCGGCTCGTCGTCGTTCCTGACGCGCATCAAGCAGACGCTGGCGCACGCATCGACCCTGATCGCCACCTGCGAGAGTGCCGGCCGCTCGGTCGACGAGGCGCTCGCGATCGTCGAGGACACGCTGACGAAATTTCGCCAGGCGATCGCCGGGCTTGCCGAAGCGACTGTCGACATCACGCTGATCGGAATGAATGCCGGCCTCAAGGCGAGCCATCTCGGCAGCCGCGGCAGTGCCTTCGTCGTCATCGCCAACGAGCTCAAGGCGACCGCCGACCAGGTCTCCGCGGGGGCCGTGCGCCTGAGGCCCGTGCTCGACGGGATCGAGCGCTCGGCCAATGAGCTGAAGGAGCTCCGCGTGCAGGGTGATCCCACCCAGCTTGCCAAGCTCGAGCCGCAAATCCTTCAGGCGCTGCGCGAGGTCGAGGCGGGCAACGAACGGCTCGGCAAGCTGATGAGCCGGCTCGTCGACGAAGGCGCGGAATTCGAGCGGCTGATGAATTCGGCCCAGGGTCAGATGACCAGGCTCGGCGAAAGCTCCGCAGCCTTGCCTGCGGTCGCCACGCGGCTCGAGACTGCGAGCGCGGGCGTGCAGCGGCTACAGCCGGAGCTGCAGGATCAGGCGATCCTCGACGATCTCTTCGCGCGCTACACGATGGAGCGTGAGCGGGACGTTCATCGCGAGTTCCTGCAAGCGCTCGGACTGGCATCGATCGCCGCCACGCGCCGGGTCGAGGCGGTCGAGACTGCGGATGACGGCATAGAATTGTTTTGATTGCGTCGCCACGTGCTGCGGCGGCAATTTGACGGGTCGGCTTTGCAGGGCGTTAACCGTCGCGGAATACTCGCCGCGTCGGTCATTGTCGCGCCCCAGAGTTAGTTGCAAATACCAGTGAATTTTACGGCGGACATTTCCATGATGCGAGACGGCAAATACGCGGCCTGGTTCAGGACCCCGCGCGGCCAGGGCACGGGTATCGTGCATCTGACGGACGGACGGATCTCCGGCAGCGACAGCTTCTTCACCTATGGCGGCTCGTATCGGTTCGATGACGATCAGCGCTTCACGGCCGTCCTGACCACGCGGCGCTATGCCGAGGGGCCGCCGACCGTGTTCGGTCTGGACGAGGTCGAAGTCAGCCTCGCCGGCGTGTGCAGCGGTGCGATGGCGACCTGCTCCGGAACGGCCAGGGAAGCGCCCGACGTGATGTTCGAGGTGACGCTGATCTACAGCCAGGAAGATGCGCCGGTTGTGGAGGCGCGAGGCGCCGTCGTGAAGCTCAATGACAAATTGCCCAAGGGTCTCGACAGCCGTTCGCGGCCGCGCCAATTTCCTGCGCCTTCCAGGCCTCCCGCATCTTAGTCTTGCGTTGACGCTATCGCAGCGAAACGGGCTTGGACTGCGCCGCGGCAACGGTGCATTCAGGCGCGGAAAGCTAGGATGAGGCGGCAATAAAGGACGGACGAGACCATGCCTCAGATCTGGATGACATACGACGAACTGGCGACACTCAGCGGCTGTACGCCGACAGAAGCCAGAATGCGGGCCATCCATCTGTCGCTCGACCGTCGCAAGAGCCGCGACGGCACAACGCGCGTCAAGCTTGACCTGGCGCTGACGGCCAAGTTCTTCGCCTCAATCCGCGAAGCGGATTTCGATCTCGACGGCGCCATCGAGGCGCTCCAGAGCACGCACAGGCAGATGGCCGAACTCCTGGCCCCGACCGGGTTCCGCGAGCGCGGGGCAGCCTAGCTCGCTTGGCGTCAGACCCCGCAGATCGTTCCACGCGCCACCGGTGGATCCCCGCCAGCTTTTCGCGAATCAGGCATAGACTCGTCGCCGGAATTTCAAGCCGGGGCCGGGGTTTCAACCGCATCGGGTCGTAGAGCCCGTAGGAGAATGCCATGAGGAAAGCCAAGTATCGGGTCGGCGTGACGCTATTGGGAACGGTGATGCTTGGTGGGCTGCTGATCGTCACAATCGCGCCGTCACGTGCGGAGGTCGTCAAGCTGCAGGCCGACCTCAAGGGCAGCAATGAAGTGCCTCCGAACGGCTCGTCCGGTTCGGGCAAGGCGGAGGCCGCGTTCGACACCCAGACCAAAGTCCTGACCTATACGATTACGTTTGCCAATCTGACTGGTCCGGCGATGGGGGCGCATTTTCATGGCCCCAGTGATGCGGGCAAGAACGCCGGCATCGCTTTGCCCTTCAAGACGGTCCAGAGTCCTATCCAGGGCAGCGCCACGCTCACGGATGCCCAGGCGGCGGATCTATTGGCCGGCAAATGGTACGCGAACATTCATACGGCCGCGAACCCAGGCGGCGAATTGCGCGGGCAGATGATGAAGTAGGGGAATGTCGCCGTGGCGCTGAAGAATTTGTCAGCGCCGTGGGCCTCAGGCTGGCGGCCGAGGCAAGAACGCCAGGATCGTCTGGGCGAGGATGACACCGACGGTGCCTCCTGCCGCCTTTTGCAGCACGTCCAGGAAACCCGGATCACGATCGGGGGTCAGCGTTTGCAGGACTTCCAGCCCCATCGCGACTGCGATGACGAGCGAGCAGGCCAAAGCGAGCCGGCCGGGCAACAGGAAGGCGAGCAGGAAGCCCAACAGGCCATAGGCGCTGAAGCGCTCGATGACGACGATCCAGTAGGCCTCGTGATGACCCATCAGCGCCGGCCGTCCCGCCAGCCTTGCCAAGGTGGCATAGGCGATGAGGGCAAGGCAGATTCCCGCGGCTGCGATGAGGTGATTTCGACGCATGGCCTACCATAGCCGCTCGAGGGCCATTCCGCTTCGAAAGACGAGAACATCGTTAAAGCGCCTCGTCGTTCTTCCGAGGGCGCGGGCCGCCCAAAACCTGCCCGCCATCGCCGGCCCGGAGGCAGTCCGGCGAAGATGGTCAGGCCACCAGGACGCCGCCGGCCGGCGCTGCGGATGCGGAGTGGCGGCGTGAATCGACCAGCTCGCTGAATTTCGCAAAGGGCAGCGGTGCGGCGACGAGATAGCCCTGTCCTTCCTCGACGCCGGAGGCGATCAGGGCGCGGCGCTGCTCCTCGGTCTCGATTCCTTCCGCGACGACCGTCATGCGGAAGTCCTTGGCCAGCGCGACCAACATCTCGACGATCGTCGTGGTCGATGCATCCACGGTGATGGTGTCGACGAAGAACTTGTCGATCTTGATCGTGTTGGCGCCGAGCCCCTTCAGCCGCGACAGGCCGCTGTGACCCACGCCGACGTCGTCGATCGCGACGCGGAAGCCATGGTCGCGCAGCTCGGCCACGACGGTCGCGGCGTGCGCGAGATCGTCGAGTTCGTCGCGTTCGGTGACCTCGACCACGATCTGGCGTGCGGAGATTCTCGCCGCCAGGACCGTGCGACGGAGCGTCTCGACGAAGCCGGCACTCAGCAGGTGTTTGGGCACGACATTCACGGACATCTTGAAGGTCTTGTCCGCCTTCAGCACGCCCTGCAAGTCGGCGAGCGCCGATTTCAGGATCTGCCAGGTCATCACCTGGATGCGTCCGCTGGATTCGGCGAGCGGAATGAAGTTCATCGGCGGCACCACCGAGCCGTCCCGACGAACCCAGCGCGCCAGAATCTCGCAGCCCGTGATCTGGCCGGTCCTGAGCTCGAAGATGGGTTGGTAGTAGGGCTTGAATTCGCCGCCCGCGAGGCCGCGATCGAGATCGGCGACCGGCCCTTCCATCCGGCGGCTGCGTGCCAGCAGGATGCCGAACAGTGCACCAAGCCCAAGGGCCACTGCGAGCGCCGGCCAATACGCCTCGCTGTTCCAGCTCGAAAGCACGGCGTGCTCGAGCCGTATCGTGGCGTGAAGCGGGAAGCGCGTGGAATGCCTGTCGAAGCTGATCGGCCCTGGCAGGGGCCTGTCGGCATCGAGCCGGAATTCGCCGAGCTTCTCGCCATTGCTCAAGGCGAGGATCACCTCGCTGTGCGCGCGCAACTCGGCGGGCATGAGATCGAACAGGCCAGCGTTGATGCCGACGATGGCGACCAGCGCGGAGCTGCGATTGACGTCCTTGAGCACGCCCAACGCGTCGCCGCCGAACTGCTCCACGCGGAACAGCGAGAGCCTCTTGTCGTGTGAGGGCAGCATGTCGCGCCGATCCGCCCATCCCTTGTCGAACTCGAGCGTCTCGGAATAGGCCGAGCAGATCACCGATCCGTCCGGGTTGACGAGACGGACGTCCTTGATCGCCGAGCGCTGATAGACGTGGAGCCGGATGGCTTGCAGCGCTGCCGGCGCGCAGCTGGCAAGATCACGCTTGGTGAGTTCATCGAGGCTGGCCGCGGCGAAATCGACCGCAAATTCGGAGCGGCGCAGAACGACCTCGGTCAGCTCGTTCAGTTGGTGCGCCTGCTGGTGGCGAATGACGCCGTCTGCCGCAAAATGGCCCGCCAGCCCGAACGCCATCGTGCTCGCAACAACGAGCGCCGCAAACGAGAGGTTCGGCCGCTGCAATCTCATCCGGTCCAGGCGAAATTCAGGAGAGGCTTGGTGACTGATCTTGGAACTGATTTTGGGAATTGATTGTAGCCAGCGGGGGCTAAGATAGGGTTTAACGGGCGGACGGTCCGGAAGGGCTACCGAGGGGTTGGCTGACTGATGTCGTGCGGCCCGAGCATGGAAAGTTGAGCAGTATGATCAGGACGTTAAGCCTCCTCCTCCTGTCGTTCGTCGTCGGAAGTTCCGCGGCCTGGGCGCAGGGAACCAAAGACCAGCCATCGGGCACTCAGCCCACCTCCCGCAGCGGCACGGCGACGAATTCCGGTTCGGACAGCATGGGCGGAGCTTTCAAGGGGACGGGGACACCCAACTATGGAACGAGCCCTGGGATGGGGTCCCAGAAGAAGACGCGCAACTAGGTCAGGCTTGGTCGCGCTCATCGGGGGCGCGGGGAGACGGCCTCTGGATAAGCTCTGCCTGACCTGTCGGTGCGGGGCGCTGCGGGATCACCGGCGGCCCGCAGCCGAAGCACCACGAAGGCGATGTTGATCGCCAGCCAAACCAAAACCGCGGAAATGGCAAAGTGGAGCACTGCCAGACCTCGCTGTGAGATTCGAACTAACACCCGAACGTAGGTCTGGTTCCGTCCCGGCGAGACCAAGTCATGATTACTCTGTCTCGAAAGACTGTAGGCTGACGCCCGCATCTGCGGAGGCGTGACCTCTGAGTCTTTTGCAGCGACCTGCTGGCCCCATCAGTGAGGTCGGTCGTCTTCACGCAGCGCGGGAGGTCGTGCTGCGGAGCTCAAGGCGAGCACCGTCGCCTTTCCGAGGCTAGCTCTTTTTGCCCGTCTTCGGCTTCAGCGAAAGACCAAGCCGCAAGGCCATGCGCTTGATCGCATCAGGCGAGCGTCCGAGAACTTTCGCCGCCTCTTCCAGCGAAGCCGAAGACTTGGCCAGCTCCATGAGCCGGCGGTCTTCTTTGAACGACCAGGGCTTGCGCGCCATAACCGAAATCATCCTCTTGTCGACACAACGACAAAGCCGCCAAGCGACCCATGTTCGCTCGACGGCTTTGCTTGGGTGGGGCCGGGCTTGGGGGAGCCCGGTGCGAGATGGATATGCGATCGGTGAGACTTCGCAACAAACAACGCGGATTAAGCTAACTGCTCAACCTTACCGCGATGAAATCGATGCGCGGCGCTCCGTATAACCACGGTGTTTCGCTGGCGAATCCGATGCGCGCCCTCCGACAGCGGTCTCATCCGTGCCAGTCGACGTCTGAAGCGCCACGATGAACGAGGGTTCATGGTGTCGGCGTGGCGAGTTCTGGTAAAAAGAACTGGAGTCTCTTCTCCGCGCTCCGTGCCCTCGCGTGCCGATCAATCTTCGAGCATCACGTTGCACAAACTTCATCTTCGTCTGACAAAAGTTTCAGCGGCGACGATCTTGAAGTCGACACAACGAAAAGATGAAAATGAGCGCGGGAGGAACGTTCCGGCAAACGTGGGAATATTCCAATGTTAGCTGCTTTGGTTTTGATTTCGATTTTCGCAGCGGGTTTTGGCTGCGGCTATGCCGTACGAGCGTGGCGCTCGCGGAAGCGATCGGCACGATATCGTCTTTATGCACCCTATACCCCTGCCTCGATGGAAGCCGGTCGTACCCAGCGGCCATCGTAACCGCGGGGCCGCACGCGTGCTGCCCCATGGTCGTGGCGAAGTCGAAATAACCATGTGCGGTTAGGTTAATCTGTCGCCGTCCTTGAGGGCCCAGGAAAGGCAACCTAAGACGGATCAGTTCATTGCGAGTTCGGGCCCTCTGTTTCCGGAGGGCGCGCGCGGGTAGGCGTAGATGACGTGGCTGATTGCGTTGCTGGGCGCGACGACTTGCGCTCTTATTTTGATTGCGTTTGTTTGTAGCTATGGCCGGCATCTGAGAGATCTTCCAGGTCCTTGGATCATGAGCGAGGGTCATTCAAATGATTGATCAACGGCAGAATGCCCCGCGCAGATATTTTGTTGACGCGCAAGGGCATCGTGTTCTGATAGGCCTTTCGCTGGAGGAGACGGCGGAATTCGAGGCGCTGGACCTTGCACCGAAGGAGACGGTGCAAATCGTGGCCGAAACCCGCGCAGGCACGGGAGCGGCCTCGGTTGACGACATTCGGTGGCTCGAACTCTATTCCAAGCACGAAGGAGCCTGGCGGGCCTGGATCGCACAAAGCCAGGCGGGGCGGACGCAGGATTTAGGCTTTGTTAACTATGCCTGACCGATGGTAGCGGCTTAGATCTCGAAAATGGGGATGGCCCACATGTTTCAGCTGTTCCTGAGAGCACGCGCACACAACCTCCTCGGCTCCCGCCGTGAGGACAAGGGCTTCAAAGCCCGCTCCGCCGAGCGTGATGCGGAGACGGACCGCGCGAGGGTCGACGCCGTCATGGTCGCCATTGACACCGCGCTACGAGATGCGGAGAGGGAGCAGGTCGGGCTCAGTCGACGTGTCGATGACGCGCTGGCGCGTGCATCCGTCACCTTCGGAAATGGCACCGATGAGTATCTCGAGCGAGAGGCGCTCGACAACCATCACCAGGATCTCTTCGCGGCGGACATCTCCAATGGCCAGCGGCGGCTCAAGGAGCTGGCAAGCACCATTGCTCACTTGAAGTTCGTCAAGACCGCAATGCTCACGCGTTTTCCGAATTTCAAGCCGCCGCAGCTCAACAGCTAGTATTGAGGACAGCGCGGTCTGCGGCTCGAAGGACGAGGCGTGCGCTCAGGCCGTTGCCGAGAGTCCTATGCGATAGCCCTGCCACACACAGGGCAGACCGCGTGACAATTCGGCGCCGCTTTGCCGTTTGGCGCGTCGATCCTTTTTGCTATGGTCCCGGCAAGCATTCACGCTTCGAGGGAGCAGCAAGGTGCCGGTCAGGAATATGCGAAGGTTGGTTGGATTGGCATGCGTGTTGACGTTGGCTGCGCCGGCGACGGCGTCGGCCATCACTGCCGAAGTGGCGCGCGCATGCGAAGCGGCGGTGGCCAAGGCGTTTCCGCCCAGGCAAATCGGCAATCCGGCGGCCGGGAGTGCCAAGGGAACGGCCAAGGATCAGCGCGCATACTTCCAAAAGTGCGTCGCGAACAACGGTAAGGTCGACGACGCGCCGGCGGAGGCGGCCAAGGACGGCAAGCCCAGCAAGTAGCGGCCGTCGACTAACGCGGCGGCGGGCAGGGAGAATAGAACGCGCCGTTCGCCGCGTTGATGCGTTCGACGCATTGGTTGGGATCGGTGATCGTCCCTGCCACCGTGAAATCGTAGCCGATGCCTTTGACGACGACGATGTAGCGACCCGGCGAAAGCGTGAAGCCGTCCTGCTCCGGTTGCAGCAACAGCATCCTCTGCTGATCCTCGACCGGCCCCACTTTGTAGGGGTAGGACATGCTGCGAATGACCCAGGAATCGCCCGCGTTGACGATGGCGGCCTTGCCGGAGGCATCGACGCCCATTGACCGGGACACCTTCGCGACGACTCGAACCTCGGTCACGCTTGCCTCAATGCTTCCGTCCGGTCTGAACACGATGAAGTGGACATCTCCGCTTGTCAGGGTCGTTGCACTCGGCGTGTTGATGGCCGCCGAGATCGCAACGCGGCGGTCTGGAATCTTTCCGGGGACCGGCTTCAGTTCCTGGAGTTGCCCCTCGTTCAGCGCGTAGACGCCGAAGGTTGTCGGCAAAGGCATGGAGGGGTGTGCAGGGGGTGCCGGCTCCTTTGCGCTGTCGGGCGATCGTTCGACACTCGCGCTCTCCGACGGGGTCGGGGCGGTGGCCGGCCGGGGCTCGGGGGTGCCCGGCGCGCGCTCGGATGGCAGCACCAATTGTGACAGTGCGGACACCTGTGTCCTCAAACGCGGCCAATAGATCACCGCGCTGCTGGCGCCGGCCATGAGCAGGAGAATGCCGGCCAGTCGAACCGGAAAAGTGAAGGCGCCGCTGCGTTTGGGTTGATCCGGCGATCGCGGCGAAGCCACGGGACGGCGCGGTGCTCCCGCGTCCTTCGCAGCAGGCGGCGAAGCCGAAACGGCTGACGACATCGGAATGGGCGGGGGAGCGGGGGTATGGCCCGGGGGCGGGACCGGAACGTCGGTTGCCGCGACAATTTTTTGCGGCTCGGACGCGGCGCTACGCTCGAAGGAACGCTCGACCTCCTTGATAGCACGTTCGAGGACTTGCTGAAACTCGCGCGATTCCCGCGCATCGGCATGCGTGAATTGCTCCAGAAGCTTGACGCGCGCCAGCTCATAGACGATCTCCCGCATCTGCCGGGGATCGTCGGATACGGCGCGGATGCGGCTCGACAGGAGACGGATAAACCCGGCTTTGATCTGTTGCGCCGAGGGAGCGTTGGCCGCAGTTTCACCGGAGTCGGTCATCAAGGTCGATCAAGTAGCCCGGATAGGGCTATTTCGCTAGGTCTTTCCGCTTCAAACGTCTCGAGTTGAGGCGGTTTGGCTTCGATTGGCGGGTCCGCAAAGGCCTCGCGCGATGTTCGAAGGTGCTTGCTTTTGGGCGAGAACCTGTGACATTTCGCCAAGCTCTCTTTTCTTTCTGGTGCTCGACCATGCGCGGCGTTCTAGCAGTTCTCACGGTTTTGACCTTCCTGGTTTCGCCTGCCGTTGCGCAAGGGACCAAGGATCAGGCCAACACCACGAGCTCCAGCATCATCACGACCCCTACGAAAAAGGCGCAGACCAATCAGGCTGCCTCGCGGCCGACCGCCGTTCGGAACCTTTCAGGCAGGCTGCCTGCTGGAAAGTCGGCCCAGGGCGTCTGGCGAGACGGCAAGCTGGTTGCCGTTCCCCGCTGAGGCCGCCGCCCAACGAACCGTGAAGGAACGGTGATCGCCTCCCTGACGTTCATGCTCGGGAGATATCGTATGAAACGACCAGTTCTGATCGCCATTGCGTTGCTTGTGCCCGCCGCTGCCTGGGCCCAGGGCGTCAACGATCCTTCGACGCCCAACCGCAACGTGACCATTGTCAATCCGTCGCAGCCCGCGCCGCCCAACGCGACGCGTAACATCCCGAGCCGGATCGAGCCCCCGGTGACGAGGGGCGGCGGATACGCCCGACCCTATCACGGGAATAGAACCCGGGGCAGTGGCAGTGGCTCGAGCCGCCGTTAGTCGCGCTGAACACCCGCCAAGACCCAGGGCCGGCTATTGCGGATTGACCTCGACCTCCAGTGTCGATGTCCCCGCAACCTGACGGTTCTTGCCCGAGATCAGCAGCGTGAACTTGTCGCTGCCGGGCGCCTCGGCTTCTGCCGAATAGCGGAAGCCGGACCCGACCACCGCCAATTGTCCCCGTGATGGCCCGCTCACGACCGATACCTTGAAGATCTGCATGTACGACCAGCGCAGGCCCTGGATGCACTCCGTGCCCGGCGCGATCGACATCGTCCATTTCACCGTATCGTGCGACAACGCGAACGGCGTCCGTTCCTTGATGCAGATGGGGCTCGCCTGCGCCGCGAGGCTAGACATGGCGGACGCCGCGAGGACAACACCTGACAGCAATACCGGTCTTGTACGCATTCTCGGCAACTCCACCAGCTTATGCCGAAATCTAACGGTGACGATTTAACGAGGTCTTGGAACGCAGCTGTTTGCCTTTGACCGCTCATCACATGTGGATATCAGAAAGCGCCATGATCCGGTCGGCTCTCTCCAGATCATGCCATCCTACCTCTGTTTTGCCCGACGGATCAAATCGGATTTCGGGAAAGACGTAACTGATTGAAATGGCTGGCGCCGGCTACTGTGCATGGGGTTGTTTGATGGGACGGCCCCGCGTTCCTAAAATCTTGCAATTGGCAGCCGCATGAGCTGAAGTTGAGGGGGCCGCTGGATGCTGCTCGGCCCGCTCGGGAGTCATCGGAGTGCGATCCATTCGCCGCAAGTCCACATCGGATCGCTCGATATCCGGGCAAGCGCCGGTTCAGGCGGCCGTGGCCGCCGCTGTCGGATTGGTCCTCTCTGCCTACCCGCTCTCATGTCGTGCTCAGACTGAGCCGGAGCCATCCATCAGCGACTACCTTCCGCCAAGCGAGCCGGAAGTGACGCGCGACGAATGGCGGCAGCGGATCGAGGACGCACGGCGCCGAGCCAAGGAAGCTTCGCGCGAGCGGCGGGAGCATCCCGAGCTCTACAAGCCGATTCCGGAAGATCCGGACCTTGTCGCGACCGAACGCCTTCTCCGCGACGATAGCCTGCAGCGAGGCGATATCGTCACGACCAAGAAGGGCATGTTCGTCTATCAGGGGCGATCCGACCAACCGCGTCGCGATCAGGACTTCGTGCCGGTCAACCCGAAATCGGTGCGCTGAAATTCAGTACCGCCGCAAGATCTCGTTGAATTTGGGATCGGACACTTTCGTGGTGTCGAGCAGCAGCGCCTTGCCTTGCGGAGTTGCCTGCACGTAGGCCGCGATCAGCAGCGGCTCGTAACGCGAGCGATTGGCAAGCGCCGAGCGGATGTCGGATTGCGCCAGCAGCTTGATCTCCTCGTCCGTTGCGGCCGCGCCCGAGGTCACGGTCCGGACCCGAGCGAAGGCGACGTCGATCGGCACCGATCCGGTCAAGTAGGACATCTTCACAGCGGGCGTCGCCGCTTCGCCGGCCTGGGCCTGCAGCGTGCCGAGCGTCAGCCAGAGCGCGGGCCTGATCGGTGAGACCTTCAAGGCAGCGACGACGGCGCCTTGGGCGGCCTTGTTCTCGCTGGCCCGTCCGGCCGCATCGGTTGAAGGACGGTGAAGAACGTCAGCGGCCATTGCCGCCGCGTAATTCGCGAGCAGGTCGCCATCCAGCGAAACCGATGCCAAGACACCGCCGGCCGCCAGCTTCGCCTTCTCGGGCGGAATCTCGCCCGAGAACAAATCGCTCGCGCGAAAGTTCGGTCGGACGAGATCGCCGTAGAACGCCATGCCGGCATGAAGCGCCAGCACGATGGCGGTGCAGATGCCGATGACGCGAAGCCGGAACATGCGGTTCATGGTGAAATCGACGAGGCCTGTGAGGGCGAAGCGAGCACGGGATTGAAACGAGAGCAGGGCTCTTAAATGGCGAGCAGACTATCACCTTGGATCGTCAGCAGCGTCAAGTTTCCGGTCGCGTAAGCGCCGGTGTCGATGTTGATGCGGTTCGGGCGAATATCGGGCGCGCTGACCGGCGTGTGCCCGTGGACGATGTATTTGCCGAAGCGCTCCTCGGACGCCAGGAATTCCTCGCGGATCCAGAGCAGGTCCTCATCCTTCTGGCGCTCGAGCGGCACGCCAGGCTTGACGCCGGCATGGACGAAGAAGAAGTCGCCGCAGGTAAAGGACGAGGGCAATTGCTGCAGGAAGGCCAGATGCTCGGGCGGCAGCGCGCGCTTCAGTCCTTCGATCAGCTCGACCTGCTGCTCCGCGGACGGATTCATGGTCGGCGTGATGCCGTAGGAGACCAGCGTCAGCAGGCCGCCATAGTGGCGCCACTCCTGCAGGCGGGCGGGGTCCTTGAGGACCTCGAGCAGGAAGATCTCGTGGTTGCCCTTCAGACAAACCGTCTCGTGTGTTTTCGAGCGTTCGATCAACAGATCAAGCACGCCGCGCGAGTCCGGGCCGCGGTCGACATAGTCGCCGAGAAAGACCTGGATGGCCCGTTCGGGGGCCGAGCGGGCCAGATCGACGTCGATGACGGTTAACAGCGATTGAAGCAGATCGGCGCGGCCGTGCACGTCGCCGATGGCATAGACGCGAACGCCGTCGGGAAGCCGAGGCTTGGTCTTCTTTCGAAAGCGTGAGGAAAGGCCCATCAGGTCGGTCGAATCGCTTCCAGCGTCACGAGCGGAACGTCGCGATGGCTCTTAGCAGAACAAGTCACACATCGGTATTCTTAATTGTTTCCGACCGAGTAGCCTGCATTTTGATTAAAGGATCGCGCGGCCTTTGAGCCGTATTTCAAGACGTCTCGCGTAGCGTCTCCCCAACAAAAACGGGGAGCGCGACATGCGCAAAGTTGTAAAGTTCCTGGCGGCCGTGGCCGCCATCGTCGTTGCTGCAGGGGTGCAGCAGCGCGCTGAAGCCGCTTTCGTCGGTGCGCCCTTGGGGCTGCGCGGGGCCATCCAGTACATCAAGTTCGACCAGCCGACGCTGGCGCCGATGGCGTTCACGCTGTTTTGCCTGAAGTACAAGGACGAGTGCAAGCCGCGGCCGCAGCACATCGTGTTCAGGGGCGGGCGCCTGAAGCTTACGGCGGAGCGGCTGGCGCAGATGCAAGAGGTCAACCAGAAGGTCAATACCGCCATCCGTCCCGAGGCCAATCTGGAAGGGCTGCGCGGCGAGAAATGGCTGCTGCATCCGACCAGCGGCGACTGCAACGATTACGCTGTGACAAAACGCCACGAACTGATCGCCAAGGGCTTTCCGGCGCGCTCGGTGCTGCTCAGCGAGGTCGTGACCACCTGGGGCGAGCATCATCTCGTGGTCGTGGTGCGCACCTTCGCCGGCGATCTCGTGCTGGACAATCTCTCCGGCCACATCCTGCCGTGGTCGAAGAAGCCCTATCGCTGGGTGCGCATTCAGTCGCCCAAGAACCCGAATTACTGGGCCTCACTCGGCGATCGCGCGGTCTGATCACCCGCGCTCTATCGTGATCCGGATTGGCTGACGCTCTGCGACAGCCCCAGTCCCACGATCACGGAAAGGCACAGGATTGCTGCCGGGCGCAGCAGCCCGGGACCGGCAAAGCTCTGAACCAGCGCAAACAAAACACAGGCCGCGGCGGCCGCAGGGAAGAACGAGTCGCGTCCGCGCTGCAAAGCGCCGAAGAACAGGCGTACCAGAACGATCGAGCTCACCGCCAGCGCGGCAGCCAGGCCGATCCATCCCATGCCAGCAAAGACCGCCGCGGCTGTCGACGGCGCGGTCAAAGCGGCTCCGACATCGCTCTGATAGATACGGCCCACCGCAGCAAAGGTCCCGGCGCCCGCGCCGAACCAGCGCGTGTCGGTCAACATGCGCTCCAGCGCGGCCCGCGTTTCGGCCCCCATATCCGGGACGAGCCGCAGCAGGACCGGTCCGGAGCCCTTTTCGAACAGGAAGGACAGCACGATCGCAGCCCCGATCAAGGCGGCGGCCGACAAGGCGCCCGCTGCCAATGGCGATAGATCGAGCCTGCGAATGACGAGGATCAGCAGGATCAGCACAATGCCAAATGTCGCGGCGATCGCGCTGTTCGTGCCCGACAGGCCGAACACCGCAAGCGCGCTTGCCAGTGCGCCCACAAGACCGCAAAGGCCGATCGCCACCGAGCGAAGGACCGAGTGATGCGTCTCGGCCCGTTCGGCCGCAAGCTGCATCACCGCCAGATTGAGCATGAGACCGAGGCCGGCCAAAGTCGTCGTGAAATCCGAGGGCGCGGCCCCGGCAAGTGACGGCGAGTGCCGATGCAGGTCCAACATCAAAGCAGAGACCCCAGTTACGCCGCTCAGCACAAAGAGAACCAGCTCGGCCCGGCTGCGGTTGCGGACCACCAGGATGGTGACGCCGAGCAACGAGATCGCCGCAAGCGCCAGCAGCAGCGCGCTGACGGTCAGGCCGATATCGGCCGTGATCGGTCCGAACGGCAGGCCACCTATGGCATCGCGGGTGCTGGCCCAGATCGGATGGGCAAAGCTGAGCGGAAGCGGGACGAGCTGGGCCGCGATGAACAGCGGAATGGCGATCGGGATCCAGCGGCCCCAGGAGATCGCGCGAACATAGTGGTCGTAATCGGCTTTTCGCGCGCTCGCGGTGGCCGCGATCAGACTTACCGCGGCGGCCATCGTCCCGAGCTGTGCACCGAACTTGGCGCCGGCGATTTCGAGAGCGGAAGCGGAGACAATGGAAACGATGAGGGCAAAATAAGCGAGGGACAAACGGCGCGCTCGAAGGGAATCCTGAAACGGTCAGGTCACCATACAAGCGGGCGGGCGGTTTTCAAACAGAGGCCTGCCTTGGTCCAACGCTTAAAACCGAGGCCGCTTGCGCGCGGGCTCGTCGCAGCATTGATCGGCGCGATCAGCGGGTGGCCTTGATCGGTCGGCCGAAGACGCGGGCGGCGCGAGCGGCGGCAAGGCCAAAGCGCGCCGCCGAGCCGAACAGATAGCCGCCCTGGAGAGCGATGGCCGCGAGTGCCACGCCTTTCAGGCTCTCGAGTACGGTGAGATTGGCCATCAAGCCGACCGGGATGGCGGCGAGCACCATGACGAAGGTCAACGGCAGCAGCACCAGGACGCGAAAGCGTTGGCCCAGCACGGCACCTACCAAAAAGCTGAAAATCAAAAGCGGGGTCATCCGAAACACTCTCCGTGCTTCGGACCCTAGGTTCCCCTCCCTAAAAAGACCCTTAAGCTGTATGGCTAAATTTGGCCTATTGGCTGCAATTTGCCAGCAGCGAATGATAGGCCTCACGCAAGCCGTTCATGGCCACCACGCCTTTGATCTCGCTGTCGCTTTCCCTGACCACCACCGACAGCGAGGCCGTCGTCTGCCACTTGCCGGCGGCAAAGGCCGAGACCTCGTCGGGCAGCAGCACCGCGGCGCCTGCGGCCGCCATGCTGGCGTCAAAGGTCAGGGTGCCACCGCCGCTCGCGGCGATGGTGACCTTGGGGTGGCTCCGCGGCGGAAAGGGCCGGATCAGGGCCACCAGCACGTCGATCTTGCCCTTTGGCGCACAGCGGACGATGAGGCCGGCAAAGTCCGGGTCGGATTGGGTGGTATCCGCGGTCTTCGTGATGGCGGCGAAGCTTTCGCCGTCCTTAGCCCCTTGCGTGCGGCTGAACTTCCAGACGGAGGAGGGGGCGGCCACCTCGACAATGGGGGCGCCCTGGCACGAGGACCGCGCGCTGCCAGCGCAGGAGGTAGCAGAGCCCCATGGGCGATCGGCGGGGCCAAGGAGGGAGCCTGCCAACAGCGGGACAAGAAGGAGGCCAGACAATGGGAGTTCCTATCCTTAACGGCCCAGACTTAGCAGAGCGGAGAGAGGTCAAGAAGCCTCGCGCTCGACACACTGAGCCCTTGAGTTGGGCGGAATGCTCGCCGACCGGGCACACGAAATACAACAAATGGTCACAAAGGGTTAAACCAAGCCCCAAAGAGTGGCCCGCACGCAACAGTAGCCGACGGATCGCTCCGTTAACCACCGGGAACCCTTGTCGCACCACCCCCTAGGCCGTACCAATCAGGGGCTAATTGGGGTCTCCTGGGGCGCGATTCATGCATTCCTTTGCCAAGTCATATCTTTTCAAGCCAGCATTTCTGGCCGCCGCTTTGGCGCTCGGAGCGTGCTCGACCAATCCCGGCTCGGGTCCGCTGACGGACGACGTCAACAACAAGATTCAGACTGAAAATGCTCCGGCCTACGAGCTGGTGCCACTCAATCCGGCCACGGTGAAGATCCTGCACACCCATGAGCCCAAGGGGCTCGCGGGGGCGTTCACGGACAAGCGGCCGCCGGCCAGCATCGTGTTCGGCATCGGCGACGTCGTCAGCGTCACCATCTTCGAAGCCGCGGCAGGCGGTCTGTTCATTCCGGCGGAAGCCGGCGTCCGTCCGGGCAACTATGTGACGATCCCGGATCAGTCGGTCGACAATGACGGCTTCATCACGGTGCCCTATGCCGGCCAGATCAAGGCCGCGGGGCTTACGGCGGTGCAAATCCAGCGCGCGATCATCGACAAGATCGGCAACCGCGCCATCGAGCCGCAGGCGGTCGTCGCGATGTCCTCGCAGCGCACCCAGCTCATCAGCGTGCTCGGCGAAGTCAATTCGCCGGCGCGTTATCCCGCGAGCGCGGCGGGCGCAAAGGACAAGGTGCTCGATGCGATCACCCGCGCCGGCGGCATCAAGGGCCAGGGCTTCGAGACCTGGGTCATGCTGGAGCGTGGCGGACGGCGGGCCACCGTGCCGTTCGAAAATCTCGTGATGGCGCCCGAGAACAACGTCTATGTTCGCCCCGACGACAGCATCTACGTCTATCGCGAGCAGCAGAAGTTCCTGGCGTTCGGCGCCAGCGGCCAGAGTGGCGAGTTCAACTTCGATGCCTGGCGCATCAACCTCGGCGAAGCCATGGGCAAGGCCGGCGGTCTTCTCGATGGCCAAGCCGATCCGGCCGCCGTGTACATGTATCGCCGCGAGCCGCGCGAGGTTGCGGCCCAGCTCGGTATCGACGTGAGCAAGTACACGTCAGAGACCGTTCCGGTCATCTTCAACGTGAACCTCCGCGATCCCGGCGGCTTCTTCCTTACCACCAAGGTCATGATGAAGAACGGCGACGTGATCTACGTCTCGAACTCCCGCAACGTCGAAGTTACGAAATTCCTGCAGTTCCTGCGCGTGATCATGGCCACCGGCTCGGATGCGGTGAATCTCTCCAACGACGCCCTGATCTTCCGCAACAACGTCAAGCTGGCGCCGTAAAGGCCGACTTGATCGACCAGAAGCGATGGCACCGGGGCTTTGTCCCGGTGCCATTTTCGTTTAGATCGAAGCGGTTCTGCTGCGGCTACGAGTTCGGGAAAGATCAAGGCGCCACTGGGCAGGGCGCCGGTCATCGGGCACCCCGCACTGTTGCAAGGGGCTTCATGCGCTTTCGGACACTTTGCCGTCTTCTGGCTCTCGTCCCCGTCGGCTTCGGGCTTGCACCGCTCGGGCAGGCTCTCGGCGCTGCTGCAGAGCTAGGCGTCCGCCACCGCATCGACGTGATGGTCTCCGCCGAGCCCGACGCTCCTGTCTTGTCGCGCCTCAAGGGCGCCAAGGGCGAGCTGTCGTTCACGGTCCGGCTGTCGGCGAACTCCAAGGAGAGCAAGTTCTTCGGAATGCTGCGCCCGTCCTTCCCGGATATCGTTGTCCCCGATGGTGCGGGAAAGCCGCTGGTCCAGCAGACCAAGCTATGGGAGGAGGAGGTCTGTCATCAGCGTCGCGGCCTGCCCAAAGTCACGGTGACGCAGCTCGGCGGGCATTTCGGCGAGGGGGAGGGGCGGATCGAGATTTCGGCCATCAACCGGCACATCGGCGTCCTGGTCCCGCCCGACGAATTAACCCCTGGAATAAAACTCGATCCGGGCAGTGATAGCTTTGGCGTATTCTTGGCATTCCGGGCGCAGACCCGGAACAGCCGCCTCAACGTGGATCTGAAGATCTATCCGATCGATTGCTTCCTCTAAGCCTAAAGCAAGCTCGCCTTAAGAAAGCACGATGCGCCTTTGGCCTCCCAATATGAGCTGGTTCAGGATTCGTTGGTCATGGAGCTTGCCCGCGACCTTCATCCTGTTTTTTGTGGTGGCCGGCGCGCCGTTTCCGTTCGGCTCGACCAATGATCTTTCGATCGCGTTTTGGTGCCTGTGTCTCGGGATCGCGGTGATCTTCGCGCCGACGCGCGATCTGCGTCGGCCGCATCTTTGGCTGCTCGCCGGCATCGGCGTGATCGTTGTGGCCTACGCGTTCGTGCTGCACGAGCAGCTCTCCGACCATCCCTGGGTCGCGCCGTTCCAGCCGATCTGGAAGCAGGCCTCGGAGCTGCTGGGCGTGCCGATCGCTCCTTCTGCTTCCATCGTGAAGAACGAGGCGTTCTTCGCGCTCGGCGCCCCGCTCGCCAACATCCTCGCCATCGTCCTCGGCATTACCGTCGGAGCGAACCGCGACCGCGCCCGCCGCATGCTGTGGGTGATCGCGATCTCCGGTGCGACCTACGCCCTCTACGGCGTGCTCTCGTTCCTGATCGAGCCCACCATGATCCTGTGGCGGGACAAGACGGCCTATCTTGGTAGCGTCACCGGCACCTTCATCAACCGCAACACGGCGGCGGCCTATTTCGGCTCCTGCGCGGTGATCTGGATGCTGCTGATCCTGGAGGATGTCCGCCGCCGGCTTCCTGAGCGGCACATCGAATGGAAACGCCTGTCGCTCGACGTGCGCACGATCCCGCCAAAAGAAATCCTGCCGCAGCTCACATGTCTGCTGATCTGCCTGATGGCGATGTTCATGACGACCTCGCGCGCCGGCGTCGGCCTGTCGCTGCTCGCGATGATCGTCGCGTTCACGCTCTTTCTCAGGAAGGACCTGCCGCCGCGCACCGGCATCTGGATTTCGCTGGGCTCGGGCCTCGCCGTCGCGCTCGGCCTCTTGCAGTTGCTCGGCGGCCGCGTCTCCAGCCGCTTCGATAGTAATGGCCTGGTCGACGAAGGTCGCATCGAGGCCTGGAAATCAACGCTCAAAATCATCGGCGACAACCCGTGGTTCGGCACCGGCATGGGTACCTTCCAATGGGCCTTCCCGCCCTACCGCAGCCCCAACATCTCGATTCGCGGAATCTGGGATGCCGCGCATTCGACGCCGCTGGAGCTTGCCTCCGAGGTGGGCATTCCCATGGCGCTGCTGGTGGCGCTTGCCTGGGCCATCATGCTGCTGGTGCTGGCCAAGGGCGTGTTCACCCGCCGGCGCGATGCCATCATCCCGCTGGCGGCGGTGGCGACCGCGACGCTGTCGCTGCTGCATTCGAGCCTCGACTTCACGCTGCAGGTGCCCGGTTACAGCATTCCATTCTTTGCGCTTTTCGGCGCCGGCCTGGCGCAATCCTTCCGCACCAAGGAGGGCCGCGCGATGGCGGAGGCGGGCTCTACCAGCCGGCGAGGCGAGGGCCATCCGACAACCCGGGACGCCGCCCCGAGCCCGATGCCTCAGCTTCACAAAAGTGTCTAGATTTGAAGCAGTTGCGTCGTTTACGAAGTCTTTAGAATAAGTGGACAGCTCTTTTCTCTTCGGTTAGGTTCCGCACTGCACAGCCATTTGCCCGGGCCGAGGAAGCACATCGGGGCAGCTGATTTTTTGGAGGTTGATTTATGAGCGTTATCAAGATTGCGCTTCGTATGGCTGCCGCCGCGGCCATCGCCGCGACGATTACCTCGGCCGCCAGCGCCGCCGTTTACCCGCCGCAGCGCCAGCTGCCGGCCACCGTCATTTCCGACTTCAAGGCTTCCCCCAACAGCCTGTTGCAGCAATATCCGACCGGCGGCCCGCAGCTGATCTCGCGCGTGCGCGACCTCGGCGCCTCCGATCCGACCACGCTTCCCGGCCTGATCGCACTCCTGAAGGATCCCGCGACCACCAAGGATCAGATGCGCGCAATCGTCGGCGGCCTCGCCCAAATCGCCCGCATGGCCGCACAGTCCGACCAGGCCTTCGCCAATGAGATCCAGGCCGCGATCGCCAACACCGGCAATGCCGACGTGATCGCCGCCTACCAGGCCGCGACCGGCGACGTCGCGATCGCCGCGACCGGCGGCGGCGCGGGCGGCGGTGGCACCGGCGCAGGCGGCCCGACCGGCACGAGCGGTTTTGCGACCGGCGGCAACGGCGGCGGCGGCACCACCTTCGGCAACAACACGACCGCCAACAACGCGCCCGGCGGCGGCAGTGGCGGCGTCGGCGGCACCACGAACAGCACCAGCCCGCGCCGATGACCGGTCCGGCCCTGCGGCCGGCCAGATGAGACATGACGACAGCGGCGCCATTGGGCGCCGCTTTGCTTTTGCGCCGTTAAGCTTCACGGCAAATGTCGCGCAAGCAGCGCTGTGCGCTGCATCAACCGCGTTCAATTACCGATGAGAGTATGCTAGTCTCTCGCGCAGCGCGGGCGTTGGCATCGGGTTTGCTCCGCAACGCAAGCTGGGCTGTTGGCAGATTTCCAATCCATAAAACGACGCATCGATCCATTTTCAGGAATTGCTAGATGTTGCAGGTGAACAAGCCGACCTCCGAGATCAATCGTGATTTCGCCGAGGCCGACGGCTCCCCGTCGCAGACGCTGACCTCCTATCTCGACATTATCAGGCGCCAGTTCCCGACCATGGTCGCCATCGTGTCGGCCTGCGTGATCCTGGCGCTGCTCTATCTCTTCACCGCCGCGCCGCTGTTCACCTCCACCGCCTCGATGGTGATCGACACCCGCAAGGTGCAGCTGTTCCAGCAGCAATCCGTGCTCGGCGACATCGCGGTCGATTCGGCGACGGTGGAAACTCAGGTCGAGATCCTGAAATCCGAGAACATCAGCCTCGCCGTGATCCGCGACCTACACCTGATCGAGGATCCCGAGTTCACCGGCTCTGGCGGCGGCGTGATCGGCGCGATTGCCGATTTCGTAAGCGGGTTGTTTTCCGACGGGCACGTACCGTCGGAATTTGAGCTCATCCGCAAGGCATTAGAGCGGTTCGAGAAGAACCGTACCATCAAGCGCATCGGCCTCACTTATGTGATGGAGATCGGCTACACGTCGAAGGACCCGCAAAAGGCCGCGAAAATCGCCAATGCGATAGGCGATGCCTACATCGTCGACTCGCTGGAGGCGAAGTACCAGGCGACGCGGCGCGCCAGCGTCTGGCTGCAGGACCGCATCAAGGAGCTGCGCACCCAGGCCTCCGTCGCGCAGAAGGCGGTGGTGGATTTCAAGATCGCTAACAATATCGTCGACAGCGGCGGCCGGCTGATGAACGAGCAGCAGCTCGCCGAGGTGAACAGTCAGCTGGTGATGGCGCATGCGTCGACGGCCGAGGCCAAGGCGCGGATGGACCGCATCAACGACATCCTCAAGCAAGAGATTCCGGACGCCAGTGTCGCCGACGCGCTGAAGAACGACACCATCGTCAAGCTGCGCGGCCAATATGTCGACATGGCCTCGAAGGAATCGATTTGGGCGATGAAATACGGCTCGGATCACCTGGCTGCGGTCAATCTGCGCCGGCAAATGGCCGAGATCAAGAAGAACATCATCGACGAGCTGAAGCGCATCCAGGAATCCTACAAAAGCGACTACGACATCGCGATGACCCGCGAGGAGGCGATCAAGTCGAGCCTCGCCAATGTCGTCTCAGAATCGCAGCTCACCAATCAGGCCCAGGTTCAGCTCCGCGAGCTCGAGAGCAACGCGCAGTCCTACCAGGCGATGTACGACAACTTCCTCCAACGCTACATGGAGAGCGTGCAGCAGCAATCCTTCCCGATCACCGAGGCGCGGATCATCAGCGCCGCGACAACGCCGTTGAGGAAGAGTTATCCGAAAACGTTGATCATCCTGGCGGCCGCGGTGTTGGCCGGCCTATTACTAGCTTTCTGCATAGCAATGGCTCGCGAACTCACCGACAAGGTCTTTCGCACCACTGGTCAAGTGGAGGAGGAACTCGGTGCGAACTGCATCGCCATTCTGCCGGCGCTCGGCAACGCGGTGTCACCTGCTACGCTCGGCGGCAGGCTCGGGAAGTTCAGCAAGCCAAGTAACAACCCTCAGCCCGACTTGTTGCGCTATGTCGTCGAGAATCCATTGTCGCGCTTCGCCGAAGCTGTGCGCTCAACGAAGGTGGCGGTAGACCTCAATTCGATCGTACGAGAAAATCGCGTCCTCGCGGTCACCTCGACCCTGCCGAACGAGGGCAAGAGCACGCTCTCGACTAACCTGGCCCAGCTGATGGCGCATGGCGGTGCGCGCGTCATCCTTGTCGACTCCGACCTGCGGAATCCCTCGCTATCGCGTGCTCTGGTGCCCGACGCGAAGATTGGGCTGGTCGACGTTGTCGCGCAGAAGGCCCAACTGGAGGACGCGCTGATCGTCGATCCCGTAACCAAGCTCTCGATTCTGCCGGCAGGCACTACCTCGAAGCTGCTGCACACAAACGAGATCCTCGCCTCGAAGGCGATGCACGCGTTGGTCACCGAACTCCGCTCGAAGTTCGAATACGTAGTCCTGGATATGCCGCCGATGGCGCCGGTGGTGGACGTGCGCGTCACCTCCTCCTTCGTCGACTCTTATGTGTTTGTTGTGGAGTGGGGTAAAACCAAGATAGACGTCGTCCGCCACAATTTGCGCGGCTCACCGGAGATCCAGGACAAGCTGCTCGGGGTTATATTGAACAAAGCCGACACCAAGGCGCTGGCACGCTACGAGTCTTATCACGGCCGTTACTACTACCAGAAGTACTACGCCCGCTATGGTTATGTCGAATAGCGTCCGGCTTGCGTTTGTTGCGCTCGGTATTGCTGGAATATGTTGGTGTGTCGTCGTCCTACCGGTCTTCCGCTCGGCCGTTTTGGCGCGCGAAATCACCGACCGGATCGTGCGTGACGATCGCTTCGGGCCCGGCGCGCTAACGAGCACTCTGCTCCAGTTAGGTGCCGAGAATGAATCTGTTGGTGCTGAACCTTCTGTCTCGCGCGCGCGAGCGCTCACCCGTCTCTGGCTGGCGGAACGCTCTTTGCAGCAGAACGAGCCAGATGCTGATCAGCAGTTCGCTACTGCGGAACAGGACTTGCTCAAGTCACTGGTGAATAGTCCGATCGACTCTTTCTTTTGGATGTTGCTTTACTCAGTGACGATGTCTCGAAGTGGCCTTGACGACAAAGCACTCACCTATCTCGGTCAGTCTTATACTACAGGACCTCGCGAGGGTTGGATTTCTTTGCGGCGGAATCGGTTAGCCTTGGCTGCGTTTCCGCAATTGGGTGCCGTGATGCAGCAGATGGCCGTTGCCGAGTATTCTGCAATGGTGGATACGGACTTCACGGAAGAGGCTTCGCGGCTCCTGATGGGCGTAGGCTGGCCTCATCGCGATCGGCTGCTGGCAAGTTTGAGTAAGGTTGATCTACGATCTCGAGAGCTTCTCAGCCGTAGGCTGTCGTTCGAGAGAGTGCGCGTTGTCATTCCCGGAATTGAGCTAGATGAGAGGCCTTGGCGATGAATTATGTCGCGCGTCGAATTATTTGGTACAGTTGCTTGACCGTAGCCTTTCTACAGCAATCGCAATCAAGCATCGCTTACTCGCAGGCCAGTGTGAGTTCCCCGCGGTTAACCGTACAAGGCCCGGCCGAACAGCAAGTGAAGCCAATTCCCCGAAACGCGACGGGACGCCCGTGCCTTGATGTTGAGGCTATAGCGCGAGCCCACCTTGTGAATCCCGATCTTGTGGATCACGTTGTCAGTGTTAAGAACAATTGCCCTCGTAAGGTGAATGTCAGGATTTGCTACTTCAACTCTGACAAATGCAACAGTTTTGACGTTGATGGATACAAAAGAGTAGATTCCATCTTGGGAACAATGTCCGGAATAAGATTCTTTAGGTATTCGTTGTCTCAAAAATGAAGCCGCACTTTTGTTGCGGGCGCTAGCGCGATTTGCGTGGGACGGCAGAGGAGCGTGCAACTGCTCCTAATTGAAGAAGCAACGTGACTGTTACTATTGTGAAGAACCGCATCACTGCTTCAGCAAATCCCACTTGCAGCGGCCCACGCAAGAAGATCATCGCAAGCATAACGAGGATGCTGGAAATCAGCTGCCATGCGGAAAAGGTCTGAGCTCGAGCAGCCCGTCGTTCGATCATGTCAAATGCCCATGGCACTACTAGCGACAATGCAAGTGCTCCAAGCAAGCCAAACGCTAGATAGCCCTCTACCGGAGGGGGAGAAGAAAGATTGTCGCTCGTATAGCCTTCGTATTGATGAAGGTAGTCGAATATTATCTTCGCAGGATGTTCACCCTTTTCGCTCCACAAACTTCGCGGAATGAAAAAGAAGAATGCGCCAAAAAGGTTGCTGCCATATTCGATCCCGCGTTCGCGCACCCAAACAACAGTGTAGCAGAAGATGTTTAGGGCGTCGTAATCCATATGAGCGAAAAAGTTACGCAGGTCGCGGGTATCATTTGTGACGGAGTTGTATCTGAAGAAGCTGTTAAATATTGGCGAGACGGCGATGCCTGCGAGTATCGGGTAAAGGATCAACCTCGTTTTGTTCCACCCGTAGATGGCTAAAAGGCCGAACACAATCAGCGCGGAGGACTGATATCGGGCATGTATAAGAGGATTGTTTACGAGGGCGGCAAGGACCGTAAGCAGTCCGAATATGAAGACGCGGCCATGATTGGAATGTCGATAGTTCAGAATGAGGCCGATAAGAGCTCCGACAAATGCGAGTGGATCAACAAACGCATGCAGAAGAATCACGGCTGTCTTTGAGGCGTCGCCGGAGAGCGCTTGACTTGCGGCCTGGCGATTCGTGAAGAGAATAGGCAGGTAGTAGATCAGTAGGCCCCCGGCTATCGTCGCGGTGACCACGAGGAGTATCGTTGTGTCCCTTGGCCGAAATCGGAACAAGGTTAAGTCTAGCAGACCAGGCTTTCCATGGGGCTTGCCGAAATCGTTACGGCGCCGAAACACAAAGAAAAGTCCGAAGACGGTAAACGGGACACAGAGGCACGATGCTAGCAAGAGAACCTCTGCATCATCGAAAATCGGAGATTTTTGTTCTGCGATTTGCTGCAGAGGTGCCAGGGCGTGGAATAAAAAGTTAAAGAAAAAGAAGACGACGAAGAGCGGATAACCTCTCGCTGTCGAACGGGAGAGGCCAATTAGGGCTAAAACTCCATTGAGAGCGAGGATAAGCTCAACAACAAGCGACTTTGGTGTTTCGCTCACAGCATGTACAAGCGACCAAGCTAGGTAGCATCCTAGAAAGGCAAATAGCAGGACGTCGGCAATCCCTGCCAGGCCGGGGGAATGACGCGCGCTTCTGCTTGCACGGATCGAAGTATTCACTCGCGTTATTCCGCCGCTCTATTGCGGCAAAGCTATTTTTGAGCAAAACAGTGGAACATGGATTGCCGCGGAATTCCGCCAGAGAGCCTCCATGTCCATTGCCGCCAATACCATTGGAGAGTCCATTAATGCAAGATCGTCGTCAAGTTATCTTCGGCTTGATGGGACTAGCTGACCTTATTCCAAGGGCCCTTTTTGCCGCTTCGGTGCCCGAGCTCCCGCCAGTTGTCCAGATTGCACCTCTGGGGCGACGCGTTTTTGCGCATTGGCATATCTTCAGACGTTCTTTCGACAACGCGGCTCCAGCTAACGATCAGTACGCTCGATACCTGTCACCGGAGGGCTCGAACGGACAATACCGCAACGTTGGGGGATTCATTCGCGAGCGCCCCTATCCTCGTCCGGCGCGTAGCGAAACCGACTGGGCCGTGCTGGATTGCGTTGACGAGATACGTCTCGCGGAAGCAGCGGGGATCGACGGTTTCCAATTCAATATAGGCTCGGTCAAACGGGACTCGAAGCTGTTTTGGCTGGCGCTCCAAGACATGCTGGAGGCGAGCGAGAGAGTGAACTCCAATTTTTCAATTCTTTTATCTTTGGATTGTGCAATTATTAAGCCCGATAAGCCCGTCGCTGACCTCGTTGACGCCCTTGTATCTGTTGCGCCTCGCGCTCGCGTGGCGCGAGCTTCTGATGGGCGTCTGTTACTGGGGGCGTTCGCGGCCGAGCTCTGGTCAGTCGAGAGATGGAGGAATGTTTTGGATGGTCTCTCCAATCAGGGCCACTCCACTTATTTCATTCCGACGTTTCTCAATCCTAGGGAAGCGCGACCCTATCTTCCACTAGCAGATGGAGCATCAGTTTGGGGCGGCAACCGTTTCAACCAGCTACCGACGATCGAGAGGTTTGGGAGTTCCGTTCGTGAACTCGGCAAAAGTTGGATTGCGCCCGTCTGGTCCCAAGACTTTCGACCGAAAGACGGCTGGTTTGCCGAGGCTCGTAACAGCGAGTTGTACAGAGAGGGCTGGAGCCGCGCGATCGCAAGCAATGCGGACGCAGCTGCCGTCATAACCTGGAACGATTATTCAGAGAGCTCTGAAGTTGAACCTTCGACAGGCATTCAGTCCGCATTTTACGATCTAACTTCGTTTTACGCTAAGTGGTTCAAGGCGGGTAAGATGCCAGGTATCACAGAAGACGTCTTGTTTTACTTTCATCGGACTGAATCGACGGAGTGGTCAACAACCGGAATCCTACAGCCTCGACGGTTTGTTATTCGCTTTGGCGAGGACGCGCGAAACGAGATCGAACTGCTAGCGCTGCTGACCAGCCCCGGCCGTCTGGAGATCTCCACTAGCTTAGGGGTAACGTCTCTCGAGGCGCAGAAGGGAATAACTTCAGTTCGTGCACCGATCGCGCCAGGGCGGCCAGTCTTCCGGCTAATCAGGAACGGACGCCCTACGATTGAGTTGACGAGCGCCTTCGAAGTTCGCGAAAACTCACAGTATCAAGACTTGCTCTATCATGGTGGTTCATCGCACCGCGCGCCGTTCGAGAACCCGGCTGGTCGATGACGAAGTTTGAAATTCCTAGCCATCGATTAGGTGGGGGGCTCCATTGAATATCGCTGTTGGTTTCGCCACGACTGGACGTCGAGATTTGCTGTCCGAGACATTGCGAAGAGTAGCTGCGCAGACTAGAAGGCCGGAACTTGTCGTTATCTGTCATGTAAAGGCCGATGACGTAGATCGCGAGGTCATAGCTAATCTTCCTCTCAGAATAGCTGTTATTCAGAGTTCGCCCGGCCTAACGGTTCAAAGGAATCGCATCCTTCACGAACTTAAGGGCTTTAGCGTCGCTGTATTCTTCGACGATGATTTCTTCCCTGCTGCCGACTACTTAGAAGGCGTTGAGCATATCTTCGTTCAGATTGAGAACGCCGCCATTGTGACCGGCCAGGTGATTGCAGACGGCGCGAATGGCCCTGGCATCTTACCCGAACACGCAGACGAGATACTCCGCGCGTCCGAAGCTATGATTGATCCGACGGCGGCGCCTGAGATTGTCTTTAGCGCCTATGGTTGCAATATGGCGATCCGACTTGAAGTCGCTATTGCGAATTGCTTGGAATTTGATGAGGAATTACCTTTGTATGGCTGGTTGGAGGATATGTCATTCAGCCGACAAATGGCCCGGTACGGCGACGTGTTATGGGTTCCGCAGCTTCGTGGTGTGCATCTTTCAATCAAGTCCGCACGTAGTTCAGGCTTCAGCTTTGGCTATGCTCAGATTGCCAATCCAATTCACCTTTGGCGAAAAGGACTGATTTCATGGACTGTAGTGTTGTCGCACGCAGGTAAAAACTTTGTCGCTAATGTATTGCGGCTGTCGAGAGCCGATACGTACGTTGATCGTAAGGGACGCCTTGCCGGCAATTTATCCGCTCTGAAAGATCTGGCTCTTGGACGGATCAATCCCGGACGCATTTTAGGCTTGTCAAAGTCGACGTAGATCCAGAGGACGGTATGCACGCACAATTGATGGACAACCTGAAGGATCGGCTCCTTGCGCTACTAGCGGATATTCCACGTGAATCGAGGATCGCCTTTGTGGACTATCCTGTCCATTTCAACGTTGGCGACCTCCTCATAGATCGGGGCACTCAGGAATTCTTCCGCCAATCGCACCACGATGTCGTTGGACGATTCAGCATCGGTGATTTGGGGCGCGCCAATAGGAGTGGCTTCGAAGCTGGAAGATCTATTTCTCTGCTGGATCGCGCGGTTCGGTCGGGAGCTACTATAGTTTGCCACGGAGGTGGTAATCTCGGTGACATATGGCCCGAGCACCAGTTGTGCCGTGAAATGCTCTTGAGAAGATATGGCAACGCTAAATTTGTTTTCCTTCCTCAATCGATTCATTTTACTTCCGATGTGGACGCTAGGCGTGCACTCGGCGCGATCCGTAGCCATGGCGGGGTATCGCTATACGTTCGAGATCGAGAATCGATAGAGTTCGCGGAATCTTGTGCGGCTAAAGTGGCCGTTCTCCCGGATATGGCGCATCAGCTTTGGGGCGAGTTGGACGTGTCGCCGCCAAGCAGTTTGAAATCCGGAACTCTGATCGTCAGCCGACGAGACAGCGAGAAGAGCGGCAGTCTCAATGTGCAGGACCGGTCGTTCGATTGGGACGATGTAGTAGGATTGACGGAAAGGGGCCTGCTCAAGGTCTTCCAAGCTGCGGAACTCGCGGGGCCTACCTTGCGGCGGCATTGGGAGACTTACCCATTATGGGCTTTTACAGAGACTCGCTTGATTGCAAAGGCTGTTAGAATTTTCTCTGAGCACGAAACGATTGTAACTGATCGGCTTCACGCGATGATACTGGGTGCACTGCTTTCAAGAAGGGTAAAGTTTAGCGATAACTCCTATGGCAAACTGGGCCGTTATTTCGAAATGTTTTTTGCTGACTCACCAAAACTCAGTCAAGCCGACTGATGTCCAAGACTCGAAGCGGCAAGACCACATCCAGCCGGCCGGCTACGCGGCATTTGTTCCGTTCGGTGCCTTGGGTGATGCTGGAAGCCGGCTTCAACATTTGTCACGGTCTGGCGTCGATTTTTGCGATCGGATGGTTGATAGCGCCTTCTGAACTTGGGCGAGCTAGCGTGGCCTTATCAACGGTTCTTTTCATCGAATCGTTCACATCGTTGGGGCTTCAAGAGGCGGTCATTCGAGCTCGATCCGGAGAAACGTTAACTACTGATACCGCCTTCTCTTTAGCCATATTGTCCGGGTGCTGTGGAGTTCTCTTAGCAGGTGGGGCCGCGGTGCCCTTAGGCTATGCATACGGTAGCTACGAGATCACGGCGCTGCTTTTCGCAGCAGCTACAATTATTCCGCTAAATGCTTTGTTGGCAGTGCCGGCGGCAATGCTCGCGCGAAAAGTCAGAGGAGCGGCGCTGACGAAGCGTATGATTCTCGGCAAACTGCTCGGATTAACGGTTCTACTTCTTTCAGGAGTATTTGGCACCGGTGCTTGGGCCGTGGTCTTGAGCTCAATTGCCACTAGCGCTGGCGGTCTGCTCGTGTTGGCTCTGCTGACGAAGCGCTTTCCAAAGTTTCGTTTCGATAAAGCGAGAGCGCGAGAGCTTTTGGGCTTCGGGATATTGCAAGGTCTAGAGAATGTCTTTTGGAGCGCAACATATCGACTGTTCGGAGTTTTGTTGGGGTATCTCCACGGTGCAGCCGCTCTCGGCTACTTCTATTTCGCATTAAGACTGGTCGAAGAGATTGCAGGCATGCTCCAGCTAATAGTGAGCAGGTTCGCATTATCGCTTTTCGCGGGTCTGCAGCGAGCAGCATCAGTGGATGCTACGGTCAGTGCTTTCATTAAAGGAACGCGCGTGCTGACCTTGGTTGCGTCGCCTGCGTTCGCGTTGTTGGCCTTATTCTCAGGAGATGTGTTGGCGATCCTCTTCGGCCAACAATGGGACGCATCGGCACCTCTCATTGCCATTCTAAGTATCGGGTGGATCTTCGCGTTTCCAAGGATATTGGTTGCGCCCATGCTTCGTGCCCGAGGTGACCAAAGGCTAGTCCTATACTACGCGGGCGCATCGTGCGGCTTCACGTTGCTTGCCTGTCTGGCATCCTCGGGGTTGCCGCTGTCTGCCATTGCTATTGCATGGACAGCACGACATGTGATTGCTGTTCCTTGGTCAGTATGGGTTGTTCACTATCGCTACGGTCTCTCCTACCGATCGTTGGCCGACCTAGCCGTGCGTCCTCTCATAGCGATTACCGCTATGAGCGCGATGGTGGTGGCGGTGGACCGTCTTTTACCAGCTCTCCCCCCTTGGTCGCATATCGCGGTAGGAGCCACGCTCGGCGTGGCCGTTTATGCTTGCGTGGCGCTAATTATGGATCGGGAATCCGTTAAGATTATACGGCATATTGCGAATTCAGCGGTCAGGCGGAATGTTCTGTGAGGCCCCAGCTTCAGTCCAGCAGTTCGCTGGCCTCTCGAAGCGCAGCTTGATGTAGTGCACTATAGTGTTCTCTGACCTTTGTGCGGACTCCTTCGCTTTTCCGCCTCTCGTCTAAGGTTCGTCTTATTTCATCGATAGCTGCCGAGTAGAACGAATCGCCCGGAGCAATGACGGTACCGCAGTCTCCTATCTGGCTCGCAATGCAACCGCGGTCAAAGGAGACTATTCGATTTCCAGCGGCCTGAGCTTCGAAAAGGACAGTCGGTTGAGCTTCGTTCGCGTACTCTGTGGGAAAAACAAAGAGGTCGATTTCATCATAGAAATGATCTTTCTCTTTTCCGAATAATGGTCCGAGGTACTCTAAGGATGGTCCGAATTCCTTTGCGGCGGCCTCCAAATTGGCCTTGTCCTCTTCGTTTGCAATAGGCCCAGCAAGAATGCCAACGACGTCGATCTGCTCCAAACGTAAGCGTCTGATAAGCTCAAGAAAGGTGTACAGGCCCTTTTCGCGCGTTAGGTTGCTTAAGAAGCCCACGCGAACCGGGCCTATATTCGATCGCAGACGACCACTTCGACGAAGAGGTACGAATGCGGCGTTTGAGATGATTCGTGAGTTCGGTAGCTCTCGATATTGAGCTTCGAAACGAACCTTCATGGTCGTACAGAGGAAGATATGTTCGATCCTGGCGCCGCCGAAGCGCAAAATGAGTTGCATGAGAAAAAAATGTCGGTCGATATAGCTGAAGCTGTGGTGGTGCAAAAAAATCTTGTACCCGCGCGCCGCTGCGATCGAGACGGTCGCTGCGGTGTACAACAACCCCCAATCGCCTTCGCAACCAGTATAGAGGAGCTTTCGTGAGTGCTTGTTGCGCAAAAGGCGCAAGCACCCCTTCAGCACTTGCTTCAACTTGCGCAAGTGTCTCAGTGCGGCAGCTGCCGCTGTCGGGGGTGCGATATTTACGATCTCGACGTTGGCATGTTTCGCGAGAATTTTGATTGTTTCACCCGTGATGAAGGCAAAGCCTGTAACGGGCGGAGGAAGGTGCCCTATCGCGAGGACGAAGGGATGCTTGCTCATCCTAGCTTTCGAATGAAAATCATCAGCGTCGATTTGAAGCCAGAGGGCGAAATAGCTTGCAGCGCTCGAAAACCCGCAAATAGGAGCCTTCTGTTGAAGTGATAGGATGGAAAGCCATCCCAAGAATAAGTCGAATGTTCAAACCGGTGCGTTGGAAAAAATTCTGTCAGTGCCCCCAATGTGTTCACCAGATAATGCGCTGGAAAAACGTCCTCTTCTTTCCGATCAGGCTGAGCAGCATGCAGCACTCTGTCCTTGATCTTATCGGAAATCAGGCGGTTCATCATCGAGATATATCCATTCCGGTTCGGCGTTCTCGCGCAGATCCAGCCACCCGGTTTGAGAATTCTCGCCAGTTCAGTACAAGTGCTTCGTGGATCGGGTAAGTGTTCAAAGGTAAAATCGGACACGATTAGGTCGATCGAGGAATCTTCCAGTGGAATGGCCGCGCCGCGCAGGACGACGGCTCGGTCAACGCCTGGATTTGTCAGAACGACATCGTCGACATCGACACCGATCACTTCGCGTACCTTCCCCTTCAGCATTCTAAGCTGCCGGCGGTAAGTGACAGGGTCGTCAATGAGAGGTCCACCACGACCAGCACCAAAGTCTACTACCATACTATCGGGCGAGAGTAGAGCGTTAACTCGGGAATAGAATTGGACGGTGCCGTCAACTCGGTCGAAACCTCCGGCCTTGAGCTCGGGATAAGTCTCTTCGATAAAAGAGGGCCGTGCGTTCATGTCGTCGCTCCCAAACTCGCTCTGCTCAGGATCCGGACTCGCTATTGGCTAGCAGAGTGGATTCCTGCCGTGGTCCTAGTATAGCCGCTGGATATCCCGCAGCGATGACCGCCGCCGGGATGTTTGTCAAAACGGTGCTTCTCGCACCCACGATCGCCCCAGCTCCGATTGTTACCCCTGGCGCAATGAAGCAATCCGCTGCGACCCAAGCTTCTCGCTCAACGACCACAGCTTTTGCAACCAGTGGGAATGTTATATCGTTGTGATCGTGGGTCGCCGCGCACACGTATGACCGTTGTGAAACTACCGCGCTTTCACCGATCTCGATCGAACCAAGGCTGTACAGCTCGGCGTTGTCGCCGATCCAGCAGTGATGGCCCAATTTCACCTTCCAAGGGTAAGTCACACGCACCGTCGGCCGGACTAGTACTCCTTTGCCGACTTTGGCGCCAAACATTCGCAATAAGCATCGTCGCCACCCGTATGCGGGTTGAGGAGACCAAGCGAACAACGTCTGCTGAACAATTTGCCACAGCAGCACGACCAGCCCCGAACGTCCTCTAAACCCAGGCGGCACTTTGGATCGCGAGAGGTCCTGAAACCTCGGTCGCTCGTCAGACGTCATTGCCTTCTCAATCAATACGCGTTGGGTCGGGCGAAAGTGACCAATACTGTCCCAACGATGATTTTTAGATCCAACCCCAAGCTCCAGTTATTGATGTACCACAGATCATACTCCACGCGCTTCTGCATCAGGTCGAGCGTGCGGGTTTCTCCGCGATAACCATTAACTTGGGCCCAGCCGGTGATGCCGGGCTTGACGTGATGGCGGAAGGCGTAGTTGCCGATGATCTGCTCATATTCGGTGTTGTGGGCGGCCGCGTGCGGGCGGGGGCCGACCAGCGACATGTCGCCCTTGAGCACGTTGAGAAGCTGCGGCAGCTCGTCGATCGAGGTCTTGCGCAGCCATTTGCCGATTCTCGTGACGCGCGGGTCGTTCTTCTGCGCCTGGACGATGGTCGGGCCGTCCTCCAGCACGCGCATGGTGCGGAATTTGAAGATCTTGAACGCGCGCCCGCCAAAGCCGTGGCGGGTCTGGCGGAAGAACACCGGGCCCTTCGAGGTCAGCTTGATCAGGATCGCGGTCACCAGCATCACCGGCGCGAACACCAGGAGTGCGAAGCTCGCCCCGACGAGATCCAGCGCCCGCTTGAGCGCACGCTCTTTCCAGGACAAGGGTGCGCGGCGCAGCTCGGCGGTGAAGGTGTTGCCGGTGCCTTCAAGCGGATAGCGCAGGAAGCGCGCCGTGTTGGCGTCCGGCACCAGATGCACCGGGACGGGGAGGATCTTCAGCGCGTCCAGAATGCTGTCGATCGCGTGCTGCCGGCTCCAGTTCATCAAGAGGAAGACGTGCTCGATCCGGTTCTCGCGCGCATAGTTGATCAGCTCCTCGAACCGCGGCGCCTGCGAGGAGAGCAGCAGCGGCGAGGCGAGCTCCTTGGCGGGGATCTCCATCACCCGCATCAGGCGGTAGCCGTGCTGGCCGAGGTCATCCACCGCGTTGGACGAGGTGGCAAGGCCGAACTCGGCGATCATGATCGCGCGGCCGTTGGCGAAGGCGCCGGTGCGTAAGCCATGCGCGGTCCAGCGCGCGGCCGCGACCTTCCAGGCGAGCAGAACGGCGAGGCCGACCAGATAAAACGAGATGGTGGTGCCGCGGGAGAACTCGTCGCTGACCTTCATCGTGAAGGCGATCGCCAGCAGCGCGCCGAACAGGCCGGTCCACGTCGTCAGCGTCATCCGGAACGTGCGTGGCAGGTCGGTGACGGTTTTCAGGCGGTAGCCGTGCTGCACGATGGTCAGAAGGATGAAATTGATTGCGACCAGGACACTGGCCGCCGCATAGACGTCCGCCTTGCCGAGCGTGCCCGCGGTCGCGATGTGATAGCCGACCGCGCAGCCGATCCCGCTGAATACGATGAGTGCCGCATCGACCACAGCCATCAACCGCTCGACAACCACGGGACGCAGCCAGCTCGGCGCATAGCCGGTGGCGGTTGCCGGGGATTGCTCGACCGTACCAATTTCCGTCGCAGAATCAGGGACGGGCACCGGTCGAGTGGAAAGAATCGTCATCTTGCCAAGCCCATTGACGCAAAATTCATTATCCGAACGCGCTGTGCTATCGGTCAAAATCGCTTTTAAAACAAGGCGAAGGGAAAATTAACCTTACCCCAGAAGCTTCATTGTAGCCCATCTCGCCTCGACTGATATGTTAAATTTCACAACCCGTTAGGAAGTTCTCGTTGCCCCGAACCCAGTCCCGGCGGCGGACCCGGCCGAAAGGGAGGCGTTACCTCGCCATTGGCCTCGCTGCGGCGGCATTGGTGGGTACCGCGCTTCTGCTTCTTCGCCCCGATGCGGCCCCCGTACGAGCTCCGACGGCCTCCGCGGCCGTCGCGGTCAAGCTCCTCCTCGACGGCCAGTATGGCGCGCGTTTCGCCGGCGAGCTCTCGGCGTCGAGGCAGGGATATTTCTCCTCCCGCATTGAGGTGGCGGCCCAGCCCGAAGACCCCGAGTTCGTCCAGACGATTGCACGCCAACATGCCATCGGCGTGACGAGCGGCCAGAAGTTCCTGCTGGCGAGTTGGCGCGGCACGCCCGTGACCGCCTTCGCTGCGAGCTTTCTCGATACCTCGGTCGCAATTTTCACACTCGAAAGCTCGGGATTGCGGCGTCCGGCCGACCTGGTCGGAAAGCGGGTCGGATACCGTAGGGTTAGTGAGGGCGACGTCGTTTTCGACGCCATGATGGCGCAGCTCGGGCTTCCCCGCAGCCAGATTACTAAGGTCCCAGACCGCGACAGCTTCGAAGCTCTGCGGGCCGGTGAGGTGGATGCCATCATCGCCGCGATCGACGAGCAACCGGATCCCTCCAGTTCGACGTTCACGAAGCTGAATGTCATCAAACCGCAAGACTACGGCATCCATGTTCCTGGCTTGGTCTACTTCGCGAGTAACGTTCTCGTCCATGAACAGCCATCCTTGATTGCCGATGTCCTTCAGGGCCTCATCAGAGGATGGCAATTTACCTATGCGGACTATGCACGGAGCGTGCCCGTTCTGGCTGGGACCGGGCCGACTAGGCTGAATCCTGAGCGGCTCACATTCGAGCTGCAGCAGCAGCGCCCCCTGGTGCTGCCGACGGGCGGCCGTATCGGCGACTACGACGAAAGCCGTTGGCGGACGCTTCGGGATATCCTCCTGTTCGCCAAGCTTGGCGAGGAAGAGGTGCCCTTAGCTCAAACGGTCAACTACCAGTTCCTGCGGGATGTGTACCGTCGTTCACCCGACCTCGCTGCTCCGGGCGCCTGGAGCGAGGATAAATAGGACCAAGAAGCCACAGTTGCGCGCCATATCGCTATAAAGGCCCTCCCCAAGCCGCGGCGTCGGTTGCCTTTTTGGTCCTAGCCTTGGTAATCTCAGCTTTACTATTTAGGCTGGTTCGCGGTGGTTCTCGGGTTGCAGCCTCCTGGTGGGGCGCGGGGAATGGACCAAATCCGCAGGGGCAAGGAGCTTTTTGGGATGTTTAAGACCTTGATGCGAGCAGGCCTTTTGGCCGCCACCGTTTCCTTCTGTGCAGCGAGCGGAGCAAGCGCGGCGATGCAAATGCCAGCGCCGGCGGCCCTGCTCACGGGTGCAAGCCAAGCGACGCCTGTCACGTTCTGGGCGCAGCCCTACCCATATAGGTATGTGCCGTCGCGCCACTGCCCCTTGGTGCGGGTCGAGACGCCCTATGGCTGGTATATGGACCGTGTTTGCGCGCCCGTCGGCCCTGTCCTGCGTCGGGCATACTGAGATTCGGCTGACCTGAGCGGCGAGCGCCGCTTCTTAGAAGATTTACAAGGCAGCCGCACAGCTCATGCGGCTGCCTTGCTCATTTTTGTTTCGCCGTGTGCTGCTCTTTTGTGCGCGCAGCACGGGTTCACCATGAATATCTTTGCCGAGCCGGGATAGGCTGTTGCATGGTGAAGATTGTGTTACCAGTTTGGCGGGGCTGCATCGGCAGCGTGATTGCGTAATGCGGCGGTAGCCGGATCTCACGGAAGTGACGATCCGGCCAATCGAACGCCGGTAGAGGATACGATGACAGGGGCTTCAACCTACGATCTCACGGGCAAACGTGTCTTTGTCGCGGGTCACCGCGGCATGGTCGGATCGGCTGTCGTCCGAAGGCTTGCGTCAGAGAATTGCACTGTGCTGGTTGCTGATCGGCGTGAGCTGGATCTGACAAAGGAAGAACCCACGCTCAGATGGCTCAATGCCAATCGCCCGGACGTCGTGATTCATGCCGCTGCAAAGGTCGGCGGTATCGCAGCCAACAACAATTTCCCGGTCGACTTTCTCTGCGACAACCTTGCGCTGGAATTGAGCGTGATCCGCGCAAGTCACGCGGTTGGTGTGCGGCGCCTGCTGTTCCTTGGCTCGTCGTGCATCTATCCAAAGCACGCCAAGCAGCCAATGGCCGAAAGCGAATTGTTGACCGGGCCGCTCGAGCCGACCAACGAGTGGTATGCGATCGCCAAGATTGCCGGCCTCAAGATGTGCCAGGCCTATCGTCGACAATATGGCGATGATTTCATCTCGGTCATGCCGACCAATCTCTACGGCCGCGGCGACAATTATCATCCCGATCATAGTCACGTCCCGGCCGCGTTGATCCGGCGCTTCCATGAAGCCAAGCTCGCCAATGCATCCAGCGTCTCGGTGTGGGGCACCGGCACACCGCTCCGCGAATTCCTCAACGTCGACGATTTTGCCGATGCCTGCGTCTTCCTTCTGAAGAACTATTCAAGCGATCTTCCGATCAATGTCGGCAGCGGCGACGAATTGTCGATCGCCGATTTCGCGAGGACAGTCGCGGAGGTCGTGGGCTATCAGGGCGAGCTCGCGTTCGATACGTCAAAGCCTGACGGCACGCCACGCAAGCTGCTCGATAGCTCGAGAATTCGAGGGCTTGGCTGGCGACCGAACGTCGCTCTGCGGGCCGGTCTCGCGGCCGCCTACGCAGACTTTTTAAAGGGCTCTGGACGTCATCTGGAAGTCAGCACGACGCGCTGAGAAAAACACGTAAGACTACAAGAAACTTTTTTATTCTGAACTTTTTTGATTTGGGCGGGGCTTATGCGTGTTCTCTTGGTCGGCATCAATTATGCCCCCGATCTGATCGGTGTGGCAAAATACAACGCTGAGCTCTGCGAAAGTTTGGCCGCCGAAGGTCATGAAGTCAGGGTCATTACGGCACCTCCGTATTATCCGGCCTGGAAGATTCCCCCGGCGTTCAAGTCGTCGTACTTCAGGTCGAGAGATATTCGCGGCGTTCGCGTGACACGTACGCCGATTTATGTGCCCGGACATCCCTCGGGCGCCAAGCGGCTGGTTCATCACGCTTCATTCGCGCTTTCGAGCGGGGCGCCGGTCCTCGTTGAGGCGCTATCCTGGCGCCCCGACGTTATGATCGCCGTCGCACCATCATTAATGTCGGCTGCCTTCGTCTCATTCGTCGCTCGTTGCGTCGGCGCCAAATCATGGCTTCATGTGCAGGACTTCGAGGTGGACGCGGCATTTGATCTTGGTCTGCTACGCAATCCTAGCTTGCGAAAATGGATGCTTCGAGCCGAAGCGGCGATCCTCAAATCGTTCGACCATGTTTCAACCATCTCTCAAGCGATGGTGGACCGGTTGAGAATCAAGGGGTTGAGTCCTGACAAGACAGCCGAGGTGAGAAACTGGATTGACACCAACGCGATCTGCCCGGGTTCGCGAATGACCAAATACCGTCAGCAGCTGAAGCTGGGCGCGGGCGATATCGTTGCGCTTTACTCCGGAACAATGTCGAACAAGCAAGGCCTTGAACTCGTGATCGAGGCTGCGATCGGTTTGGAGGAGAGCCATCCTCATATCCACTTCATCCTTGCAGGCGAGGGGCCACATAAAATGAGGCTGGAGCAGCTCGCTGCCGGACGTCGCAATGTCCATTTTCTCGGGCTTCAGCCCAACGAAAGTTTCAATCAATTGATGGCCACGGCCGATTTTCATCTGATCCCGCAGAAAGCCGAGGCCGCCGATCTGGTGTTGCCCTCCAAGCTTGGCGCGATCTTCGCGTCGGCTCGGCCGGTCATTGCGATGGCTGAAGAAGGCACGGGCCTCGCGGCGGAAGTCACGGATGCGGGCCTGGTGATTCCACCCGGAGATTCGTCCGCGCTTGAGCTTGCAATTTGCCAGCTCAGCGAGGCGCCGGCTCTCCGTGAGCATTACGGCGAAGAAGGAAGAAGGCGCGCGCTTGATCGTTGGGATCGACGCGCAATTGTTCACCGGTGGTCGGAGGCGATGGCAGGGCAGGGCAGTGCGACAGGGCAGAAGAATGTCGACTCGAAAAACGCTGCCGGCGACATTGGGCTTCCCGTGGAGGATGCCGTTCGGTCACCTTAAAGCATCGGATCTCAATTCGTTGTCGTCCAAAAAAATGAGCGCCGAGTTGGGCGCTCATTTGGCTTCTTGCCTTGCTGTCCGATCTGCCAGGACTACTCGTGGCGCGGGAAATACCTAAAGCCGTGCTGCTTAATCAGCTCATCGCGTTTTGCGGATTCGAGATCTTCCTTCATCATCTCGCGAACGAGGCTCTCGAATGAGGTCTGGGGCTGCCAGCCGAGTCTTTCTTTCGCCTTGGACGGATCGCCAAGCAACGTGGCGACCTCTGTTGGGCGGAAATAGCGCGGGTCGACCGACACCACGCATTTTCCGTTTGCAACATTGTAACCCTTCTCGTCGACGCCGGCCCCCTCCCATCGGATCTGCATGCCGACTTCGCTCGCCGCCACGTTAACGAAATCTCGAACCGAATGTTGAACACCGGTCGCGATGACGAAATCTTCCGGCTTTTCTTGTTGCAACATAAGCCACTGCATCTCGACATAGTCGCGCGCGTGTCCCCAATCGCGCAATGCATCGAGATTGCCGAGATACAACCGCTCCTGCAGGCCCAGATGGATCCGGGCCAATGCCCGCGTGATTTTTCGGGTGACGAAAGTCTCACCCCGGACGGGAGATTCGTGATTGAAGAGAATGCCGTTGCAGGCATACATCCCGTAAGCTTCACGGTAATTGACCGTGATCCAGTAAGCATAGAGCTTGGCGACGGCGTACGGCGAACGCGGGTAGAAGGGAGTGGTCTCCTTTTGTGGGATTTCCTGGACCAGACCGTACAGTTCCGATGTCGATGCCTGGTAAAATCGGGTCGTCTTTTCCAGTCCAACGATCCGCATGGCCTCGAGAATTCGAAGTGTGCCAAGGCCGTCGGAATTCGCTGTATACTCCGGCTCCTCGAATGAAACGGCCACGTGACTTTGCGCAGCGAGATTGTAGATCTCGTCGGGCTGCACTTGGCCAACGATCCGGATCAGGCTCGAGGAATCCGTCAGATCGCCATAATGAAGCCGGAAGGGTGGATCGGGCTCGTGCGGATCGAGATACAGATGATCGATGCGGTCCGTGTTGAAGAGGGAGGTCCGGCGCTTGATGCCGTGGACCTCGTATCCCTTCTGCAAAAGAAGTTCGGCCAAATAGGCGCCGTCCTGCCCGGTGACGCCGGTAATAAGTGCTCGTTTCTTTGTCATATCTGTCCCAAAAATGGAAATTGGTGCTTACACGAAATCGACCTGGTTAGGGAGAGCGAAATAGAGCGAAAATCAAGCTTAGATTAACAGCGTCTGGCTCCAGCTGGCGCGCCAAAAATCCTCCTATCGGATTACGTCGGAGGCGCAGTGTCCATCAGGGTGTACGTCCCTCGTTTGGCCGTAGCCGGAGAGAAGCATCCAAACCGGAGGAAATTCGATCGGGTCTCATGACCCTATGAGTCCTAGCCCGGTTGACCAGGAGGCCGGCTAAAAGGCCGCAACTTCTCGCGTCCATCGTTGAGGATCCGTTCCCGACTCCGCACGCACGATAGCAAATCGATCCAAAGCATCGACCAGCGGCGTAACTACCGGGGTTAGATTATCGAGTACGAGGACCGCTTTTCCCTCACGCACGAGCAGCACAAGATGGTGCTCTCCGGTTGCCCGAATGACGACCTCAGCGAGAAGGAGGGCCGAGCTGGGCCAGCCGGATCGCAGCAGCAGATGGCGCTTGGTGACAGCGTAATCCCCACAATTGCCCTCGTCAGGGAATATCTGCCATTCCGCGTCGCGTCGGCTTGCGGGCGGATCCTTCGGCGCTATGCCGAAGTTCACCGTTGAATTGATTTGGGCGAGTTCGCGCCAGCGCTGGATTGAAGAGCGGAAGTCTCGGATCCTGCGATCGTCATGGCGCCGGCAGTCCTCGGGATATTGAATGCAGAATTGAGAGAATGAAAGCGGTGGCGTCACCGCTTGGGATTCATAATTCGAATAGGCGGGCTGGCCGCAAACGCAATACATTATGGCCAGCATGCGGACCGCATGTCTGATCATCGAAAGTTCGCCTGACATTTCTGATTGTTAGGCGAAGTATATTGCGATGCGATGGAAGCGCCATGACAATTGTGAGGCAATCGATGCACAATCGTGGAGCAGCGTGCGCGCGCTTGATCTGAACGAGGTGAAGGCTGCCACGGTACACTAGTTTGCGGCCTTGGACACCTGCAAGATCTAAGGTGTCTGCTCCCACTCGATCCGCCGTCGTATGAGGCCGCTTGCGGAATGAAGTTAGGGTCCGTGCAAGACCTCGTCCGGATGTCCTCCGCCAGAACGTGACGTTGCTTGGTGACTCTTGCCCCAACACGTGCCGCAGCATGAGACCGGTCCGCGGACCTCAAGGTCGACCCGCTTCAAGAGTGAGCTCGTAGCCGACCGCTGGTGCAGCCCAATCGCTGATGTCCCTTGGTAGCAGGCGCATGTGGCCCCGGAGCGGGGCGAGGAAGAGTTCTGGCTGAGAGTGCGATGATCGCGCACCAAGCTTCGCATCTCGGTTTGGTCTGGTGGTGAGCAAGCTCCCAAGGGGAGCCAGCAATTCTGCGTCGGGGCCTTCAGCGACACGCGTGAGCAGGCAAACGAGCGATAGGATGGAGGCCGGCGGAAGCGGTGACGATGTCAGTTTTTGGCCCGAAGCTGCCCCGGTGGAGCGCGGAGCAAGGGTTCGCTTTCAAGGGGAGAACGGACAGTTGCCGGCCTAGCTTCGTTCGTCCACCTGTGACGCTGAGCAGACCCTAGCTCCTTATAATCTTGCTCGGGAAACGTCTCCTAGCGTCCCATCAGCGAATAATGCCGCGCGCTCTTCGACGTCCGCACAGCGAGGCGGGGCGGACCCGATATGCTGACGTTGAGTTCTTCGCATTCTGATCCAAAGTTGGTCGGGCTCCGGCCCATTGCGATACGGTATTTCTCGGCGCGCGACAATCTGTATCGCGCGCGACGAACAGCTGACCTATACTCACTTAGCCGCCTGCAGTTACGACCTTGAGGGCCTGCACATGAAGTGGCGAGGATTGATTGCGTTTTTCAGCGTCGCGGCAGTTGTCTTCCCTTGCGCGGCATACGCGCAAACGGGTGCACTTCCAACAATTGGCTATCTTGGCTTCGACTCAGCCGACAAAAGTAAGGAGTTGCTCGTCGCCTTTCGGGATGGTCTCCGCACCAAGGGCCTTGTAGAAGGCCAGAACGTCACAATCGAGTACCGCTTCGCTGATGGAAAGTATGATCGCTTTCCGGAATTGATCGCAGATCTGATTCAGGATCGCGTTCGAGTGATCGTCGCTGCGACTGGTACAAACGGAGTCTTGGCGACAACGAAAGCGACTAAGACGATTCCGATCGTATTTGCAATTGCCATGGACCCGGTACTTCTTGGCGTTGTTTCCAGTTTGAACAGGCCGGGAGGAAACGCGACTGGCGTGAGCATGTACACTCCGCAACTGACCGCCAAGCGACTTGAGTTGTTGGCAGAGTTGACACCGGCAGGCGGAACAATCGCAATGCTGGTAAATCCAACGAATCCAAACGCGAACGTAGTGGTATCGGACGCCGAAGCTGCGGCCAAGTCGCTTGGCCGAGAAATCCACGTCCTGAAGGCGAGCACCGACGAGCAAATTTCTGCTGCCTTCGGCGAAATCAGAAACCGGAAGCACGCCGCGCTTCTTGTCAGTCCAGATGCATTCTATATTGCACGCCGAGAGCAACTCGCAGCGTTGTGCGAGCAGTATCGGATCCCCGCGACTTATGAATGGTCGTTCTTCGTCAAATCCGGCGGACTTATGAGTTATTCGCCACGCATTACCGATGTTCAGCGTCAGCTTGCCGACTACACGGCAAAAATTCTGAGCGGCGCTCGACCCGCCGATCTTCCGATTGAACAGCCGACTAGATTCGAGTTGGCGATAAATATCAAAACAGCAAAGAACATCGGCCTTACTATCCCGCCCTATCTCCTCGCTCGTGCCGACGAACTGATCGAGTGACGAAGGCATGCTTCTGCTCCTAACCCTGAGGCGAAGATTGCGGTTCAGCTCGGCATGTCAGCCGTTAAGGCAACCCCGGACGTGCCGAGAACGCGACTAGATCGACAGGATTGACCCAGGGCGGGCATACTGTTTGTAGCTTCGATGTCGGCTTTGCGCTGTTTAGGGAATGTGGACCGCGCGGCTCGACTGAGGCAGGAGGCGCACCTAGCTTTAACTGGAACAATGTCCGGGCAATCTGATTGGAAATTGTAGCGGCTGATGAGAGAGATAAGGAAGTATTCCTGGGCAAGCGGCTTTATCGGTAAGGAGCAACAAATGGATGACGAACGGAAATCATCAAAGGCGGGGGAGCGGGCCGCTGAGGGCTTGCGCGAGGCAACTGCCAAGGAAGAAGCAAAAAACGAGAGCAAGACGGGGCACGATCTGGCCAAGGGTACTGATCGCTTCGAAGAACGCTCCAAAAGCTCCGATGGAAAAAGCGCAGAAGAAAAACAAAAGGGGTAAATGAAAGAGCAGACCCGACGCGGCGTTCTCGAGCGGATCTCCGCAATGACGCTGGAGGCCTTTACTCACGAGGGGCGACATCGCCCTTGAGAACGAGCGATCCGCGCGTGAAGCGCGCCTAAACACTTCACGAAGGCCCGATGCCGCGGAGACCTCTTCGTAGCCTTTGATGGGCCCGAGCTGACGTCGGGCGCCTCGACCTCGATGTTCGCTCTCGGCGAAGTGAACGTGGGCAGGATAGGTTGGGATTCTCTTCTGGCCCTTAGCCGAACCGGGCCGAGGGATTTGCATTGTCAGTTTTGGGAGGCAGGGCGGACGCAGGCTAGGGGCAGGCTAGGGCTTGCCTGACCGCCGCTTGTGACACTCAGCGGAAGTCGATACTGGGCACACGCGTATTGCGGCGTCGCTGCTGTTGATCTAGGTCAATTACCACCCATCCCTTGGCTTCAGACTATTAAGGTCGTCCTCTCCCTCTCAATCCTGCAGAAGGCCTCCTGAGGTTCGGCGGCCAAAGTGAGAGATTGCTCATGATAACAATCCCAGAACTGACGTCCCAGGCTCTTGGTGCGTTCCTGATCTCGGAGACACGCGGTCGCTTCGGCTCGTCCCACGCCAGCTTGCCGGAATTGCTGCCCTATGCAGCAAAGCTGGCCCTGGAATGTATTGGTAACAGCGATGCACTCTACCACAACGTCGAGCACACCTTGTTAGTCACGCTCGTGGGGCACGACATCCTGATCGGCCGCTCCCTTCTTAGGCCAACGACGGCTAGCGACTATGCTCACTTCATCCTGGCGTGCCTGCTTCACGACATTGGCTACGTTCGGGGAATAGTTCACGGAGACCAGGACGGTGCCTATGTGGTTGATGGTACCGGCCGAACGGTTGAGTTACCGATCGGCTCTTCCGATGCAGCGCTTGCGCCCTATCATGTCGACCGCTCAAAAATATTCGCCATGGAGCGTCTCGACGCAGTTGACGAAATTGAAGCTGCTCGCGTTGCCCAAGCCATCGAATACACTCGTTTTCCTTATGAAGACGCATCAGCGAACGAACTCAAGGATGATCTTGACGAAGAGGAAGGTTTGTTGCTTCGCGCCGCCGACCTGATCGGTCAGCTCGGCGATCCGAATTACATGAAGAAATCAAATGCGCTGTTCTACGAGTTCGAGGAGATAGGACTCAACAAGTCGCTCGGATACACCACACCCGCGGACGTGGTGTACAAATATCCTCAGTTCTACTGGACCAAGGTCGCACCGCACGTCCAAACTGCCATCCGCTATTTGAATGTAACCTCGAGCGGAAGACAATGGATCGGCAGTCTCTATGGCAACGTCCTTCGCGCTGAGCGAGAGGTGGGACTTTCTGGTCCAGAGCTATAGGCGTTTCAATAATGTGGTTTCGGGTACGCCCACAACGCAAGCTTCTTTGTTCGCGAAAGCTCTTGATCAGCTCGGAGTGCGCAATCCCGTGGTGCTTGGCCACTCCTGGGGAACGCTGGTGGCGATCGCGCTGGCGCTGCGAAGCGGTTATGCCGTGAGCGGGCTGGTGCTTGTGTCCGGCTACTATTTTCCAACCTCTCGGATGGACTTTTGGTTCATGTCAGGTCCGGCACTGCCGCTGCTGGGCGATCTGATGCGCTACACGATCTCGCCGATCATATCGTGGGCTATTGCGCCGAAGCTGATGCGCACGCTGTTCGCGCCGCGTGCCAGGAAATCAAGAATGAATTTCCGATCTCGTTGGCTCTCCGGCCCAAGCAGTTGAGAGCGGCAGCCGAGGAGAGCGCGTTCCTCATTCCAGCTGCTGCGCACTTGCAGCTTCAGTATCAGGATATCCGGTGTCCCGTCAGGATCGTGCATGGGAAGAGTGACCGGCTCATCGAGGCCGACCATCGCGCCGCCTGCACGAGGCGTTGCCCCGCTCGGTGCTACACTTGGTCAAGGATGCCGGCCACATGGTTACTTATGCAGATTCGCGGGTTACGGGATTTTGTCTGGCGCATTGAGCCGTACACCTTGTGGCCCGCCTTTGCGAGAGCCTCGGCCATGAGGCGACCGAAGCCGCTGGACCCGCCGGTGATCAGAACAACCTTACTCATGGGATATCCCTTTCGAGTTTTCTGCTGGGACTGGTGGGCAAGATCAGATGATTCCGCCGTTGGCGCGGAGCACCTGGCCGTTGATCCAGCCGCCGTCGGGTCCGGTGAGAAACGCAACCGCAGCCGCGACATCCGCGGGCTCACCAAGCCGCTCCAGCGGCGCAAGTTTTGCGAGATGATCGATCACGTCCGTCGACTTGCCATGTAGAAACAGTTTTGTCGCGGTCGGTCCCGGCGCCACCGCGTTGACGGTGATATTTCGGCCGCGCAACTCTTTTGCTAGAACTTGCGTCATCGCCTCGATCGCCGCTTTGGTGGCGGCATAGATCCCGTAGGTCGGATGCAACAGACCCGTTTGGCTCGAGGATAAGTTGACGATGCGACCGCCATTTCGCAGCCGGCGCGTCGCCTCGCGCAAGGTGTTAAAGGTGCCCTTCAGATTGACGGCTATCTGGCTATCGAAGACCGAGTCCTCGGCTTCGGAAATTGCTGCCAGCCGCATCACACCGGCGTTGTTGACCAGCACGTCCACGCCGCCGAAGGCCGACGCCACGGTATTGAACATGCTCGCCACGGCACTCGCGTTGCTAACGTCAGCTTGCACAGTGATGGCGCGACCGCCGGCCTGCGAGATCTTTTCGGCCAGCGTTTCCGCCTCGGCAGCGCCGCCGGCATAGTTGATGACGACTGTAAAGCCGTCAATCCCGAGCCGTTCAGCTATTGCAGCTCCGATACCGCGCGAGCCACCCGTGACAATTGCGACTTTTCCGTTTGCATTCGCCATTTGTTTTCTCCTTGCCTCCAATGAACTTTCTCTCGCTTCTGCGATCGGGAACAATCGACGATTGAGCAATGAACAATCATACCCCGTTGTTGCCGACCCGACCTGTCGCGGCATCAAAATGACACTGGGGAAACTGGTTGATTGGAACGCTCGCGTTGCCCAGCATCGCTCTATGGCATTTGGTGGCGGCAACTGCGAGTGCAGTTGGTCCAACTCCTCCTTGAAGCAAAGTCACACATCGGAGTCCTGCGACTAAGCACGGCCTCCAGGTTAGCGCTCGCGAGCACGGTTCGCCGATGGCTCTCTAATTACTGGTGGATGTGAAGTTGGCGCGCATGCGCGGCGCAGATCTGGTTACGATACCGCCGCGCAAGCACTAAGATAGCTACGAGAGCGACTATGTTGACGAGCTGTGTAACCATGAACACCACATCGCCGATGGTGATCGAATGTCCGAGAAAGATCGCTGACGACAGCACCCATATTAAGTAGGCGCGCTCGCTAATTCCGGCCGAGCATTGCTCACTCCAGAGGTGCCAAATCTGGGGCACATAGGCGCCAATGACAAACCCAGTGCCAATATAACCAATGAAGGGGTTCAAGTTTTCCATATTAGCACGCATTGCTTGACGACAGGGGTCGGCGAGCGGGTGTTCCAGGAGCGCTTGGCAGTATCCTGGCGGCAAGATCCTCGTCCGGAGTCAATCCTGTGAGCGCCGATGACAAGCCCACCAACATAGCGGATGACGGACGGCAAGCTTTCCATATTCACCCGTCGCTGGCACTACATCTGGAGACGTTCCTGTTTAAAAACTCGCGAAAAATGGGTGGATTTCGGCGCTTCTGCGAAGTTTACGGATCACGGAATCGCGACTGCAGTTGCATAAGCCACATTAGGGATCTGCGAAAACCGCATTTGTTGATGCCCTTCCCGAGCTGTATAAGTTGGTGGCTTCTTCCTCCTATTTGAAGAGGCTATCATGAACGCATTGCATACGTGGCTTTCGCAACAGCACCACGGGTTGCACACTTTCCGCGAATTTCAGCAAAGGCTCCATGAAGCCTGCAAGGACGAGCCTGACCAGCAGGGCCTGTGTCGTCTGCTGAGTGCCGTCGTTGACAACTATGTAGATACGTTCGACGAAGAGCCTTTACCGGTCGCCGTCGCTGACCATGCCTATCAGCGGCTGCTCGATCTCGTGGCTGACATAGATTTCGGTGCAAGCGCCGAGCAGCGCCTCGCCGCTATCAACCGTGTAGCAGCTAGCGATTTGCTGCACTAAAGCACGATGAGGCGAGCGCTCCAATAGGTCTAGAGTCCGGTTGTGGCCCTTCTGCGACGTTGCGCCTCGTTGCCGGAGGTTCGCTCACTTCGCCAAAGCAGTCCAGATTCGCTCAAACTGAGTTCTTCCTATTTTGACCACATCGGACCTCACTACGCAGTCCTGAAAACGAGCGATCCCTGAGGGAGTGGACCGAAATACCGAAATCAATTGATTTAGATCAAGGGTGCCAACGCGCGTCTCGGTGTCGAGTAATGGAAAGAGCCCGAGCGGCGGAAGTCGCCATGATGCGCGATAGACCGTGGATAGAGCACGTGCTGGTTTGGGCACTGACCGCCGCCGGGGTGCTCGTCCTCCTCTCCATTGCGCTTGGAGCAACCTGAAAGGGGCAACCCCTACCCCCGAGGAGTGCCACACTGAATGCCTTGGCGAACGCTGGGCAGCTTCGAGCAGCCCGGAGTCGTCCTCGCATAATCCGCACGGGAGAAAGTGGCAGTGTTTCTTTTTAACGCTAACCTGGGGGCGAGAGTCGGGGGGATTGATGGAACGGAAGCCTTTTGAGAGCATGGCGTTTGAAGAGCTATGGGAGCTCCATAGGGTCGTCAGTGACATTCTCGCCGCGAAACTCGTAGCGAACAAACAAGAGCTTGAACGACGATTGAGGCTGCTTAGTCGAGAACCCAGGGCTTCCTATTAGAGCATCGCAATCGGGACCGCCCTTGCATTCGTGGCTTTCACTAACTCCTCCACCGACCCAATTGGCGGCCTCTTTCATTGCCAAACGCCAACTTCCGCCGCTAACCCGTAGCTGCCCAAGTTCGCCATTGAACCAACGGCGATGTGGGATAGATTACCTCTCCATGAGAGAGATGCTGTCCCATCTAGAGCTGCTGCGCGTCCAAATGGCCGAGTGCGAGCGCCTTCAACAGGCAGCAAGCAGCCAGCTCAAGCGAGACGTCTATGCGCGGGTGCTCACGCGCTACAAGGCAATCGCAAGAGAGCTGGAACAAGCGATAGCATGCCTGCCGGACTTTAGACCCCTGCGTCGGCCATAAAGGCAGCACAAGAAAGAGTAAGAGCAGTTGCATTCTTCGACGGGCGGATGCTGTCCCTCTCGTTGATGACTGCCGCTTCTGGCTCATCGCCTCAGTTGGCGCGGTGCAGCGAGTCTGGGCGCAGGGGAGGACGGGAAGTCGATGGCCCAGTGGGAAGCCGCTGCGATTGACCGCAGACATCTAATTGAGCCGATGGCTTACGTTAGCGCTTTCCCATCCAGCCACCTCGCAACGAGACCGTTTTGGCTACGCAGGCCCAAGCAAAAGAAGCGCCCCCCGCCGAGGCAAGCCTACCGGCAGGAAGGGCTTGCTGCCGTCGCGCATAGCTTGCGACCACGGCGGGCGGCTACGGTCCGGCGTCGGGCTGTCGGGCTTCCCTCGGCACTATGTGCGGTGCTCCTGCGCATCATTGAGCGCTCACGTGCCTACAACTCGTGACCACCATGAGGGTCTGGCTGCACTGCCAACCACCGCCGAGAACGGATTTGACCGGGTGTGGCACAAGCGCAAGAGCGGCGATGAGCATGGCAGCAGCGAGAGAAGTGCCAAGGTTCATATAGCGGGGCATGGGTGCTCTCCGTCCCTTGAGATGGCGTGATCATGAACCTGTCCTTCTTCCGGTCGATGTCGTCGACCCAAAATCGCGTTTCCGGACGACTTCGTCGCAAATTTGGGACATCACGGCCTCGTGAAAAGCTCGATCCGGCGCCGAGAACTAAGTACTAGATCGTGCACGAATGATGAGCCATGCGCGAAACATGCGCGGAGGGGCCGTCGACGCTATCGCGCAATCGATTAAGGCGGGGGAGATACAGTTAGGGTCCCAGCAGCACGGTCGTGACGTCAGCTTGTAGCCCGTGGCTGCCCTCAGCCAGATCGCGGCTATGTCCGCTTCCGAGAGACGTCCCGACCGAGGGGATTGCCTCGCGACGGCTGCCTTCGGCACATTGCGGGCGTGGCTGCGGCTGTTACGTCAATGGACAAAATTGTGAGGTGGTTCGCGGTTCAACGTCTAGAAATTTACCCATTTCGTGGGCAGATCGTTTGACGTGCTAGAGCTAAGTTGGTGGCCATTGCAGCTCGGTCCACTGACGGAGTGGTCGGGATTATGCCGATAAACAAGATGCCGGATTTTCCCTCGTATTCTGGCTATTGGTTTCTTTTGCTGGTTGCGGCTTTCGTCGTTTGGCTCTTTAGCATAGCGCTATTCTGGTCCGGACCCTGGATCATTGGCGTTATCGCCATTCTCGCGACCATCGCTGTCTATTTCCGTCACGGGATGGCAATCGCAAAGCAGCGGGAACGATGACCGCGCTTTTTGTAACGGCCCCCGCTATCGCCGGTATTCTCTGCGAGAGCGTTTCGGCACAGCTTCTCCATTTCGACGTCACAACGAAAGCTGATTCGGCGCAGCTCTACCTTCCGCCTCTGGCCGACAGGCGGCCTCCCAACGCGTCCCGGGCGTGAAGACCCCGGGATATCAATGGAATGCTGATGGGACTTCGGCGTAGGCCAGTGAAAGCTCAATCGATGGACACCATCTACGTGATCCTGCTGATCACGACCCGTGTTCTGGGGTTCGTCGCAACCGTCTTATGGGGGCCAGATTTCGAGTGGCTTGGGCGCGATGTTGAGGCGGCTTACATCTTCAAGCTGGTCGGCATCGGGCTGGCCGTGTTCTTCATAATCGCGATCACCTTCGGCCTCATCTGAGATCGATCTTACAAACCCGGACGGCGCGGCACCTTAGAGGAGCGCCACAGGTTCAAGACGACACTCAGCGTAGCTAGACTCTCATCCGTGTTCGACATCGCGTTGCGGCTAGCTGCGAAAAAGAGCTCACCTCCGGACCGAGCGTAGCCAGGGTATGCGAAACGTCGGTTTATGGACCAAAGGCGAGCTTCGAACGGCGTCCTCAGTTGTTCCAAATGGCGCTAATGACCCAAACCGGAATCGTGGGCCACCGCAGTTCGCCCAGCTAGAAGTCGTTGCAAGCAAATGATTTAATTTGTTTAAAAACGTGATTTAATTTTAGCAACGAAACGTTGTATATCATTGCGATGCATTAATCGCCAAACCACGAGGGAGGGGCACATGGCTATCCTCTTTGGCGACACGAGTGGATCTCTCAACGGACGACAGCATGGCGGAGCCCAAACACTGGTTGGTTCCGATCCGGCGAACACGCTGTTCGGGGATGCTGGTTTGGACTTGCTCGGTCGCGCTGTCGGCGGCAACGATACGTTGCTGACCTCCGGTTCCGGAAGCCTGTTTGGAGATGCGGGGGAAAACATTTCTGGTCATGCCCGGGCAGGCGACGACGCGTTATCTGCCCAGGTGCCGGCATCTGCGCTCACCGCCGACGAGACATTCACTCTGAACATGTACGGTGATGCTGGAGGCAATATCTCGAACGGAGCCGTTGCCGGCAATGACATCCTCGATGTCGCGTTGCCCTTGGCCGTTACGCCCGGAGTGACAGTGAATGCCTATGGCGATGCCGGCGAAACAATGTCCGGTCAAGCCCACGGGGGCGATGACAACTTCGGCGTTTCCGGTGGCGGGCATCAAACAGTCACGGCGTATGGAGACGCGGGCGCAAACATGTTCAATGGCGCGGCCGGCGGCAACGACACATTCGTTGGTCACGTTGGACCGGATAGCAATTTGGTGTTCTATGGCGATGCTGGCGGAAGCCTGTTCGGGCATTCCCGCGGCGGCAACGACAGCTTCACTGCGAGCGGATTCGAGTACAACAACTATCTCTATGGTGACGCCGGAGGTGACATGGCCGACCATGCGGCCGGCGGCAACGATAGTTTCGCTGTGAGCGGCACGAATCCGTTCAATTTCGTTTTTGGCGACGCAGGTGGAAACATGTCCGCTTCCGCCGTTGGCGGGAACGACACGTTCAATGACTCGAGTGACGTAACACTCACCGACCAGAATGTCTTTTCCGGCGATGCTGGCGGGAACATGTCCGGTTCGGCCCGCGGAGGCGACGACACGTTCAACAAGACCGGCCTAGGGGGAAGTACGTTCTATGGCGACGCCGCCGGCGATATGTCTGATCGTGCCCACGGCGGCGACGACAGATTCCAGGCCTCAGGCACGCAAGACCAGAATATCTTCTACGGCGATGCCGGCGGCAATATGGGTGATCAGGCCGTTGGCGGCGAGGACACCTATATCGGCGGCAACGTTTTTTCCCAACTCGTCAATCAGGTGTATGGAGATGCGTCGACCATGTCGGGCCATGCGCACGGCGGCAACGACACGCTGGTCGGCGGCGATGATCTGAATGCGCATCCGGCCGGCAGCTACGAGACCACTCTCGTCGGCGATGCCCGGTCCATGTCCGATTACGCACGCGGCGGCGATGACAGGCTCGTAAGCGGCACCGGAAACGATGACATCTGGGGCGATGCCCAGATGATGCTTGGCTTCGCCAAAGGTGGGAACGACACGTTCGCGTTCAATTTCGACAACGGCCACGACAAGATCGAGGATTTCGGTCAGGGGCTCTCGAATTTGGGAACCGATCACATCGATGTCTCTGCGCTTCGTATCGAGAACTTCAGGGATCTGAGCATCTCATCGTTTGATCCTGCAACGCACGAGAGCACGATCACGTTGAGTCCGGGCAACGACGTGGTGGTGCATAGCGAGCAAGCACTGAGACCGCAGGACTTCATCTTCGCGCCACATCAGGATGGTTTGTTGACCTGAGCCGACGCTCAAGACTGCCCGCATGCTCGACACACATTTCCAGCTTCGTGCTTGCTTCAGCGGGACGAGGTCATCGAGTAATGGTCGGCTCCCCGTCAGCGTTCAGACCCATCCCGGTGATGCCTTGTTTTTGCGTGTGGCCAACGGCAAGCTTGAAAGTTGCTGCGGGTGCAAGAGTCCGGATGTGGCCCATCGCGACATACTGCGCTGCCACACGAACTTGGCTGCTATAGGAGCAAAGCGGACGTAGTCACCAGTCACATGACGCCGCGTTCATAGGTACACGGGACGTGCGCCCAAGGATGTCTCGTCCGATTGAAAAGCAGTGGGTCGAGTGGTCTCAACTCGTCTGATACCCTAGGTCCGCTGGGTTGCTAGACCGAAACGGCGTCCATCCGAAGTGCTCCAGCAGACCGTGCGAAAGGGTGGGACAGTTGGGCGGCCGGAGATGATTGGCAGCGTCGGCCTATCCGGATCGTTGCTTTGATCGCATCTAGTTCGTCAGAAGCTCCGGGTGTGTGTCCGCCGAAACGCTCTTCGTTGCCCCAATCCTTCCATCCATTCAGCGAAGTTCAGGCCGTCGCTCGCGACACTGATCCAAAAAAATGCGCCCGTTGGTCTGAAGGCGAAGATCGCGACGGCGTCGTCGTGTCAGCAGTCGAATGCCCATGCAACCGACACCAACCAAAACAGTAAGTCCTTATGTAAGTATTCCCTTCAGCCCCGCATAGATAGATCCGATGGCAGTAATCGCGACACCGGCGAGGGGGCCCGCCGTGTGCATCAGGTCCTGGATGAGGCGCGCGCGGCGGCGGAGCTGCTCCTCGCCGACGTGTTGACCGAGCAGCCGCGCAGCACGAAACGCAAACGCGTTGGGCTTGCCTCCTTGCGCCAGCACCCGCGGCAATACATGGAAGATCAGGACCGCGAGAATGTTGCCAGACACGAAGGCGAGCAGGATGCTCGCGCCGTACTCGATCACCTCTCGCCACTCGATCCAAGGCCCTGGAAGGATTGGGACCTTGTCGTGAATACCTGTCACGGTAAGCATCGCGTGCACGCTCAAAGCGGCCGTGCATAACGCCAACATAAAGGCGCCATTCGCTGACACCTTGTGCACGCGATAGGCGGCAAAGCCAAACAGCAGCGGAATCACAACGGAAGCGAGCCGCAGTGGCAGCGGCGAGATGTTGAAGACGATCGTGACGAGAATATGCGCGATCACCAGAAATAGCGATGGAATGAGCGCATAGGGTACTGCATAGCTCGAAAAATACCGTACCGGATGCCTATGACGCTCGAGATTGGCGTTGACCTGGTCGAGCTCACGCCTCAGGCCGTCGAGTTGGACGACGATATCATCGATCTCGCGCAGCATCGGACGCACCACCCGCAGATCGCGCGAGCAATGCTTGCAAACGATCGCTTCATCCTTAATCGTTTCGGCGCAGAACGGACATTCCATCGGTAAGCGTCGGTTTCGTGGGATGTCTAATCATCTCAAGCTCGGCTCGCGCGTGCCGCAATTGATCGCGCAGAAGATCGCGTTTTCGAACAAGATCATCTAGTTCGGCAATCAACGTGGCCGGGACGGCAATGTCGCGCGAACAGGTTGCACAAACAAGCGCGCCCTCAGCATTTTCAGATCGGCAGTATAGACAGCTCACTGGCATACTACGGCTCTACTTTTAGGGTGAAGATCGCGCTGGCCGGTCGACCATCCGTGTCCTTCACGTCTACTCTCAGGGTGTATTCGCCCGCCGGCAGCTCAGCATCCAGGATATTGATGCCGTCACGTCGGATGAATGGCTTGGCCCGCGGAGTGAGATCGACGTTCGGGGTCCGAAGATAAGTGATCTTGACCGAATCCGGATCGATCTTGGCTCCGCCAAAGGCTTCGAACTTCAGTTGAAGCCGCAACGGCGAATGAACGATCTCACCCGGCGAGACCACCTCCACCCGGGGGCCGCGCAGAATACCGCGACGATCTGCGGCAATGGCACCTTTTGGCGGCGGCAGCCTTGCTTCCTCTTCCGTGATGAGTTGCGTCGCTTGAGCCGCGCCCGGGATTAGAAGGCTGACTGCCAAAGCGCCTACCCATATCTTGTTCATGACCTGCCTTGTTGCCTGGCCGCTCAATCCTTCCCTCCAGTGCCCGAGTGCCGCACGCCACCGTCGCCAATGATTGTGTACGGAGCCCAAAACAGCGGATGCGCATAGGCGAATTCCGCGTTGCCTTCGCTGCCGAGATAACCAGGCCCATCCACCAGAGCCATCATGGCTTGGCGCAAAGCTTCACTGCGCCCCAGTGTTGGATCGTCAGCCTGACGCTTGAACAGGTCGGTCACTAGCTGCCGTGCGGATTGCGAGTGCACCGACCAGTTCGTCACCAGCAATGCACGGGTCCCAGCATAGAAGAAGGCGCGACCGAGCCCCGAGGCGGCTTCTGCACCGGCTCCTGCGCCGGCACCGGTATTGCAGGCCGACAGGATCACCCAATCGGCATCGAGCTTGAGACCCAAGATCTCTTCCATCGTCAGAAGCCCATCACCGACCTCGCCAGTGACTGCCGGCGAGGAGAGCGCAAGTGCGGGCTGAGTCAGACCGTTGAGCTCCCCCGGAACAAGTCCATGCGTGGCGAACGCCAGGATGTTGAATCCGGTGAGATTCAACTTCTTGACCACGCCTTCGGCCGCATCCTTGCCCAGAAACAGCGCGTTCGATGGATCAGCCTGCAGCGCCAGCGCGATCGACCTCAGCTCCTCAGCGGTATCTGGCAGGCGAGGGAGCAGAGCCAGCTCCGCGCTGTCGACGCCATCGAGGTTCGGGCTGTTGCGGCGCTTCAGCGGCACGCCGCGGGTGAGACTCGCGGCAGCATCAGCCACCTGAACTTTGTCTTGCTCGGCTTCTGCCTCCGCAAGCTGATCCTTGTTGAAATACGGGTCGCCGAACGCCACCAACTCGCTCCGGCCGGCCTTGCCCGGCGGCAGTTGGCGCAGCGTGCGCAAGGCCGCTGCAGACGGAACAGCTGAAACGGCGTGAGTGCGGGCAAGCCACGCCACGTGGCGGTATCCCGCAAACAAAGGATCGTCATCGGGTGCAATTTCGGCTAGCGCGGTCGGCAACAGTGACAACGGCAACAGGCCGAGCGCACCGTTGGTGATAACAATCAGATTCTTGGCTTGCTTCCAGCCACTCTCCACTGGCTTGAGCAGAAGCTCGTAGAGTTCATAAGCAAGCTTCAGGTCGAACGGCGGGATGTCGGAAATCATTGCCGCCTGCGGCTCAAGCGCCTCGCGCAGCTTGCGGATCTTCCTTTCAACATCGCCAATGCCGGCTTTCACCACGGCAAAGGCGAGAGGGCCGGATTTCGGAATGGCCCAGACAAAGCTGCCATTTTGGCCGAAGTAGAAGGACAATACGGCTTCGTCTTCAGCAAGTGTCGACCGAACTTCCGCCAGGCTCGGCGGCTTCGGTGAGACGAGATCAGCATAGGCTGGGAACTTCTGCTTGATCTCCAGCCGTGCCTTATCGCGCTCGACGCGCAACGTCGAGATCGCCGCCTGGATCTGCTGCATGCCCTTTTCATCGCGCTCTGAGGTCGGGATTGCGAGCACATTGTTCAGGAGCCCGAGCTGGGCATTGACCTGCTTCGTGAGGTCCTGCTCCTTGCGCACGAGCTCAGCGAGCACTGTATCTTTTGCGGCCGCACGGGCGCTGGACGCGGCCAGAGCCTGCTGGACCGAGCGAGCCCTGATCGCATCGGCAAGGCTGAAGGTTTCCTCGCCGACTTCGTCTGCCGTGCGCGGTGCACGAGCGAGCAGGGCAAAATAGCTCTCCACGGTCATTTGCAGCCTCTGGACGCGAGCGGCTATCACAGTCGTGTTTTCCTCATCGGCATTCTCGCGTGTGTTCGCCATCATGACGGGGATCGCGGCCTTGAATTCGCGGATCGCCTCCGCATCGCGATGGGCGCGCATCAGCCCGACCGCCAGCGTGCCACGCACCGAAGCGACGTCAAAATGGCTTTCGCCGACACGGCTGATCTGCTTCTTCAGCAACTGCTCAGCCAAGCTGATACCTGCGTCGACCTGGCCGGACGCATAAAGCGAAAGGATGCGCGAAGGATTGAGCTCGAACGCTTGGCGGCGCTGCGGCTCCCAATTGACGATGGCCTTGTCGATCCGTGTATAAATCTCGTTTGCTTCCAGGCCCTTGCGCTGGAGCGTCAGGATGCCCGCAAGTTGCGCCAGGAATTGCACGGTTGGCTGTGAGTCTTCCGCAAGTCCCAGGGCTTGATTGACTTCCAACGCGGCCTGCACCAATTGCGTAGCCTCTTGATAGCGGCCTTGCTCAACGAGCATGCCGGCGAGACCCACAATGAAGCGCGGCGTGGCCGGGTTGAACTTCCCGACGTCCTTCAAGCGAGAAAGGAGAGCACGGCGCGCGTCGACCTCCGCTTCCGCCAGTTTTCCCTGGCGCGCCTCCGTTCGAGCCAGGTTCAGCACGGTGGTGTCGATCGACCACAGCAGCGTTGACGCGGATGGCGGGTTGGGAGAGGCCAGAAGTTCCTTGATGCTGGCGCGCTTGCGCTGCTCTGTCGCGCGATAAGAAGCTTCCGCCTCGCTGAATTGCCCTCGTGCCTCGAAAATCATGGCGCGAGTAAATTCCACCTCAGCCTCCCAGGACTGACCAAATCTGGCATAGGCAGTTCGCCAGGCAGGATGACCGCTCGTCCTCGCCTCCTGGATCGCACTCAAACTTCGCCGCAGATAAGCTTCGGCCTGTGCGATGTCGCCCATTTGAATCAGAATGCCGGCAACCTGGCGATTTGCGTTGAATTGGTAGCCCTTGCCGCCAGCCGCATTCGCGATGTCACGGAGTTGACGCTGGTAGATCTCAAGCGCTTTTCTGGGTTCGCCGGATGCCAGATATTGCTGCCCCGCAAATTGCATCAGGCGCCCCATCATCCTCGGGTCGGCAGCTCCCCGACCCGCTTCAACGGCCTCGTTCGCATCCGCAATCGATTGGTCCAGCCGTCCTAGTTGCGCCCGTGCGTTGCCACGATCGAAATAGAATTGCGCCAGCTTTTGCGGGGATTCCTTGCCCGTTGGCGATGCCTCAGCCGCCGACCTCAACTTCTCGATGACTTTCAGATCGGGCTTTTCACTGTCGAGGATCGCCGTGATGTCCGAAATCGTGCGCGGCGGCGCAATGAAGCCGGCGGGAAGCGGGGCTCCCGGCGCGAGTTTGGGCGCCACCTCGGCTGGAATCTCGACCGCGACATTCGCACGCCCATTGGCGGATTTCAGAGCCGCCATTACACAGGCGCGGACCGGTGGGGTTGCCCGGGCACGACAGCCGCCGAAATCGCCGCCGGCTTGCATGCAGGCCTGAACAATCGGCCGACCGACCTTTATCCGACAGCTCCCGATCGCCGCTTCCATCGTGAGGGCGGTGGCAGACGATGCCGACCCTATCAAGACGCAGCTCAAAATCATCTTGCGAGAGGTCGGTCGCAGGAGAGCAAATAAGAGACTTTTGATTGCGCTGTAAGATCGCATTTGAAATCCCCTGCGCAGCATGGAATTCGTGCGACGAGACAATTTTGCCGGGGGCAGCGTCCTGATATCCTCGGCCTCCGTCATCTTGGGCGACAACGGGCCCACCCCGCACCTCGCATCGTTGCGAGGCGCGCCACATTCGCCCTAACGGATTTGCATTCTAGCGGTGCCCCGCTCCACCGCCGCCCGCTCCGTGCATCCCGGCATGCCAGCCGCCGCCTCCGCCACGTCCCTGCATATTGTTGAAGCCGTGGCCCATCATTCCACGTCTGCCGCCTCCGCCGCCGCCGTGCATCCCGGCATGCCAGCCGCCGCCTCCTTGATTCCATCTGCCGCCATGGCCGCCCACCAGCTCAATGGCGTCTCCATCGTGCTTCGCTTGCCCGAGTGGCGCGATCAAAAGTGCCAACTGAGAACCGCGCTGGGTGTCGGGGGTCGCAGCGAAGGTGTATGAGGCGTCAGCGATGGCCGCTGGCGCAGGGGTGGCTGGTAAACAGACGAGCAGTGCGCTTGCTAGAACCAGGGATTCCTTTAAGCCCATTTTGGCCTCCTTGCTGGACGACGTCGGAGCTTTTGCGGCGCTCGCCGCCGGCGTGCTCTTAGTGAACATGGCGCGCGGTTGGGTGGCGCCCATTCGTCAGCGCCCTAGGTTTTGCGTTTTCGGAATAGAGAACCGGGATTTAATACAGATTTAATTATTAAATACATCCAGCTGATATTCATCGCAACAGAAATCAAACGGGGTCCGGAAATATCGTCCGCGGCAACTCGACTCGCCCTGTTCCAGCACGCCTAAAGGTGCACTCGAGACCAGAGCCGCAAACCGTCCCGATCTCTGCCGGTGGAGAAGCTGCAGTTGCTCGAGGCCATCGCGTTGGCGTTCGCGGGGCCCAAACGATGGAGATCATTCTTGGTCGCTTCACCTGCTCTGTAAGCCTCCGTCGCGATCAACCCTTCCATTCGCATCGATATTCAGCTTGCACTGCCGTTTTATATTGAAGAGTGCAAAACCCTTGCAAGCCAAGCAGTCCTCCCATTGTTTGCACAACTCCAGGTCCTATAGCCGGCAGCCCTCTTCTGAGTTGCATTATCGGTGCTGGTCGACTGCAAGCGCCGCAGGTGCCGGCGGCCATAGCCCAATGCACTTTTCTCTTTGCTTGACCGAGGCTTCAATCCCGGCTGTCCCGCCTTGCGCATCCGGTATTCGGTTCCTGCGCTTAGACCGGGATCATCGCGCTATTCCGCGTCAGCTACCAATACATCCGCAACCTACAGACGGTGTGACCAATGTGCAACGAGCCCTTGGCTTCATCACGCCAATGTCGGCAACCGGACAATCCGTTCCACCAGGTCCGCGGTACAATCGGCGCGGCCAATTACTGAGGGCCTGCGGATGAACTTTTCAAGCTCGAAAGATCAGACCTTATTGTCTCTTTGGGAAAGTGTGCGGCGGCAAGTGTTGGCTGATCGCGCGAATGGCGGCCGCTCCCGCATTGTTGGTGACAATCTTCATAACTATGCCGAGTTGCTCCGTTCGGAAATGGATCGGCGGGAGCTCAAGTACAGCTCCATCAATTCATCTGAATGAACAGAGGATGCTGACGGGGCACTCGAAGATGAGAGACATGCATGAGCAGTTGGCGATGCTCCGCAACGGCGCCGCCGACTGCAAATCGATCAGCGATCTAGCCACCGATCTGCGGAAACGAGAGTTGTTCGCGAGGCTTGCCGATCATCTGAGCGTGTTGGCTTCAGACGTCGAGCGGGCCATTGCTGCGACAGTGTCTAGCACCCAACCCGAGCGATAAAGGTGCGCTGACATCCATGATCGAGGATGCGATGGGCGGAAAAGCGGGACTTCACGACAGCGGGGCCTAGCTGGCATCAGGTAATCTCGCGGCGTCGCAAACTATTCCTGTACGGGCCCAGAGCGGTCTCCCGGGCGGCACTCCCGCGCGACGGGACACGAAGCCACCGACAGCTACATCGAGGTGTTGAAGGACGAACGTACGCGTCCTGCGTCAGGTATGAGGGAGCATCTCCTGCAGCAAGCGATCCGCGGCGGATAGCTGATCAAGCCGGAGCACGAGCAGCTCGTTGAGCCGCGCCACCCGAGATTGGAATTTCTCACGTATCGATCTGTCATTCCCATCTTCAAGCAGGCCATCGAGAGCTCTAAGGCATTCGACGACGACGTTGACGTTCCGTCGCAGCAATTCGCAGTCTTTTCTGGTCTGGACAATCAGGTGCCGCTCCCGACTGAATGGCAGCAGGATGATGTTGGCAGCCGCCGGCTCGGAGGCCCCATCACGGATTGTCGCTGCGACCACTCCAGCGTGATCTGCTGATGTTGTGGTACTTGTCATGTGGGCCTCACGCTGCACGTACAGTGGTCAGGAACTTCTCGACCTCTGTCTTTAGTCGCGCGCTGTCGTTCGACAGCATTTGTGCTGAGGCCAGCACCTGACTTGAGGCTGAACCGGTTTCGGTCGCGCCCTGCTGCACCTCCGTTATATTGGAGGCGACCTCGTGGGTACCTTGCGCGGCCTGCTGGATGTTGCGCGATATCTCTTGCGTGGCCGCGCCCTGTTCCTCGACCGCGGATGCGATTGCGGAGGAAATTTCCGAGATCCGGCCGATCGTGCCGCTGATTTCCTTGATCGCGACGACGGAATCCTGGGTGGCCGCCTGTATATCGGTGATCTGATGACTGATCTCCCCAGTCGCCTTCGCGGTCTGTTCGGCGAGCGCCTTGACTTCGGAAGCAACGACGGCGAAGCCGCGTCCGGCCTCGCCGGCCCGCGCCGCTTCGATCGTTGCGTTCAGGGCCAAAAGGTTGGTCTGTCCTGCGATCGTATTGATCAGTTCGACCACGTCGCCGATGCGAGTTGCCGCCTGTGACAGCTTGGTGACGCGATCGTTAGTTTTCTGTGCCTGGTCCACCGCTGCGCCCGCAATCCTGGCTGCGTCCTGCACCTGGCGGCTGATTTCGGCGACTGATGAACTCATCTCTTCGGTGGCGGAAGCAACCGATTGAACGTTGGTCGAGGCTTCCTCAGAAGCCGCAACGACCATGCTGGAGCGCTGCTGGGTGCTCTCGGCCGTCCTGCTCAGGGTCTTGGCCGCTGCCTCGAGCTCGGTCGAAGACGACGACAGCGTCTCGATGACCTCTCCGACGGCGTCCTCGAACCGGCCGGCCAGTTGGTGCATGTCGGCCTTGCGTTGGGCAGCGGCACGAGCCTCCGATTGCGCCTGTTCGGCGCGCAGTCGGTCGGTTTCAATCATATTGTCCTTGAAGACCTGAACCGCCTCGGCCATCTCGCCGACCTCGTCAGCCCGGCCCACACCGGGGATCGTCGTGGACGTATCGCCTCCCGCGAGCCTGCCCATGGCGGCAGTCATCCCCTGGATCGGGCGCGCGATCGCGCCAGCAGTGAGCAGCGCAATGGTGGCGCCGAGGCCCAGTCCTGCCGCCAGCAAGCCCCAGAGGACCAGCTTCAGGAACGATATGCTCGTCTGCACCTGGTTGCTTTCCTCGGCTAGCATCCTGCTCTGGTTCGTCTTGATGCCTCCAGAGCGGGTGCCGTCGGCGCCCTTCGGTCCATCAAGCAGGTCGAGAATCTTCAGCGCCCGCGGCGCGGCTTCCGCTACGAGAATATGTACAGGTGCGTTCCAGTCCGTGGACTCCCTGAAGGCGAATATCTTCTGATAAAGGGAAACAAATTCGCCCCGCGCCTTCGTGATTTTCTCGAAAGAGAGCAGCTGAGACGGCGTGAGCAGGTTCTTGTTCGCACTCACCGCGGTATAGCCGTTGTCGAAGAGCTGCCACGGCAGGAAGAATTTTTCCTTGTCGTTTTTTTCACCCGATAAGAGGTACATACGAAGTTGAGCGGTGGCAGCGGCAAAATTGCCCCGCGTGTCTGCCATGGCTTTCAGCAGTCTCTTCCGCTCCGCCGTCGCCTCCAGGCCTTCCTCCTCGTTGATCATCTTGGTGATCTCGGAAAAGATTGTTTCGGCGCGCGGGCCGGCTTCGGTCACCAGTAGCTTTGTTGCTGGATATGCCTCGGAAGTAAACGCGACAGCTTCGGCTTTGTCCTGGGCAGCTCTGAATTCTGCGAGCAGCGCCTTAGCCTCGGCCCATTTTCGGCTGTTCTCAGGGTTGGTAAAATGTACAGCCTTCTCATCGAAGCCAGCAACTGTGGCATCCATTTCCTTCCACATCGCGGCCCGATCGAGCTTGCCTTGCGGATTTCCCGTCAACAGGTAGCCGCGCAGTGTCGCCAGTGTCGAATAGAGATTGCCAACCAGCTCGGTACTTGCGAGCGCAACGGGTGTACGCAGGTTCACCATGCGATCGACGGTCGTGGAAATCCCGCCGACCGCAAACACTGTGTATCCGACAGAAAGCGCGATAATCGCGCACACGGCAAGAAATCCCGAAATCAATCGGCCACGAATCCGAAGTCTGATTTTGAAAGACATGGCAACACTCCGAGGGTCATCGGACCCCTAAAAAAGATGGGCAAAAAATGAATTTAGTTGTGTCGCGCCTGGCGCCGCAGTTCGGCGGTCGGCTGCCAAGCAGATCAGCTGTGCTGGCTACAACTGTACCGCACGCTTCCCGTCTCCTATCTCTGCGTGTAAACGATGGTGAAGACAATTGCCTACGAGCGCGTTAAGAAAAAATTGACTCTCATTTTTCGTTGGTCGCGCAAAAATTGCTGCTTCAACGGGTATCGAGAGACTTAGACCGCGTACCCTTCACAAATTTTCGTTCACTTGGCCGCGGAAATGCGCGGGCAGCCCAAAAACTGATCCAAGAAAATGCTTTAGACCATCCGTGGAAACTGAGACGAGCTGGATTGCGACAACCTGTCTCATCATGATCGTGGCCGAACCGCAGGCTTGCCGACAGATGGGAACAAGAACTCAACTCCGGCATCCGAAAATACATGATGAAGGATTTGCATGGTTTGGTCGGGCATCGGCGGAGCATCATTGTACTCCTCAAGCCGACGGATGATGGCGGCAGAAATCCCGGTTCGCGCGGCCAACTGCTTCACAGACCAGTTGAGGATGCCGCGGGCTGCGCGCAATTGCGCGCCGGTAAGCCGCGAGGTTGCCGGGTGCTGAACGGAGAGCTTTTCCTGGTGCACGTCAATGGAGATACCCATCCATTCCCGGATGCCGCCATCCCCATTCGCGACAGGCACGGCCATACATCGGTACCACCGATATGTATCGTCGGGCTGTCGCAGCCGATGCTCGACGTTGTAGGGACGTCCCGTCTCGACGGAAGCCGTCCAGCTTCTCAGGGCAGCCTCGCGCTCCTCTTCATGAAGGAGATCAACCCAGCCTTTGCCAAAGAACCGATGGGCCTCAGGTCTCTTCTCGCCATTCGGCAGCGCCGTGATTCGACCGTCGGAACTACCGATCCACAGCAGACCGCCTGCCACCTGAGCCACTGCGCTGTAGCGCTCGGCGTCAGTTCGCAGCGTCTGGAGCAACCTACGTTGCGTGGTAACGTCGAGTGCGATCCCCAATATACATTCCGGCTCACCTGCGCTATCCAGCAGCACTTCCGTGTGGCAGTGAATCCAGCGCAAAGCGCCATTGGGTCGAACAATGCGAAATTCCCCATCGAGCAACGACCGGTCTGTCATCAACTCGCTGGGATCGCGACTCGGACCGCGATCGTCGGGATGAATTCTTCGTTGGATCTCCGCGTATGACGGCGCAACCGTGTGCGAATCCAGTCCGAGCAGCCCAAAAAAACCACGCGACCACTGCATCCGGCCGGCTGCATCACAGCGCCAGACACCTGCTCCCAGCTTTTCTTCCATCAATCGAAGCACATCGGACAGACCGAGATGTGCCTCCAGCTGAAGCAAAATCAGCCCCCCATTTCGAAATGCCAACATTCAACTCTCAATTGCAGAAAAACTCAATACTGATGTTTGAGGGAAGCCCGGCCATGGGGTCGCAGTCCAGTGGGCGGCTCCTCCGCGCGCCAGAGAGTGGGCGCTATTTGAGACTCCCACGATTCGGAGGGAGCAGCCTGTGCAGTCAGTTTCGACGATCGGTCCGGCAATGGTGCCTGACCGCTACCCCTCAGCCACTGGGATAGTGGTCGGTCGGGCCGAAACGCCCTCGCATAGCATCGCCCAATTCAACTCATGAGACGCGCTACCGCGCGAGATCGGGCATATTGATCGAGAATATCTCCTCGGCTTCAAGACGCATGGTGTCGTGGCATTCGCACGCTGCCGCCGCGAGCCGCAATCGGTCGATCTCGATCCGACCTCGTTGATCAGACTTAATCGCCCCACGCGCGCGCAGATTGCGCATCAAGAGTGTCACCGTCGTTCGTCGTACACCGAGTATTTGCGAAAGCGCCTGCTGGGTGAGCGGGAGTATCTCGTGATCGATGCGGTCGCGAAGCTGGAGCAACCAGCGAGCCATGCGGGCTTCGACCGGGTGCAACGCATTGCAGGCCGAGCCGAGCTGGAACTGTATCAGCATCGCCCTAACGTGATTCTGGACCAAGTTCCGGATCGCGGGACTGCGGTTGAAAGCGGCGTGAAATCGCGACGCAGAGATCCGCGAGGCGGTGCCCACCGCGCGGACGACTGCGGTAGCGGAGGACGGTGACGGCCCGAGCACCGAGAGCATGCCTACGGCCCCCTCGCGTCCGACTACGGCTGTGGCAACCGTCTGTCCATCCGCCATGTCGATCATCAACGAGATGGCCCCGCTGTGAGGGAAGAAGACATACTCTATCGGCTCGTCCGCACGCGAAAGAAGAGCGTCTTGTTCGAGCGCGACCACCGCGAGCTCGGGCCTCAGAAAATCGAGGTCGGTCGCCGGCAGTGCTGCAAGAAGGCTGTTACAATTCCGCCGGAAGCCGTCACCGCGGGGAATCAGCGGTGAGGCATCCGCAGCCTGCTCCATTTGGAGCGTCGCGGAATGCCGGTCTCAACAAAGGTTTATCCTCTACGCGCACCGATATTAGATCATCTTCCGGCGAGTTGGATCGGTAGCCAACGCAGAACCCGACACGCCATCCCTGAGAGCCTAAAGGGGGCGTATAATTAATGCCGCCACCCGCCCATGAAAGCTACCGATCTGTCTGAATGCATCCTGCCGCTCTGATCCTTCAGGAAGCCGCTGCGCGCCTTCCCATAAACTCGCTAACAACCTCGTCAAGTCTTTCAATTCATCGGCCTCGGGCATTCCAATTGTGCGTCGGCTCAACGTTAAGTCCTCATGGTACGAACGGATGAATGTGAGCGCGGGGGGCCGCGCGGCGCGTAACGAAGAGAGTAAGTGCGAATAGCAGTATCAATGCAATTGCCGCGCGGAAGCACTGACGCAGCAAAAGGTGCTCTCTTCACAAGCGTCGCGTACACCGATGTTTGTCTCCTACTTATGTTGAATAGGAAGGTCAGCCGGCTGTTGCCGCATATATTCTCGGGAGTTCCTTGCGTAATTGGTAATAACTGGTCTTTCTGACGCGTTTCGCCAGAAACCGCAGGGGGCATATGAAAGAGCCGCAACCCAATCCGCAAGTCGCTGGCTGGGTCCTTGGAGTCGCAACGCGACCATTGGACGAGGATGATGTCCGTATGCCACGCCAAAGTGACATCGCCGCTCTGACAGGCGGATGCCGACACGACGGCGGGCCCCTTGTGCTGATGAATCGTTCAGCGCAGCCGACGCATCGGTCCACCTAAGAAGCGCTGATTTCGGATCTCGCGGAGCAGCAACATGCGTTTGGTTTGTGCGGCATTAAGTAAGCTCTCGAACAGGACCAAGACTTCGCGCGCCTGGACGTAGACTTCGGTGGTGATGGCGTCTTGATCGAAGCCATAGGCAGCAAGGCGGGCGTCGATTTCGGTCATGGCGATCGGATCAATGCGCCAGCTCAGGGCATTGCGCTGCGTGTAGTATTCGGCTTGATCTTCGAAGTCGGGATCGATCCCGACCATGTCGATGCGGCGCAGCGCCGCTTCAATTGCCCTTTGACGAAAGGTCTCGAGCAGCTTGTGCCGCAACATGCGGTAGCGCTGAATCTCCCAGGACAGCTCGGCGACGTCAATGGCGAGCAGCCACTCGATGGCGGACCGCGGCGCAAGGTCGGCAAAGATCGCCTGCCGCAGCGCCTGGTAGTGTTCGAGATTTTCCCCGGGCAGCAGCAGCGGCGGCGGCGCCAACGCTTCAAATTCGACCGGCAACGCCGTTATGGCTAGTGCGCGCTCGGTTGGGAACAGGCCGTTCATCGGGACGCCTCCAAATCAAGGTTGGCGGACAGGGGCGCGGTCTTGGCGGCCGGGCCGTGGATCGGGCTCGCCGCCCACAGCTCCTGCGCGACAGGCAACGGCGCGATCTGCAGGTTCGCCCACCACGCCCGTTCATTGCCGTGCTGATGCAGCTCCTGGTGATGCGCGCGGCACAGCGGGACAGTGAACTCATCGCTGACCTTGCGGCCGAGCGCCCGGGCTTGAGCGAATTTCAGATGATGGGCATCGCACGGGGTTTGCCGGCACACCAGGCAGGGCTGCTCCCTAACAAACGACAGGTGCGCCTTGCTGCGTTTGCGGGACGGCTCCTTGGGATGAGCGAGCCCGGCCTCGGGGAGCGCTGGCTGCAGCACGGCCTCGGCGTCAGCAGCAAGCGCTGCTGGCAGGCTTGGTGGGCCATTCAAATCGGCCGTCTGCTCCGCCTGAGCACGGCCAGCGTCCTCAAGCTTGGCCTGATAAGCTGCCTCGACGTGCCGGGCATCCGGCTCCTGCAGGCTGTTCTTGAGCGGCAGGCTCGCCATGGCCCAGCTGAGCAGATCGGTGCTGGCAGGCAGCGCTTCGAGCTGGCGCAACAGCTGCTCCCGGAGTGCGGCGGACTCCCCCGGCCGCAGCACCGGGGCACGGTTGAGAGCGCCCTTGCCGGGCGAGGCCTTGAGGTTAGGTGGTGCGGGGGAACCGGCGGCCGTATTCGGGGCATCCAGATCATCCTCGCCGGCAATCCCGACCAGCGCGAACAGGGCGTAGCGTCGGGCGTAGGTGAGCGCCGCACCCATGCGATGCGGCGCCTCGATCCCGTGCGGCGCAGACCGGCCAGTCCGAGGAGATCCATTCGCCGGAGGAATGGGCGAGCAGGGTGGTGAGGTGGATGTGGCCGGTGGTCTCCTCGACCCGGGTGGTCTGGATGGTGGCGATCTCCTGCTGGCTCAGCGTCTTGCGCACGATGTCGAGGCCGCTCGCCAGCGAGGCATAGCGAAAGGTGCGGTCGTCATCGCGCAGGAACGGGGAGCGGATCTGAGCGGTCAGAGTCTTTTCCGGATTGGTCAGGTCGGCTTGCGCGCGGGCCAAGGCTGCCGCGATCGCCCCGATATGCTCACTGGCCTGGTGCATGGACGGTCTCCATCTCAACCGGATCAAAGCTGACGGCGCCGGCTTTGGAGCGCTTGGCGCGAACGCCGTGGCCAAACGCTTCCTTGGCATCCTCCGGCAGCAGCTTCTTGAGCTCAGTCTTGGCCAGCTCATGCTCGCCATGGGCCTCGCGGGTGCGCAGATAGGTCGCCGCGCATTCGGCCCACAGATGGGAGGCGGTCATGTCGACGACCTTGACGGCGGCAAGCCGCGGCCGTGGGGTTTCGATGGCGAACAGCAGCGGCGGCTCGCCGCTCTGCACGCAGCGCCAGAACTTCTTTTCCGCGGTCAGCAGCAGGTGCTGATAGAGCGGGTCGGCATGCACGGTGATCTCGACCCATTTGCCGCCGCCGGTGATGATCGAGAGCACGGCCGCGCGCGCCGCCACCACCCACATGTTGTGCTGCAGCTGCGCCATGTGCTTGTCGGCCGCTGCCTCTTCGGTAAAGGCCCAGGGCAGCATGAACTTGGCCTCGAACACCGCGCCGGTCGGCGCGACGATGCCGTCCAGCGTGGCCGCCATCCAGCCGTGGACGGGGTGCCGCACCCGCTTCTGGATGTCGGTGATCGCATACCCGGTGGCGTTCTGGTACCAGCTGCGGTTGAGGTCTTCGGTAGCACTGCCAAGCTGAACGATCAGGTTGCGCGACAAATCTTGCGGCGCGATCTCGCCGCGTTTTTCCCGCCACAGGCGCAGGAGCTCGTCCTGGTCCTGGCCCATGATGATGCGGGCGTCCGAGCCGCCGATGAAGGCGCGGCGGTCGTGGCGGTTGAATGTGATGACGGAGTGGGGCGCCGCGGCGCCGTCGGATGCAATCGTGCTCACCGGTCTCTCCTGGGTTGACGCGGCTTGCCGCCGCACCACCAAAAGCCCCGCCACTGCGAGGGGAGAGACCGGGGCCAAGGGCCCGCCGGCCGGTTTAATGATTAACGCTCCTTTTGCGTGGGAATGCCAGTCCTTTCTGCAGCAAAATTGCTGCTCTTTGGGCTTGAAAACCCTTGATCTCTCAATGCGTTGGAGCGAGCTTTCGGCCGCCACGATCAGCATCGGCCGAGGGCCTCGGACATGGCGTCCATTCGACAAATCAAAGCCAACCGTGGCAATGCCAAGCGCAGCACGGGGCCGAAAACGGCAGTTGGAAAGACGAGGTCCAGCCGCAACGCGCTGCGCCATGGGCTGGCGCGGAGCATTATCAGCGATCCTCCCGAGGTGGAGAATCTTGCCGTCGCGATTGCTTCGGGGCTCGGGCATCCGATCACGCCCGATGCGGCGATGGCGCTGGCGCGGTCCAAGCTCGCGCTGCTGCGGATCCGCAGCCTGCGGCAGGCGATGTTAGGCGCACTTTTGACCGGCCCGCTGGCGGCAGATCTGAAAGGCCTTCAAGGCCTGGAGCGCTACGACCGTGCTGCGTTGGTGCAGCAGCGACGGACGCTTCGCTTGCTCAGCTTCGAGCGCTGAGGCAAGGTCAGTTGGCTTCGTTCTGGAAATTGGCCGCAGCCCCTCAATGGCTGCGGCAACGCTCCTCGACTGCACACCGAAGATGATGGGCTTAGCGCCTGGCGTCGAACCACGAGCAGACAGAAAGTCTCGGAATAACTCAGATCAACGCCCAGGGCCTGGATGATAGCGACAAATTCCACGACGTGGACGTCTAGATCCGCCGCACGGATGCCACCGAGCAGTTCGACCCGTTCTTCTTCATTTGCCATCCGCCAAAGAGAGCGCTGAGCGCCCGCTTTGACGTGCTGAACTTCACGTCCGGACCGGTCGTGAGTTAGGGCGTGAGACTCGCCCGGCGGCCTGAGGCCATCACAGCCAGCTCAGCGTGTAATCGTAGCCATTGTCCTCGTAGGCTAGTGCCTGGCTGATGCTGTCGACTTGATCGTCGTGGCGGCTTTGCGGGAAGGTCAATAGCTCCATCTCGAGCTCGGCCAGGAACGGCGCGTTCCTGGGGAACCAGACCCGTCCGGCAGCGAATTTGCCCTGCTGGACGTAGAGCCGGCCGACCTTGTCGTGGTCCACCTTAATGGGATTGACGAAGCAATCGCCCTTCTCGCCGAGCTCCTGCGCCAGCGCGATTCCGGTGGAGGCTTCTTCGACCAGGATCTCGTGCGGCTTGAAGCGCCTGGCGAGCTCGAGCGCGGTGTCGCGCAGGGCCGGATACTCAAACCGACCGCGCACAAGATCCAGCAGGTAATAATTCCCGTCAATGACCAGCCACGTCGTACAGACCGACCAGTCATTTTGGGCGCCATTCTTGGCGGCGGTATCCCAACTCTGGATGATGCGGCAGCCCAGCACCTCCCTTGAGGGGACCTCGTCGTAATATCGCAGCCAGTCTCGCTTGATCATGGCGCCGCCGGCCGGAACCGGCGCCTGCTGGTACTGCGCGGCGAACACGTCGGGGCCGAGCGTTTGGCGCAGCTTGCGCAGCGTCTCGATCGATTCATGGGACGGATGCAGCGCGTCCCCGGCCTTCCTGAGGTGCAATCGATCCGGGCCGATCGGGATCGCGGCGTCGGTCTCGGCGATCGCGGGCAGGCTGAGCACCTGCCAGTCATCGGATGAACTGGCCAAAAACCCGGACAGATCGTCCAGATGAACGCGCTGCATCACCACGATCACCGCGCTGGTTTGCTTGTTGTCGAGCCTCGACATCAGCGTATTGGTCACCCACTGGTTGATGCTGGTTCTGCGCGCCTCCGACTGCGCATCAATCGGCTTTTGCGGATCATCAATCAGGATGAGATCGCCGCCGAGCCCTGTCAGCGTTCCGGAGACCGATGTCGTCCGGCGCGAACCGCGCCGAGTCGTGACCAGCTCGGTTTCGGTGCTGCGCGTGATGCGCATGCCCGGAAACGCGCGGCGATACCACTCGGCATGCACGATCGATCGGAAGTCACTGGCATGCTTGGCGGAGAGGTCATCGCCGTAGCTGATGGAAATGATGCGGCGGCCTGGCGCGTGTCCAAGCAGGAAGGCCGAAAATGCCACCGACACCGTGATCGATTTGAGGTAGCGCGGCGGCATGTTGATGATCAAGCGAGTGATCTCGCCGCGGCGCACCCGCTCAAGCTGATAGGCAATTGCCTGGATGTGCCAATTGGGCAGGAATCGAGCGCCAGGGTTGAGATGGAGGAAGCACCGATGGACAAAGCTGATGAAGTCAGCGCGCAGGATGGCGGTGAACAATGCAAAATCCTGGCTGGTCATTCAGATTCTCCTTTCTTGAACTGCTCGCGCAGTTGGTCGGCGTAAGCGTCCAGGACCTTCCGATCATCCGTGTCGAGCAGCGGCGTTGCAGGCTGTTCGATGGATTCGACCTGCTGCTTGCGATTGAGAAGCAAGGCGGCCGCTTTGTCCTTGCCCTTCAGCGCGTCGTCCGCAAATTTGGTGAAGATGCCTTCGAGCACGGAGATCTTGCGCAATCTTCCCTTGTCACGGATGTCGATTTTTCGGTTGAGAATTTCGTTGATGATGGTCGCCTCGTTCTTGGATCCCTTTGGTCGGCCATTCTTATTACCGGATTGCCCCGGCTTGAACTGATGCTCGCGAGGGGGACGGCCGTAACCAACACCGTCGCCATGATTTCCTTCGGCCGTAGGCGGGCCTGATTGCTTGCGCCGGCTCATGTGCTGCTCTCCGGTCCGGAACGCGCAGCGGTCACCTCGTCGAACGTCTGTCCGGTAGTGGAAAGGATCGCATCGCGCTTGGTGATGTTCTGCCAGCGGCGGATTGCGGCATCGACATATAAGGGGTCGATCTCCAGCCCGTAGGCCTTGCGACCGACGCGCTCCGCCGCGAGCAGGGTGGTGCCCGACCCCAGGAAGGGATCGAGAACGAGATCGCCCCGCCGCGTGCAGTCCTTGATTGCATCCGCAATCAAGGCGACCGGCTTCACCGTGGGATGCACCGTGAGATCATCGAGGCGGTCCTTGCGGAAGGTATTGACGCCGGCATAGGTCCAGACGTTGGAACGGTTGCGGCCATGGCGGCCCAGCTCAACATTGTTGAGATGCGGCCCATCGCCATTTTTGTAGACGAAGATCAGCTCGTGCTGGGAACGGTAAAAGCTGCCTTGGCCGGCATTGGTCTTGTTCCAGACTACCAGGTTCTGCAGCGGCCCGAAGACGGCGTGGCCTGCATTGTGCATTTCGCCAATGTGGCGCCAATCGACGAACGCGAAGTGCAGTGACCCGTCGTGCGAGAATTGGGCGGCCAGGCGCATCCAGCGCGTGAGAAAATCGGTAAACTCGACCGGCGACATCTCCCCGGAGGCAACCGCAAATTCGCGGTGCTTGATCTTGCCGCGGCCGAGCGTTGTGGAAATTTGCACATTGTAAGGCCCATCGGCGATCAGCATACGAGCCCGATCGGACCCCATCAGCCTTGCCCAATCGCTATGGTCGCAGGCATCGCCACACAGCACGCGATGCGCGTCAAGCTGCCACAGCTCGCCCCTGCGGCTGATGGGCTGCTCTCCGATCGTGCAGGACGCGTCAGCTGAATCATGCTCCGAGTTGCCGAAATCGAGCATCAGCCCGTCGATTTCGGCCGGCTCGAACCCGGTGATGTCGAGGCTGAGATTGCAGTCGGGCAAGAGCGAGGCGAGCTCGCCGAGTTCTTCGGCGAGCAGCTTGTGATCCCAGCCTGCGTTCGCCGGAATCTTGTTGTCGGCGAGCGCCAGCGCGCGCTTTTCCGCGTCGCTGAGGCCGCGCAGCACCAAAACGGGGACGTCCTTGAGGGAGAGCTGCTTAGCCGCCTCCCAGCGGGCGTGCCCGGCGATGATGTGCCGATCCTCGTCGGCCAGGATGGGATAGGTCCACCCATAGCGCAGGATCGAGTTTGCGACTTGTTGGATCTGCTTCTTGGAGTGCGTTCGCGCGTTCTTTTTCGCGCGCTTGAGGGACACGAGTGGCAGCAGCTCTAGTTCGCGCTGAACAACCGGGGACAAGCGAGAGCTTGCCTTGGCAATTTCCAAATGGTCTTCAATGGGACGTTCGAGATACTTAGTTCGTTTAGGGGAATTGGAAAGCGCGGTGCTTCTGTTCGGCCGTGGCTTGCGGGCGGCCTTTGTTCGATCGAGCGTCATGTGGCTGCTCCCTAGTGAATGAAGGAGCAGTTCATATGCACCACAATGGCCGCCGCGAGTCGCGATTCGTTAAAGCGCAACGCTATTTTATAAAAGCTTAGGACAATCCGTTACTTAAGATTGCTTGCGCCATTTCGGGTCTCTGAAGCCCGCATTGATGAGAGCCTTGCGAAGGGTCTCAATCGAGATTTTCTTTGGAAACGGCTCATAGCGAGGTTTTAGATCGCCAGGCTTGAAATGGCAGAATGATCGCTGTTCGCCCTGTTCATTGAGCTTTTTGAGGCCTTGATTTATCAAGTCAGAGGCCTGCTTAAGAGGTGGGATGAGCGAGGCTAAGTGCTGATATTCCTCCGGCGTCCGATTGTATCGATGCTCACCAAAGGCTTCAAAAAGCATATCGAGAGCAAGCTCTTCGAGCGGCATTCTGTTTCGGTACATTGGCGCACTCAAATGTCGCCCCGTTTACGAAGAGCGCCAAGCGGGCGCGAATGGCAACCCAGATCGGCGGAGGCGATTGCACTTTCGGTAACACAACGTCAGCTCAACCATATGGTCCGGTACCAGACCGCATGATACCCCGTAAGTCTACGGTGTCATGATCAACATTTTGCGCCAACCGATCAGGCGGGCAGCTCGTGGACTTGGTCGGCGTCAAAGAAGTTGCGACGGGCGAGTTGCCCACCTCGGCGAGTGAGATGGGATCGTGGTCCGCTGAAGGTGCCGGGTGCCAACCAAGCAGATTGTGTATCTGAGACGCTACCGGGCATGAAATCGCGAAAGGAGCGCTGGACCCTCTTAGCTCAGCGCGTCCAGCGGCCGTCGAGCAGATCGACCGCTCAAGCCAGTTGAGAGAGGAAAGTCACCCAGCTCCGATTGGTGGTGCCTGCCCGTCTTCGAGAAGATCGATTTGAGGGGGTTGCGGGCGGTTTCGCGCGAGATGCGCAGGTGCTCGGCAGCGTTGCGAGCGATGCGTCGGTTGCAAGCAGGGCGGCCAATCTCCCGCGCAAGCTTAGCGCGGCGTCGGTATTGCGGCCATAGAAGAACGCTCGATCAAGCTGCGAAAAGATGCCGATTCCAAATAGCGCGATGGCAATGCCTCTAAACATGGTTGTGGACCGGGTTGAACGATGCAGCGAAAGTTCAAAACGGCCCCAGCCGCAGGTTGGGAGAAACAGCCGGGGCCGACATTCCCATTCCGTGTGCCGTAATCAGCGGTAATCGGCACGCTCCCAGCAAGCCACAAGAAAGCTAACGAACTCTTTCTCGCGCCGCCGTCCGGGCGCGCGCCCCACGCGTTGAGGTTGGATCAATGTGAAGCGCAGCGTGGGCACTCGCCATCTGCTGCTTTGCTGAGCTGCCGTGCGATCTCTTGCCTGTCTTGCGTTTCCCAATTCGCGGCATCGCTCCTAACGATCGGGATGGCAGGCTCTCACCTTGATGCTGCAAGCCCCCTCGGGCCAGCCTTGGCCCCTTGGGGGCTGGAGGGGACAGTGCGGGGCCAAGGCGGTCCGACGGATGGCGCCGAGCAGCGCCACGCAATTGAGGCTAGTCCCAGTCGGCGAAATCGCTGTGTTCACTTGTGACCGGGACAGCTATTTGTAATGTTCCAACAAAGGAACATGGCGGCTGGCTATGAGACATGCAGGCCCAGTCTGAGAAGCTTCGCCGAGGCGCCGCTGAGTGCGGCCTTATTCGCGACTTGGCGACTGATCCCAAGAAGCGCGAGCTGTTTGCCAGATGGGCTGAACACCTTGACGTGCTCGCATCGGCAGTGGAGCAAGTTATTGCCGACAGCGGTGGTACCGACATCGCTATGACACATCAAAAGCAGCCATACGGGATCGTCACGACGCGCTGCCCGGATGGGCTGGCACCGTGAAGTGGAAAGTCGCGCCATGGGGCGCATTGGAGGTCGCCCACAGGCGCCCGGAATGCGCTTCGATGATCGAGCGGCAGATCGACAGTCCCATCCCCAGACCGCCAGGCTTCGTCGTGTAGAAGGGGTCGAAGATGCGCTTGAGAGCGTCCGGGGCCAATCCTGGTCCCGAATCCTTCACCGCGACGATAATGCCGTCAGATTCGGCCCTAGCGGTCGTAATGAGCACGCTTCGCGATCCCCTCGCGACCGTGCCCATGGCTTGGATGGCATTGACCATCAGGTTGAGGATCACTTGCTGCAATTGGACCCGATCACCTTCGACGAGTGGCAAACCGTCTCCGAGTTCCGTCTGCATCGCGACGTCGTTCTTCACCGCTTCGCTGCGGGCGAGCTCGACCACGTCCCGGATCGCCTCGTTGATATCCAGGCGATCCTTCAGTGGCGGTGCTTTCTTGATGAGATCACGTATGCGCCCGATGATGTCGCGGGCTCGATCAGTGTCGTTCACAACATAACCAAGCGTATCCCTGGCTCTTCCGACATCCGGCGGGTTTCTGTCCAAGAAATGCAGGGCGGCATCGGCATTCATCGATGCGCCGGCGATCGGTTGGCTTACTTCATGGGCGATCGAGGCCGTGAGCTCACCCATGGTGGCGAGGCGGCTCGCATGCGCCAATTCCCTTTGCACCTCCCGCAAGGTCTCTTCGGCTCGCTTGCGCTCGGTGATGTCCCGTCCGACGCCGCGGTAACCGATGAAGCGCCCTGCATTGTCGAGGACCGGCAGTCCCGAGATGGACACGTAGCGTTTGCCGCCGTCAGGCGTAGGCCGCGCCAGCTCGAAATCACGGAACGGCAGGTGGGCATCGAGAGTCTCCCGGTGCTTGCGCCAAGCCTCCGCGTCGGGCTCCAAATAGGGCACTTCCCACCGCGTCTTCCCAATTTCAGAGCCAAGCGCCGGCGCGTCGGCAAGACCCTCGCCGAACTCCTGGCGGGTGAAGCGATGCTGCGGATCGGATTCCCAGTATACGTCGAAGGAGAATTGTACAAGGGTGCGAAAGCGCTCCTCGCTCTGCCGCAGAGCCTCTTCCGACCGCTTGCGCTCCGTCAGGTCGACGACAAAAGAGACGCCGTAATCTCGTCGCTCGTCGAATGCAGCCATGCCGATCAACACGGGCACGCGGCTGCCGTCCTTGCGGAAATATTCCTTCTCGAACGGCTGCACGCTCCCCATCATCTTTAGCTCCGGGATCCACAATCGCATGTGGCGGTCGAGCCACTCCGGCGGTGTAAGGTCAGTCCAGCGTAGGAGGCCCGAAATGAGATCCTCGCGATCGTATCCCACGATGCGGAGAAACGCATCATTCGCCTCCAGAATCCGACCTCCAAGCTCCCAGATGATAATCCCGATGATGTTGGCCTCGACCAGGCGCCGAATCCTAGCCTCGCGTTCTGCGAGATCCTGGTACAAGTGAGCGTTCTCCAGCGCGATTGCCGCCTGTGAGGCGAGCAGCTTTAGCACCGCGATCCGACCCGGCGCGAAGACGTGCGCAGCCAGATTGTTTTCCAGGTACAGCACGCCGATGAAATTGGCATGAGCGATCACCGGCAGGCCGAGCACGGAGCGCGCTTGGCGCTGAACGATGTAGGGATCCGCTGAAAACGGTTTCTGGGCTGCGGCATCATCGAGAATGATGCTCTCCCGCGTACGCAAGATGTAGTTGAGGATCGCCTCCGGCAGGAGCGCTGCAGTCACGGGCTCGTCGCGCAGCTGCACGACGACCGTGTCGCCGTCGGTGGTCGCTTCGGCGGCAATTCGCAACTCGGTCCCGTGCGACAGAACCAACAGGCCGCGCTCGGCGCCCGCGTGCTCGATAGCGGTGCGCATGACGGTGATGAGCAGCTTCTCCCGGACGATTGCGCCCGAGACCGCTTGCGACAACTTGATGACGGTGGCGAGGTCGAGCTGCTCCAGGGGGGTCTCGATCGTGCTCGTCGGACCGGGCGCCGCTGTTTCCTCTGCCAGGTGGGCATGGACGCGGTCGAGTTGCCGCACCTTGCCATCAGCCCCCCACCGCAAATAAGCACGCCGAGCGTCGGCCAAGTACGCTCGAGCGATTCTCTCGAACCCGCGCGCCGCGTAGAAGCGTGCGGCGAGTTCGTTGGCAAGCGCGTCGTTTTGAACAAAGCCATTGGCGCGGGCCGAGCGGATAGCGTGTTCATAGAGGCGCTCGGCATCGAGTTCGCGGCCCTCCAAGCGGGCGACCTCCGCCTCGACAAGCGCAGCGCGATTCTCGAAATTCTCCGGACAATTCTTTGCCCAGATTTGGATCTGTCGCCGGTGCACCGCCAGTGCCGCGAGGTATTCCCGGTGCTGGGCAGGCGCGGCGGAGGCGCAGGCCATCGCGAGGGACAATGCTCGATAGAATTCGTATTCGGCAGTTTCGAGCTGCGATATAGACGTCCACAGCAGCCGCTGCGCCCTTTGTGACGCCTCAATCGCAGCCGCGTAGTCGCCTGCAAAAAAGCGCGCCTGCTGCTTTCGGATCCAATACCAGCAGTCCGCTCGCATGAGGTTGGCATTCTCGGCGAACCGGCGCTCCGTCTGAAGCTCTTCAAAGTGCGCATCGTCGAAGGAGCCGAATTTCGACGTCAGCCCCCGTAGGGTCCGGATGAGCTGCAGTTGGCTGACGACAACGTCAACGACCAGCCCGAACTGTGCTGTTTTCGCAAACGCGAGTCCACTCTCGACTTCGCGTTGCACCTCGGCGAGCGGGTCACCAGCTGCGAGCAGATTCGAATTCAGATTGACGCGGGCGTACGCGGCGAAGGTGAGATCGCCGGTTTTGTTTGCGACGTCGAAAGCCCGAAGCAGCGAATCACGCGCACTCCGGACATGTCGCGTCCATGGCGCGAGGTGCGCTCCGAAGAGCATGTAGGTCTGCGCATGAAATCGCGTCAATCCGCGCCGTTCGACCAATTCATAGCCGAGCAGACCAAATCCAAATCCCGCCTCGTAGTCGCCGAAGCGAGGACCGGCAATCATCCCAAGCCTCATATAGGCGACGCACGAGGCATCGCAGTTTCCGTGTTCAAGGCTGAGATTAACCGCTCGACAAACGGTCAAGGAAAAGAGGTTCAAATCCGTGAATAGTGCAGGCGGCAGCAGCCTGGTCAGCACGCCCAGAGTCGCGAGAGACACCGGATCACTCATTAAGGGCAGATCGATCAAAGCTTCGATACGGCGCCCGCCAAGTTGGGACCGGACGCGGTCGTATTCACCTCGCGCCTCCTCCTCCGTCGGATGGGGCGGCCAGTCGATGGTCAGGTGGCGGAGGTAATCGAGAGCAACAGCAATTGCATCGCTACTCCGATCGAGCCTCGTGTACAGGTCAATGCGCAGGCATGAGACCGTGGCTAACTCGACGGGCCCGGCCGCACGGGCTGAGAGAGCCATCAGGCGTCGCTCCGCTTCCGCCAGGGCGCCGGTCAGAAACTCGCATTCTGCCCGGTTGATCTCGAGGGAGAAGGCCAGTTCATGCCTGCTCTCCCAGCAATCCTCCAGCAACAGGGCCGCGCCGGCTTTGAGATAAGTCAGTGCCGAGACATAGGCGGTGGACGCTTTGGCGCGCTTGGCTGCGAGCAGGTTGAGCTCGGTCAGCTTCGCTCGTTCGTCTCGTGAGGTGATCAACGCAACGCCGCGGTTGAGCTGATTGACAATGTCGAAGATCACGTCCCCGTGCTGTTCTGTGGGAGTATTCGCCACGAGCAGCCGGCCGATGGCGAGATGGGCTTCCGCACGCTCGGCTTCCGGTTTGCTTGAATAGGCGGCTTCCTGCACCCGGTCGTGGGTGAATCTGTAATACCCTTGCCGTCGCTCGACCAGCTCCTCGTGCGCGGCTTCCCACAGCGCTGCGTCGACTTCAGCCGCCGATCTTCCCAGAACAAGGGCCAACAGCGTGATCGTGGCGCTGTTACCGAGACAGGCGAGCTGCTGCAACGCTGCCTGCGTGTCGGCCGGAAGGCGCGCGAGTTTGCCGACCATGAGGTCCACCACATTGTCGGTATAGCCCTTGGCGCGAATGAGATCGAGATCCCACGTCCAGCACGACGACGTATGATCGAACGCAAGCAAACGCTCCTCGACGAGCTCGTGAAGAAACTGGATGGCGAAGAACGGATTGCCGCCCGCTTTCTCCTGCACTATCTGCACCAGGGACGCGGCATAACTCGGCTCGCAACGCAACGAGTCGGCGATCAGCTGCCCGACATGCTCGGTGGCAAGCGGCGCTAGCGCGATCTCCTCAACGATGCCGCTGCAATTTTTGATGGCGGCGATCCTGCGCCGCAGAGGATGCGCGGCGTCGACCTCGTTATCGCGGTAAGCTCCGATCATCAGCAGATGGCTCACATCCGCCTGAGTCATTAGATCCTCGAGCAGGTCCAGCGTCGCCGAGTCTAGCCATTGCAGGTCGTCGAGGAATAGCGCCAGTGGATGCTCCGCTCGCGCGAACACGCCGATAAACTGCCGCACCACTTGGTGGAAGCGCCTTTGCGCATCCTGCGGAGCCAGGTCGGGTACCCGCGGCGGCTCGCCGATGATGAGCCTCAGCTCGGGGACGAGGTCCACCAACAGCCCGCCGTTCGGGCCTAACGCCCTGTGCAGGGCATCGCGCCAGGGCGCCAGCTCGACCTCACTCTTCGCCAGAAGGCCCCGGAGCAGGCTGCGGAACGCCTGCGCCAGTGTGGCATAGGGAATGTCGCGCTTGTATTGGTCGAATTTGCCGTCGGCGAACAGGCCGCGCGAGGGCACCAGCACCTTGTGCAGCTCGTTGACGACAGCTGACTTGCCGATGCCGGCGTATCCCGAGACCAACACCAGCGCAGGCGTGCTGCTCTGGACCATGCGGTCGAAGGCCGCGAGCAAGACTTCGATGTCTCGCGCGCGCCCATAGAGCGTCTCGGGGATGAGCAGCCGGTCCGGGATGTCGCGCTCGCCGAGGGGGAAGTCGTCGATCCCCTGCCGAGCCTCCCAGGCGGCGAGGCAGCGCCGGAGATCGCTCTCCAGACCGGCCGCAGTCTGATAGCGCTCCTCGGCGGTCTTGGCGAGCAGCTTCATGATCATTGCCGAAAGGAAATTGGGCACTTGCTTCCGACGCTCGGCGGGCGGCACAGGCCTCCTGGCGATATGGCAGTGCACCCATTCCATCGGATCGGCTGCGGTAAAGGGGGGCGCGCCGGCGAGCATCTGATAGAAGGTGACGCCCAGCGCGTATAGATCACTGCGCGCGTCGATCGAGCGGTTCATTCGTCCGGTCTGCTCGGGTGCCATATAGGCGAGGGTGCCCGCGATGGTTTCAGGCGGTTCGGGTGATTGGCGCTCGCGCGGGAGTCGCGAGGCAATGCCGAAACCCGTGAGTCTGACTTCGCCGGTCGCGCTATTCACGATGATGTTGTGCGGCTTGATGTCTTTGTGCACGAGCCCGCGCTGATGGACCTTGCCAAGAGCCGCCGTGATGTGGACGGCGAGACGCAAGAATGTTCCCACTTGCATGGGCGCTTGGAGCTGGCGCTCCAGCGGCTCGCCGCCGGGGTCCTCGAGCAGCAGCACGGGCCGGCCGCCCTGACTGACAAGTTCGAGCGGCCGCAAGGCCCACGCGCTGTCGAGCTCGTCCTTTAGTGCATATTCGTGAGCCAGGCGATCCCGGCTCGTTGATGGGGCATGCTCGGCGGGAAGCACGGCCAGCACAGTTTTGCGGCCACCATCGGAGCCCTGGCGCGGTGCCCGGCAAAAGATGCGGTCGTCGTCCTCCCATAACGCCTGGAAGTCGCTGTCCATGCGCGCCGAACCGAAAGACTGGGTTCAACTGCTGGCCTCTCCGGCACCCGATGTCGGGTGGCGAGATACCTGTTGAGCTAGTTGAATAAAATCGAGCTTGCCACAGATGGAGCGGCGTGGCCAGCCGAGCTAAGCTCGCCTACAACGGAGCGGTCCTGAATTCCGGCTGCCGATCAGGTGCGGCATCGGTCGAACGCGGACAGGCGTTCTGTCTTGCAATAGATCGATGAAATTCGTCCGATCGTCATTTTTTCAGAAGTAACCCCATTTCTCGCGCCATCCGCTTGACTGAGCCGACATGCCGGCGAAGGGCTGCGGCAATCTCCGCCGCGCCGTACCGCCGGCGGCTCATTGCCGAAAGCTTCCTGCGTTCGAGGTCGCTCCACTCCTTCGGCTTCGATGCTTTCATGTTGTCATGTTGCCGCAGGCCCGAGGCAGGCGACATTGGGAAATTTACGGGTGCCATGCGTGGATCGTCGAGGAGCGCCTGCCAGTATTCCGGCGGTAATCGGCGTGGGGTGGAATGGCGGCTTAGCTTCGCGATCCGTTAGGATTTCGCTGGTGGGCGGATGGAGTCTGACAGACGTGCTTCCCTAACGCTCATCCACACGCTCCTATTGACTCGCATCACGAATGGGCAAATCCTTTCAACAACGGCAATTGCCATCGCCCATTTCAGCACTACGAACTTCGGCGCCCCAATTTTTATCAGCGCCATCCGAGCAAATTTGTTCTGAACAGAAACGGAGGGGCCGATGCGCGCGCTCGCCTTGAGAACCGTCTCTCTGCTCGCCGTCGCTACCTTGGGCTCGATCTCAGCCACGCCTGCCGCCCGCGCGGAAGACGGCACCGACGAGCAGTTTGGCAAGGTTCACTTCCAGACCTCCTGCAACGAGGTGGCACAACGGCGCTTTGACCGCGGAATGCGCTATCAGCATTCGTTCTGGTACCGGCCCGCGAAAGAGATTTTCGAGGAGACGTTGCAGGCCGATCCGGAATGCGCGATCGCCTATTGGGGCATTGCCCTCAGCCTGCTGTACAATCCGCATTTTCCCGCGCCGAAGGAGAACCTCACCGAGGGCCTGGCCGCGCTGCAGAAGGCCAGGGCACTCGGCGCCAAGAGCGAACGCGAGCGCGACTATATCGACGCGCTGCTGGCCTTCTATTCGGGCGACGAGACGACGACGTTTGGCCAGCGCGCACAGGCCTATCTCAAGGCAACCGAAGCCGTCGCCGCGCGCTATCCCGACGATGACGAGGCGCAGATCGCCTACGCCATCACGCTCAACGTCACGGCGTCACCAAACGACAAGACTTATGCCAACCAGCTCAAGGGCGCTGCCATCCTGGAGCCGATCTTCAAGCGACAGCCGCGCCACCCCGGCGTGGCGCATTACCTGATCCACCTCTACGACTATCCGGCGATCGCAGAACAAGGTCTCGACGCTGCCAAGCGCTATTCCGAGATCGCGCCGGCGGCGCCGCACGCTTTGCATATGCCGTCGCACATCTTCACGCGCGTCGGTTACTGGATCGAATCCATCGAGGCCAATAGCCGTTCCGCCAAGGCTGCCAAGGAGGGCAAGGACGCCAGCGAGCAGCTGCATGCCGACGACTACATGGTCTACGCCCTGCTCCAGCTCGCGCAGGACAGCCGAGCCCGCGACGTCATCGCGGACATGGTTGCGACGACGGGCTATGCGCCGGCGGTCCGCGCCGGTCCCTACGCGATAGCGGCCAGCCAGGCGCGCTACATGGTCGAGCGCGGCGATTGGCAGGGCGCGGCCGCGCTGAAGGCGGAGCCGAGCCGGTTTGCCTATGTCGATGCGATCACCTGTTTCGCCCGCGCCCTTGGCGCCGCGCGCTCCGGCAATGCGGACGCTGCAACGGCGGACATCGTCAAACTGGCGGAACTGCGGGACAAGCTGCAGCGGGACAAGGATGCCTATTGGGCGGAGATCGTCGACATTCAGCGGCAGGCCGCCACAGCCTGGCAGCTCAATGCCCAGGGAAAACAGGCCGACGCGTTGGAAGCGATGCGCCTTGCCGCCGATGCCGAAGACAAGACCGAAAAATCCATCGTGACGCCGGGACCGCTTGCCCCAGCACGCGAGCTTTACGGGACCATGCTGCTTGAACGCGGCATGGCGACGGAGGCATTGGTCGCGTTCGAAAGTACCATGCGCAAGGAGCCGAACCGATTTGGCGCGACGATCGGCGCCGCTCACGCCGCCGAGAAGGCGGGTGACCTTGTGAAGGCCCGTCAATACTACGCGAAAGTCGTCGACATGGCGCGCAATGGCGACTCCTCGCGGGAGGACCTCGCGGCCGCACGGAAGTTCATGGCTCAGAATTAGCAAGAGTGCCGCGGCAGGCTACCATGCGCCTGACAACCAAATTCGTTGCGATCAGCGCAGCCACCGCGCTGCTGTGCGCAGCCGCCGCGATCTGGATATTGCGATCCGGCGAACCGGCGCGCGCAACAGCGGCATCCGGCGAGGTCCGCCCGGTGTGGACGGAAATCGACTGGCCCTTCAGCGCAGATCCTTGGGGCAAAGGAAAGGCGTTCCGCTGCAAGGCCGGGGATTGCGGGGGCGAGGTCCAGCTCTACGTTCGCGCCAAGCTCGGCTTTTGCAATTGCGCTACTGGCGTCGCCGACGATGGCGACCTCGAGCAAATGGGCGACCTGGCGCTGATTGGCAAGGCAACGCCGCTCGGTGCCGGCCGAGAGATCAACGTCGGTCCGATGCGCGGCCGCAGTCGGGCCTATCGCCTTGAAGGAAATCGCAACGCAGCGCTCTCACTCGCCTTCAATCAGCGCTGCGACATGGTGGCCGCGACGGCTTTGGTTGGACCGGGCGCGCCCGCGTCAATGGAGCCGGCGGTGCTGGCGTTCCTCAATAGCGACCGCATGTTGAAATGGGCCGAGATCGCGCTTGGCCTATAACTCAGAGCGATTCGGCTTCCGTCGTTCGCAGAGCCGACGACCTTCTTAATGCGCGCACCGAGCGCGCTGCGGTCAGCGGTGCGACACTGCTGTGCCACATCTTTGACCCAAATCCGCAGGTGCGGAGTTCTTGGTGGAGGCAGAGGCGCTGGCTCCGTCGTCCAGGGAGAATAGCGTCTTGGCCGCGCTCGCGAAAAGGAGCTGCCGTAGCGGAGCCCCAATAGAAAACGGCCTCGACATCCACCCTACCAGGACGCCGAGGCCGTCAGGCCCTGAGCGCGTTGGCAGCGCTCGAAGCGGTCACAGCCTAGTCCGGCGCAAAACTCGGGTCTGTGCGGTTTCGAACATTCGTGCGCGCTGACGGCGCCGTGTCCACAGACACGGATGGCTGAACCGTACGGCCTGTGGCCAGCCGCTGGCACCGGATCGATCGGCGGCGGCTAGGACAGGATGACCGGGGTGGTCGCGAAACCCCGGTCCAGCTCCTCAGGCGGCACCGTCCGAAACTGCGGCCGGAGACTCTGATGTGGTCCAACCGGCGAGATGGCTACATATCACACGGTGAATAGCGACTAATTGGCAATTATGAAGAACCAATATCCCGTTTCGGTTGTTGATTAATGCGCGATCCGAACAACGGCTTTATTGTTCGCGCCGCGCATTGGTCTAGAACCGCGGGCCGAAACAACATGAAGGACCTCAGGCGACGATTAGAGAAGCTTCGCTCTGACGCCAGAGAATTCGCCCTGATGAGTCAGCGGGGAACGGACGTTGAAAAGCGCGAGCTGTTTGAGCGCTTGGCAGATGAACTTGCCATAGAAGCTCTTGAGCTTGAGCAGATCGTGAAACAAAAAGAGCAATCGGATCCCAGCGACCAGCACGAGGTCGTGGAATTGCGGCGTCCGGAGCGGAAGCGCGGCTGACACGGAAAAGAGGCTAAGCCGTCGCTTGTCTTCCATATCCGCCCGCGTGCATAATGATGTTTGAGCATAGCTCCGTCGAGGCCAGTCCACGACGTCTAATGCTGTCTTTGTTCCAGCTCTTTGAGCAAGGCGTGGAGAAACGCGCTGGCATGGTCGTGATTTGCATTGTGGTCCGCCACGCCGCGCGCGCATGGACGGAACACGCTGCCGACCATTTCCGGTCCCGGAGCCTCAATGCGCTCTGACCAATGATCGAGGAGATCATCGGAAGTGTCTCGGCCGGAGGTAAGTAGCTTCAGCAGCCGAGGTGCACGATCGCGCTGCTTGCCAGGTCGGCCCGCGCATGCATAGAGCGCGAACAAGCTTCGGAAATCATCGCGGGATATTGCTCGCATGAACGTCTTTCGATGTGAAAACAATGCTCAGCAAATCACAGTGCCAGTATGCGCGTTTTCCAGCCATCAGATATATAACGAAAGTGCTAGGTTGCCTGTCGATTCAGATCCAGGCTGGGTCCGGTGGTCGCAACTTAAGCGACCACCGGGTTTCACCGCGCTGATATCACTGGATGTCAGTTTTTCTGCTTTGGCCGCACGTGTCCGTTCGGTTTACGACTCTCGTTTTGTCTGGCAGCCAAATGTAGCGCGGGCGCAACACCCTGTTGCTTCGCCTGGTCTTGCAGAATGGTCGCCATCTGGCTTTGAGGCTCGTGGGTCCTCGGACAAAAATCGGATCACCACAAAATCAACCTGAAGAAGCCGCTGAAGGATGGGCGCCACGCAGCGGCAACTCTGGTTCGGCCTCCGTTTAATTGCGGGCGGCGCTCGCTTTGCGTTGGGCTGTGGCTTGCGCAACAGCAAAGCGCATCGCACCGAATTCGGACACGCGAAATGGTTCGTTAGCTTTCCTGTGGCTAGCTGAGTGCGTGCCGATTACGATTGCGGCACATTGGAATGGGAATGCCGGCCCCGGTTGTTGACCCCATCCTGCGGCTGGGGCCGTTTTGAACTTTCGCAGCATCGTTCAAACCCGGTTTACAACCATGCTTAGAGGCGTTGCTATCGCGCTATTTGGAATGGGCATCTTCTCGCAGCTTGATCGCGCGTTGTTCTATGGCCGCCATACTGACACGGCGCTCAGGCTGATGCGGGAGATCGGCCGAGGCTTTGGGCTGTAGAGCGGCCTGCGCGAACGCAGCGCTTCAAACATGATGACCGCCGTGCAAGTCATCGAACGATGTCATTCGATCACAGGCTTCTTTACCGTTGTTCGATCAAGGGAGAATTGCATCGCCCATCGCAAACGCCACGGCCGACGCAACGGACTCGTCGCCTCGTCGGTCATGGGATGCTTCTATTTTCTGAGCGAAGTTCCGCTTCCTCGTCACGTCGCAGCAAGCTATCGTGCAAGTGGTTCAGTCCCCAGACTCCAACGAGAGATAGGCCTTTGTCGCGCACAGCGACCTGATCCAAGTCCAAATCCGGCTTTCGGAGCGCCTATCTTCGTCGTACGATGCATCCCCCCAAAGCTCGGGGTGAACACGAGACGGCGCGAATTCCTCGGGGTGCAACGGTGCCCTGTTCGTCCCGCTGGTTCTCTGACGCAATCCGCGGGGATTGAACAGCACGTCGGCCAGCTCGATCGCACGTGCCGTCTCTTAGTCCGCCAGCGGACTGCTGTGATCAATTGGACCTGAGTGCATCTGCCCGTATCCATCTAGCGATGTTAGATCCATAGATCAAAAGTCAGTTTCGATCGACGAAGCATTTGCCTAGTCCAGGACGTGGACGATGTCCAATCCTCGATCATTAGCTCCCGAGACAAATTCTAGCCGAGGTGTCAGCTATGTCGGTAGTCTGGTCGCAATCGGCGCCATCTATCTCGTCTTGGCCAAAGGTGGCCTTGCTCTCGCCTCCGTTCATCCCAGTTCAACGCCAATTTGGCCGCCGACAGGTGTCGCGCTGGCGGCGGTGCTGTTGGGGGGATATCGGACCTGGCCAGCAATTTTTGCGGGAGCGTTGATCGCAAATGCGACGACGGCGGGCTCGGTTGCTACCGCAATCGCGATTGCGGCCGGTAATGCTCTCGAAGCGGTTGTCGGCGCTTATCTCATTAATCGGTGGTCGAGCGGATGTAATACGTTTTCAACCCCCGATTCTGTCGCAAAGTTTGCGGTGATCTGCGTCGTCATCGCGACGCCGATCAGCGCCAGCATTGGCCTGACCAGTCTGACAATCTTCGGGTACATCGAACAGAAGAGTTTCGCCGACGCGTGGATCACCTGGTGGCTGGGAGATGTGACAGGCGCACTGCTCATTACTCCCGTTATCGTGCTTTGGGCATCAAGCCGCTATCATGACTTCGAACGCCATGCGCTTCAGGAGACGGTCGGCGTCCTCACGACAGCGGCGGTCGTTGGACTCATTGCTTTCAGCCCTTTGATCGAGCAAACGCCCGGACGAGATCCACTGGGTTTTTTGGCGATCTTGCCAATGTTGTGGGCGGCGCTGCGCCGCGGTCCACGCGATACCGCGACGGTCGCCCTGATGCTTGCGGGCATCACGATCTGGGGCACGCTCAGGGGCGGCGGCCCGTTCACAACCACGGACCTTAACGCATCGTTCCTGCTGGTGTTGATGTTCTTGATCAGCATTACCGTTCCAAGCTTGTTGCTGAGCGCCGATGTCGAGGTACGCAAGAAAGCGGAGGAGCATCTGCGCCGCGCGCGCGTCGAACTCGAGCAGAAGGTCGCAGAGCGAACGCAAGAGCTGGAGCTCGCCAGTGCCGCAAAATCACGCTTTTTTGCCATGGCAAGCCATGATTTGCGGCAACCGTTACATGCATTAGGGCTGTTTGTGGCCCAGCTGCGCACGCCGCTCGAACCGGGGGAGCGGGCGAGGACGATCGAGCGGGTCGACGCAACGCGCAAGGAAATGGACGAAATGTTCAATTCGCTGCTGGACATTTCGAGAATCGATGCCGGGATGCTTAACCCTTACATTACCGAATTCCCGATCGGGCGCCTGTTGCAGAAAAGTGAGACGGCGTTTGATCAGGCGACGCGTGAAAAAGGCTTGCGCTTACGCGTCAGGCCAAGTGACGCCTGGGTGCGGAGCGACGCCATGCTGCTCGAACGCATACTCCTGAATCTGGTGTCCAATGCTGTACGCTATACGTTGCAGGGCGGGATCCTGGTCGGATGCCGTCGGCGCGGTGAAATGCTGCGCATCGAAGTATACGATACCGGTCCCGGCATTCCCGAGGATCAAAAGCAGAATATCTTTGGCGAGTTTTTTCAAGTTCCTGCTCCGGAGCAGAACCGGTCCGGCGGCCTGGGGCTCGGCCTTGCCATTGTCGACAGGCTTCGCTTGCTTCTCAACCATCCAATTGAGCTCGCTTCGACTGTGGGTCGCGGTTCGCGATTCACGATCCTGGTTCCGATGGTCGACGAATGCGTCAGAGCCGCAGCGCCCGCCGACTTACCACACCCCGGCGCTTTTGCAGTCGACGGCAAGGCAATTCTTGTTATTGCCGATACTCCCATCGTGCAGGAGGGAACGGGCGGATTGCTCAGCAAATGGGGATGTTCGGTTCTTGCCGCCGGATCCGACGAAGCCGCACTGGTTCGACTTGCTGAGCGCGAACAGCGCCCCGACCTCATCATCTCGGACTATCATCTCGCACGCGGGAAGACCGGAATCAGGGCAATTGAACAAATCAATGCGGCGTTTGGCTCGTCAATTCCTGCCATTCTCATCAGCGGCGATACAGCAGCTGAACCACTGCGGGACGCCAAGGATAGAGGATACGTTTTGCTGCATAAGCCGGTTGACCCAATGCAGCTCCGCGCTGTCATGCACAAGCTGTTTAGGGATCACGATGGTGGGAGAGACGCCGGGGCAGTTTCATGATCCAGATTTCGGCGGCCACTCCCAGCCCATTTTTCCGACCTTTATGATGGCCTCGGTACGCGTCGCTACGCCGAGGGCCTTGAGAACGACCGTGATGTGATTCTTCACCGTAGGCACTGCCATATTGAGCATCGTGGCAATGACCTTGTTGCTCTTCCCCTTCATCAGGAGCGCAAGTACTTCAATTTGCCGATCGGTCAACCCGACCCCCTTGAGCGAGTCGGGCGTTACTGGCTTGTTTGCATGCCGTGGGCCCGCCGTCTTCTCCAGTATCTCCAACGGGATGTAAACTCCGCCGGAGAACACCAATTCAATAGCCTTGAGCATCACCTCGCGTTCCGTGGTTTTCGGAATGAAACCCAGCGCGCCGAATTTGAAGGCGCGCCTGACTGTGTCTTGATCATCGGAGGACGAGAGAATGACGACAGCAGTCCTCGCATAGCGATCGCGCAGTTCGCAAAGGACGGAGAAGCCGTCGCGATCAGGCAAATTGATATCAAGCAAAATGAGGCTGATGTCGGGATGCTCCTCGACGATGTGCATGGCCTCCCGGCCGCTCGAAGCTTCGAATATGACGGCTTCTGGCTTTAGTTGCTTCAGCACGGCGTGCAGCGCGGCCCGAATCAATGTGTGATCGTCAACAACAAGCACCTTCATAAAAAAGCTCTCCGTCTTCTGGCCGCCCGGAGATCAATGCAAAATCATACACCCACCTTCGAAATCGTCCATCTTCCATCTCGGCTCCGGCCAGCGGTTCGCCGGCAGGTAAGAGGGGAGCGGACTACGTGAAGCGCGCAGCTCGCGGGCCCCACAGGACGGACGATACCTTGGTCATAGGACCTAGGCACCTCTCTGTACCGACCTCCGGCCGATTTACAGGCTGCGGCGCTTGCACGATGATGACGGCAGTCAGCCACTCTACCAGAGGGTTGTGCGCAGCCCGGCCATATCATCATTGGCGCAATTGCTGTCGTGGCCGGGTCGGTGTGAAGCAATTCTGGACTGCGGCGCTGTCAGAATCCGCAGCGTGCTTTTTGTTACATTCAGTTCCTCTTGATCGTTCCTCTCGAAGCCTGCGCGTACCCTGGACGAGGCAAGCCAATGCAGGATCGGACCGCATCCCCGAAGCAATTTGCGGGCGCTCTGCCGGAGCTCAAAGTCAACAGCCGCGACCTTCGCATTGATGCCTGCCGCGGCATCGCGCTCTGGTGCATCTTTCTTGATCATGTCCCCAATAACATTGGAAGTTGGCTGACGCTACGGAACTACGGCTTCAGCGATGCCGCGGAAGTGTTCATGTTCGTCTCGGGAGTCACCTGCGCGCTGGCCTACGGCAAAGTACGGAGTTGCGAGGGGTGGACCAGCGTGATCCGCCGGACCCTGCGGCGAAGTTGGGACATCTATGTCGCATTTCTGCTACTGACGCTCGCCTGCGCCATCTTGGTTCACCTCGCAGGCGGCGACCGTCTTGCTGATGAGAGCAATACGCGGATTCTGTTGGACCAGCCGGGCTCGGCGCTCGCCCACGCAGCGATCCTGCAATACCGTCCGGTCAATACCGACGTATTGCCGATCTTCGTGCTTCTCCACCTTTTTTTCGCGCCGTTGCTGTGGTTGCTGCTCCGAATGCCGAACGTGACGCTTGGCGCTTCGCTGGCGCTTTATGCGCTGGTGCAAATGTTCGGCTGGTCCATGCCGGCGTGGCCGAGCGGCCATTGGGCTTTCAATCCACTGGCCTGGCAGCTATTGGCGGTTCTTGGTGCGTGGATGATGGTCGAGGGCGAAAGAGTGCGCCCCTGGCTAACGTCTCGCAAGGTGCTCGTGCCTGCCGCTCTCTATCTGATCTTCAGCCTCGTCATCGCATTGAGCTGGAAAGTCAAGCCGTTGGAAGCGTTGATCCCCCAGGGGCTGACCAAATTGGCTTACCCGCCAGACAAATCCAATCTCGATCCGTTGCGTCTATTGCATTTCTTGGCTCTAGCGGTTGTGGCGGTATGGTTCGTGCCGCCCAATCGGCAAGCATTGACGAGTGCGGTGATGCGCGGCGCCATCCTCTGTGGCAAGCACTCGTTGCCAATCTTCTGCCTCGGCGTCCTGCTGACGCTCGCTAGCCTCCTGGCGCTGCTCGACATATCGGAAGGGCTTGCGATGCAGATCACGCTCAGCGTTGGCGGGATCCTCATGATGATCGTGGCAGCGACGCTTCTGAACTTGATCAAGATCACGCCCAGGCTGCAGCCGTCTGTTGCTCTGGCTGCGGGCGTGCACGTCCAGCCGGACGCCTGGGGCAGCGTTGACTGGCGGCCCTTGGAGGCGTTTCGCCGAGGACTGCGCGAGCTCGGATGGGCCGGCGGCCGGAATCCCGTCATCAATTGCTGGTTCGCGGATAAGCAATCCCACCGGGTGTACCAGGTGTTTGGCCTCGCAGACGGATTATTACGGCCGAAGGCGAATGTCATCGCGGCGTCGCCGACGCCTGCAGCGACGGCGGCCAGGAATGCAACAGCGCCCATTGCATCGGCGGAATATGGCGTTTGACACATCGGCACGGAAAAGTGCCGGCAGACCTCGAGCCGCTCAGAGAGATCACCGGGAGGTGAAGGATCGCGTTTCTTCGCAGCGTGAGGCGGAATGTTTCAGCAACGGGACTCGTACGGTTTGGTCGCCATCTTGCGTTCCGCCGTGCTGCTATCGAGCCATTTCCCCAAGGTCACAGCACGCACCCGCAGCGGGCAGATTGAGCATAGGCCAAGAGCCGAAAGTCAGCTTTAGCATGCACCGTGCAAAAGCGATCGATGATTGGGATCACCTTGTCACTGTAGCCGCGTTGCCAGTGTCCGAGCCCGTGCAGAGCGCTCTCCTGACAAGCAATCGAGTTGAGGTGAAGGATGCGCTCCATCGTGCGGAGCGCGCAATCGTGGAGAGTTGGCAGGTGCGGATCGTCGGCAAGAGCCAAGCACGGAAATGCATCCCACCACATATAACAGACACAGTTTAGCGTCCCGGCATCGGCTTCGCTCAGGTGGGACAAACTGGGGGTGCACCGCGATTCGAATAATTTGGCAAAGAGTTCCGCGATGGACTTGACGCAGCAGACACGATCTTTGATGGGCACATCAGTTGAACAAAGCCATCTGTTATCGCCGCTTGCGCTGGTATTGACGAGGTAGGTTAAGCCTTGTGCGATTTGGCTGTCAGCAAATCCCTCTAGCGCGGTCTGCGGGTCTTCAAACAGCCGAGTGAGATAAGACACGGCTTCTGCTGGTGGCGGGTCCCACCAATCATGCTCGGGATCGAAGTACCAAGGTGCTTGCTGAAAGCGAACCTCGCGTCCAAATGCGTGCTCCAGCCAATCACGAAACGAGAGCGTTTGCAGGCGCATCACAAAAGCCGCCTCCCCGGAGGCATGAAACTCCATAATGCTATGCCAGGTCCGGGATCACGCCAAGGCGCGAAATTTTTCAGGCAAATGCCTCCCTCTCGTTGCCAAGGCGGGTCCTGCGGTGGGCGCTTTCCCTGTAAACTTCCCTGTTCGCAGGGAATTGGCGCGTTCGTGTTTGCCGCGGATGATGGCTGATACCACGCGCGGTTCAAAACCTCGGTCACTGTCCCGAGCTGGACGATGCAATCAAGCGAGTTGAGAAACAAGCGTGACCAGCTCCGACTGGCGGTGCGCGCCCGTCTTCGAGAAGATCGACTTGAGGTGGTTGCGGGCGGTTTCGCGCGAGATGCGCAGGTGCTCGGAAGCGCTGGCGAGCGATGCGCCGGTTGCAAGCAGGGCGGTCAGGCGGGATTCCGCCGGGGTGAGATCGAAGGCCTGGCCGATCAGCGCCGGGTCCGGCGCCGGGCGTGGAGTGAGGTTGGACAGGATCAGCATGGCGCGGGCTCCGAGGAAGACGGAGCGTGCCGCCCCGTCCACCGGCAGGATCCGCAAGACGACCGGTGGCTTTGTCGTCCGGCGGATCAGGATCGGAGAGGCGGGGATGGCGGAGGCGTCCGGCGTGGAGCGCAACGCGCTGATCAGCTGATCGAGCCTTGTCATCGCATGCTTGTCGCGCAGGATGAGGCGCCGCTCCCTGATGCGGATCTCGTTGTCGAATCCCGTTTCGGCTGCCGCGTTGGTGCGCAGGACCATTCCTTCCCGATTGAGGATCAACGCGGGCTGTCGGACCCGGTCCAGAACATCGGTCATCGCGGTGAGTGCGGCCCTGCCGACGACCGTCGCGAGCGTGGCCGTCTCGGTCAGGCGCGGCGCCAATTGGGCAAGCAGTTGCTTGTCGGCGGCCTCGAATGCGCCTTCGCGGCCGGTTCGCTGGATGGTCAATGCCCACGCTGCGCTGTCAGCCCAGAAGCCTATGCCGGCAAACCACCGGAATCCGGATGGAAACAGCAACTCGTTGTACATGGGATCGGCGCGAATCTGCTCCGGGGTCATCACATCGACGTCGGTCACGACCTCGCCTGCCATCATGCGCGGAAAAGCCCTGGCGCGTGGGTCCCTCAGGTGCCAGTTATTCCTGAAGTAGAGCTCGGTGGCCTCAGCAATCGACGCCGTGCGCGGAACGTCCGGGGTCCGGATATCGCTTTGAAGGAGCAGGGCCGCCGACGCGCCCACCGCCTTGCAGATGTCATCCATGATGTCGCGCCATGCTTCCGGATTCACGGCAGCTTCGCCAAGTCGATTGAGGACCTTCGTCAGCTCGGCATCGTCGATTTTGTCGACTTTCAAGCGCGGCCCCCTCCGCCTAACCCCACGCATTTCGTTGCGAGCCCGCATGCATCCCTGCTGCATGCATGCAAGTCCCCGACATCTGAGGCCCTGGAATGCGTTCCCTGACCGGCGATGCTTCGCGAGGAGGCGGCTCGAAGCAAGCCCCCCTTGCCTGTTTTTCCTGAAAAATCGCACTTGACGAAAGTCTAGCGGATGGCAGCGGGAGGCGGCGGCGCCCGGACCGGAATGACCCATTCGGGTCATGCGTCCAGATGTGCCGGCGCTATTCCATGGAGGAGGAATATCTGCCGCACCAGGAATTGAGATGACATTGCTTTGCTTGAGTCAGTCGGATCTCGGCGACGGCTTTCGGCTCCCGATATCGATCTGCGGGGATATCTGGGCGCGTCAGAGTGACGCAGTTCGCGTTGGCAGGCGCGGCGCGAATTGCTCAGCCGCGCTATCAACGGTCGTAATCCATTTTCTCGGCAGCTTAAGCGATCTGGTCAAGGCCAGCCGGGGAGGCAAGGCGATCGCTTCATTCCATCCCGTATTGGGCTGCAATTCGGCAAAGCTTCGATCCCCTGGTTTGCCGAAATCGGGCGCAATCGCAAACCTGGGACGCGCGCTTTCTCGGCTGCGCAGTTCGATTCACGCCGCGCTTAAGGTTAGCAGCTGTGCTGTCTTGACGCAGTCACGCAACAATGGAAACAATTTGCAATTATCAGAAGTCCTTCGTCGCTCCGTGACAGGACTTCGCCGTTCGACGTCGGGCAACGACGCCTTGTCGATCGATACCCGATACAACCATAACAAGACCATTTCATTTCCAACTCGCGCCGTTGGGCTGACGGCGAATTTTTGAGCATCAGAACGTTAAAGGGGGGGCTCGCCATGAGCGACCAGACGATTTTGCGCGCCAGTTTTGTCTCGGAGTCCGCGGCCTATCGCAACACCTTTGGTTGGTACAACAGCTCAACAGGGCTCGGCGGAATTCTGTTTGCAAATGCGGATTCGCAGGGGGCTGGCGCCCTCACCCCCGGCGTCTCCTATGTCGACTTCGCGGTGAACACCGCCGATCTCGGCAAGATCCAGTTCTTTCTCATTCCGGACGGCGCGGCGCCGGGCCGCAACGATGCCGACGATCTCTCCGGCGCCATCAAGGTCATCAAGCTCTCGGACGGCACCTGGGCGGTCGCCGATGTCGATGCCAACGGCAACGTCATCTACGTTGCCGGCAAGCCCGACCTGCTCACGGGCGCCGGCGCCAATGCGTTGTTCACCGAGACCTCCAAGAACGCGGGCGGCGTCGATTATGCCTCCTCGGTCACGGGCAGCCAGCAGACGGCAGCCAAGCTCGCCGGCGACACCGCCGACGGCGCAACCGGCACCATCGCCTGGGAGGACACCGCCGCGACGCGCAGGTCCAACGGCAGCTACACCGCGCCGGGCGACGCCGACTACAACGACGCCGTCTTCCAGGTTTCGCTCGTGCAGAAACCGGTCGCCAATGCTGATGCGGTCACGATCGGCGAGGATGCCGCCGCCACCGCGATCAACGTGCTCGCCAATGACGCCAACCCCGCGGGCGGGACGCTGCGCGTCACCTCCGTCAATACGCACGGAATTTTGGGGACGGTCAGCATCGCCGCCGACGGCCACAACATCGCCTATACGCCGGGCGCGGCGTTGCAGTCGCTGCGCGCCGGCCAGTCCGCGAGCGAGACCTTCACCTATACCGTAACCAACAGCGCCGGCCTGACATCAACGGCGACGGCGACCGTCACGATCCAGGGCGCCAATGATGCCGCAATCATCGGCACACCCTCGGCTGCCGATGTCACCGAGGATTCCCGCAATCCGACCCTGAAGCTCACCGGGACGATCGCGATCTCCGACGTCGATCAGGGCGAATCGGCATTCAAGACCACCGTGGGATCCGCGGTGGGCAATTTCGGCACCCTGTCCCTGAAAGCCGACGGCAGCTACACCTATTCGATCGCCAACAGCGCCGTTCAATATCTCGGCGCCGGCGAAATCAGGGTCGAGACGTTCACGGTCAGCGCGCTGGACGGCACGACCAAGCAGGTCTCCTTCACGGTTCACGGCACCAACGACGCCGCCGTGATCGGCGCGCCTGCCTTCACCACCGTCACCGAAGACGCGAGCATGCCGACGCTGTCGGTGTCAGGCACGATCTCGATCTCGGATGCCGACCAGAACCAGTCCACGTTCCAGGCCGGCGTGATCACAGGGCAGGGCAATGTGGGCGCGCTGACGCTGAATGCCAACGGCACCTACAGCTATTCGGTCGCCAACAGCGCCGTGCAATATCTCGGTGCGGGCGACACCAAGGTCGAAACCTTCACGATCAAGTCGTTCGACGGCACGGCCAAGCAAGTCTCTTTCGTCATCAAGGGCGTCAATGATGCCGCGGTGATTGGTACAGCCACGGTTCACGACGTCTACGACAATCCGTCCGCGCTCGTGCTCACCGCGTCCGGCAGCATCGGCATCACAGACGTTGATCAGGGCGAAGCGACGTTCAAGCCGGCCGTTGGCTCCGCTGCCGGCAATCTCGGCTTCCTGCTGCTGTCGAGCGACGGCAGCTATGTCTACGTCGTGGCCGAAAGCGCTGCGCATAATCTGGCGGCCGGCGCTGTCAAGGTCGACACTTTCACCGTGACCGCTGTCGATGGCACCACCAAGCAGGTCAGCTTCAGCGTTCACGGCCCGGCCGGCGGCAATCACGCGGCGACGATCGGCGATCCCACCATTGCCGATGTGACGGAAGACCTTGCGGCGAACAACGCCGGGAATCTGACCGCCGTGGGCAGCATCTCGGTCAGCGACCCGGATGCGGGCCAGTCGTCGTTCCAGGCCGGCGTGCTCACAGGGCCGGGCAATCTCGGCACGCTGAACCTCTCGGCCAACGGCAGCTACACCTACACCGTCGCCAACAACGCCGCGCAATATCTCGGAGCCGGCGAAACCAAGATCGATACGTTCAGGGTCACCTCTCAGGATGGCACCTCCAAGGACGTCACCTTCACGATCCACGGCGAGAACGACGGCGCGACCATCGGCAATGTTGGCGATCACGACGTCACCGAGGACGGCCAAGTAACAGCGTCCGGGCAGCTGTCCATCGTCGATGCCGACCAGAACCAGGCCGCGTTCCAGGCCGGCGCGATCACGGCCCCAGGTAACTTCGGCACGGTGACGCTGCTGGCCGACGGCCACTACACCTATTCGGTCGATAACGCCGCTATTCAATATCTCGGCGCCAACGACACCAGGACGGAGACATTCACCGTCACGTCCGTCGACGGCACGACCAAGAGCGTCAGCTTCAATATCCATGGCGCGCAGGACGCGCCGAATCTGAGCGTTCAGGACTCATCGGGCGCCGCCGACGGAAACATCACGCTTCACATTGCGGCCGATAGGGTCGACCAGAGCAGCACCTTGTCGGTGAAGATCGAGGGGGTTCCGTCGAGCTTTACGGTCCAGAACGGCGCAGCGATCGGGGACGGCGTCTGGCTCGTGACGGGCGACTCCATTCAGAACGTCGTTCTGATCCCGAACCACGCCGTCGGCAGCGCTGATCCGTTCACTCTGCAAGTCACCGCCATCTCCGACGACGGCGTTCATCAGGCGGTGAGCTCGGCCCAGCTCTCGCTGACCGTGACGTCCGGTGCCAACGAGATCAACGCGCTGGATATCGACGGCTATATCGGCGGCGCGACCGTATTTGCTGACGCCAACAACAACGGAATACTTGACGCAGGCGAGGCGTACACGACGACGCGGGCTGACGGCAGCTTTACGCTGGCGGGCGGCTCCGGTCCGCTCGTGAGTATCGGCGGTGTCGATATCTCGACGGGGTTGCAGGTCGCCGGCGTGCTGAGGGCGCCGGAGGGCTCCACCGTCATCACTCCGCTGACGACATTGATCGTTGCGCTGGTCGATAGCACGGCAAACGACGAGCACCCGCTGACGGTGGACCAGGCCATGAGTGCCGTGGCGGCCGCCTTCGACCTCGATCTCACCGGAGGTGTCGACCTGAGGTCGTTCGACCCGGTGCCCGATGCGGTAAACAACGATCCCACCGCGACCGCGGTGCTCGCGGCGGCCATCCAGGTCCAGAGCACCGTCGCCCAGGTGTCGGCCGTCGGCGTGGAGACGGGCGCGGTCATTGCAGCCATTGCAACCGCCATTACGGCCTCTCTGAGCGGGCCCGGCGCGTCGGTCTTCGATCTGGCGTCTTCGGAAACGGTTCAGAGCGTCGTCACGTCCTCCGGCGTCGACGCGGCGGCCGCCGCGACGGTTGTCGAGGTGGTTGCTGCCGCGAACGACAGCATTCAGTCGGCCACGAACGTCACGGAACTGGCGCAGGCCGGTCAGGTCGCTCAAGGCGCGGCCGCCGACCAACTGGCTGCGACCGATTTTTCGGATCAACAATCGATTGATCAGCTCACAGACCGCTTTGTCGAAAATCTGGACACGGAGGTTTCGAATGCCGTGCTGACCCCGGTCGGGAATGCCCTGTTCGGCTCGCTCGGCGATGACGTGCTTTCGGGCGGAGCAGGCAACGATCTGATTGACGGCCAGGACGGCAACGATCGCATCAGCGCTGGTGACGGAAACGACATCCTCTTTGGCGGCGCCGGCAAGGACTATCTCGGCGGCGGCTCGGGTGACGACATCCTCGACGGTGGCCCGGGCTTCGACCGCGCCGTCTATACCGACGCAACTGGCGGCGTCACGATCAACCTCGCGGCCGGGACGGCGTCCGGCGCGGGCGTGGGAACAGACACCCTCGTCAACATCGAAGCTGCCATCGGCAGCGACTTTGCCGATACGTTCAACGCGGCGGGCTTCACCGGCGACGCCCACGTCCCGGGTAGCCCCGTCGGCTACAACGAGTTCGAAGGCAAAGGCGGCGACGACACCATCATCAGCAACACCAACAGCCAGGGTGCCGAGCTGACGCGCGTGTCCTATGTCAGCGCCACCGGCGCGGTGACGGTGGATATTGCCGCCGGCTATGCACAGGGTGATGCATCGGTCGGTCACGACACGCTCGTCGGGTCCGGCTTCAACGGCGTCTGGGGCTCTGCGTATAACGACACCATTTTGGGCAGCAACAATCCGATGTTCACCGCGGAGGTGTATTCGGGCTTTGCGGGCAACGACTACATCGACGGCCGCGGTGGCTATGACCGCGTCGACTACAATGTCGATTCGAACACGACGACGGGAATTGCGGTCAATCTCGCCGCCGGATCTGTCATCGGCGATTCCACCATCGGAACGGACACGTTGCGCGGGATCGAGGCGATCCGCGGCACCAACTTCGTCGATACCTACAATGCCACCGGTTTCGGCTCGGGCAGCGTCAATGCCGGCTCCAACGGGACGTTCAACGAGTTCACCGGCAATGGCGGCGACGACATCATCACCGGAAACGGCTTCACGCGGCTCGGTTTCAACAACGCGACGGCTGGCGTCCAGGTGGACTTCGTCACGGGCTTTGCCACCGGCGATTCATCCGTCGGAACCGACCAATTCAGCGGCGTCAACGCCGTTCAGGCATCGATGTTCGACGACACGCTGCTGGGCGGGGCGACCAACGACACATTCACCGGCCTTGCCGGCAACGATTATATCGACGGTCGCGGCGGCTTCGACGTCTCGTCCTACAACAACATCTTCTTCATCACGGGAAGCATCACCGTCGACATGGCGGCCGGCATCGTCACCGGAGATGCGTCGAACGGCACGGATACACTTCGTTCGATCGAAGGCATTCAGGGCACCAACTTCGACGACACCTACGACGCGACCGGTTACGGCGCGAGTGGGGCCAATATCGGCAACAACGGGACCTTCAACCAGTTCGAAGGGCTGAGTGGTGACGACGTCATCACCGGTAACGGCAACACGCGCCTGATTTTCGCCAACGCGACCGGCGGGGTGACCATCAATCTCGCGGGTGGCACCGCCACCGGTGACCGCTCGACCGGTCACGACACGTTCACCGGCGTCAACAGCGCCATGGGCAGCAGTCTTGATGACGTTTACGACGCAACGGGTTTCACCGGCGCCAACGGTTTCAACTCGTTCCAGGGCAATGCCGGAAACGACACCATTACCGGCAATGGCAATACGCAGATCCAGTATGGCAACGCGACCGGCGATGTGAGCATCAACCTCACCGCGGGCACGGCCGATGGCGACGGCTCGGTCGGCCACGACATCATCACCGGTGGCGTATTCAACGTTCTGGGGTCCAACTTCAACGACACCGTCGTCGGCAGTGCCAGCAACGACAGTCTCTCCGGAAATCTCGGCAACGACATCCTGGATGGTCGTGCCGGCAACGACTTCCTCAGTGGCGGCGCCGGCGTGGACACCTTTGTCTATGCGAGCGGCGGCGGCTTCGACTTCATCCAGGATTTCGTGCATGGCCAGGACAAGATCGATCTGACCGGGGTCTACGGCATCTTCAGCCTCTCCGACCTGCAAGCGCATGCGGTGCAGAACGGCCCCAACACGGTCATCACCTTCAGCTCGGGTGACGGCCTCACGCTTCAGAACGTCAATCTGAGCAGCTTGACGGCGAGCGATTTCCTGTTCGGCACGCCCGCCGCGCCGATCGTCGGCGACGAGAACGCGAACGACCTTGTCGGCACCGCCAATGCCGAATCCATCAGCGGACTCGGTGGCAACGACCGCCTCCAAGGCCTCGGCGGCAGCGATCTCCTGGACGGCGGCTCCGGCTTCGACCGCGCCGTCTATACCGATGCGACCGGCGGCATCGCCGTCAACCTCGCGGCCGGCACCATCTCGGGACCCGGCGTCGGGACGGACACGCTGGTCAACATCGAAGGCGTGGTCGGCAGCAATAATGCCGACACGTTCAACGCGACCGGGTTTACCGGCTCGACCGGTCTGCCCGGCGTGGCCGCCGGCCAGAGCGAGTTTGAGGGGCGCGGTGGCGATGATAGCGTCGTCGGCGATCTCAACGCCCTCGGGCAGGCGGTAACGCGACTGTCCTATCTGAGCGCGACCAGCGCGGTCACCGTCGACATCGGGGCAGGGACCGCCGATGGCGATGCCTCCGTCGGCCACGACACCTTCTCCAACGTCTCGACGATCTGGGGCTCCGCCTCCAACGACACGATCTACGGCAGCGACAATGCGGCCTTTACCTACGAGACCTATGAAGGTCGCGGCGGTGACGACTATATCGACGGCCGCGGCGGCTACGATCAGGTCACCTACAATTCGGATACGACGACCACCTCAGGCATCTATGTTCACCTCGCCGCGGGCACCGTGAACGGCGATGCGACCGTCGGCACCGACACGATCCGCAACGTCGAGGCGGCCCGCGGCACCAATTTTGACGACACGTTCGACGCGACCGGATTCGGTCAGGCCGGGGCGACCAACGTCGGCTCCTCCGGCGCCTTCAACGACTTCGCCGGCGCCGGCGGCAACGACACCATCATCGGCAACGGCTCCACCCGCCTGAACTACCAGATCGCGGCCTCCAGCGTCAGCGTCGACCTCGAGACCAGCGCCGTCGGGACCACGAATGCGGTCACAGTTGCCGGCAGCGCCATAGGTGCGACCGAGGGCACCGACAGCTTCACCGGCGTCAATGCGGTGCAGGGCTCCACCTTCGCCGATACGCTGCTGGGCAGCAGCTTCAACAACAACTTCACCGGTCTTGGCGGCGACGATTATATCGACGGCCGCGCCGGCTTCGACACGGCGATCTACAACAGCCTCAGCACGGTCACGGGTGGCGTCAGCGTCGACATGGCGGCGGGCACGGCGACCGGCGACGCGTCGATCGGCACCGACACCCTGCGTTCGATCGAGGGCATTCAGGGCACGGGCTACGCCGACAGCTATGTGGCAACGGGCTATGGTCAGGCCGGTGCGCTCAATGTCGGCAACAATGGCGGCTTCAACCAGTTCGAGGGCCTCGGCGGTGATGACCAGATCACCGGCAACGGCGGCACACGACTGCTCTACACGAATGCCACAGGCGGCGTCACGGTCAGCCTGAACGCCGGCTCGGTCACGGGTGACGTCTCGGTCGGGCATGACACCTTCACGGGCGTCAACAGCGTCTATGGCAGCAATTTCGCCGATACTTACGACGCGACCGGCTTCATCGGCTTCAATTCATTCCAGGGCCTCGCCGGCAACGACCTCATCACCGGCAACGGCAGCACGCAGCTGCTGTTCGCCAACGCGACCAGCGGCGTGACCGTTAATCTCGCAAGCGGTACTGTGGACGGCGATAATTCGGTAGGTCATGACACCCTTTTGGGAGGGGTGACCAACGTCGCGGGATCGAACTTCAACGACACGATCACCGGTTCTGGTGGTAACGACCAGCTGTTCGGCAACGGCGGCAACGACTTGCTCAGCGGTGGTGCCGGCAACGACGGCCTGAACGGCGGCATCGGTGCAGACACCTTTGTCTACGCCACCGGCGGCGGCGCGGACACCATCGGCGACTTCCTGCAGACGGACGCCGACAAGATCGACCTCACGGGAATCCCTGGTGTTTCAACCCTTGCCGACATTCAGGCGCTCTCTACACAACAAGGGCCGAACACGGTCATTAACTTCGGCAATGGCGACACCCTCACGCTGCTGAACGTGACGCTGTCGAACCTCACGGCTGCCGACTTCATCCTGGGGCAGGGCGTGAATCTCACCGGCGACGCCGGCGCAAATACACTGGTCGGCACCGCCTATGCCGACATCCTGAGCGGCCTCGGCGGCAACGATCGCCTCAAGGGCCTCGACGGCAACGATCTGCTCGACGGCGGCCTCGGCTTCGACCGCGCCGACTATGTCGCTGCAACGGGAGGCATTACCGCAAATCTCGCGGCAGGCTCCGTGACAGGTCCAGGGGTCGGCACTGACACGCTGGTGAACGTCGAGGGGATCGTGGGCAGCGACTATGCCGACACGTTCAACGCGACCGGTTTTGCGGGCGATAGCGGTATTGCCGGCACCAATGTGGGCTTCAACGAGTTCGAAGGCCGCGGAGGGGACGACACCATCACGGGCGCAATGAACGGCGTGGGTGCGCTCCTGACGCGCATCTCGTATGCCAGTGCAACGGGCAGCGTGACCGTCGATTTGACGGCCCACTCGGCGACGGGAGATGCTTCGGTCGGTTCCGATACCTTGGTGGGTTCGGGCTTTGCGGGTGTTGTCGGCTCTGGTTCTGGCGACCAACTGCTCGGCAGTGCCAATGGCCCAGGAACAGTGGAAACGTTCGAAGGCCGGGCCGGCGACGACTTCATCGACGGCCGGGCGGGCTTCGACCGGGCGGACTACGCGCTCGATCCGGCCGCAGTGGGTGGGATCAACGTTCAGTTGGCCTCGGGAACCGTGACAGGCGACGCCGCGACGGTCGGCACCGACACGCTGCGATCGGTCGAGTCCGTGCGCGGCTCGAACGTTGCCGACGTCTTCAACGCCGTTGGCTTCAGCGGGGGCAGCCAAAATGCCGGTTCCAACCTGACCTTCAACGAATTCATCGGCATGGGAGGTAACGACAGCATCACCGGTAACGGCAACACGCGCGTTGCATTCACCAACGCCACCGGCGCGGTGACGGTCGATCTGCTGGCAGGTACTGCAAGCGGTGACCTGTCCACGGGCAACGATACGTTCAGCGGCGTCAACGCCGTGATGGCCTCGATGTTCAACGACACCATCAGCGGCAGCGACATCGCCACGGCCACGGAGACCTTCACCGGACTTGCCGGTGACGACTTCATCGACGGCCGCGGTGGCTTCGATGTCATCAGCTACAACAACATCTACTTCTCCACCGGCCCGGTCACCATCAACTTCACAGCGGGCACCGCGACCGGTGACGGTTCGATCGGCAATGATACGTTCCGCCGAATCGAGGGTGCCCAGGGCACCACGTTCAACGACGTCTTCATGGCCACGAATTTCGGCGCCGTCGGTTTCCAGAACGGCGCAACCAACAATGTCGGCAACAACGGCAACTTCAACCAGTTCGAGGGCCTGGCCGGCAACGATGCGATTACCGGCAACGGTAACACCCGCATCATCTATTCAAGCGCGACCGACGCGGTGACGATCAACCTGCAGGCTGGGACCGCGGCCGGCGGCAGTTCTGTCGGCACCGATACCTATGTGGGCGTCAACAGCGCGACCGGCAGCAATCTCAACGACACCTACAATGCCACCGGATTCAACGGCGTGACTTCGGCCGGATCGTTCGGCACCTTCAACCTGTTCGAAGGCCTGCTCGGAAACGACACCATCACCGGCAACGGCAATACGCGGGTCTCGTATTCTCAGGCGAGCGGGGGCGGAGTTTCCGTCGATCTTTCGACGGGACTTGTGAGCGGTGCGGCCGGCGCAGACTTCATCACGGGAGGCGTCAACAGCGTCCAGGGTTCGAACCAGGTCGACACGCTCGTCGGCGGCTCGAATAACGAGTTCTTCTTCGGCGGCGGCAGTGGCGACACGATCAACGCAGGCGGCGGCAATGACGGCATCACCGGCCAGGGCGGCAACGATACGATCGACGGCGAGGCCGGCTCCGACATGGCGATCTTCTCGGGTACGCAATCGCAATACACCGTGACGACGGCGGGAACGATCCAGGTTCAAGACAATGTTGCGAACCGCGACGGCACCGACACTCTGACCAACGTCGAAGCGCTGCAGTTCAGCGACGCCATCGTGCTGATGGCGTCGGGAGCTTCGGGCAGCCCGATCGACCTCTCGACGCAACAGTTCTCTAACACGGCACCCGTGATCGGAACGGCTGGAGATGATTATCTTCGCGTCGGAGCCAATATCTTCGGACACGGGATCAATCTGGGCGCCGGGGCGGGCGATACCGTCCTGCTTAACGGCATCTTCGGTAACGGTTACACGCTCAACCTCTCGGGTGTCGAAAACCTTGTCGGCAACGGCAACGACGAGTTCGTCAACCTCACGACGACCGCCAACGGACTGGTCGTCAACCTCGGGGGTGGCAATGATCAGCTCAATCTCGCGGGCGGCGCCAACACGCTCAGCCTAATCGGTGTCGAGGGTGTCGGCGGGTCCGATTTCGGTGTGGCGCCCGGCGTCAACGACGTTCTCACCCTGTCGACGATTGTCACAGGCCTGAACATCAGCCTCGGCAACGGCGACAATACGATGAATCTTGCCGCCGGCGCGAACTCGTTCGTGAACATCTACGACGTCAACCACGTGCACGGAACCGCAAGCGACGACACCTTGACTGTCACCGGCGCGATCGCAGCCGTCAACGGCGTCGCGGTCGACCTCGGCGATGGCGAGGATACGATCGTTCTCAACGGAAACTTCGCGGCATTCGCCGCGCTCGGCGTCGAGCACATCAACGGCAATTCAGGCGATAATTCAGTCAGATTGACGAATAACGTCGACGGCATCGTCATCGACATGGGCGGTGGAAACGATCTGGTGTCGCTCGCCAATGGGGTGAATTCGGTCAGCATCAATGGCGTCGAAAACCTCAACGGCAGTGATTTTACCGGCAATCTCAACCCGTCGGACGATACGGTCACGCTTCTGAACACCGTGTCCGGAGTGTCGGTCAATCTCGGCGAAGGGACGGCAAACGTCCTGAATCTCGCCGCAGGCAGCAATTCGTTCGACAATCTGTGGAACGTGAATCTGCTCAACGGGAGCTCGTCGGACGACATTCTGACGTTGCAGGGCAGCCCGGCGAACGTGATCGATCTCGGCGACGGCAACGACACTCTGAACTTCAACGCGAATGTCTATGACATCACGGTGACCAATGTCGAAACCGTCAATGCCGCCGCGAATTTCGACAGGATCACGATCGGCAATGCGTCAGGAAACACGACGATCACTGCCGGCGCGGGTGCGGATGAGATCTTCGCCAGCGCGGGCCATGACAACTTCCGCTTCGTCAGCACCGCGGATTCCGCCGCCGGCGCTGCGGATACCATTCACAATTTCGACGCTGACAACGACAGCTTTACGTTCTCAGGCATCAGCGTCGCCGGCGGTCACATCGAGTACGTGGAGAATGCGGCGTTGCTCGGCGCCAACCAGGCTTCGGCTCACTTGCAGAATTCCGGGTCGGGTAACGACTATCTTCAGATCGATATTGACGGCGACGGAACGAGCGATATGGACGTGAGCCTGCAAAATGTCACGGGCACACTGCACAACGGCAACTTCCTGTTGGCCTAAGAGCGAACCCGCTTCGGAGAGGCGCCCAAGCAAAAACCGCCGCCACCGGTTATCCGGTGGAGCGGCGGTCTGTAGTCGAAGGGGCTGGGTCGAAGGTGGCTGGCCTCTCTGGGGGCTCTTAGCTAAGCGCTCCCGCGCTCACCGGACGTACCAATAGCCCCACCAGCGTTGGGACACCGGACGGGCCTGCGCCTTCATGGCGGCGACTTCTTCGACGGAGCGAAGCTGCGGGCCGTAGATCGCGGGCGGATAGACGTCATCCCACAGCACGACCCCGGTTTGGGCGTAGGCCGCCCGCTGATGTGCCGGCGCAAGCGCGAGCTCGGCGGCTGGCGCTACGGATGCCGTCAAAGCGAGGCCGAGAGCGGACAGGGCAATGGATGGAATAAGAGCGCGGACGGTCATTGGATTGAATCCCTCGTAATATGAGATGCGAAATAATGCGACGGGTCCCGAATGGTTGCAAGGGCATGGATTGGCCGGTTGGCCCGAAATTTCCTGTTCGTGGGAAGGCGTGCCAGGTCCGTTCGACGGCAGCTGCCTTTGGACAGATCGGGATCGCGAGGGCATCTCTCTATATAGAGTGACTCTCATAGAGCGATCTTGATCGCAGCGGTCGATGCACGGGAGGTTATGCCGCATGCACGTAAGAGGTCAGGCATGAACAATCTTTCGGCGCCCGAAGTCGGCAAGAACCATGATGTCGACACACTGCTCGCTCTTGATGAGTCCCGGACTATCTAGGGCGACTCCTATGACTTCTGCATTCCTCTCCGCTTTCCTTTTCGGCGCTGGCCTCACCTTGGGATACGCGCTACGCGCTTGGCGCGTGCAGCGAAGCCCTGCGAGCTCATCCCGCGGCGCCTCGCGCCGAATGGCCGGACCGACTCCCACCTCGACGTTCGGCCACGCCCGACGAGCCTTTTAGGCAACGTCCGATTCGCTGGCGGGATCTCACTGGTACGAATGGGGCATGACGAGATGAGCGAACCCAAGAAGGATGCGCCGCGGCGTTACATCGTCGATGGCGCCGGACAACGCGTGCTTGTCGGGCTGACGATCTCGGAGACGGTCGAGTTCGAAGCGCTGGATAATCCGAGCTCCCGCCCCGGCGCCGATTTGCTTGTCGAGGCGCGCCGTGTCCGCCAGGACAGACATGGGGAGCGCTGGCTGGAGCTTTACGTCAAGCACGAGCGAGCCTGGAACGATTGGATGGCTGAAACACGTGCGCGGCTGGAAAAGCCCCGCTTGCTCAACTAGATCCGCTCGAGGTCGATGCCATAGTCCGATGGGCAAGCCGTCGCGAACCAAGGCTCCACGTCATACCGCGAGCATGCGGCTGCCCTGGATGCTCATCAGCGTGAGGTTGCCGGTCGCATAGGCACCGGTGTCGATGTTGACGCGGTTCGCCATGAATTCGGCACTACGGACCGGCGTATGGCCATGCACGATATACTTGCCGAACTGCTCCTCGCTCCGCAGGAACTCTTCGCGAATCCAGAGCAGATCGCGCTCCGTCTGCTCGGCCAGCGGAACCCCCGGGCGAACGCCGGCGTGAACGAAGAAGAAGTCCCCGCAACTGAAGCTCAGCCGCAGATTGTCGAGGAATTCCAGATGTTCGGTGGGCATCGCCCGAATCAAATCGCGCAATATCGATGCCGGCTCGTCGCGCTTCAGGTCCGGCGGCGCAAGCCCGTAGGACATCAGCGTCTGGGTCCCGCCGACGGCAATCCAATCCTCGAATAATGAGGGATCTTCGAACACCCTCACCAGAAATGCCTCGTGATTCCCTTTGAGGAAGACTGCGTTGCCCCGGCGGCTCCGTTCGATCAGGACGTCGAGGGTGGAGCGCGTATCCGGGCCACGATCGATGTAATCGCCCATGAAGACCTCGACCGCGTAGCGCGGCCGGCTGCAGGCGACGTCGGCGTCGATCACCCGCAACATCGGCTGGAGGAGATGCGCGCATCCATGAATGTCCGAGATCGCATAGATGCGGACTCCCTCCGGCAATTGCGGTTTGGGAATAGGCGGGCGTGGTCGGGCGAGAGATATCATGGCGCTCAATCGATCGGGTGGTCGAAAAAATTTCCCCAAGTCGCCGGCACCGGAGAGCTTCCATCTAACACGAACGAGGTGAATTCGGTGAGGGAGCGTCCTTGTTCTCCGGCTCGATCACGCCAAAAGAAGGGCGGCAGTTTTTGCCGACCTTGTTCGGCGATCGGCAGCGCGAATGGCGCGGCCCGCGGGAATTGCATCGCTGAAGGCGAGAGTGCAGCAAAGATGCATGCCTTGGCGCAATTTCGCATCGCACGCCCAGATAGAAAATCATCGAAATTCTCGCAAATGACTCATTGTGCTTCGTCGAAGGATTGCATCGCCTGAAAGATGAGCGAAGAGGTGCTCGCGCGATGGCCAAGCATCGCGATGGACGTGGAACTTGATTCAAAATAGGGCAACGCGTTCGCTCGTATGTCATCACTGTGACGACATTTTCAGCGCGTCGAATTTCGCTGCGCATTTCAACATGACGCATGATCCGTGCGCCGCAAAAGTTTTGCGTGCAACGCCACAATGTCGCTGCGATCACTCAACACTTTCCGCGTGGGGCAGTGACGAGTCTTCAGCATCACGATGAGCGTCAGGCACACTCTCGATAGGCAGAGGTTCGAATGGCTGTTGCAACTTATGGTTCTGAAAACGCTCACGCGCTGTCGTCGACGCGAGGTGGCGCTCTTCAGAGGCCATTTCAAATCGTCGTCATGGCGGCTGACTTTCTGCTGATCTTGTTGAGCTATGCCGCCGGGGCTTCGCTGTACGGCGCCGCCGTCGCTTCGCCCACCGACGGCGCTTCGGTGGGAGCGGGGTTGTTTGTCGGCGTGGTGTTCGTCGCAGTCGCCTACTTCCGGGACGTCTATGCCACGCACCGGCTGCTCAACATCGTCTGGCAGCTTCGAAAGGCGGTGTTGATCTGGCTGACGTCGCTGACGATCCTTGCTGTCGCGGCCTTCCTGCTGAAATCAACCGACAATCTGTCCCGCGGCACCGTCATCGTGTTCGCCGTGATCGGCGGACTTGGTCTGGTCAGCCTCCGCTTCGTCTGGCAGGCGGTGTTCGGTACGAGCTTTGCGCGAAGTCGGTTGGTCGATCGCAAGGTGATCCTGCTCAGCCTCAAGCCGCTCGACTTCACCTCCAGCCGCTTCAAGGACCTGCGGAGGAATGGCTTCGATGTCATGCGCCATTTCGTGCTCGGCGACGAGCGGGATGATGGCCATTGGGAGCGGCAGATTCGCGACGTGATCCGTCAGTCGCGCTCGTCCGACGTCGATGAATACCTGCTTGCGATCGACTGGAACGAATTGCCGATGCTCCGCAAGCTCGGGCCATATCTGCGCGCCGTCCCGCAGCCGATACGCCTGCTGCCGGACGATCCGGTCGCCGATCTGGTCGCTCGTCCCTTCCTGCCGGTCAGTGGAACCGTAGCGGTCGAAATCCAGCGCCCGCCTCTCACCATTCTCGAGCGGTTGCAAAAGCGCTGTCTCGACGTCGGGGTGGCCCTGTTCGCGCTCGTAATCTTGACGCCGCTGCTGCTCACCGTTGCCGTGCTGATCAAGCTGGATTCCCCGGGAGCCGTCATATTTCGCCAGTCGCGCCGCGGCTTCAATGGCAGGCCGTTCGAGATCTGGAAGTTCCGGAGCATGACCGTCTGCGAGAATGGCGAGACGATTGCCCAGGCGACCAAGAGGGATGCTCGGGTCACCAAGATCGGGCGCTTCCTTCGTATGACGAGCATCGACGAACTGCCGCAGCTCTGGAACGTGCTGCGCGGGGACATGTCGCTGGTTGGGCCGCGTCCGCACGCACTGGCCCATGACAATTACTATGACGAGATCATCAGCAAGTACGTCTACCGGCATCACATGAAGCCGGGCCTGACCGGCTGGGCCCAGGTGAACGGGTTCAGGGGGGAAACGCCGACGATCGATTTGATGGAGAAGCGGGTCGAATATGACGTGTGGTACGTCAGCAACTGGAGTATCTGGCTCGACCTGAAGATTATGGCCCGGACGGCGTCCGCAGTGATGTTCCAGGAAGCATACTAGTCGTTCAATTTCTTCGCTGTCCGGAACCGGATCCTCAAGGGATCAGGTTCCGTCTCTCGACGACCTGCTGAAGAGCCGCATGATCGCGTCGCGCAAGGCAAGCAACGGCGGCACCAGCACGAAGAAAGCCCCCATCGCAACGGAAACGATGACATGGCGGATCGAGAAGGGTTCGTCCTGCTCGATTTCCCTTTGACTCGGGTCGATGGGCGCGGGTGAGAGCGTCGTCGCCATTGGCTGCCGACGCGGCTTGCGTGGGGGAACCACGATCAACACGAACAGGATGTTGAGCAGAACCCAAATAGTCAAAATCGTCAGGACGATCAGCATTCCGATCCCGCCGGAAATGAACGACAAATATCAGCCGAGGTTATCCTCAGGGAACCCAGAAAGAAAGATGCCCAAAGTTTCAGCATTTTGAAGCATCGAGGACCGGATTGTCTCGTCTTACCGATGAATGATTGCCAATTGGCGCACTGTCCTAGCCACCGTCGCCTTCGTCAATCCTTGCTTTTGGCTAGAACAATAACTGCAAGTTGTGGATTCCGGACGAATACGGAGGCCTCGCCAGTCTGAAGTGGGCTTGGCGCAATCTTCCCTCTCGTGTGCGAAGGCGCACTCGCTCCTCTTCAGGCGACAGTTCCGAGAAACGCGAAAAAAAGGCCCGCTGCCAAATGGCAGCGGGCCCGGTGTCTTTACAATTCGGCTGGGCGCGGCCTCCCCGCCTCCGCCTAGGCATGCTCGACGTAATAGCTGTTGTGGTGCTTGCCCTTGTACGCCTCGATGCGCTTGAGCATCTTCGGGTTGGCGCGGTTGAGCACGGCGCCGAGCAATTTCTTCTGCAGGACTTCCGACCCGGAAACCGACTCCTGAAGAGCGCTTCGTGTCGTCTGCCCCCACTCGATTACATAGACCATGGCATCGATCAGGAAGCTGACGGCCTTTGAATCCGCCACGGGCATCACCGGGGCAAGATCGATCACGATATACTCGTAGTGCTCTTTCAGCACCTTGAGCAGATCGGCCATCGCCTTCGATCCAATGACGTCGGCCGAATTGACCATGCGGGAGGCCACGACGGACGGCAGGAAATCCAGGCCCGTTTCCTTGCTTCGCTGCACATGGTAGCCGAGGCTGGCCGGATCGCTGAGCGCCTCTACCAGTCCGCTCTTGGCGTTCGGCGCGAGCTCTCGCGTGAGCGAACGCGTGTGCAGATCGCCGTCGATCAGGACCGTGCGATGCCCGGTGAGGGCGATCAACTGCGCGAAGTTGGCCGCCACCGTCGTCTTTCCTTCCTTGGGAAGGGACGACACGATGCCAATCACCTTGATCTCGCGGGTCAGGCGCGCAACGTCGATCGACACCTTGATATTGCGCAACGTCTCGGCAAATCGCGAGAATGGATGGTCGACGACGTAGCGGGACAGATCGGGTGGACCGGTCTTCGCGGACGTCGAAAGCAACGCGCCGGTCTTCGTCGGCGGACGAATGTCCGGCAGGACCCCGAGGCACTTCACGCCGAGCTCGTCCTCGACCTCGCCGGGGGTCCGCAACACGTCGCTGAGCAGTTCGCGGGCAAAGGCGGCGCCGAAGCCGAGGCAGAGGCCACCCACCAGGCCTCCCACCAGCGCCAGGACCGTGCGCGGCGAGCTCTTGCGATCCGGCTTGGTGGCGGTGCTGATGAGGCGCGCCTCGCTGAGCGGAAAGCTCTGGTTCTGCGTGGCGCTCTGCAGCTTCTCGAGGAAGTTGTTGTAGAGGTTGCGGTAGGTGTCGGCGGCGCTTTCGAGATCGCGCAGCTTGACTGCAGCCTGGCCGGTATCGCCGGCCTGGGCGACGAGTTCCTTTACGTTCTTCTCGAGCGAGGCTTCTCGGCTCTTTGCGATCTCATAGTCGCTGCGATAGGCGTCGCCGATCCGATGCAGCTCGTCGGCGATGTTCTTGCGCAGCTCCTCCATCTTGTTGGCCAGATTGACCGCAGCAAGATGTTGCTTGCCATAGCGCCGGGACCAGTCGGCATACTGGGCCTGGAGGTCCAGATATTGCGCGCGCAGGCGGGTGATGACCGAGTTGTTGAGAGCATCGGTCACCGTCGATTGTGCGACGTCTTGGTCCGAAATCGCGGTGATCCGGTCGAGCCGGGCCTTGGCTTCGGCCGTCGACGCCCGCGCTTGAACCAGCTGGGTGTTGAGGTCCGACAATTGCTGTTCGGACATCAGGCCGCGGCTGGTTCCGACGATGTTGTTTTCGGCCTTGAAGGTCTGCACGGCGCGGTCGCTGGCCGTTGCCTGCTCGCTCAGCTCGATGCTGCGCTGCTGAAGCCATTCGGTCGCCCGCTTGGTGGACTGATATTTGGCTTCCAGGGCGCCGACAAGGTAGGCGCTGGCGACGGCGTTGACGATCTTGGCGGCCTTGTCAGGGCTTCGCGAGCGATAGTTCAGCGACAAGACATAGGTCGTCAGGACGCGTTCCGTCCTCAGATTCTTCTGAACCTGCTCGACCACGGCGTGCTCGAGCCGCTCCTGCGAGGCCGGTTCTCCGGAGCCGAACAACGCCATGAACTTGCCGAGGGCGATGGAAAGTAGACCCGGATTGGAGCCATTGAATTCCGGATCGTCCGTCAGCTTCAGGCGACGGACGACCGAGAGGATCAGGTCGTCCGAGTTGATGACCTCGACCTGGCTGTCGACGTATCCGGTATCGATGAGGGCGCTGTTGGCGTTGCTGTCCTTGTCCAGCACCTGCGCCTGACGGGTATCCATCATGATGCGGGCATTCGCCGTGTACATGGGTTGCGCCATGATCAGATAGACGAACACCAGCGCCAGCGAAGCGCCGGTGCACACCGCGATGATCGGCCATTGCCGGCGCAGGACATCGGCCACGCGTTCGAAGCTGAGGACTGCTCCGCCGAATTCGATGCCGAATCTGTGGCCCGACTGGAAATGTTCTCTAGGCTGATACATTTGTTAATTCGCTGCCTTTTGACGATCGCTGATCAATTCGGAAGGGGGACGGGCTTGAACGGGTTGGCCAGCTTGGTCTTCCACTCGCCGTCGAGCAGCGCCCCGCCTCGGGGCGGTTGCGCACGGCCCTTGTCTTGCGATTGGGCCTGGGCGCCGGAGGCGTCCTCTCCGGCGGCGGAATAACCTGCTTGCACGTTGAGATCGCCGATCCGCTGCGTGAAATCCCTGATCTTGCGCGCAGCGTCCGGCTTCGTCGACGTGCACCGCCCTTCGGCGATCCTCAACGCGGCGCCAATGGCTGAACGGTCGGTTGAAGTCGACGCCGAGATGAGGGTCTGCACGGACGGCAACACCGACGGGTTCGTGGCGATAAAGGTGGCGAGCCGATATCTCAGCTTCTCCTTGTCATTGCGCAGCTGCTCCAGAAGCGAGGAGGGCGATTTTACGAACGTGTCGAGCTGGAGCTGCGAGGCACGATCCGTAAATTCGACGCACTGGGCGCGGCAAGCATCGATGCTCGACACCATCAAGGCAGAACCTGCCAAGACGATCGGTAGCCATCGCGATCTCGCAAGACGACGTCTTAGTCCGCAACCCATTCGTGTCCCTTCCTCCCTGTTGCAATAGGAGAACACCCGAAACTTGGCAGGTAACTGTGTCAATTTTTGTGCGGCGCAAAAGCTGGGTGCGTGTGCTCGACGACAACGCGTGCATTGCCTGTTTCCCGATCGGTTGCAAAATGAAGATATGCAATGCCTGCGAGATCGGCATGCACGCGCCTAGGAATGTTGCAAACTGAAAACACAAGAGGCATTGCACGTCGAACAAGAGGCATTGCACGTCGAAGTGTCGCGAGCATGCGTCGCAAAACCGACACAAGTCGTCATGCGACTCATTGTTCCCCGCCTGCGAAAATTTATCTGCGCGATATGCGCGGCATCGTGCCTGCGGAGAGATCAACGTGCTTGCGGGCGCGTTGATCGCAACAGCGCCGAATTTAGCGCACACTTTGCACGCAAATACTCGCAATCATCACGTCCGAATTGATTTGCGCGCCGGCGCACTTCGATCTCAAGCAAAAAGTGGCGTGAACTTGGCGCTCGCATGTCCGAATGATCTGCGAGCGTTGAAATTATCGTCGACCCTCATGCGTCGAATGCGAGTCCGCGATCGCAGAGATTGAACGCGCGCAAGACCTGATACACACTGCTGCGGTGCAATAGCTACGGAATGTTGATGTGACGGAGATGATTCATCGTGAGAAGGCGCATGTCCTGCCGCTCGATAGCATTCGGGGCATCGCCGCGACGTCGGTGGTGATTCACCATCTCCTGCTGATGCCGACTTTCCTCGCAGCGTTCCCGCACAATGCGTGGATCAATTGCTCGTTCTTCAGGAGCTCCTGGCTGCTGGTCGATCTGTTCTTTGTTCTCAGCGGGATCGTCATGTCGCTCAGCTACGTCGAAAGCGACTTCGGGCGCTTCTCGCTGCGCGAGTTCATGGTGCGGCGCCTGGCGCGGGTCTATCCGCTGCACATCGTCATGCTGATGGCAAATCTTCTGTTTCGCCTCCTGCGGATCGGTCTGGTCATGGCCGGTGTCGTGGTGGCCGCGCCGGCGGCGTTCGAAGTGAACAATGCCTACTCCTTCGGTCTCAACGTCCTGCTGCTGCATTCGATGGGGTTCATCGACTATCTCAGCTGGAATGCGCCGAGCTGGAGCATCAGCGTCGAGTTCTACACATATCTTGTGTTTGGCCTGATCGTCCTGCTGGCCCAACGCATGCGTTCCCTGCTCTGGTTCTACGTCCTCTGCGGGGCGCTTGCGATCGGCAGTCTGGTCTTCATCATCTTCGTGCTGGACAAGAGGAGCCTCGGGCTTCAGACCGATTTCGGCATCCTGCGCTGTTTCGTGAGCTTCTTTCTGGGCGTGCTGACGGTGAGAATCGTCGATCGCCTGCCGGCCAAGCCGGGCCCTGCCGTGCAGGGCGTGCTGCAGTTCGCCGCCATGATCGCCAGCATCGTTCTGGTGTCCCTGGCGGAGACCAATCCCGCGGCAACCTTCCTCGCGCCGGTGACGTTCGCGATCTTCCTCGGCAGCTTGCTGGCTTTTCCAGATGCGCTGCTGGTGCCGCGGATGCTGGTGGCCGCGCCGCTGGTCTGGCTCGGGAAACGTTCCTACTCCATCTACATGGTGCACGCGCTCGTAGTGCTGCTCGCCGAATATTTCGTGCGGGCCGTGGGGGCGGGGCGAATCGCCGCCCTGGATTCGGTCTGGGCGGGCCTGCCGGCCACACTGAATCTCGTCGTCTCACTTGCTGCCGTGCTAGCGGTCTCGCACTTCACTTATCTCTACATCGAAATTCCCGGCGGCAAGTTCATGCGAAATGTGCTCGGAAGCCGTCGGGATTTCGCGCGATCCCCCGCGCCATCGGCGCGGCTGACGAACTGAGTCGGTCATGAGCATCCTCGCACTGCAACGGCCGCGGCTGATCCTGATCAGCCTCAGCATCGAGGCGATCGCGCTCGGGGTCTATCTGGTCCGCGACGCCTTTGGCGGCGTGATCCGCTATTACACCAGCATCTATCACATGGATGCGCTCTGGTATCTGCCCGATGCGGTCGCGCTTGCGTGCCTGATCCAGTTCATCGTGCATTGCATCCTGCGCAATCGCAGCACCCTGGCCCTGTTGGTGTTGGTCCAGATCATGCTGTCGCTCGTGCTTGGCTATTTCATGATGGGAACGGCAAACGCGGCGATCTCGTCCTTCAAGATGATGCTGCCGGTATTCGTCGGCTTCTGCTTCTGTGATTCGAGTCTCGGCTCGTACAAAAAGCTGCTGTCGGTCATCGCGGTGACCTTCTACCTCTCGGTCATCGGGGTGTTGCTGACGAAGTTCTACCTCATGCCCTGGGTCGGGTATAAATATGAGTCCTTTGGCGCAGTCCGAGAGGCGGGCCGGCTGTGGTGGGCCTATGGCGGCGACGACCAGCGCCTCATGGGTTTTGCGGCCGACAACACCATGGCGGCCTTCTTCATTCTCGTGTCGTTCGCGATCACCTCGATTCGCAAGAGCACGACGTGGTGCCTTCTGTTCGGCTCGCTCGCGGTCTATGTCATCAAGCTGACCACGAGCAAGACGACGATGATCGTCCTCGTGCTCTATCTGCTCCTGCTCGTGTTCGTGCGTATGCTGCCGGAGAAGTCGCGCTTTCCCGCAATCAGGGGCATCGCGCAATGGTCCTTTGCCGCGATCTTCGTTCCGTTCTTCATGATCGTGATCGCTTCCGGCACCGCCGCCGTCCCGCACTCGACGCTGTTCAGCATCGTCGATCGCATCAACAACAGCTGGCAGTTGCCGTTCGTCTACATGAACCAGCTCATGCCGATCGGTCTGGTGACGGGCTGCGGCGCGGGCTGCTTCAACTATCCGCAGAAGCTGTTCTCGCCGCTCGCGCACTTCTGGGTGCCCGTCGACAATTTCTACATCGGGACCTACCTGATGTTCGGTCTGCCGTTCGTCGCGTTCATGGTGATGGTGTTCAGGGCGACATTCGGAGCGACGGACGTGTACAAGCTGACGCTGATCTTCGTCGTCAACCTGTTCACGATCACGGTGTTGAACTACGGCCCGGCGTCCGGCCTCCTGATCATCGCATTGAGCTTCAGCGACGTGTTTTCGCGCCGCGCGGCCTCCGCACGGGCGGGCGACGCCGTGCCGATCGTCATGCGGCCGCCGATGCCGTCATTGGAAGGCTTCCGCCCGGACATACCGGCGGCGAGCGGAAGCAGGTGAGAACGAATAATGCATAAACGGCTCGCATTCATCGACACGCTGCGCGGCATTGCCGTGTTGTCGGTCCTGGTCCAGCATGTGTTCGAGGTGATCGTCGAGAAGCATCCGACGGGTGCCTATTACTGGCCCATCCACGATTTGTTCGGCTACTACATGAACTTTGGCCGGTTCGGCGTGGTGTTGTTCTTCTTCGTCAGCGGCTTCGTCATTCCGTTCAGCTTCCCGGACAGCGCCACGCCCGTGCGGGACTTTTCGATCAGCCGCTTCTTCCGACTCTACCCGGCCTACTGGACCTCGCTCGTGGTCGGGCTCGTGACGATGCAGCTGATGGATTCGAAGATCTATCCGCTCGGGCAGATCGCCGCGAACGTGACGATGTTGCAGACCTTCGTGAACGTCCCGAACCTCTGGGTGTTCTATTGGACGCTGGCGATCGAGTTGCTGTTCTATGTCGGATGCACCATTCTGTTTGCGATGGGGCTGCTGAACCGGCGCTTCACGGCGGTGACGATCGTCGTTGCGGCCGCGCTGGTCGGAACCACCGCCGCGCTCCTGGTGGAGAACAGGGCGGTTTCCTCGGTGATGGAGGTCGGGTTGAACCTGTCGGCGATGTTCCTGGGCAAGATCATCCGCGACACCGTCATCGGCGGAAAGCTGCGATGGTCCCACGTGGCGGTCTGCACGCTCCTATATGCGATCTTCGCCATCACCCTGGCCGACCGGCGATTCGGAGGCGTGTACCACGAGAACTTCTTCTACAGCTATTCGATCGCATCGGCCTATGTCTGCGCGGCGCTCGTCTTCATCGGCTTTGCTGTGTTCGGTGAGAGAATGGCGTGGCGGCCGATGGCATTCGTCGGCGTGATCAGCTATTCGGTCTACCTGATGTCGCCGTTCGTGCTCGTCTTCATCCATCGCCTTTTCTGGTTCGGCGACGGGCCGCTCGGATGGTCGATCTTCATGACCCTGATCCTGGCGTTGTCGATCCTCGTCAGCTGGATGACGTTTACATTCGTCGAGAAGCCCAGCATCGCCTTCGGACAAAGGTTCCGATCAGCACGGCGAAAGAAGGTCGTTCTCGAGCCCGCCCTCAGTACTCAGGGTGCTGCAGAGTGAGTAACGCGCTGCACCAGCCGGGCGCCGCCTACGACGGATCGTTCGTTCCCTCGGTCCAGGGGCTTCGAGGGATTGCCGCGCTGAGCGTGCTGATGGATCATTTCTACGACATGCCGAAGGGAGGCATGTACGACATCCCGGATCCCGGCTTCCTGCCGCCGCTCTGGCTCTGGCTGCAATCGGTGATCAATGTCGGCGGGCATGGCGTCGAGCTGTTCTTCATGATCAGCGGCTTCCTGATCCCGGCGAGCCTGGTGCGGCACGGCTCGCTGCCGCGGTTCTTCTTCGACCGCGTCCTGCGCATCATGCCGGTGTTCGTCGTCCTGCACCTTGCGCTGTTCGCGATAGGTCCGATCGTCGGTTACAAGTTCTTCCGTGGGATCGATCTGACGAGCTATCTCGGGATATTCGCGGCCAATCTGTTCTTCGTGCAGGACGCGCTTGGCTTGCCCATTGCCCAGCAGAATGCCTGGACACTGACCTATGAGTGGGCGTTCTACATCTGGTTTGCGCTGACATTCTCGATGTGGCGCGGCGGGGGCAAGCTGCTGGCGGCGCCCCTGATCCTGCTGGGTCTGGCCTGCCTGATGCACTGGCCGATCACGGCGTTCTTCTGCATCGGCATGCTGTTCAGCGCCACCGGGTTTCGCATCTCCATTCCCGGACGGGTCGGCCTGCTCGCGGGCCTCGCCTGCGGAGCCGCCCTGTATGCGAGCCTCGTGCTGTTTCACCCGTTCGTGGGGCTCCTTCCCGGATTCCTGCTGTTCGGCATGGTGCTTGCCCCGGAGTCGGGCCTTGGCAGGGCTCTGAGTGCCCCGGCCCTGCAATATGTCGGCAAGATCAGCTACAGCCTCTATCTCGTGCATCCCTTCGTGCTCTTCCCGTTGCAGGTGATCGGCCTGAAGCTGGTCGCCGCCGGCGTCGATCGCTGGCTGCTGTGGGCGGTCTTCATCGTGCTCGGGCTGGTGATGTCATTGGTCGCAAGCGCGATCAGTTATGAGCTGATCGAGGTCAGGTTGAGGCGCCTGCTGGACGGCGCGATCCGCGGCATGTTCTTTCGACCGCTGAAGGTCGGGCAATCGGTTTGAGCGACCGCGTGCCCGTCGCGGTCAGCTCACGGTACGGCCTGCGAGCTTGTGATAGGACCCCAGCAGCTGTTCGGCGATGTGGTCCCAGTTCAAAATGCCGGCCGCGGTCTGCTGTGCGCCATCCGTCAATGTCGCGGCAAGTGGCTTGGAGGTCAGCACGCGTTCGAGTGCATCGGCCAATGCAGGGGCATCCCCTGGAGGAACCAGCAGCCCGTTAACGCCGTCGGTGACGACGTCGGGAATGCCGCCGGTGGCGCTTGCAACGACGGGACGAGAATTGCCGTAAGCGGAGGCAAGCACGCCGCTCTGCGTTGCATCCTTGTAGGGCAAGGCGACCACGGTGGCGGATTGAAACAGCTGTCCGGTGTCCGCAGGCGAAATGTAGGCGTTGATGGTCTTGACCGTCGGCATCGCTTCCATCCGCGCGCCGAGCCGTGTCATCTCGGGGCCGCGCCCGGCGACGATCGCCTCATGCGCCACACCGCGCCGGGCCAACATGTCGATCGCGTCGATGAAGACGTCGAGGCCCTTGTAGGCCCACATTCGTCCAAAAAACAGGATGCGAGCGGCTTCGGGCGCGGTGACCGCATCTCGGGCCGGTGGAACCATGAGCACGCCGTGCATGCTGGAGACCGTTCCGCCCTTGAAGTCGGGCGAGGCGCGACGAAAATCCGCAATACAGCTCTCGCCATGGGTCGTGACGATCGACGCGGCGGCACGCATGTGTTCGCGCCAACCGTCTTCACGTGGCGAGGTGCCGGAGCCGCCTTCCGAATGCGGGATAGCATCGTGAACGGTCAGCACCAGGGGAATGCCGAGTGGTCGAAGGAACTGAATCAGCTTGGACGTATAGATCTCCGGAACTTCGTGACAATGAACGACGTCCGGACGAAACGAAATTATGTCGAGGAAAGAAGCCGGGATGCCGATCACGCCGCCGCGGCGCAGGCTCAAATCGCGAACCCGGGTCTCGAAGGGAGCCGCCACAGCGATGTCGGCCAGTTCCCATTGCTGGTTGGCGTCCTTGCGGTTGAGCACGAGCCTGACGTCGCAATGGTGAGCCAATCCCGAAGCGAGCCGGTAGGAATATTCCGCAAAATGCGGTGCGTAGATCGCCACGCGCAAGCGTTTCGAGCTACGGAGAGAACGCGGGGCCGGCGAATTCATCAAGGCATCCATTTTGCATCACATCGCAGAGAGCGATGGGAGTGTAGTCCACGATTTGAACTCACTTCCACTCTAAATCGGAATCGTGATGGCGCTCATCTGATTGCCATCACTCCGTCGTATTGTAGCGAGCAATCAGTCGCCGTTGTGAGCGGCGACAAGCGGTGGCGTGTCATCATCATTGTCGCGTCGTCTGGATCGGAATTGGGTCGAATTGTTGATGAACGTCACTCGAGGCAGGCAACATCAGGTCGTGGTGGCGCTGTTTTGGTCGCTCGCGCAGAATTGGGGCGGCCGCGCATTGTCGTTCGTGCTGTTCCTGGTGCTGGCACGGCTGCTCGATCCCGCGGATTTCGGTCTTGCGGCGCTGGTCGCCTTTATCCTGCTGCTTTTGAGCTCCATCGCGGAATTCGGCTTCGGTGATGCATTGATCCAGCGGCGGACGCTCGAGCCCGCCGATGTGACGCTGCCGTTCTTCTGCTCGTTTGCAGCCTCAGTGCTCCTGGCCGTTCTGATCGCATTGCTCGCGACGCATATCGAGCATTGGTTCGACGTGAAGGGGCTGGCGCCGCTGCTGACGGCCGCCAGTCTCTCGCTTCCGATCGGCACCGCGACCCTGTTCCAGGAGGCGCTCTACAAGCGCCAGATGGATTTTCGGGTGCTGGCGGTCAGGACCATGGTGGCGACAGCCATCTCCGGCGTCGTGGGGATCGCCTGTGCCTATGCAGGGTTCGGTGCGCTCAGCCTCGTGATCCAGGTGGTCGTTCAGAGCGCGATCAGCGGCTTGTGGCTCTGGAGCCAACCGCGATGGTTGCCGATGCGCGGCTACGATCTGAAGAGCTTTCGCGAGCTCTCCGGCTACAGCATCCACGTCATGCTGAACAGGCTGCTGGACTTCGCCATCGTTCGGACGATCGACATGATCATCCTGTCGCTCTATGGCGTCGCCGCGCTCGGCATCTACACGGTCGGCGCGAGGGTCTACATCATCCTGATGCAGTTGCTCACCCAGGCGGTCATGGACGTGGCGCTGAGCGCCTTGTCCAAAATCGCGCACGAGCGGGACCGCATCGCGGGCGCCTATTTGCGCAGCGTCAGTCTCGGCGCACTGATCGGATCTCCGGTCTTCGTGCTGCTCGCGGCGATCGCGCCGGAGTTCTCCCTGCTGCTGTTCGGTGCGAAGTGGGGTGGCAGCGAAGCGGTGATGCGGCCGCTGATGCTGATTGGCGCGGTCCAGACGGTGCAGTTCGTCAACAGCGCCTATTTTGGTGCTCTGGGCAAGCCGAACTACGTCTTTCTGCTCAACATCCTCAAATTCTGTACGGTCGTGCCGGCAATGTTCCTGCTTCCGTCGCGCGACATTGGTCAGCTGGCTACGATCTTCGCGTTCTCGCAGCTCGTGGTGACCCCCGTGACATTCGCGCTGGCGCTCCGGCTGCTGGGCTTGAGCTGGAGCCAGTTTCTGCGTCCCATTGCGGGATGCCTTTGCGCCATCGCTCTGGCCTACGGCGCGGTCGTGCTGTGCCGGGAGGCGACGCCGGGCATGAACCCGTACTTGCGGATTGGACTGCTGTCGTCCTGTTTTGGCGCGACTTATCTGACAGGCATTCTGCTGTTCTGGCGGAAGCAGCTCCTTTCCCTGATTGATTTCGTCGTGAAGCGCGGTGCGACCGCTTGATGAAGACGAGGAGGATGTCGTGAAGCAACTGATCCCGGTGCCCGTACGCAGGCAGCTCCGAGGCTGGCTCAACAGCGCGAAGAATACGCCGTTGGCACTCGATCTGCTCGAGCTGCGCAGATGGCAGATCGCCCGGAGGGACGTCGGCGTCAACGCCGCGCCGCGCAACACTCCGCGCCGGCTCGTCGTGCTCCCCTCCGATCCCTGGAGCGTTCGTCAATCGCGCGGCGATGAGGCGATGATCGAAGCGGCCACTGGGGAGGTGAAGAAGACCTATCCGAACCTCGAGGTCTACATCGTCACCGCTACCGCAGCGGCCAGCGCGGACGTGCGCGCGATGGGTTTCAAGCCGCTCGAACTCTGGAGACAGCCGTTCTCATACGAGACGGTCGCGCAGGAGCTGTCGCTCACCAGGCCGGATTTCGGACTGGTTTTGGGGGCCGACGTGCTCGACGGCTACTATTCTCCGGTGGATGCCGCGCGCATGCTGCTCGTGGCCGACCTGATGGCTGCATTCGGCGCCAAGGTCAGCGTGCTCGGCTTCAGTTTCAACTCCCGCCCGGCGAAGGCGCTACGCGAGGTGTTCCGGCTGCTGGACCCGGGCGTGGTCCTGAATCTGCGCGATACAATATCTCTTCAGCGTTTCGACGATTTCGCGCGGAAACGCGCCCGTCTGGTTGCCGATGCGGCGTTCATGCTGACGCCGCGGGCGGATACGGCCGCAGTGAAGCAGATCGCGGCGACGATCGCGCGACAGCGCGAGCAGGGTCGCAAGGTCTTCGTCTTCAACATTCATCCGATGTTGTTCAGGAAGCCGGAGCCAGCCAAGCTGCGGCAAATGATAGAGCTCGCCGCGGGCGCCATGGAGCGGCTATCTCGCGAGCACAATGCAAGCTGGCTGTTGCTCGCCCACGACTATCGCCCCGAGATCGCCGACGACAATTGCCTGCGGCCGCTGGCTGACCGCCTGAAGCCCACGCTCGGCGATCACGTGCATCATGTCGATCAGGCGCTGTCGGCGGGCGAGATCAAGGCCGTTGTCGGTCTGGTCGACGGCGTGATCACCGGCCGCATGCATCTGGCGATTGCGGCGCTGGGGCAGGGAACGCCCGTCGCAGCGATTACCTATCAGGACAAGTTCCAGGGCCTGTTTGCTCACTTTGGCGTCAGCGAATCGCTGTTGCTGTCGCCGGCCCAATTCCTGGTCGACGACAGTTTTGAGAAGTTTGTGCTGCAGTTCCTTGGCACCCACGAAGTCGTCGGTGAGAAGGTACGTCAGATGCTGCCGGATGTCATGGAGCTGTCCCGCGCCAACATCGCACCGCTACTGGGCGAGAGCGCGATGCGGACGGTGCAGGAGGCCGGCGGCAAGGTCGCCTGAACGCCCTCATGTCGCCGGCAGGCGTCAGTTGACCGCCCGGACGGGGGTGTCGGCTGCGGCCGGCTTGCGTGAGGACGTGGCACCAATGTCGGCCCAGCGGTTGATGAAGCGCCGCGCCGGATTTTCGAAATAGGCGTAGGTGCGGTCCGCGGCGATGGTCAGGACCGCGCAACACGCCAGGGCGAACAGGCCGAACTGATCAGGACGCAGTCCGAGCCAAATCCATAGCGGCTTGAACACGGCAATGAGAATGGCATCGTGCAGCATGTAGATCGCATATGAGGTGTTGCCGAGCCGTCCAAGCAGGCGGGCGCCTGGAAACTCCTTGAAGGCGCTTTCGCCGACCGCCGTGAGCAGAATGGCGCAGGAGAACAGCAGGATGGCGAGGTCCGGCTTGGCGAAGACGTTGAGAACGAGCACGGAGAGGCCGAACGTGCCGATGCCGGCGAAGATCATCCGCTTGTGCCGGTAGGGATGCGACATCCGGAATAGAATGGCGAGCAGGATTCCATTCAGGAAGCTCGGCAGTGCGCGGAGCATCCCGTAGTCGAAATTGGCGCCATACATCTGCGACCGTTCCTGCCAGATCGGCAAATGGCCGTGGGCAAGGACCAGATAGAGCGCGGCCACGATCGCGCCGAGCACGATCGGTTGCACCTTGCGTGCAAGCAGCATCAGCAGTGGAAAGATCAGATAGCAGAAGAACTCCGCGCTGATCGACCAGGACGGCGAGTTGAAGCTGAGATGATCGGTGACCCCCCACGCCTGGAGCAGTAGAAGGTTGTACAGGAAGTCCAGCGGGGTCGAGCGGGCCGTGCGCTCCAGGCCGACGCCGATGAGCACCACGAAGATGAGCAAGCTCAGTAGATGCAGCGGATAGATCCGCGCAATACGCCGGATCATGAACCGGGAATAGGCCGCCACGCCACGTGCATCGGACGGGTAGGAATAGGAGATCACGAAGCCGGACAGGATGAAGAACATGTCCACGAACAGGCCGTAGGACCCGTTCCAGGCCGGCGAAATGCCCGTGTCGATCAGCTTCAGGTGGAAGATGAAGACCCCGAGCGCGGCGACGAAGCGGTAGAAGTCGAGAACGACAAAACGTCTTGCTTCACTTGCTTCCATCGGGCCTCGGAGTCCTTGCGCGGTTCGTCTCGCTTCTAGAGACGAATTGTGACGCAAGTTCGCAAAGTCGCGGCCGATGCGGCGCTATCGCGGCGGTCGGCCCGAATTCATGGGTGCCATCCAAATGTGGATGGCGGCCGGCTTTTGCTCATCGATGAGGCACGCGCGCCCAACAAACGTAAAGGGGCCGGGACATGATCCCGGCCCCCAAAGGGTCTTGGCAGGAATTTGACGTGCTCAGACGAACACGAAATCGTGGCTCGTCAGGCTGCTGACATACACGTTCTTCAGCAGGATCGAATCATTGGCCGAGAACGTGATCAGCGCGTTTGTGCCGGACTGCGTCATCTGCAGATGACTGTAGTCAGCGGCCAGGAGCTTCGAGATCTGGACCACGTCGTGAGTTGTGCCGTCCCCGGCCTGGAAGTTGAGGATCTGGTCCTGGCCATGATCGTAAGCGACCGTGGTCGAGTTTGGCGCGGCCGAAAACACGTCATTGCCGTCCCCGCCCTGGATCGTCACGCCGCCGGCGACGGCCGTGACATTGTGGGTGCCGTCGGCCTTACTCTGATCGAAGAATTGCAGCGCGCTGGCCGAGTTGTAGTTCTCGTGCTGCGTCGTACCGGTCTGTCCGTTGAAGTTGAACAGGAAGACGTCCTTCGAGCCGTCGACGTTGTTGGCGATCTCCTGGGTCTTGGTCCCGGAGCTGTTGTATATGTCGGTCAGCTTGCTGCCGTCGTCATGGATGATCTGAGTATAGTCCAGAGTGCCGTCGGCGTGGGTCCGGGTGAGCTCGACCATCTTGCCCGAGGCATCGAGGTGCTGATGCTGGGTCGTGTAGGACTGCCCGGTGATGTTGTAGTTCCAGTTGTCGGACGTGCCATCGGCGTTCTTGATGTAGGCAGCGCTCTTCACGCCGCCGGCATAGACGGTCGTGGAGCTGTAACCATCGCTCTTGGTCGTCACCTCGCTGGTGATGACGCCGTTGGCGTCGTACCAGTCGGAGGTCTTGGTGCCGTCGGCGCTCTGCTCCAGCGTGAAGGCCAGGCTGTTGTCCGCGTGGGTGCGAACGATATCGGTGAGGAAGCCGGTCGAATCGTAACTGTCGTGCTCGTTCGTGTAGTTCTGGCCGACCACGTTGAACTGGAAGACGTCCTTCGACCCGTCGGCGTGGTAGTCGGTTTCCGTCTTCTTGACGCCTGATGCATCGTAGTTGGTGACCACGCTGCTGCCGTCGCTGTTGACGATTTGGGTATAGTCGAGCGAGTTGTCGGCATGCCAGCGGGTTACCTCGGTGGTCTGGCCCGATGGATCGAGGTGCTGATACTGCGTGGTATAGCTCTGCCCGGTGATGTTGTAGCTGTAGTTGTCGTGACTCATGTCCGCGTTGGTGATGTAAGCCGCGGTCTTGACGCCATTGGTGTACACCGTGGTCGAGCTGTAACCACTCGGCTTCTGGACGACCTCGCTGGTGAGCACGCCGTTGGCGTCGTACCAGTCCGTGGTCTTGGCCCCATCGGCGCTCTGCACCAGCTTGAACGCCATGCTGCCGTCGGCGTGCTTGCGAATCAGCGTGGTGAGGAAGCCGGTCGCATCGTAGATGTCGTGTTCGGTCGTGTAGGTCTGGCCGGTGATGTTGAAGAGGAAAACGTCCTTGCTGCCGTCGGCGTGATGGTCGGTTTCCTTGGTCCGCGTTCCTGCGGCATCATAATTGGTGACGACGCTGCTGCCGTCGCCGTTGATCACCTGGGTATAGTCGAGCGTGCCGTCGGCATGCTTGCGGGTCACGGCGGTGACCTTGCCGGACGGATCGACGTGCTGGATCAGCGTGGTGTAGCTCTGGCCGGTGATGCCATAGGCATAATTGTCCTGGCTGCCGTCGGCATTCTTGACATAGGCGTTGGTCTTGACGCCGTTGTTGTAAAGCGTGGTCGAGGAGAAGCCGTCGGCCTTCTGGATCACCTCGCTGGTGAGGCTGCCGGCCGCATTGTACCAATCGGTCGTCTTGGTGCCGTCGGTCGTCTGAGTAAGCTTGAAGGCGAGGCTGCCGTCGGTGTGCAGCCGCGTCAGGCTGGTGAGAAAACCGGTCGAATTGTAGACGTCGTGCTCGGTCGTGTAGTTCTGGCCCGTGATGTTGTAGGTCCAGACGTCCTTGCTGTGGTCGGCATGATAGGCGGTCTCGACCAGCTTGACGCCGCTGGCGCTATAGGTGGTGATCACGCTGCTGCCGTCGGCGTTGTAGACCTGCGTCGAGTCCAGCGAGCCGTCGGCATGGCTGCGGGTCACCGAGGTGACCTTTCCGGATGCATCGAGATGCTGAACCTGGGTGGTGAAGCTCTTGCCCGTGATGCCGTAGGTGTAATTGTCCTGCGAGCCGTCGGCATTCTTGACGTAGGCGGCCGTCTTCACGCCGCTCGTGTAGAGCGTGGTGGAGTAATAGCCGTCGGACTTCTGGACGACTTCGCTCAGAAGGGTTCCGGCCGTGTTGTAGGTGTCGGTGGTCCTGGTTGCGTCGGTGTCGACATGAACGAATTTCGTCTTCACGCCGCCGGTGTAGCTGATCAGGTCCTTGGACCCATCGGTGTAGGCGACGGTGGTCGAGGTCGGCTGTCCGCTCGCATTCAGGCCGGTGTCCGACTTCGACACAAGCGTTCCGCTGGAATTATAGGTCTTCGTGCTGCTCCAGGTCGCAGCCGAGTTCGTCACCGAGAACGAGTAGCCGCCCTGGATCTTGGAGAGGGCGCTGCCGTAATGGGCGATCATGTAGTCCATGGTCGCCTTCGAGGCGACCGGCAGGACGTGCGAATCGGTCAGCGTGATGGTCTGCAGGGCCGTGGAGTCGCTGAGGTCGGACAGTTGCGGCACGATCTCGGCGGCCGTGCCGCTGACACTGGTCCTTGTATCCGGCGGAGTCGTGGTCGTCGGAGGCGCGTCGATCTCGATGATCAGCGGGTGATCGCTGACCGGGATGGTGATCGTGCTGACGTCGGTGTAGCTGGCGATCGCCGTGGTCCCCGTCAGCGTGTCGTACACCTTCACCGAATGATGCACGCCGCCGAGGTTCACCGTGACGGTCTCGGTCGGATTGGAAATCTCGGTGTCGTTGGCGTCCTTCCAGAGCTTCGGCTCCGCCCACACGACGAGCTCGTAGGCGCCGTTGCTCTTGCCGAGCACCATGCTGTTGCCTGTGGCTGGCATGTTGCTCAGGGTGTAGTTCAACGGATCAGTCGGCTGCTGGCTGCCCTTGCCGTCGTCCGCCAGAATGGTCGTCAGGTTGTGAATGGCGGTGGCGGCGAGCTTCGGCGTCCCGTCGGAATTGAACAGTCCGAAATTGGCCTCGGGATTGGTATTGCCGGCGGAGGAGTCGCGGTCGAACAGCTCGTAGAGATAAGTCGCGCTGACGCCGGCCTTGTAGGCATCGACCAGGGTGTTCAGGATTGATTTGGCCTGCACCGTCTCGTTGACGCCGAGATATTGGGTATTGGCCTGCGTGGTGTAGCCGGTTTCCGTGATGACGACCGGCTTTCCCGGTGCCGCGGTCATCACTGCGCTCAGTGTCGCCGCAATCGAACTGCTGGTCGTCAGGCTGGTGCTGACATAGGCATGGGCGTTGGCGTAGTCGACCGAGCCCGACATGTTGCCAAGCTGGCTGTAGCCCTGCGGATCGTTGTAGGCCAGTGACAGATTGTACACGGGGATGCTGCCGAGCGCGGCGTTGGCATTGACGGCCTGATAGAGCGCGCTCTGGAACTGAGCTGCGGCGGTCAGGCTCGAGCTGCCGTTGTAGCTGAAGGGCTGGTGATTGGCCTCGTTGAGCCCTTCGATGGCGCTGATGCTGCCCGGGTGGCTCGCCACGAACTTCTGAAGCGAGGCGATGTAGTTCTGCAGCCCGGTTGTGCCGGTCTGGGGCAGCGCGGACGACACCAGGAAGTCGAACTTGTAGCCGGCAGCGGCCAGACCCTCGACGACGGGTTGCGCGGCCGGGCTGGTCCCCATGGCGTCGCGGAGATGGGTGACGCCGAGATACTCGAGGTCATCGACCATGAGCGCGAGATTGTTGTAGCCGGTCCAGCCGAAGCCGGCGTGCGTGTTGACGCCGATGGAGTCGATGAAGCCGCTGGCGGACAGGATGGTTTGATCGGACATTGCACACTCGAGTTTCAGCGCGAACGAAATTGCTCGCAGGGATTGCGTTCAAGCTTCTCTGTCGAGTGTGAATTTCAGATAAAAATGGAAGCTACAAATCGTGAGCGAAACGAGGTTCCTTGTGCAGGAACAGACTTGCTCTGTGTTGCAGCAGAATATTGATGCGATGCCCGGGCAGCATGGCGTGAGGAAGGCGCTTTCAAGATTTTCGCGATTTGCACTGCTGAATGTATGCGCAGGCCGCGCGAACTGGATTTTACATGACAGATTTTGAGCGAGCGGTCGGCGCGCTCGCGGCGCGCGAGGTCGGCAAGGAGCAGCAAGACATTTTCTCGCTGTCCGTCGATCGAAGTATCTTCGTCTCATTCCTTCGCGCAGCTCGCGCTTTCCTGCACGGGAAGTTCGCAGATGCCGCTTCCATGGGCGGTTAAACCAATCGATTTGCTCGTAATGGTTGTGGTTGCTCAGGGATGGTGCAGCGTTCGCCGCGGAATCTGCTGATGAAGACCATGCAGCCCGGTTTCCGGATCGGAACCAGACCTGATTCGCGCACCGCCAGCGCGGCCAATCAGCCGCGGCGGGCCAGCATCAGAAAGTCTCCGCGCCATCCGATGACCGCCGTTGCAATCGCGGCGATCGCGATCTTGCCGGCCAACCATGCCGCGGGCCCCGTCGGTATCGAACCGAGCGATCCGATCAGGATTGCGGCCACGCCCGCCTGCATGACCAGGGGCCAGCGCGGCAACGCCTCAAACCGCAGCGTGGGGCCGAGTGCGACCAGTATGGTCGCGAGCGTGGCGAGCGAAGCATAGCTAACCGCCGCTCGCGGCGACAGGCCGGTCGATACCGCGACCACGGCGAAGGACACGACGAGGGCGAGCTGGCCGGCCGCGACGACGACGAGCCTGGTCGCCAGCTTCTCAAGGTGGGGAATGACCGCGATCGTCGCCTGCAGATGGGTGTGCAGGAAATAGAAGGCGGCAACCGTTGGCGCCGTCTCCAGAAAGCCATCCAGGCTCGCCTGCGGCACCAGGATACGGGCGGCATCTGGAATGAATCCAATCAGACCACCGAGCAGCACGAGGGTCGTGCAGATCATGAATTCGAACATCCGCCGCGCCGACTGCACCGATTTTGCGCTGCCTCCGTGTTCGAAATCGTTGACCACTTCCGGGTAGCTCACGGTGTGGATCGCTGCATTGAGGACCCAGAAGGGACGCTGCAGGAGGTCGAGCGCAATCGAAAAGCCGGCCCCGGCCCCGGTCGCGCCCAGCTGGCCGACGACGATGACACGGAGCAGCACCGGCACCGACAGATGGATGACGGACGCGCCCGCCGCGAGCATGCCGTAGCGGGAGAAATCCTTCCAGTCGGCCAGCATCGCCTGCAGCGAGACGCGCTCCATCGGGGTGCGATAGGCGACCAGGCCGGCGAGCAGGCCGAGGGCGTGACCCGAGGCGATACCGAGCAGCGCCGCTTCGGCCGTTCCCCAGATCATTGCCCCCGCGGCCGCTCCGATCAGAAGGGCGGTGGCACGCAGCGCGAGCAGAAAGGATGCGATGCCCAGCCGGTCGGACAGGCGGACCGACAGGAAGTAGAGATCCGTTAAGCCCTGAAGCACGGATATGCCGAGGCCCAACGCGACGATCCCCGTCGGGAGCACGCTGGCCAGAGACGCGCAGCTCCCGACCACGACGAGCGCGGCTGCGCTCGACAGGCCGGCGGCAAACAGCGACCACCTCAGCCGCGCCGCCTCGTTCTCTTTGGCTGCCGCCAGAAACCGCAATCCGGCCAGCTGCAGCCACTCGAACATCAGGACGCAGAGCAATTGGCTCGAGGCCAGCGCAAGGGAAAAGTTGGTGTAGTCGGCGGCGGGCAGCAGATGGCTGATCGCGAAGATCAGGATGATCGCCGCGGCGCTCTGATAGACATAGCCCGCCATCGCGAGGAGGCGTGTCATCGCGGAATGAGGCGCTCCTTGCCGACGACGGACGGTCCGTGTGGCGCTTCGGCCGTTGCTGCGCGCACGTGCGACATCCGCTGCTCGCGCAATTGTTCATACAGGTTCTTGTATGACGACAGCACGTCGGAGAATATCCACTTGTTGGTATCGGCGATCAGCCGCCGGCTGATCTCGTCGATCTTGTGCGGATCGGCTGCGACCGCGAGCATGCTCCTGGCCAGGGATTGTGGATCGGCTTCGGTCAGCCAGCCGGTCACCCCGTGCTGGATGACCTCGGGCATGCCGCCGAAGCGCGTTCCCAGCAGCGGCCTGCCCGCCGCCTTGGCATCTGCGACGACCAGCGGACCGGGGTCGTGCCAGATGGAGGGCGCGACCACCACGTCGACCTGCTTGTAGAAATCGTCCGGCGCCACGAAGCCCATGAACTCTATTCGCGCATCCGGCGCGAGCGTCCTGAGGCGTCTCTGTTCCTCGTCGCTGACCCGGCCGGCGATCATCATGCGGATGCGATCGCGGGGCAGCAGGGCCAGGGCGCGCATCAGGTTCTCGATGCCCTTTTCCTCCGTGAGACGGCCGATGAACCCGAACGTCACTTCCGTGGTGCAGATGGGGCGGGGATAGGGCTCGTGCGGCGGCTCGGTCGAGGCGTTGCGGATCACGGTGCGGATCGGCGTCTCCGAGAACATGCCCATGTCGGTATGAATGGACAGAACGCGCTCGCTCACGCCGACCACGGCGCTGAGCCAATGCGTGGCGCGCTTGCGATGAAAGCTCAGAATTCCGCAGCTCGTGCAAGTGTGCTCGCAGGACCGTCCGTTCTCGAAACGGGAGCAGCGCGGGCAGGTCAGATAATAGTCGTGAAGCGTATGGAGCACGGGGACCCCGAGCTGGGCGGCAACGCGCCAGACCGCGGTGGTGAGACCAGACAAATTGTTGGAGTGCAGCACGTCCGGCTTGAAGGCCCGGATGCGTTCCGCAATCAGGGGGGCCTGCATCTGCCAGTCGTCGACCGCGTGCCAGATGCTACGCAGCGCGACGTTCTTCTGCTCCGTGAAGGGCAGATACACGTTTCGCACCGGCGCGGAATAGACGTTGATGCCGTCGCAGGTTTCCGGAGCCTGATGAGGCGTGGATGCGGCCCGGATCACTTCCACCTCGTCACCGCGCTGCACCAGGCCTTCGGCGAAACGCCGGGCGAAAATCTCCGCGCCGCCGACGATCTTTGGGGCCTGAGGCGTCGGATAAAGCGTGGACGTCAAAAGAACTTTCATCGCGTCAACCTCATGTCTGCAAAATCGCGTCTACCGCGCCGGCCTTATCTCCAGGGCGGGAACGGCACTGTCATTGGCTGCAATCAGAACCGGTGTGCTCGAAACGGGGATCCAGACCCCGGCCGCAGGCCTTGCCGCCTGGTCGCACGGCATCGCAAAGCTTGCGCCCTGTTGATCGCCCTTGAGCCGGATCTCGTAACGTCGGTCCGGGGCCTCAGACCAGACCGCAACTCTGCCGCCGGAAGCGGTCGATGCATTGATCGACACGACGCCGCTGGCGAGCTCGCGGCGCTCGGCACTCAGGCTGGGGCGAATGAAGGCCCAGGCCCCCTGGGCCGCGCAGGCAACCGGCTTTGGCGAATTATCGAAACGATAGAGTCCGAAATTATCCTCCAGCTCCGACGGGTTCTTTCCACTGTCCTTGAGCTCGTAGAGCCACATGCCCTTGAGCCAGCGCGTCGCGGTCGACGCCCACAGGATGAGCTGCGCGGTATTGTCGGCCTGGGCCTGCTCGCTGACGCCGCATTTGTTGGTGGCCGTGGTCCAGCCCGTCTCGGTGACATAGATCGGGAAGTCAGGATTTCCGCTGGCCTGGCCGACCATACGGTGAAACGCCGTGAGCCGGTCGATGATCTCGGCCGACGTGCGTTTGCTCGGGCCCATGCAGAAATTGTAGAGATGGATCGAAGCACCGTCCGCATGCTGAAGAATGCCGGTCCGCAGCATCTTCTCCGTCCATGTCCAGCCCGGATCGTCGCCGAGAGCTCCGACCAGGAAAGGCGCATGCGGTGCCACGCGCTTCACCGCCGGCCGCGCGACTTGCGCGAGCGCCAGATAGTTCTCCGGCGAGAACGCCGGATCCTTCTTCGCCGCCAGATTCCATTCGTTCCAGAGTTCGAAGACCGGATGCTGTGCCACGACCGATTGCGCCGCCGTCGCAGCATAATCGGCGAACCGCTGCCGCGCTTCATCGGTTGTCGGCGGTGTGGAATTCGGAACCAGATGATGGCCGAAGGCGAGGATCAGGAGGGGGCGCGCGACGCCGGATTTGACTTGCGCTTCGAGCCGGCCGAGCCTGGGCGTGAAGCCCATCCGGCGTCCCCCCACCTCGAAATCGGACCAAGGAAAATCATCGCGGAAGGCGTTGAGGCCGAGCTGCTTGATCTGCGCGACGTTTTCCGAAGGAACGTATCCGCGCGCGCTCACCGGGCCACCCAGCCCCTGATGGGTGCCGACGCCGAGCAGGAATCGGGCATCGAGCGGCTGCGCCTGCTGTGCGCAGACAGAGACCGGCAGAAAAATCGATGCGATGAGGCCCGCGAGGCGGAAGCTGTCGCGAACCAAGGTGCGTGAGAATATCATCGGCTAGTTCATGCTCGCGCGTGCTGCGTTCGCGGTGACACCCAGTCCGGTCAATGACATCGCCATCGCGATCTCCTGCATCTGCGAGGGCAAGTGTGAACGTCGAGCCGCCCAGCCATCAGAAATTCTTGGAGAGGTCCGACTGCAGCCCCGCCTTTGCGTCGATCGGTGTCCGGTCGTCATGGAGCAGCTCGGCATAGACCTGCTGCAATTGCCCATGCGTCTTCTGAACGTCATAAAACTGCTTGAACCGGTCATAACCGCGCTGACCCAGCACCTTGAGGTCGAGATCGAGTGCGCGCCGGAAGCCGTCGACGAGCGGCTGGACCGCGACGGGCTCGCAAAGCACGCCCGTCACGCCATCGACGACGATCTCGGGCAATGCTCCGCTACGGAACGCCAGGATGGGTTTGGCCGCGCGCATCGCTTCCAGGGCAACGAGGCCGAAGGCTTCCCATCGTGACGGGATCACGACGAGGTCGGCAGCCTCGAGCTGGGTCTCGATGGTCGGGCGATCGAGCCAGCCCAGCAGCGACACGTTGGACGGGACGCTCGGGCCTTCGTACTTATTGACGACGGAGGCGCCGATCATGCGGATCTCCAGCACATCCTCGAGCGAGCGAGCCGCTTCGATCAGGAGATCAAAGCCCTTCTGGCGGTCCAGCCGTCCGATGAACAGGACCTTGACCTTCTTGGACGTCCAGTCGGCCGCGACAGGCTGCGGCGTGCGGCTCCTCGAGATGCCGTTATGGACGAGGGTGAGGCGCTCGGCGGGAATCCCGGCGCGGATGGCTTCGTTGAACTCGTCGCCGGAGATGCAGATGATTCGGTCCGACGTGCGCGCAAGGAGGTTCTCCGCCGCCTTCGTCACGAGGTGACTGAGGCGGCCGGTCTCGCGTGAAAACGCCCAGCCGTGCGGGCAATAGACGACGCGCGGGCCGTCGGAGCGGGCGGCCAGCGCCGGGCGCAGCACGAGGCCTGCAAACGAGGAATGCAGGTGGACGACATCAGGACGAAAGGCATCCAGCGCTTGCATGCTTGCGCGCAACATCTGGAATAGCCCGGCGATGCCGCGGCCGGACCGTTCGAACGTCGTAATCTGGTTGTCATCGATCGCCGGAAGATCGCGACGATGATCCGACGGCACGACGTAGTGCACGTTCCCGGCGCCGAAGCTCGCCTGTTGCTGTGGGTGCAACTCGTTCAGGTAGCTGGCAATCCCGCCCCGGATCGTCTCGGCGATGTGCAGCACTTTCATCGTTTGCCTTCCGTAGTGCGGCGTTGGAGAGCCGGACATCCTGTATCCCTGTTCTGAGTTCGCTAGTGCGAGAGACAGTTCCTCGAATACGTAGCGATATTGGGGCAGCGATGTGGTGATGTTGCGCCAAGCTCTTTGCGCGCATGATTGTCATAGGAAGAACGAAAAACAATTCGTGGAACCATATGCACGTGCGCGAGTTGCAGCCAGTTGCAAATTGTTTGTGCGGAAACCGATGCGCGCGATAAGCGAAGTGCATCGAACTTCAAGCAGCGCTGGCAACGTTTGCCGATGGTGTGAGATGATCGAGCAGCGACTTCGCCGACTTCTGCCACGAAAAGAACGCAACGCGTTCCTGCTGCCGTCGGCGCTCCTGATCGGAGATGGCGCCGATTGCCAATCTTTCGAGCATCAGCTGCTTCAACGATACGGCATCATTGGCGTCAAAATACGCAGCGGCGTCGGCACACGTCTCCACGACCGCATCGGCCGTCGAGGCGATGACCGGGCAACCGAAGATCATCGCTTCGAGCGGCGGCACGCCGAAGCCCTCGTACAGCGAGGGAAACACAAATGCCGATGCATACGCGTAGAGCGCTGCGATCTCGCTGTCCGTCAGACGCCCGGCGAGCAGCAGGCCGGCAGCGCCCTCGCCCGAATTGTCTTGAAAGACCTTGCTGTTGTCGCCGCCGACGATGACCAGGGGAACGTCAGTCCGGTCGAGCAGCTGGATGGCACGGATCGCGACCGAAAGATTCTTGTTCTTGGTTCTTGAGCCCACATAGAGAAAGAACTTTTGCGGCCGAATGCCGAGCCGGGCAATGATGTCGGGATCAGGCTTTGTCCTGGCGAAGTGTTCGGCGCTATTGGGGAAAACCGGGATCGCCGTTGCTGACAGATTCAGCACCTCGGCAAGCTCTTTGCGCGAAAAGGCCGACACGGTTGCGATGCTTGCGTGCCGGGCGAGCAGCCGGCCCATGGTTCGGTGAACTGTCAGATAGCGCCAGTTGAAGAAGTCGGGCCTGCGAAAGACTTGTGCGTCGTGGATCACCACAATGTGGTCGCGATGGAACACGGGGCCGGAATTGGCGAGACTGATCAAGCGGCCTCCCGCAGCGGCGCGCGCCAGGTCGATTTGGTCCCAGGCGTGCCCGCGCAAGCGGCCGACGGCGCGAATCTTGATTCGCTCCAGCTGGAGCTGCTCGCTTGCATCCACGGGCGTCAGCAACTGCCAGTCTGCGTTCCGTAGCGAGGCGGGAGTTTGCTCCGACGCCAAAAGCACGTCGATCGCCTTGACGATCTCGGCGGCATAACGCTGAACGCCGGTGAGCTTTTGCGACAGAAAGCGGCCGTTGATGAAGAATTTCAATTGGCTACCACAATGGTTGATCGGAGTCCGGGCCGACCCTGCAACAAGCAGGCGGGGGACGAACCGCAAAGGAGCAACCGTTAGGTACAGAAATATGACGCAGCCCTGCACAGCGGAGACGCCCCGCCTGCATGGCTGGCGCTGCCTTGCTGCATGTGAGGTCGCGGTGTAGATGTCCGCCATGAGTGACGATACCCACTCCCTCCGCAGCGGAGGGCTGACCGCGACCATCAAGGCGCAGGGCGCCGAGCTGTGCTCGTTGAAGGACAATGTCACCGAGTTCGTCTGGCAGGCCGGGCCGGAATGGCCGCGCCATGCGCCGCTGCTGTTTCCGATCGTGGGGCGCCTCGCCGGGGACGAATTGCGGCATCGGGGCAAGACATACCGGATGACCCAGCATGGCTTTGCGCGCGACAGCCGCTTTGCATGGACGGAGCGCGGCGAAAGCCGCTGCACGCTGGTGCTCGAAGACAGCGAGACGACCCGCGCGCTCTATCCGTTCGCGTTCCGTCTGACGGCCGCGTATGCGCTCGACGCCGCCGGCCTCGATCTGACACTTACGATCGCCAACACCGGCAAGGAGGCATTGCCGGCTTCGATCGGCGGCCATCCCGCCTTCAATTGGCCCCTCCAGCCCGAAAGCGCGAAAGAGGACTACGCGCTGACCTTTGGGAAGGTGGAATCGTCTCCCGTCCGCCGTCTTGATGGCGGGCTGCTGCGCGCGGCCGCGGAGCCTGGTCCCGTCAAGGGTACGCAGCTGACCTTGTCCGAATCCCTGTTCGTCGATGACGCCATCATCTTCGACCGGATCGAGAGCAACGCGGTCCGCTATGCTGCGTCCTCCGGCCCCTGGCTGAAGATGTCTTGGCGCGGCTTTCGCGAGCTAGGCGTCTGGTCGAAACCGTCGGGCGCGCCGTTCCTCTGTATCGAGCCCTGGCGCGGCTATGCCAGTCCCGCCGGCTTTGACGGCGAGTTCACGGACAAGCCGGGCCTGATGCAGATCGCGCCGGGTGCGGAAGAGCGCTTGTCGTTCCGGATCGAGGTCGGATCGTCCTGAGTCGCCGGGCGTCGTTGGCTATCAGACCTCGATGCGTGTGAGATCCTCGCCGAGCACGACCGGCCCCGCATAATCCTGCCGGACATCCGCAAGCAGCGCGTTCAGCATGGCATCGTCGGCGCGCGGCCGGTGATGGGTCAGCGCGAGCTTCTTGACGCCGGCCTTGGCCGCAACCTTGCCGACGGTGTCGCCGCAGGCGATCGTGAATTTCGCAAGGCGGCGGAGGTGCTCGTTGTCGATCTCCGGCGTTGCGAGAAAACAGCACTGGACTAGCAAATCGGCTCCCTCAGCCAGCCGCTCGAGCCCGGGGCAGGGGACCGTGTCGCCCGAAATTGCAATGACCTTGCCCTCCGCCTCGAAGCGGTAGCCGAGACACATCCATCGCGCGAGAAAGGCCGGCGGCAAGTCGAGGCCGTCGCCATGCGAGACCAGCTCGGCGCTGATCTTCCAGCGCCCGGTGTCGAGAACGGGCCCGGGGATGATGTCCGTCGCGACGACGGGTTTCCAGTCGCCGAAGGCCGGCTCGCCCTTATCGCGCCAGGTGATGTCCTTGTCGTAGACCTGCGTGACCAGCGTGTCGACGAGCCGCTCGGTATCCGGCGGTCCATAGACGCGCAGTTCGTCCTTGCGTCCGTACATCCATGAATTCAGCATCACATCGTAGAGGTCGCCGATGTGGTCGAAGTGATGATGCGTGAGAAAAACCGTGTTGATCGCGCCGAGCGGAACGCCGGCCTTGCTGAGCTGCACCACAACGCCGCGGCCTGCGTCGAACAGGATATTCTCGTCGCCGAGCCTGATCAGGGTGGTCGTCGCCATGCGGCGCGGGTCCGGCCGTGGGCCGCCGGTGCCGAGCAGTATGACCTCCATGGTGCCTACTCCAGCGTGAAGAGTCTCCACAGTAGAGTTTAAGGCGGCAATGAAGCAAGCCGCATCGGGGCGGCAGGGACGGAGCAGGGGCTTCAGCGCGTGCCGGCCGCAGTGGCGGCGATGGTCGGCGGGAGGATTGATCGGTCCGATCCCGCCGACGTCAGACGGTGCGCGAGATCCTGCGCGCGCTGCTCGACCAGATGCCAGGTCGCGCGCGCGACGAGATAGCTGAGCGCAGCCGTCACGGCATAGGCGATGAGCAGCGAGGCCAGTCCATCGGCGAGCGGCCAGATCTGATGCAGGCCGTAGATCACCGCGAAGTGCGACAGGTACATCGAATAGGAATTGCGGCCGAGCGCCTCGAGCGGCTGGAAGCGGATCGCAAGCTTGATGCAGCCGGCAACCAGCGCGCCGAGCACGAGGTTGATCATGAGATAGTTGAATTCGTGCGAGCCGGTGATGCGGTTGGCGACGAAGGACAGCGCGATGAAGACCGCGTAGATCGCTGCGTCCGACCGGGCAAACCCGTCGCGCAGCGCGAAGAACAGCGCACATCCGACCAGGAAGACCGGAAGCTGGTTCAGGATGCTGATGTGCAGCGTGGTCCAGACGAACGCTTCGTGACCGGGACCGTAATAGGCGGAGAACAGCGCGAAAGCCCACGGCTTGAACAGGCAGACATTGACGAGATGCAGCACGATTGCCAGTGCGAGATAGAGATGGCGGCGCGACCCGAACGCGCTGATCAGAAGCGGGAAGACGAGATAGAAGGTCATCTCGGCCGCGATCGACCAGTCGCCGGGCACGACGCTGTTGACGCTGTCCGGCCAGAAGCCGTGCAGGAACGTCGCGGTGAGGATCACTTGAACGGGCCCGATGCCGTTGGGCGCGTTGGCGCTCGGGCCGGCGCCGTTGATGACGAGGTAGACCGGGATCGCGAGCCAGAACAGTGGCGCGATGCGCAGGAAGCGGCGAATATAGAACTTCCGCGTCGGACTGGTTTCGACACGCTGCGTCCACATCAGGCACATCGTCATGGCGCTGACGAAGTAGAACACGTTGACGCCGGTCCAGCCGCACATGAAAGCGTAGTCGACGGCGTGGATATTCGACGGAAACGACTGCGAGACGTGGATGGCCATCACGCCGGCGATGGCGAGGCCGCGCAGGACATCGAGCGTGTGCGAACGGCCGAACGGCGCCGTGCCTTGCTCGGTTCGACCGGCAGCCAACCGGGCCTGCCCCTGCATCACGCCTGCTCCGTGTTCCACATTGTGCGGGCGGGACAATAGAGGCGCAGGTGCGCCTTCCGAAGCCGAAGGCCATTTTTACGTTAACCGGCGGTTGAGTCCGAAGGCGAATGTGAGGGATCGGCGGCGCAAGGCCCCTGCGGGGCCGCCCTGCGCTATGATGCGCGGAATGAGAATTGTGGGCCAATTCATACTTAATCCCTAGAGACCATGAGCAATATTGTTTGCGCGTCGCAACGCGCCTAATATTCCGGCAGGCAATTTCGGGGGCTCGAACAAGTCGTGAATGTCCGTTCACATGGCAGCGCATTGCGCGGTGACTTGAATTTCCAGGTCGGGTCCCAGGCACACAGGACACCCAAGACCGTGGTTGATCCCGCACTTAAGGAGTTGCGTCCCGCCGGCCGCGAGCGGCTGATCGTTGTCGAGGACGATCCGGTGACGCGGACCATGCTGGTCGGCTATTTCAGCGAGAACAATTTCGACGTGGTCGGCGCCAGCTCCTGCGCTGAGTGCCGCCAGGCGTTGCGCGCCCGAACCGATCTCATCTTCCTCGACGTGCAACTGCCTGATGGCGACGGCTTCGAGCTCGCCAAGGAGATCCAGGCGACCAGCAACGCGGGCATCATCTTCGTGACGCGCCGCGACACCGACGTCGATCGCATCCTCGGCCTCGAGATCGCCGGCGACCACTATGTCACCAAGCCGATCAATCTGCGCGATCTGCTCGCGCGCGCCCGCAGCGTGCTGCGGCGGCGCTCGCTCGATCGCAAGGCGGCGCGCAACCACAATTCGATCGCCTTCGGCGACTGGATCATCGACCTCACCCGGCGCGAATTGCTCGGCAGCGACGGCAAGCCGGTGGCGCTGACGCGCGCCGAATTCGATCTGCTCGCGGCGCTGGTCGGTGCCGACGGACGGCCGCTCAGCCGCGACTATCTGATCGAGGTCGTCAGCAACCGCCAGGCCGAGGTCGACATCCGCACGGTCGATGCGCTGGTGGCGCGGCTGCGCCGCAAGCTCGTCGGCAGCGGCACGCCCGTGATCGCGACCGTCACCGGCGTCGGCTACAAGCTCGCGCTCAGCGAGCGGCTATAGGCACTTGTCGTCAGCGCGATGCGACGCGCTTCCATCGCGCTGCGATGCGAGCCTTGATCTGGCCGACCCGGGCCTCGTGGGCGGCCCAATAGGCGCGGCTGGCGGCTGCGGTGCCTTGGCGATAGCGGGCATAGACGGCTTTGGGTTGCGCCGCCATCTTCGGGCGGCTCGCCGGTTTTGCCGGAGCTGCCGCAGGTGCTGCGTAAGTGGGCCGGGGCGCCGGATCCGGAGCGGCCGCAACCTCGGTCTCAAGAGCCTTCGAATTCATGGCGGCAAGACGGTTGCGGGCCCGGTTGCAATAGACCTGCGACCGCGCGGTCATATCTTCTTCGCCATGGCCTGCCCGATACTTCATGAGCGCGCGGCACATGTCCCCGCCAGCCAACCGCCACGCTTGGCTGAGATAAAGCACCCCATAATGGATGTTGATGTCGGGTTCGGCGAGTTCCGCCTCGCTGCCCCGGAAGCCCAGCATCGCGGCCGTCTCGGGCCGCACCTGCATCAGGCCGATCTCGCCGACGCTGCCGACGACGGCCGAATTGTAGCCGCTTTCGACGAAGACGACCGCTTCGGCGATATCGGCCGGTAAATTGGTGTTTGCGGTTTCTCGCTCGATGATCTTCCGGATCATGGCCCGGGATGAGGGCGTTTCGCCGGCGCCGAGCTCCGTCCTGCCGGTGGAGATCGCCGACGTCGCGTGCGGCCCGTCCAGATCGCCGTCTCCAGCCTGTGCGCAAATCGGGGCCGACAACAGCAGGACGACCGCCACGTGTCTCCACGTCGCGCCGAGATTGAAGCATGCCCGATCCCACAGCATCGGTCCGTCATAGAGCTCCGGAGTTAACAAACCGGCCTCCGCTGCGGCGGCTAGCGCGCGCGGGCGCTCTGATCGGTGGACGTCGCTTGCGCAGGTTCAGCCAGCCGGTCGTCGATCGCATAGAGCGTGCAGGTGGGCGACCATTTCATGCAGGCCGCCAGCGAGTCGCGCTGGGCCTCGTCGGCCGTAACGCGTCCCGCGCGCCAGCCGTAGCCGCCGTTCGGCGACACCGCGAAGGCCTTGTGCGGCAACATGCTGGCGAGATAGCGCGCGAACTCGGCCCGCGCGGCCTCGTTGAGCTGGCGCGGCGGCGGCAGCGGGTCGGGCGGGCTCAGGATGTCGCGGCTGACGAGGGCGCGCTCGCGCAGGAAGGCGTCGACATAGGGCGTCCATTGCGCACGGCTCGCCACCGCATAGAGGTAATGGCCGTCGTCACCGAATGGCGGCGCCGCGATGAATTTTGCATTGCCGCCACTGGTGCGAAATCCGTCATGGAGGCGGCGCGCGAGGTCGGGGCCGAAATACGAATCGTTGGTCGCATAGACCCACAGCATCGGCACCCGCGAGGTCTTGCCGAAGGTGGCGAAGGCCTGCGCCAGCCCATCGGGATTGCAGACGTCGTCGTCGTCGCGCGAGCCGCGGCCGCCGGCGAAGTTGATCGCGGCGACGAGACCGGCCGGCGCCTGCGCGGTCAGTGCGACGGTGGCGAGCCCGCCGGCGGAATGACCGGCCGCGATCATGCCTGTTGTTGTGACGTCGGTCCGGCCCGCCATCGCATCGATCGCGGCGCGCAAGTCGGCAACCGCGACCGCGGCCGCGGGCAGGTAAGCGGCCTTCGCGCAACCGCCGACGCTATCGACGCGACCGCCGGGCGAGGTGCCGTAGCCGCGCCGCATCACGATCAGCGCGGCAAAGCCGCGCCGGGCATATTCCAGCGCGATGCCGTAATATTTGTGTGCGGCCATCGTCGCGCGGTCGTCGAAGCTGCGCGGCGAGCCGTGGCTGAGCAGCGCCAGCGGATAGCGCTTCGTCCCGGCCGGGCGCACCAGGAAGGCCTCCAGCCCCTGCGGCCCGGCCTCTGCCATGGGGATGCGGAGATCCTCGGTGTAGAACTCCGCAGCCACCGCAGACGACGGCCCGCCCGCCGGGATCAGCGAGGCGATCAGCAGAGGGAGCAGCTTGCGCAGGACAGCCATGAGGCGATTCGAACAGCCGGAAGGCCTCGACCATAGCATGATCCCGCAATTTGCATTGCGGTGCCGACGTGCACGACGAGCGGCGCTAGCGCCCGGTGGATGCGCCAGAGGTGTCCGTGGTGTCGCTACGGAGCTCCCGCTCGAACCGGCGCCTCACCTTGGCGAGGTCATGATCCACAGCTGCGTTGCGCAGCATCGGGTTGCGTTCGACGCCAGTTTGCTCGACGGATCCGGGAGACGATAGCACCAAGGAACTGGCGAGCAGCAGGGCCGTTGCGAGAATGGTCATGTCCCCATTCATGGACCCAAATGCGGCCATTTGTTGCCGGCGTCGGCCGATGGCTTTTGAGTTGGCGTGTGCAAGCCCAATGCTATGGTGCGGCAGGGCCTCAATTTGACAAGGACGAGGATATTTCAGTGGCAGATGTTCATCCCGGGGCGGGCAAGCAGGCTTCGCCGGACGCGCTCACCAATATTCCGCGGCTGGTGACGACCTATTTCGCCGGCAAGCCCGACGTCGCGGATCCCGCGCAGCGCGTGGCATTCGGCACCTCCGGCCATCGCGGCACCTCGTTCAAGAACACTTTCAACGAAGGCCATATCCTCGCGACCACGCAGGCGATCTGCGACTACAGGCGGGAAAAGGGGCTGACCGGACCGCTGTTCATCGGCATCGACACCCACGCGCTGGCCGAGCCGGCACTGGTCAGCGCCGTCGAGGTGTTCGCCGCGAACGGTGTGGACATCATGATCGACAAGGACGGCGGCTACACGCCGACGCCGGTGATCTCGCACGCGATCCTCACCTACAACAAGGGTCGCACATCGGGACTCGCCGACGGCGTCGTCATCACGCCCTCGCACAATCCGCCGGAGGATGGCGGCTACAAATACAATCCGCCGCATGGCGGCCCGGCCGACACCGATGTCACGGGCGTGGTCGAGAAGCGTGCCAACGCCTATCTCGCCGACGGCCTCAAGGGCGTGAAGCGCATCGACTATGCCAAGGCGCTGAAGTCTTCGAACGTCCATGCCACCGATTTCGTTACGCCCTACGTCGCCGATCTCGGCAATGTCGTCGATCTCGACCTCGTCAAATCCGCCGGCATCAAGATCGGCATCGATCCGCTCGGCGGCGCCGCCGTGCACTACTGGCATCCGATCATCGAGCGCTACGGCCTGAAGGCCACCGTGGTGAACGAGGCGATCGACCCAACGTTCCGTTTCATGACGGTGGACTGGGACGGCAAGATCCGCATGGACTGCTCCTCGCCCTACGCGATGGCGAGCCTGATCGCGATGCGCGACCGCTTCGACGTCGCCTTTGCCAACGACACCGATGCCGATCGCCACGGCATCGTCACGCGCTCCGGCGGCCTGATGAATCCGAATCATTATCTGGCGACCGCGATCTCCTATCTGTTCGCGCATCGTCCGAACTGGGGCAGGGATGCTGCGATCGGCAAGACCGTGGTGTCGAGCTCGATCATCGATCGCGTCGCCAAGAAGCTCGGGCGCAAGCTGGTCGAGACGCCGGTCGGCTTCAAATGGTTCGTCGACGGTCTCCTCAGCGGCGGCTTCGGCTTCGGCGGCGAGGAGAGTGCGGGCGCCTCGTTCCTGCGCCGCGACAGCGGGGTTTGGACCACCGACAAGGACGGCGTCATCCTTGGCCTGCTGGCAGCGGAGATCATGGCCAAGACCGGCCGCGATCCCAGCCAGCTCTTTGGTGATCTCACCGCCGAGTTCGGCGTGCCGCATTACGCCCGCATCGACGTCGCCGCGACCGGGCCGCAAAAGAACATCCTGAAGTCCGTCACGCCCGAGCAGCTCGGCCTGAAGGACCTCGCCGGCGACCCCGTCCTCTCAACGCTGAGCAAGGCGCCCGGCAACGGCCAGCCGTTCGGCGGCATCAAGGTCGAGACCGACTATGGCTGGTTCGCCGCGCGCCCGTCCGGGACCGAGGATGTCTACAAGATCTACGCCGAGAGTTTCCGCAGCACCGAGCACCTGACGCGGATTCAGGAAGAGGCCAAGGCGGGGTTGGCCAAGGTGTTCGGGGCTTAAGGGTCCGAACGCTTACGGCTCTCGCTGCTGCCCGCAGGGACACCTGCCGCTCCGAAGGGGACCGCTTGCCGCATCCACCGCTGTCATCACCGCGAAAGCGGGTGATCCAGTACGCCGCGGCTCCAGTTGTGTGAGCCTCATGCCCGCTGCGGAGTACAGGATTCCCCGCTTTCGCGGGGAATGACCCACCACCTTGGTTGTATACATCAAAACACATAAAGGTATTTTAATACGGCAAAATTGCCACTTGAACCATTCTGTGCATCCGCTATTGTATACATAACGTATTCATAAAGCCGTGGGAGTGAGATCAATGACAAAGCCCTTCCCCATGAACGCCTGGTACGCCGCGGCCTGGGACGCGGACGTGAAGGCTGCGCTGCTGCCGCGGACGATCTGCGGCAAGCATGTCGTGATGTACCGCAAGGCCGACGGCTCGGTCGCCGCGCTTGAGGATGCCTGCTGGCACCGTCTGGTGCCGCTGTCCAAGGGCCGGCTCGAAGGCGACACCGTCGTCTGCGGCTACCACGGCCTGAAATACAATGCGCAGGGGCGTTGCACCTTCATGCCCTCGCAGGAGACCATCAACCCGTCGGCCTGTGTGCGCTCTTATCCCGTGGTCGAGCGTCACCGCTACATCTGGCTCTGGATGGGCGATCCCGCGCTGGCCGATCCCGCGCTCGTCCCCGACATGCACTGGAATCACGATCCGGCCTGGGCCGGCGATGGCAAGACCATCCATGTCAAATGCGACTACCGCCTCGTGCTCGACAATCTCATGGACCTCACCCACGAGACCTTTGTGCACGGCTCCTCCATCGGCAACGAGGCGGTGGCGGAGGCGCCGTTCGACGTCACTCATGGCGAGAAGACTGTCACGGTGACGCGCTGGATGCGGAACATCGAGCCGCCGCCGTTCTGGGCCAAGCAGCTCGGCAAGACCGGCCCCGTCGACCGCTGGCAAATCATCCGCTTTGAGGCGCCATGCACCATCGCGATCGACGTTGGCGTGGCGCCCACCGGCACCGGCGCGCCGGAAGGGGACCGCTCGCAGGGCGTCAACGGCTTCGTGCTCAACACCATCACGCCGGAGACGGAAAAGACCTGCCATTATTTCTGGGCCTTCGTGCGCAACTATCAGCTCGGTGAGCAGCGCATCACCTCCGAGATCCGCGAGGGCGTTTCCGGCATCTTCCACGAGGACGAATTGATCCTGGAAGCGCAGCAGCGCGCGATGGACGAGAACCCCGATCGTATCTTCTACAACCTCAACATCGACGCCGGCGCGATGTGGACGCGCAAGCTGATCGACAGGATGGTGGCGAAGGAAAACGGGCCGCAGCACCTTCAGGCGGCGGAGTAGGACATGGCCGAACGTGAGGTCGACCGCTCCGTCTCGCAGACCGTGAAGGCGCAGCTCGCGCTACGCGACCAGATCCTGTCCGGCTCCTTACGCCCGGGCGAGCGCATCTCCGAGCTCCAGGCGGTGGAGACCACCGGCGCCTCGCGCACCCCGGTGCGCATGGCGCTGGTGCGGCTGGAGGAGGAGGGCCTGCTGGAAGCGATCCCGTCCGGCGGCTTCATGGTGAAGGCGTTTTCGGAGCGCGACATCTCCGATTCCATCGAGCTACGCGGCACGCTGGAAGGTCTCGCCGCGCGCTTCGCCGCCGAGCGCGGTGTTTCCGCGCGCGAGCTCGAGCCGCTCAAGGAGTGCCTTGCCGCGATCGACGAATTGCTGCGGCAGGTGCCGATCTCGATCGAAGCCTTCTCGTCCTATGTCACGCTGAACGCGCGCTTCCACGCCCTGCTCACGGAATTGTCGCGGAGCCCACCCTTGATCCGCCAGATCGACCGCGCCTCGGCGCTGCCGTTCGCATCCCCGAGCGGCTTCGTGATGGCGCAATCGGCGCTGCCCGAGGCGCAGCAGATCCTGATCATCGGCCAGGAGCACCACCGTGTCGTGATCGACGCGATCGAGAATCGCGAGGGTGCCCGCGCCGAAGCCATCATGCGCGAGCACGCGCGGCTGGCGGTGCGCAATCTGCGCCTCGCGCTGCGCAACCGCACCCATCTCGACCTTTTGCCAGCGCTCGCGCTGATCAAGACCGCAACCGATTGAGGGCAGTCCCATGCGCTTCATCGAAACCTGGATTCCGGCAACGCTCGTTTCGACGCGCGATCTCGCCCCCGGCATCCGCGAATTCCTGATCCGGCCGGATCAGTTCGACGCCGCCGCCTATCCGGTCGGCAGCCACATCAATATCAGCGTGACCATCGACGGTCTGCCGGAGACGCGGTCCTATTCGCTGGTCGGCGAAGCCACCTCGGCTGGCTTCAAGATCGCGGTGCGCCGTGCCGATGATTCCCGCGGCGGCTCGCGCTACATGTGGCAGCTCGCGCCGGGCGCGCGGCTCGACATCACCCAACCCGCTTCGCTGCTCGCGGTCGACTGGGCGCGCGAACATTATTGCCTGATCGCCGGCGGCATCGGCATCACGCCGATCCTCGGTGCCGCGCAGGCGCTGGCGCGGCGCGGCGCGGATGTCACGCTGCATTATGCGGTGCGCTCGCGCGGCGAAGCCGCCTATCTCGACGATCTCTCCGCCATGCTCGGAGATCGCCTGGTCGTTCATGCCAGCGACGAAGGCAGACGGCTCGACCTCGATGCAGTGTTCGCGTCCTTGCCGCAAGGCGCGCTGTCGCTGTTCTGCGGCCCGATGCGGATGCTGGATGCCGCGCGCCACGCCTGGATCGGCGCGGGCCATCCGCTGCCCGATCTCCGCTACGAGACCTTCGGCTCCAGCGGCACGCTGCCCACCGAGACGTTTCGCGTGCGGCTGAAGGGCTCCGACGTCGAGCTCGAAATCCCGCGCGAGCGCTCGATGCTGGATGTGCTCAATGCCAGCGGTCACGACGTGATGTACGACTGCAAGCGCGGTGAATGCGGCCTCTGCGCCATCGACGTGGTCGAGGTCGACGGCGAGATCGACCATCGCGACGTCTTCTTCAGCGATCATCAGAAGCAAAGCAACCAGAAGATCTGCGCCTGCGTCTCGCGGGCACGGGGCACGATCACGGTGGATACGTTGCTGCGGGCGGATGCGATCTGAGGCAGCCTCTCGAGACCCGGCAGGCTCTGAAGGATTGTAGCCCGGATGGAGCGGAGCGAAATCCGGGGCGGTCTTGCTCCGGCCCGCACTCGTCCCGGATTGCGCTCCGCTCCATCCGGGCTACGAAGCGTCAGCGGCAAGTGACCTACGCCGCAAACGTCGCCCGAAGCTTCTTCGTATCCAGCAGCGCCAGCACGCCATCCACCGACACCGGCCGGCTGATCAGATAGCCCTGCACCTCGTCGCAACCGATCTGCCTGAGATAGTCGAGCTGGTCGGCGGTCTCGACGCCTTCGGCGACGACGGCGATGCGCAGGTCGCGCGCGAGCGAGATCACCGATTTGACGATGGCGGCACAGTCCGGCTGCACCAGCATGTCGCGGATGAAGGACTGGTCGATCTTGATGCGGCTGAACGGCAGCTTGCGCAAATAGGTGAGGGAGGAGAAGCCCGTCCCGAAATCGTCGAGCGCCACCGTGACGCCGAGCTGCAGCAGCGCGTTCAGAACCGGCTCGGCCGAGCCGTATTTCGACAGCAGCATCGATTCCGTGATCTCGATCTCGAGCCGGTGCGGCGCGATCTTCGCCTCCGCCAGCGCCTGCACGACGATCTGGAGGATGCCGGCGTTGTGAAACTGCGCGGCCGAGAAGTTCACGGCGACCCTGATGTCGTCCGGCCACTCGGCCACCGTGGCGCAGGCGCGGCGGACGACCCATTCGCCGATCTCGTGGATCAGCCCGGTCTCTTCCGCAATCGGAATGAATTCGCTCGGCGGCACCAGTCCGCGCTCAGGATGTTGCCAGCGAAGCAGTGCCTCGAAACCGGTGATCCGGCTTTCGTCGAGATCGAGGAACGGCTGGAACACGAGGAACAGCTCGTTTCTCGCGATCGCGCCCTCGAGGTCGGATTGCAGCGCCTTGCGATCGCGAGACACCCTGTCGTCGCTGGCCTCGAAGAAGCGGATCGTGCCGGGGCCCGCCTTCTTGGCACGGTAGAGCGCGGCATCGGCATTCTTCATGACGTCGAGCGGCGTGGTGCCGTCGCGCGGCGCCAGCACGATGCCGACGCTGGTCGCGCCTACGATCTGGCGGCCTTCGATGCGGAACGGTTCAGTGAAGGCCGCGACGAAGCGTTCGGCGATTTCGAGTGCATCCTCGGGACGCGCCAGATTGGCCATCACCAGCGCGAACTCGTCGCCGCCGATGCGTGCGACATGCTCGGTGGCGCGCGTGCAGCGTCGCAGGCGGCTTGCCACCTGGACCAGGAATTCGTCGCCGGCGGGATGGCCGAACTTGTCGTTGACCTCCTTGAAGCGATCGAGATCGAGCAGGAGCACCGCAAACTCCTCGCCGGACAATGCCAGTCGCTTGAGCGCGGCCTCGAGCGTCTCGTTGAAGGCGACGCGGTTGGGCAGGTGGGTCAGAGGGTCCAGCCGCACCGTGCGCTCCGCCTCGATCTGCCGCATCACGCGCCGCGCGAACGAGAAGGAATTGACGAACACGCCGCGGATCAGCACGCTGCCATAGACCACGACGAGGAAGGCGATCAGCAGAAAGGCCAGATCGCCGTTCCTGCCGAGGCAGATCGCGATCCCGACGAAGACCGGGGCGGTGAAGGCGATCGCTGCGATCGGGATGGTGGCGAAGGCGAGCGCGCCGCCGGCCAGCATCCCCGAGCACAGGCAGGTGATGACGAGCTGGCCGCCGGTCGAAGCATTGTCGAAGAAGGCGACCGGGACGATGCCCCAGGCGGCACCGAGGACGAAGGCGTTGCGCACCAGCCGGTGCATGGCGCGGCGCGAGACGAATTGCGGCTTGGTGATGCGGCGCGCCGCGCGCGATTGCAGGCCGAATGCGATCGCGGCGCTGGCGACGGCGGCGGCCCAGATCAGGGCAGATATCCTGTCCGGCGACTGCCAAAGCGCGATGGCGAGCACGATGGCATTGCAGGCATTGGCGAGCATGATGCCGACCGAATAGCCGAGCACCAGCGACATCTGTTCGGCGCGGATATGGCCGGCCACGGCTTCGTCGGTTGCGGGACCGCCAAAGGCCGATAAATCGCCCGCGAACAGCCGCGCGACATAGCTGGTCGTTTGAGTCCGCATCTCAGAGCCTAGCAGCATGGGCCGTTGGTCGGCTCCTCAGGGAGAATTCGCCGCAAACCTTTGACGAACTATGAATTATCCCTGACTGCGGCGTTCCCCGCGACCACTTCTGCGTGTTCGTGACGTGATATCGATAACAAATCGATACAAATGCGGACTTCGGACGGCTGTAACGAGAGCAGGGCGCTCTCCACTAGCTCGCCGTCATGCCTCGGCTTGACCGGGGCATCCAGTACGCCGCGGTCTATCGAGGAATCACAACCGTCTCTGGAATACTGGGTCGCCCGGTCAAGCCGGGCGATGACACCTGTGCTGGAGCGACGTCGTCACCGCCCCAGCTGCTTGGGATCGTAATAGAACCGCTCCTCGATCAGCTTGTCGCCGCGCCAGGTTTGCCACGCGATCTCGTCCAGCGTTCGTGAGACACCCTCTGCGTTGGTGAAGCTGAACGTCCAGCGCGTCGCGACATGGTCGCCGTCGATCAGGCTCGGCCCAATGCGGACGGCTCTGACCTCTTTCGAGGCCGCCAGCACGGCACGCTCCTTGGCGACCAGCTTGTCGCGGCCGACCGTCGGGGCGCCGTTGTTCTCATAGGTCGCGGCGTCGGGCGTGCAGAACTGCTCGATCGCGCCGATGAAATCCCCGGCCTCCAACCGCTGCGCAAAAGCTTCGACGACGTCACGGCTCGGCATGGCAAACCTCGCGATTAAAACCGACTGATAGTCGGTAAATACCGACCGGTAGTCGAAAAGTCAAGTGGCCGCTTCTGCCGAATTCGATTAGACGAGACCCATGGCAAAGCAGGCGGAGCGGCGGGCGGCGACATCGGAGGCGATCCTGACGGCGGCGCGCCGCCTGTTCGGAACGCAAGGCTTTGCCGCCACCACCATGGACGAGATCGCGGAAGCAGCCCACGTCGCCAAGGGCGCGGTCTATCATCACTTCAAGACCAAGGAGGCGGTGTTCGAAGCCGTGTTCGACCAGGTCTCGCGCGACCTCGTCGTCGAGATCGACGGAACGGCGCGCGCCGAAAAGGACGTGCTCGCAGCGATGGTCGCCGGCACGCAGCATTACTTCGCGGCGACCGCCAAGGGCTCGACCGGCCAGATCATCCTGCGCGACGCCCCGGCCGTGCTCGGCTGGGAGCGCTGGCGCGAGATCGACGCGCAGCATTTCGGCGGCAAGCTGCCGCGTGCGCTTTCGGTGGCGATGGAGGCTGGCCTCATCGCAAAGCAGCCGGTCGAGCCGCTGGCGCGGCTGCTGCTCGGCGCGGTGACGGAGGCCGCGGTCGCCTGCGCCGGACGCGCTGACATCGCAAGGGCGGGCGCGGAATATGCCCGTGCGTTCAAGTCGCTGGTCGAGGCGCTGCGCCTGCGGGAATGATTGTGCTAAGCCACGCAGACGGAAACGCCCCAACCAACAAGAAGACTGACAAGACATGACCATAAACTCCTCCCTCGCGCCGTCCGATCCCGAATTTGATTACATCATCGTCGGCGCCGGCTCGGCCGGCTGTGTGCTCGCCAACAGGCTCTCCGCAAACGGCAAGCACAGCGTCCTGCTGCTCGAAGCCGGCCCGAAGGATTCCAACATCTGGATTCACGTGCCGCTCGGTTACGGCAAATTGTTCAAGGAGAAGAGCGTCAACTGGATGTACCAGACCGAGCCGGAGCCCGAGCTGAAGGGACGCCAGGTGTTTCAGCCGCGCGGCAAGACCCTGGGCGGATCGAGCTCGATCAACGGGCTGCTCTATGTCCGCGGCCAGCACGAGGACTACGACCGCTGGCGCCAGCTCGGCAACACCGGCTGGGGCTACGACGACGTGCTACCCTACTTCAAGAAGGCCGAGAACCAGTCGCGCGGGGCCGACCAATATCACGGCAGCGGCGGCCCGCTGCCGGTGTCCAACATGGTCGTGACCGATCCGCTGTCAAAGGCCTTCATCGACGCCGCGGTCGAGACCGGACTGCCCTACAACCCTGATTTCAACGGCGCTACGCAGGAAGGCGTCGGCCTGTTCCAGACCACGACGCGCAACGGCCGTCGCGCCTCGACCTCGGTGGCTTATCTCGGCCCGGCAAGGACCCGCGGCAATCTCAAGGTCGAAACCTCCGCGCTCGGCCAGCGCGTGCTGTTCGAGGGCCGCCGCGCCGTCGGCGTCGAATATCGGCAAGGCGCGCAAATCCGACGCGCCCGCGCGCGCAGGGAGATCGTGCTGTCGAGTGGCGCCTACAACTCGCCGCAGCTGCTGCAGCTTTCCGGCGTCGGCCCCGGCGACCTCCTGCGCAAGCATGGCATCGATGTCGTGCTGGATGCGCCGGGCGTCGGTCACGACCTCCAGGATCACATGCAGGTCCGTATCGTGATGCGCTGCTCGCAGAAGATCACGCTGAACGACACCGTCAATCATCCGCTCCGCCGCACCATGGCCGGCGCGCGATATGCGCTGTTCCGCAAGGGGTGGCTGACGATTGCGGCGGGCACCGCGGGCGCGTTCTTCAAGACTAGCCCGCGGCTGGCCTCGCCCGACATCCAGGTGCACTTCCTGCCGTTCTCGACCGACAAGATGGGCGAGAAGCTGCATGATTTCTCCGGCTTCACCGCCTCTGTGTGCCAGCTCCGTCCTGAGAGCCGCGGCTCCCTGCGCATCCGGAGCGCCGATCCGACGGTGCCGCCGGAAATCCGCATCAACTACATGTCGACCGAGACCGACCGCACCACCAACGTCGAAGGTCTGAAGATCCTGCGCAAGATCTTGAATGCGCCGGCGCTGAAGCCGTTCGTGGTCAATGAGTACGATCCCGGGGCGAAGGTATCCACGGATGCCGAGCTGCTGGATTATTGCCGCGAGCGCGGCAGCACCATCTACCATCCGACCTCGACCTGTCGTATGGGCAATGATGCGCTCGCGGTGGTCGACCAGCGGCTGAAGGTGAGGGGGCTCGAAGGCCTTCGCATCGTCGACGGCTCGGTCATGCCGGACCTCGTATCGGGGAACACCAACGCGCCGATCATCATGATCGCCGAAAAGGCCTCCGACATGATATTGGAGGATGCGCGGTAATTTCGCGTCTTGAGAGGGTTTGGACTTGGCTACTCGATTTCGGATCGGCACACGCAAGAGCACAATGGCGCTGGCACAGACGGAAGAGATCGCGCGCCGCCTGACCGCCGCCGTGCCCGGTCTCGACGTCGAAATCGTCAAGTTCGACACCACCGGCGATACCGACCAGACCAGCAAGTTGCTGCCCCATGGCGGCAAGGGCGGCGCCTTCGTCGCGCAGATCCGGGCCGCCGTGCTCTCGGGCGAATTGCATGCGGCGATGCACTCGTTGAAGGACATGCCCGGTAACGAGGACACGCCGGGCCTCGTGATCGGCGCCACGCTGTCGCGCGATCCGCCCGGTGATGCGCTGGTGCTGCGCGACGGCGTCACAGTGCAGGCGCTCCGCCAGTCCAACGGCAAGGGTTTCAAGATCGGCACCAACGCGGTGCGCCGGGCGGCCTATGCAAGGCGGCTGTTTCCGGACGTCGAGGTGATCCACTTCCGCGGCGCCGCCGACACGCGTGTGCGAAAGCTCGACAATGGTGAGAAGCAGCGCCTGCCGGACGGCGGCACGGTGGGGCCGGCCGATGCGCTGATCATGGCGCGTTCGGGCCTCGACCGCGTCGGCCTCGCCGGCCGCATCGCCTATGAGTTCACCGCGGCCGAGATGCTGCCCGCGGCGGGGCAGGGCATCGTCGCGGTCGAATGCGCCGCGCAGGACTGGCAAACGCGAAAAGTCCTGTCATCGATCGACGATCCCGCCGCGCATGCCAGCGCGGACGCCGAGCGCGAGGTGCTCTGGGTGCTGAACGGCCACTGCAATTCGCCGGTGGCGGGCTTCTCGACCATCACGGGCGATCAAATGTCGCTCACCGCATCCGTGCTCGATCTTTCCGGCAACATCATCATCGAGGCTTCGCGCGAAGGCCCCGCCAACCGGCCGCGCGAGCTCGGCCGTGCGGTGGGTCTGGATCTGCTGACGAAGGGCGCCGCCGAGATCATCGAGCGCAGCCGGCCGCGCTAGGCGGCCGCGATCACGGGATCATGCGGGCGTGCGCCTGTTTTGCCCGACGTGTCAAACGCGCGTCTGCGCCACGCGCGGCCGGTCCTGAGTTTTCAATGACTTGCCTACTGTGCATGGGGTTGTTTTCGCGTTTTTGTTATTAGCCCCGTACGCGCTTGATCATCTGCTCGACATGGGCGATCGGCGTTTCCGGCTGGATGCCGTGGCCGAGATTGAAGATCAGCCGCCCTTGGGCAAAATTGGCCAGCGTGTTGTCGACCGCGCGGTCGAGCGCCGCGCCGCCCGTGATCAACACCAGCGGATCGAGATTGCCCTGCACGGCGACCTTGCTCTGCACGCGTTCGCGAATGAAGCCCGGCTCCGCGGTCCAGTCGATGCTGACCGCATTGACGCCGGTCGCTTCGACATAGCCAGGCAATTGCGCACCGGCGCCGCGGGGGAAGCCGATGATCTTCGCATCTGGCACTTTGGCCCGCACGCCCTCCACGATGCGCCGGGTCGGCTCGACCGACCAGCGCGCGAACTCGGCCGGCGGAAGCACGCCCGCCCAGGTGTCGAAGATCTGCAAGGCATTGGCGCCGGCGGCGAGCTGCAACAGCAGATATTGAATCGAGTTCTCGACCAGCACGTCGATGATTTCAGCGAACGCCTCCGGGTGCCGGTAGGCCATCATCCGCGCCGGCGCCTGATCCGGCGTGCCCTGGCCCGCGACCATGTAGGTCGCCACCGTCCACGGCGCGCCGCAGAAGCCGATCAGCGCGATCTTTGGATCGAGCGCGCCGCGGACGAGCTTGAGCGCCTCGAATACCGGCTCGAGCTTGCCGAAGTCGGCGCGCGCGGCGAGCGTTGCGACCTTCGCCGGATCATCCAGCGGATCCAGCCGCGGGCCCTCGCCGACCTCGAACCGCACCGAGCGCCCGAGCGCATGGGGGATCACCAGGATGTCGGAGAAGATGATCGCCGCATCGAAGCCGAACCTGCGGATCGGTTGCAGCGTCACCTCGGCCGCAAGCTCCGGGTTGAAGCACAGGTCGAGGAAGCCGCCGGCCTTGGCGCGGACCTCGCGATATTCCGGCAGATAGCGGCCGGCCTGCCGCATCATCCACATGGGCGGGATGCTCTGGCGCTGGCCGGAGAGCACGTCGATGAAAGGTTTCGTCGCAGATTGGGGCACGAATGGTCCTGAGCAAGGTTATGGCCTCTGATACACCGCTCCGGCCCTCAGCGGAACAGGGGAACCAGCGCAAGAGGGCCGCGTTGATCCAGCCGATGGAGGAGATCATGGCTGAGAGATTCAATCCCGCCCCGCACGACAAGCACGCCGTCGATCCGCACGAGGCGCTCGCCGCTGATCGGCAATCCAAGCTCGACGCCGGGCTAAAGGACACGTTCCCAGCGTCTGATCCCGTAAGCGCCGCCCAGCCGACACCCACGAAGGCTGATGCGGAAGCCGACAGCCCCTCGCTCTGGGACAAGGTGAAGGCAATCTTCAGCTAGCGGAAGGCGACGCCGGGATTCCGATCGGCTTGCTAATACCTTGTTAGCGATGTGCTGATCGCGACGTCCGTAGGACTACTGGAAACCGGGGAGATGGCTGCGTATTCCAGTAGTGATTTCAGAGTTCAATAATAGAAGCGGCAGAGTTTCCGACGATCGGAGAATTCTGCCGCATGAGCCTTTCGACCCAAAGAGCCGGATGGAGCCGTCTGCCGCTGCGCGCGGCGGCGTTCGTCGTGCTGACCTGCGCGACCATCCTCGGCGTCAGCGGCTGGCGCGAATGGGCTGCGCGCGATGCGGTGCTCAGGGGCGCCGAGACCGAGATGGCGAACGTTGCCCGCTCGCTGACCCAGCATGCCGAGGACAGCCTCGATCTGCTGGATTCCGGCGTCGTCGGCGTCGTCAGCCGGCTCGAGATGGACGGCACTGCACCCGCCACGATCGCCAAACTGCGCACCCTGCTGGAAGTACGCAAGAAGGCCATCGAGCGCGTTCACAGCCTCGCCATCATCGACGACCAGGGCAACTGGCTGACCTCGCCCGGCACGATCGGCTCAACGCTCAGCGACGATGCGTTTTTCCGCTATCATCAGCTCTCCCCGAAACGAGAGCCCCATGTCGGCCGTCCCGTAAAGAGCCTCCTGGACGGCGAATGGGTCGTCACCCTGTCGCGCCGCTTCAACAAGCCCGACGGCAGCTTCGGCGGGGTGGTGCTCGCGACCATCAGTTCAAAATATCTTTCGCATTTTTACGAGCAGTTCGAGATCGGCCGCAACAGCTCGGTGTCGCTCACGCATGGCGATGGCCTGATCATCGCGCGCAACCCCAGCAACGAGACATTCGTCGGACGCAGCGTTTCCGACAAGCCGTTATTCCGCGACGCCAGCCTGCAACGGCCGAGTGGGGCCTACTATTTCAAGTCCCCCCTGGACGGCGCCGAGCGCGTCAGCTTCTTCAAGCGCAGCAGCCGTTTCCCGCTCCTTTTGCTCGCCACAGTCGACAAGGACGAGTTGCTCGCGCCCTGGCGCGCCGCGGCAATCTCCCGCATGCTCTACGTCGTCGCGCTGGTGATGCTGATTGCGATCATCGGCGCCGTGCTGGTGCGACAGTTGCAGCGGGGCCAGCGCATGGCCGCGGCCCTGGTCGAGAAAGAGGCGCATTTCCGCCTGCTCGCCGAAGGCTCCAGCGACATGGTGACCCGCATCGGGCTCGACGAGCGGCTGCGCTATGTCTCGCCCTCGTCCGCGCGCGTCGTCGGCTGGCGCGCCAATCAATTGATCGGCACGCCGGCGCTGGCGGGCATCAATCCGGAGGATCTGCCGGAGGTCCAGGCGATCGTCGACGCCATGAAGCGTGGCGAGCGGGAGGAGGCGCGTCTCACCTACCGCAACTCGCACCGGCAGAACGGTGAAGTCTGGCTGGAATCGACCATGCGGGTGACGCGCAAGGACAATGGCCGCGTCGACGGCGTGGTCGCGATCTCCCGCGACATCACCGAGCACAAGAAGCTGGAAACCAGGCTCGAGACGCTCGCGATCGAGGACAGCCTCACCGGCCTTGCCAATCGCCGCCGCTTCGACGAGCGGCTGAAAGAGGAATGGGCGCGCGCCTATCGCGACCGCTCCAGCCTTGCTTTGCTGATGATCGATGTGGATCACTTCAAGGCCTATAACGACGAATACGGCCATCCGGCGGGCGATGCCTGCCTGCGTCTGGTCGCAAAGATCATCGCGGCCGAGACCCAACGCGCCGGCGATCTGGCGGCGCGCTATGGCGGCGAGGAGTTCGCCATGCTGCTGCCCAACACCGATGCCGTCGGCTGCGCCCTTTTCGGCGAACGGATCCGCAGTGCGATCCACGAGGCCGGCCTCGTTCATGCCACCAATCTGGAATCCGGATGCGTCACCGCCTCGGTCGGCGGTGCGACCTGTCGGCCGGCGCTGGAGCGCACGGCGGGCGTGGCCTCGCTGGTTGAGGCTGCCGACCGGGCGCTCTACGCCGCCAAGGATGCAGGCCGCGACCGCCTGGTGATGTCCGGCGAGCTCATGAACCTGCTGCCCAAGGCGTCCGGCCAGTAAGACGGCTCAATAATGCGGCGGAGGCTCGTTGGTCGGCCCCGGCGCATTGGCCTCGGCTTCCTGCAGCCGCTCGCCGAGCTCTGCGATCTTCCGCGTCAGCAGATCGATCTGCTTCCACTGCGCTGTGATGGTCTGGTTCAACGTCTCGATCGTGTCGTCCTGGTAGGCGAGGCGCGTTTCCAGCGTGTCGATGCGCTCGGCGAGCGCCTTGATCTCATTCGTCACGGCCGTGTCCCTTGTCCCGTTCGCGCAAACCGGATTCTTGCAAGCCGGATTCTTGCAAACCATGGCCGAGCGCGACGCGCTCATCGAACACGAAGCACTCCCCACGCCAGCGGCTCTGCGCCTCCGGCACCTCTTCCAGATATTTGAGGATGCCGCCTTTGAGGTGATAGACCTCGGCAAAGCCACGCGCGAGCAGATGCGCACTCGCCTTCTCGCAGCGGATGCCGCCGGTGCAGAACATCGCGATCCTGCGGTGCTTTGCCGGATCAAGCTCGACGGCGGCGAAATCCTTGAACTGGCCAAAGCTCCTGATGCCGGGATCGACGGCGCCCTCGAACGTTCCCATCGCCACCTCGAAGGCGTTGCGGGTGTCGAGCAGCAGCATGTCGGGCGCGGAGATCAGCGCGTTCCATTCGCTCGCATCGACATAGGTGCCGACCTGGCGGGTCGGATCGGCAGCCGTATCGCCAAGCGTGACAATCTCCTTCTTCAGCCGCACCTTGAGCCGCCCGAACGGCATCGCTTCGGCGGCCGAGAATTTCAGTTCGAGATTGTTCAGCCTGCCGCCGAACATGTCGCCGTGAGCGAGCTCGTAGGCAAGGGCATCGATTGCCTCCGGCGCACCGGCGAGCGTGCCGTTGATGCCCTCCTGCGCCAGCAGCACGCTGCCCTTCAGCTTAAGGCCGGCGCAGAACGCGCGCAGCGGCTCGCGCAGCTCGCGGTAATCGGGGAGGGCCGCGAATTGGTAGAAGGCGGCGACCTTGATAGTCGAATGCGGATCAGACATGGCGGCTCGTTTAGCAGGCGGCTGCCGCCCGGAAAACCCGCATGGCCGCCGGCCTCGAAAGGTCTATTCGCTCAGCGGATGGCAGCCATTTCCCTGGTATGCCAGCATTGCCCCAGCGGGCCGGAATGTGTCATGTAACCCCGGTTTTTCCGAGATGGCGCGCCATCCGCGCCACGGGCCCAAGAGAGCAAGAATTCGATGAGAAACTTTCATTTCCCAGGCAGGTCCACGGTCCACGCCACCAACGCGATGGTGGCGACCTCGCATCCGCTGGCCTCGCTCGCCGCGATCGAGGTATTGCGCGAAGGGGGCACTGCGGTGGACGCGGCGGTTGCGGGTTCGGCCCTGCTTGGCGTGATCGAGCCGCAATCGACCGGCATCGGCGGCGACTGCTTTGCGCTGATCCAGCCGCGCGGCGAGGGCAAGATCATCGCCTATAACGGCTCCGGCCGTGCCCCGAAGGCGGCGAACGCCGACTGGTACCTGGAGCGCAAGATCAACTCGGTGCCGCTGACCTCGGCGCATGCGGTCTCGATCCCCGGCGTGATCGATGCGTTCGCGACCGTCTTGCGCGACCATGGCAAGTTTGGCTTCGATCGGCTGCTCCAGCCCGCGATCAAGGCGGCCGAGGAAGGCTACGTCGTCGCCCCCCGCATCGCCTTCGACTGGAAGAACCAGTTCGAGAAGCTGAAGGGCGGCACCAACACCGTGCGTTACCTGTTGCCGGGGGATAAGCCGCCGGTGGCCGGCGACGTCATCCGCCAGGCCGAGCTCGGCAAGACGCTGCGCGCGATCGCCAAGGACGGCCGCGACGCCTTCTACAAGGGCCCGATCGCCGAAGACATGGTCGAGACCCTCAGGGGCATCGGCGGCCTGCACACGCTCGACGATTTCGCCGCGCACACCACCGAGACGACGACGCCGATCGGCACCATGTACAAGGGCTACGACGTCTGGCAGTGCCCGCCGAACGGACCCGGCCTCACCATGCTGCTGATGCTGAACATCCTGTCGCGGTTCGACCTGACGAAATACGCGCCGCTCAGCATCGAGCGCTTCCATCTCGAAGCCGAAGCCGCGCGTATCGCCTACATGCACCGCGAGCTCCACGTCGCCGATCCCGACCACATGCAGGTCGAGGTCGCCAAGATCCTCGCCAAGGAATTCTGCGACGAGCACATCGCCAAGATCCGCATGGACGGCATGCTGGACCTGCCGAACGTCGCACCGCCGATGAATCCGTCGACGATCTACATCACCGTCGTCGACAAGGACCGCAACGTCTGCTCGTTCATCAATTCGATCGCGCATTCCTTCGGCTCGGCGATCGTCTCGAACAAGACCGGCGTCCTGTTCCAGAACCGCGCCGGCGGCTTCCGCATCCAGCCGGGCCATCCCAATTGCATCGCCGGCGGCAAGCGGCCGCTGCACACGATCATGCCGAGCCTGCTCACCAAGGGCGGCCGCTCGGTGATGCCGTTCGCAGTGATGGGCGGGCAGTACCAGCCGGTCGGCCAGACCCACGTCGTGACCAATATCCTCGACTATGGCTGCGACGTGCAGGAGGCGATCGACATGCCGCGCGGCCTGCACTACGAGGGCCAGTATCAGCTCGAGGACAGCGTGCCGGCTGCGATCGTCGAGGGCCTGAAGAAGCTCGGCCACAAGACCACCAGCGTGGTCGGCCCGCTCGGCGGCGCGCAGGCGATCTGGATCGACTGGGACAAGGGCACGCTCACCGGCGGCTCCGATCCGCGCAAGGACGGCTGCGCGCTCGGCTATTGAGTGAAGCCGCGCGGGGTTCCGCGCGCAAGCCGCGCGGGGTTCCGCGCGCAAGATCAGGAAAAGTTGACGAAGGGCGACGCGGCATTTGCTGCGTCGCCCTTTCTCGTTCGGAACAGAGTTCATTGCTTCCGGTTAAGGGGCGATGAGCGGTGCAGGCGTGCGCTGCTTTGCAGATAAGCGGCGGAGGCGTCGATGTCCGACACATCAGGTTCCAAACAATCAACATTCGATCGGCGCGCCTTCATGGTCGGCGCGGCTGGCAGTGCGCTCGTCCCGATCACAGCGCGCGCGGCCACAGAGGAAGCCAAAGCCCCAGCTGCACAGGACCCCTCACTTCCCGTCGACGTCACGCTGCGCGTCAACGGGAAGGACAAGCGCCTGCGCATCGACGCGCGCACCACGGTGCTCGATGCGCTGCGCGATCACCTCAAGCTCACCGGCAGCAAGAAAGGCTGCGACCACGGCCAGTGCGGCGCCTGCACGGTGCTGATCGACGATCGGCGGGTGGTGTCATGCCTGACGCTCGCGCTCGCGGCGGAAGGGCAGGAGATCACGACGATCGAGGGGCTGGCGACCGACGATCGCCTGCACCCGATGCAGCAGGCCTTTGTCGACAACGATGCGTTCCAGTGCGGCTATTGCACGCCCGGCCAGATCATGTCCGCCGTGGCCTGCGTCAAGGAGGGACATGCCGGGAGCGAGGCCGACATCCGCGAATATATGAGCGGCAACATCTGCCGTTGCGCGGCCTATCCCAACATCGTCGCGGCCGTGAAGCAGGCCGCGCCCGAGATCATGAAAGGCTAGGCGCATGCGACCTTTTTCGTTTCAGCGGGCAACAGACCCTGACATGGCCGTGCAGGCGCTGAGCGCCGCCGCGGCAACAGCCAATAATCCGTTGACGCAGGCGACAGCCCAGCCGCTTGCCGGCGGCACCACGCTGATCGATCTGATGAAGCTCGACGTGATGCGGCCCGCCGCGATCGTCGATATCAATCCGCTGGCGCAGGCCTGGTCGGCAATCGAGCCTAGGGATGACGGATTACGCCTCGGCGCGCTCGCAAAGATGTCCGATGTGGCCGCCCATGGCGAGATCCAGCGCAATTATCCGGTGATCGCGAATTCCCTGAAGCTCGCAGCCAGCGCCCAGCTGCGCAACATGGCGACGCTCGGCGGCAACGTGATGCAGCGGACGCGCTGCAGTTATTTCCGCGACGTCTCCTACGAGAATTGCAACAAGCGCAATCCCGGCTCAGGCTGCGCCGCCATGGACGGCGTCAACCGCATGCATGCCGTGCTCGGCACGTCCGATCAGTGCATTGCGACCTATCCCGGCGATTTCGCGCAGGCGTTGATCGCCCTCGATGCGGTGGTCGAAATCACCGGCAAGGCGGGCACGCGCACGATGCCGTTCGCGGAGTTGCACAAGGCGCCGGGGAACTCCCCCGACATCGAGACCACGCTTCAGCCCGGCGAGCTGATTTCGGCCTTCTCGATCCAGGGACGCTGGCCGCGCTCGGTGTATCTCAAGGCGCGCGACCGGCAATCCTACGAGTTCGCACTGTCCTCGGCTGCGATCGCGCTCGACGTGCAGGACGGCACGATCCGGGATGCGCGCGTCGGGCTCGGCGGCGTCGCCACCATGCCTTGGCGGGCGCGCGAGGCGGAGGCGCTGCTGAAGGGACAAAAGTTCGACGAAGCTCTGGCGCAGCGCGTCGCTGATGCCGCTTTTGCAGACGCCCGCGGCCGCCGGCACAACAGCTTCAAGATCGCGCTCGGCAAGCGCGTGGTGGCGCGCGCGCTCCAGCAGGCCGTAACGATGGAGATCTGATCATGACCGCTGCAGCTCCCTCGCCCAAGGCGAATATGGGCCAGCCCGTGCCGCGCTATGATGCGGCTGCAAAGGTCACGGGGCGGGCGACCTACGCCTCCGACATGCCGCTGGACAATCCGGCCTACGCATTCCTGGTCACCAGTGCGATTGCCAAGGGCCGCATCAACCGTTTCGATCTCGATGAAGCCAAGGGCGTCCGCGGCGTAATCGAGATCGTCACGCACGAGAACGCCCCGAAGCTGAAGGAGTCGAAGCTGTTCAGCAATGGCGGCTATGCCGGGACCACGATCCAGCCGCTGAAGTCGGCCGAGATCGCGCATGACGGCGAGATCATCGCTGTCGTTGTTGCGGAGAGTTACGAGGCCGCGCGCGAGGCCGCCAATCGTGTCAAGGTCAGCTACACCGCCACCGCGCCCAGCGCGAGCTTCGACTCGCCGGGAACGACCACGGCCGCCGCTAAGGGCCAGAACGCGCAGTTCAAGGAAGATCCTGCGGTCGGCGATTTCGCCAAGGCGTTCGATGCGGCCGAGGTCAAGCTCACCGCCGCCTATGACACGCCGACGCAGCACCACAATCCGATGGAGCTGTTTTCGACGAGCTGCGTCTGGATGGGCGACAATCTCGTGATCTACGAAGGCAGCCAATTCGTCTATGGCTTGAAGAATGGCGTCGCCGAGCAGCTCGGTATCGACGCCGACAAGGTACGCGTGGTCAATCCCTATGTCGGCGGCGGCTTTGGTTCGCGCGGCTCGATGACGCCGCGGACCGCCATCATCGCCGGCATCGCCAAACGCCTGGGCCGCCCGATCAAGCTGGTCCCGACCCGCGATCAGGGTTTCACCATTACGACCCACCGTGCCGAGACGCGCCAGGAGATCAAGCTTGGCGCAAACCGGGACGGCAAGCTGCTGGCTTTGAGGCATGAGGGCGCCGAGGTCTCCTCGCGCGCCGACGCCTATTGCGTCGGCGGCACCAAGACGACGACGCGGCTCTATGCCTGCCCGAACGTCGACAGCCTGGTGTCGATCGTGCGTGCCGACCGCAACACGCCGGGCTTCATGCGCTCGCCGCCGGAGGTGCCGTATCTGTTTGCGCTGGAGAGCGCGATGGACGAGCTCGCGGTCAAGCTGAACATGGATCCGGTCGAGCTTCGGCGCATCAACGACACCACCAACGAGCCGATCGGTGGCAAGCCCTACACCTCGCGCTCGCTGATGGCGTGCTTCGACGAGGCCGCCAAGGCCTTCGGCTGGGCGCAGCGCTCGCCGCAGCCGAAATCGATGTCGGACGGCGACTGGCTGATCGGCTATGGCTGTGCCGCGACCTGCTATCCGACGCAGATGGGGCCGTCGGCCGCGCGCGTGCGCCTACAGCGCGACGGCCGGACCCGGGTCGAGATCGCCGGCCACGAGATCGGCACCGGTGCCTATACGGTCATCGCCCAGACCGCGGCCGAGCGCCTCGGCGTGCCCCTCGAGAAAGTCGCCGTCTTCATGGGTGACAGCGATCTGCCACCGGCGCCGGTTGCCGGCGGCTCGAACTCGACCGCGAGCACCTGCTCGGCGGTGATGATGGTGTGCGACCAGATTCGCCAGCGCCTATTCAAGGCCGCGATGCCGGCTCAAAGCCTGACCGACCGGGCCAAGGAGACCGTGGGTCTCGGCCAGACACCGGCCACGCAAGCGGCGAAGGGCGATCGTCCGCTCGATATCGAGAAGGCCTTTGATGCGCTCGGTGTCGGCGTCGTCGAGGAATATGGCGAGTGGAAGCCGGAAGGCGCGCCGCTGGATTCCTTCCGCGCCATGCACAACGGGCAGGTGCGGCTCGTTGGTGGTCACGCCATGAAAGACCAGATCGCCTACGCATTCGGCGCCGAGTTCGTCGAGGTCCGTGTCAATCGCTTCACCCACGAAATCCGCTGTCCTCGCCTCGTCGGTGCGTTTGCGGCGGGCAGGATCATGAATCCGCGCACGGCGCGCAGCCAGCTGATGGGCGGACTGATCTGGGGCATGTCGTCGGCATTGCTGGAGGCCACCGAAATCGACGAGCGCAATGCGCGCTACGTCAACGACAATCTTGCCGACTACCTCGTGCCCGTGAATGCGGACGTCGCCGGCGTAGAGGTCATTTTGCTCTCCGAGCAGGATGACCGCATCAATCCCGTCGGCGTGAAGGGCCTCGGCGAGCTCGCCAATGTCGGCACCAATGCCGCGATCTGCAACGCGATCCACCATGCCACCGGTCAGCGCATCCGCACGCTCCCGGTTCGGCTGGAAAATATCGAGGTGTGAGGGGTGGAAACCGCACCCGCGTTGCGCTAGACACCTTCCGCCTCAAACGGAAGGTGCCTTATGCAGCGTTTCCAGCGCGCGCTCCTCACCCTGATGTCGGCACTCGCGATCACGGTGATCGCAGGCGTGTCGCATTTCGTTTCCACCACGGCCTCGGCCCAGACCGCAGGAAAGACCATGACCACAGCTTCAGGCTTGCAGATCATCGATTCCACCGTCGGCACCGGTGCCTCGCCGCAGCCCGGCCAGATCTGCGTGATGCACTATACCGGCTGGCTCTACGAGAACGGTCAGAAGGGCAAAAAATTCGATAGCTCGGTCGATCGCAAGGAGCCGTTCGAATTCCCGATCGGCAAGGGCCGTGTCATCGCCGGTTGGGACGAGGGCGTCGCCTCGATGAAGGTCGGCGGCAAGCGCACGCTGATCATCCCGCCGCAGCTCGGCTACGGCGCCCGCGGCGCCGGCGGCGTGATCCCGCCGAATGCGACGCTGATGTTCGACGTGGAATTGCTTGCGGTGAAATAACTGACGTCTCCACGTCGTCATGCCCGCGCTTGTCGCGGGCATCCACGTTCTTTCTTCGTGCTGCTAAGACTTGGATGGCCGGGTCAAGCCCGGCCATGTCGGAGATAATCGATACGAACAAAAGGACCGGCCAAAAGGCCGGTCTTTTCGCGTTCAGTCCTGCGTGCGCTATTCCGTCGCGCGCTTTGCCCCTGCCGCTGCGCGATCGATCGCGTCCTTTGCGGCGTCCTTGGCATCGCCCATGGCCTGCTGGCCCTTGCCCTTCACTTCCTGGACCACGCCTTCGCCCTTCATGCGTTCGGAACCGGTGGCTTCACCGATGCCCTGCTTGGCCTTGCCGATCGCCTCGTTGGCGTTACCCTTGATCTTGTCGGTCGTGCTACCCATGAAACTCTCCTTCCATTTTGCTCGCAAAGGCAACGTCCCGCAGCTACGAGGGTTCCGATTTTGGCATGGCTCGCGAGTGCGGCTTCGGGTTAGGTTGCCGCGCACGGAACCAACAGAAAGCAAGTCCCATGACCGGCCATGACCATTCGCATTCCCACCATGACCACGATCACGACGATCGCTGGAAACATGACGGCGTGCGCGTCATTCCCGGCAACCAGCTCGATACCAACGTGCCGTCGACGGCGGGCATGGACCGCGCGGCCGCGATCAATTTCGCGCGCGTCGGCGCCCAGAAATTGTGGGCGGGCACCGTCAGCATCAAGCCGGATGCCAAGACTGGTGCACACCACCACGGCCACCTCGAAAGCGTCATCTACGTGGTGAAGGGCAAGGCGCGGATGCGCTGGGGCGAGAGCCTGCAATTCACCGCGGAGGCGGGCCCCGGCGATTTCATTTTCGTCCCGCCTTACGTGCCGCATCAGGAGATCAACGCCAGCCCGGACGAGGTGCTGGAATGCGTGCTGGTGCGCAGCGACGGCGAGGCGGTGGCGATCAACCTCGACATCGAGCCGGTCGAGAAGCCCGAGACCGTGCTGTGGGTCGACCCCATCCACCGGGATCCGAACGAGAAGAAGTAAGACCGCCCCGCGATGGGAGGCGCGATCGTCTCCGGGGGTTAAAAAATATTCGGAAGCTGTGTCGGGTGGCCCCCTGGCGATCCGTCCTTGGGCAGAACCCGCCCAAGGAGCTTCCGATGCCCAGGATGATCTTCCTCAATCTTCCCGTGACCGACCTCAAACGTGCGACCGCCTTCTATGAGGCGGTCGGCGCGACCCGGAACCCGCAATTCAGCGACGACACGGCGAGCTGCATGGTCTTTTCCGAGGCCATCTACGTGATGCTGGCGACCCACGACAAATTCCGCCAGTTCACGCCAAAGCCGATCGCAGATGCCAGGACCTCGAACCAGGCGCTGTTCTGCCTGTCCGCCGACACCCGCAACGAGGTCGACGCGATTGTCGGCAAGGCAGAGGCGGCAGGCGGGGTGGCCGATCCCAGCCCGAAGGACGAATACAGCTTCATGTACGGCCGCAGCTTCGAGGATCCGGATGGTCACATGTGGGGTGTGAACTGGCTGGACATGGCGGCTGTCCCTCCGCAGCCCGCCATGGCGAATGCCTGATCGCAGCCCGTCGAACGCTAAGCCAACGAGGAACATTCACGATGTCCAAGGTCGTACCCTGCATGTGGTTCAACGGCGATGCCGAGGAAGCCGCGAAGTTCTATGTCTCGCTCGTGCCGAATTCGGCGATCACGCACGTTCAGCGCAATGTTTCGGACGGCCCCTCCGGCAAGGAAGGCTCCGTGCTCGTCGTCGAGTTCACGGTCGCCGGTCAGCCGCTGGTCGCGCTCAACGGCGGGATGAAGATGGAATATACCCACGCCATTTCGCTGATGATCCATTGTGATGACCAGGCCCAGGTCGACAGCGTCTGGAATGCGTTCCTCGCCCATGGCGGCAAAGAGGAGCAGTGCGGCTGGCTCCGGGATCGCTGGGGCGTGGCCTGGCAGGTCGTGCCGAAGGTGATGTTCGAATTCCTGTCGAGCCCGGACAGGGCAGCGGCCGCGCGCGCGATGCAGGCGATGATGAAGATGGTGAAGCTGGATGTCGCCGAGCTGCGCCGCGCGTTCGAGGGCAAGTCGGCGGCGTGACGACGACACAGGTGCCGTAGGGTGGGCAAAGGCGCTCTTGCGTCGTGCCCACGATCCGTCTCCAGTTGAGAGAGTGGTGGGCACGCTTCGCTTTGCCCACCGAAGAGCTGCCTCAGTAATTTATCCGTAGCCCCACGCCGCCGTGGATGGTGTTGCCGACCGGCTGCGGACCCAGCGTGCCGTTGGCGAAAAGATCCACGACCCAGCCCTTCTGCACGCGGAAACCGAGCCGGCCGCCATATTCGAACCAGCCCTGGTTGCCCATGGTCGGCACCACCACGCCGTCGCCGGTCACGGTGGCGACGATGCCGCTGTGGCTCGCAAACGACTGCACCCAGCCGCCATTGATGTTGGTCTCGACGTTGTTGCCGAACAGATGCGTCCACTGGCCGCCGATCTTGACCAGGCTGGTACGGTCGGTGCCGGTCGCGATGGTGGCGTCGAACGGGTTGAAGGCCACCGCATTGTCGCTATAGCCGGACACGCGCTGCCAGAGCTGCCAGACCTCGATCGAAGCTGCGACCTCGTCGCGCGGCGACACGCGGCTCATCCAGCCGGCGCGGCCGTAGACCGCGTAGTTCGAGGCGTTGGTCGAGCTCGTCACGCTCACCGGGCCGAGGCTGGTGTTGTAGCTGCGGGTGTAGCGCGCCTTCTCCCACGGCGTCAGGATCGTTCCGACGTCGAAGAACGGACGTGACGATCCCCAGTCGGTGAAGTCGTAGCGCAGCGCGAAGGCGCCGATCGGCGCGCTCGTGATCTTGTAGCCGCCCTCGTTGTAGTGCGTGTAGGCGATGCCGGCGAGCAGCGACAGATTGTTGGTGAGCTCCTTGCGGCCGTGGATGCCGGCCGAGAACGAGCCGGCCGAGCCGAACGCGCTGATGCAGTCGCTGCAATTGACCTGCTCGTTGACGCCGAGCAGGACCGTGCCGAGCACCCGGTTGGTGATCATCTGGTTGAAGCGCTGGCCCGCGAGGCCGCCGGTCGAATTGCCGCTGGAATCGGCCCCGGTCGGTGTCGGGCTCGGTGACGGATATGGACTCGGCGATGGGGAAGGATAGGGGCTCGGCGAAGGGGAGGGTGAGGGCGACGGAGAATATGTCGGCGTCGGAGACGGTGAATAGGTCGGGTAGGGCGTCGGCTCGCCGCATCCGATTTCGCAGGTCGCTTGAGCTGCGGCGGGACGAATGTCGAGCGCGACAAATGCCAGCGCAGCGGCCGCGGTCAGCAGGCCGGTGAGGGCGAAGAGCCGAAAGTTGAATTTCGCCATCGTCAGCGCCCGCACAGCATGCCGTCGTCCTGGACGGCCGGCGTGATGGTCGGCGAGGCGCCGGCATATTGGTTCACTGCGCACAGCCCGGCACTTGCGGCGCAGTTGGCGGCGAAGGTCCAGGGCGGCGTGTTGGTCTTGGTGATCGAGACCTTGCCGCCGGTCGATGTGATGATTGCGGTGTCGCCCGGCTGGGTGAGCTGCACGCATTTCGAATTCGTCGTGCAGACGCTGGCCGCGCCGTCCTGAAGCACGACGACGGAGCGTCCCCGCTGCGAGAGGATGTCGAGCGTGGTGCCGCGCACGCCGATGGTCGCAAGCGGCGTCGTGATCTTGTAGGCGGTCTTCTCGGAATGTCCGGTGACGAAACGGAATGCGCCCGTGGTCATGCGGATCGCGACATCGCGATAGCTGTGCTCGTCGTTGAAGACGGTGCGGTCGAGCTTGAGCGTGGCGCTGGGGCCCAGCGACAAATTGGTGCTGTCGGCCATGACGAAGCGCGCGGCGCTGTCGGCGCCGGTGCGCACGGTCTCGTCGCGCAGCATGCTGTCGCCGACACTGATCGGCGTGGTGGCCGCGGCCACGCGCACCACTTCGTTCTGGATCACGACGGCTTCGCCGACGCGCGTCTGCGCCAGCGCAGCAGGCGCCGCGCACAGTGCGGCCGACAACAGGGTGAAGAAAAGCCAGAAACGCAAATTCATTTCACAACCGATCGATGTGCCCCTGATCGTACCGGATCGCGCGCGCTTCTGATGTGGCGAAATTATCACAAGCGGCGCGGACGTGCGTTATGCTTAGTGACAGCCGCGGCGGAATGCGTTCAATGAAAACCGCGATCCTTATTTTTGTCCGCGGTGACGCAAATTTGCCACGCAAAACATCCCCACAGCAGCCGCTCGAACGGTCCGCAGTTCCGAGATTGTCGCGAAGCGCAGTGGTTGCTGTCGCTATTTTCCTAGCTGCCCATCTCGCGCTGCTGATCGGACTGACGACGCCGGAGAAGTTCGTCTTCGACGAGGTGCACTACGTGCCGGCGGCGCGGCAGATGCTGGCACCGGCGATGTCGCAGCCGATGCTCAATCCGATGCATCCACCGCTCGGCAAGGAGCTGATCGCGGCCTCGATCGCGACCTTCGGCGACAACGCGCTCGGCTGGCGTTATCCTGCGACATTGTTCGGCGCATTGGCGATCGTCGCAATCTATCTGTGCGGCCTCGCGCTGTTCTCCGCGCAAGGGCCCGCGATCGCCGCGGCGCTGATCACCGCCCTGAACCAGATGCTCTACGTGCAGGCGCGCATCGCCATGCTCGACATCTTTGCGCTCGGCTTCGGTCTGCTCGCGACCGCCGCCTTCATGCATGGTTTTCGACGAGAGCGGCCGCAGGCGCTGTTCGCGCTTGCCGGCAGTTTGTTCGGCCTGGCCGCTTCCTGCAAATGGAGTGGCCTGTTTCCACTCGGCGTCTGCATCGTCATCGTTGCGGTGATCCGCCTGATGCAGGGCTGGCGCACGCTGTTCGCCGACGCGAAGCCGGACGACTGGTACCGGCCGGACCTCTGGCCCGACCTCAGGCTGCATCATGTCGCGCTCTGCTTCGCCATCCTCCCGGCGATGACGTATCTTGCGGCTTTCGTTCCGCTCTACGGCGTGTCGTTGCCGGATCTGATCGAGGCGCAGCGCCGGATCTTTGCCGACAACACCACCACCGCGATCGCCGGACACACCTATATGAGCGCGTGGCCATCCTGGCCGCTGCTCGCGCGCCCGGTGTGGTTCCTGTTCGACAAGACGGGGGAGGACAACGTCTCCGCAATCGTCTTCCTCGGCAATCCCCTGGTGTTGTGGCCGGCCTTGCTCGCACTCGCGCTCGTGCTGCGCGATTTCATCGTGCTGCGCCGGTGGGATGCATTCCTGATCGCGACGTTCTATTTCGGTCCCTGGCTCGCCTGGGCATTGCTGCCGCGCACGCTCGGGTTCATCTACTACTATCTGCCGGCCGCCACCGCGGCGTCGCTCGCGCTGGTCTATGTGCTGCGCCGGGACGGCCTGCCGCGCTGGCTGCTGTGGGCCTATGTCGGTGTCGCCGCGATCGGCTTTGCGGTCATGCTGCCGGTCTCTGCGGCCTTCATCGGCACGTCGATGCGGAGCTTTGGCCGGCTGATGCTGTTCCAGAGCTGGATATGATATCGCCGCCTGCCGGGGCGGCAGGCGGCGTGTCTTCGGTAGCGATCAAATCGAGATCACTTCGACGCGGTCTTGGTGTCCATGTTCACGACCTGGACGCGGCGGTTGACCGGGTCGGCCCCGTTGGCTGTGTCCTTCAGCTTGGTCTCGCCGTAGCCGACGGTGACCAGATCGGTGCCGTTGAGGCCGTAATTCTGCACCAGGTACTTCTTGATGGTGTCGGCGCGCCGTTCGGAGAGACCTTGATTGTACTCTTCGCCGCCGGTCGCATCCGTGTGGCCGGCGACCACGAAGGTCGAGCCCTTCAGCGCCGGATCGGACAGCGCCTTGCCGAGCGCCTGCACCGAGGTCATCGAGGTCTTGGCGATGTCGGCCGAGTTGTAGTCGAACTGGATTTCCAGATCGATCTTCGGCTTGGTCGCGGCGAGTTCGGCAATCTGCTCGCGCTCACCCGTCGAGAGCGAACGGGTCGAGCGGTTGCGCACGGTGTTCAGGAATGTCGATTCCTTGGCCTGCGCCGCCGGATCGGCCTGCGGACCGGCGGACAGGCCACGGGTCGCCGGCTTCGGCTTCAGGGCATCCAGGATCTGGCCCGTGGAGACATTGTTGTCACCGGCCACAGCCAGGCCCGCCGTCATCGACAGCGCGGCGGAGAGAGTTATCGCCTTCAGTCCAAAGAGCTTATCAAAACGGGTCATTGTCGTATCCTCGCTGTTACGCCTGATAGCGATTTGATGCTGCGAGCATAGGGCAGGTTCAAAGGTCCCGATGTGATCTTGGTCACGGTGGCCACAGCCGGTTCCGGCCCCATCCTGGCGCATTCCCGGGCGTTTCGGGCATCGGACCGGCGCGATTCGCGATGGCCCCGGGGACAGGGCCAATCGGACCAATAGCAGTCGTCGCACGCTCCGCGGCGTGGGTTCAAGCAGCGGCAATCCCCGGTGTGATTGAAATCACCTTGCGAGCAGGCTCATTCCCCTCCTTGCCGCGGATGTGGCTGACCAAGGGTTCCGGCGCTGGCGAGGGACGGCAGACTCGGCGGCGGAAACCTCTGCACACCGATCGTCGCAAAGCCGTCGCCGCGCAGCCCGGCCGTGAACAACAAATCGGCAAGATGCGCGCCTAGCAGGACGTTGTCCCCGCCAATTGCCGAATGAAGGAGCCGAGTTCCGTCCCGTGCCGAGGCCAAGTGACTATCAGCGTGACTACTTCAATCGCAGCGGCCCGCCGGATCGGACAGTGTCCCTGAGCTCGATGCCCATCTATATCGGTGCGGCCATGATCGCGGTGGCTATCCTGCTGTCGACGCTGATCACGGGGCTGACTTCCCGCTATGTCGGACTTGGAGCGCCGACCGACGAGAACGTGTGGCTGGTCGACCGCCTCACCGGCAGCGTCTATCGCTGCCAGGCGGAGGGGCGCGGCAAGGCCCTGTGCGAGCCGGATGTCGCTACCGGAAGCCTCGGGGACCGGCCCAAGACCCCGAAGGATGGCCGCTAGGCCCTCCGCCTTCGCATCGCAGCAAGAAAATTGTCTTCTCCGCGAAACGTCAGCGCGAGAGAATACGTAATTGCGAAGGCCGGCATGACGCCGGTTTTGTTTTACGGAGGAGACTTTTCCATGAAGATCTTGCTCACGTCTGCAGCCTTTGTCGCGTTCACCCTTTCGCTGTCCCCCGCGTCCGCCGCGATGATGGCGTGCACCAAGGACAACATGATGAAGTCAGCAGCCATGATGGGCGGTACGCCCGACACGCCGGCCAAGATGGCGGCGAACAAGGAAATGGCCATGGCCAACACGGACATGAGCAACGGCAAGATGAAGAGCGCCTGCATGCACTACATGAAGTCGCAGAAGGCGATGACGATGAAGTAGGCGGGAGGCGCCCCGCATCCGGCCGCGCTGTCAGCAGATGGCAGCGCGGTTTTTTTGACTGCTGCCTCGAGGTCTTCTTTTTCTTCTTCTTTTTCTTGGCGCGAATCCCGCTACATTCCTCCCCGCAATGTCACGCGCGCCCAAACCGCTCCACCTCACCACGACACAGGCCCGGCAGATCTGGCTGCATGCCCAGCGGCTGGACGAGCGCGCCCCGTTCGGCGACGGAGCTCAGGCCGTCGCGGACGCGGTCGCTCATCTCGGCTATGTGCAGATCGACACCATCAACGTGATTGAGCGCTGCCATCACCACATCCTGTTCAGCCGCATCCCGTCCTACCGGCGCGCCGATTTGCGCCACGCCCAGAGCGTCGACAGAAGCGTGTTCGAGTATTGGACGCACGCGCTCTCCTACGTACCCGCCGGCGACTTCCGCTTCTTCCTGCCGGCGATGCGCGAGCACCGCCGCGAAGGGCACAAATGGTTCGCCTCGGTGAAGCCTGCCGACACGCGCAAGGTGATGCGGCTGGTGCGCGCCGGGCCGCTGACGATCCGCGACATCGAGGATGACGTGCTCACCGAGAAGGAGCATCTGTGGCAGAGCCGCAAGCCTTCGAAGCGGGCGTTGCAGCTCGCCTTCTATACCGGCGCCGTGACCATCAGCGAGCGGCAGGGCATGCTCAAGACCTATGAGCTGATGACGCGGCACTTCGGCTGGGACACACTGCCGAGGCCGGCGTCGTCGAAAGACATAACGACCTATCTGCTCGATCGCGCGCTGCGGTCGCAGGGCGTAGTGAGTCTGGATTCGATCTGCCACCTCGACGCGCCGCGCAAGAAGGCGGTGGCCGTCCTTATCGCCTCGCGTGTCCGCCGCGGCGAGCTCGTGCCTGTTGCGATCGACGGCGCCGGCAAGCAGGAGCATTGGGCCGCGCCGGCCGCGCTCGAGGTGAACGGCGAGGCGGTCTCGCCTGATCTCGTCCACATCCTCTCGCCGTTCGATCCTCTGGTCATCCAGCGCAAGCGCACCAGTCTCATCTTCGGCTACAACCACCTGTTCGAGGCCTATGTGCCGAAGGCCAAACGCAAGCTCGGCTATTTTGCGCTGCCGGTGCTGGTCGGCGACGAGATCGTCGCCGCGCTCGATCTGAAGACCGACCGGCAGGCGAAGAAGCTGCTGATGCAGAAATGGACCTGGGTCGGGCAGGGCAAGAAGACGGCGGGGCGCAAGGAGCTCAAGCAAAAGATCGAAGAGGAGCTCGATCGCTTCGAGCGGTTTCAATTGGCGGAGTGAAGCTGGCCACCATGTTGTCGGTCTCGTAGGGTGGATTAGCGAAGCGCAATCCACCACTTCGGTTTCCGCGGATACAAACAGTGGTGGGTTACGCCTTCGGCTAACCCACCCTACGCAGCTGAACCGGCCGATCGATCCAGACGCCGAACGCAATCCCAACCGCATACGCCACCAGATTCCACAGCGAGAAGATGCGCCCGAGCAGCAGTGCGCCGGCCGTCGTCAGCCGGAACGCATCGAGCCATGGCGTATGCACCAGTCGGGAAAATTCCACGACGACCGCGATCATCGCCGCGATGGCCGCAATCTGCGTCCGGGTGAGCCGCGGCAGCAGAACCCCGACCAGCAGAAACACCATCGTCGCCCACAACAGCGAGCCGCTGTATTTCACGACGAAGGCGGGCAGGCCGAGCGGAAAGCCGTACCAGCGCAGCGACAGCCCGCAGATGATCACCGCGAGCGCGAGGGCGGCGCGGATCAGCGATGTCCGTAACAGCGCAACAGGTTTATCCGGCTGCGTCCCGTGCATTGCTCGCTCCATTGACTCTTTGGCCGCGATGCTGAAAACCGCAACCAGCCCATAAAAGCAACAACCCTGGGGGAAGCCATGAGCCAGACCACGACCTATGCCGGTTCCGCCGGTGGCGCCAAGAACTTTAACAAGTCGGAAATCGAGACCTCGACGATCCGCGCCATCTCCTGGCGCCTGATCCCGTTCCTGGTGCTGGCCTACTTCTTCTCCTATCTCGACCGCGTCAATCTCGGCTTCGCCGCGCTGACCATGAACGCCGAGCTGAAGTTCACGCCGCTGATCTTCTCCTGGGGCGCCGGCATCTTCTTTTTCGGCTACTTCATCTTCGAGGTGCCGAGCAATCTGGCGCTGGAGAAGTTCGGCGCCAGCCGCTGGATCGCCCGCATCATGGTGACCTGGGGCATCATCTCGGCCCTGATGGCGCTCGTCAGCGGCGTCACGAGCTTCTACGTCCTGCGCTTCCTGCTCGGCGTCGCCGAGGCCGGCTTCTTCCCCGGCATCATCCTCTATCTCACCTACTGGTATCCGGCCGAGTATCGCGCCCGCTTCCTGGCGGCCTTTGCCATTGCCGTGCCGGTCTCGACCGTGATCGGTGCGCCGATCTCTGGCCTGTTGCTCGGGCTCGACGGTGCGATGGGCCTGAAGGGCTGGCAGTGGCTCTTCATCATCGAGGGTATCCCTTCCGTGCTACTCGGCATCGTCACCTGGTTCTATCTCACCGACAAGCCGGAGAAGGCGGATTGGCTGTCGGCCGAGCAGAAGGCGTGGCTGAAGGCGAAGCTCGATTCGGAAATCGCGGCCAAGCAGGCGGTGAAGCACTTCTCGCTCGGAGAGGCGCTGTCATCGCCGAAGGTGATCGCGCTCAGCCTGATCTATTTCGGCTTCGTCGGCGCGCTCTACGGCATGCAGTTCTGGCTGCCGCAGATCGTCAAGGCGTTCGGGCTGACCAACGCGCAGACCGGCTTCGTCACCGCGATCCCGTATCTGTTCGGCACCATCGCCATGATCCTGTGGGCGCGGCACTCCGATGCGACGCGCGAACGCGTGAAGCATGTCGGCGCGCCGTTGCTGCTCACTGCCGTCGCGCTCGCCGTCTCCAGCTACCTCACCGATCCCACCATGACGATGGTGGTGCTGACGGTCGCCGCGATTGGCGTGTTCTGCTGCTTCGGTGTGTTCTGGACCCTGCCAACCGCCTGGCTCTCCGGCACCGCGGTCGCCGGCGCCATCGCCCTGATCAACTCGATCGGCAACCTCGCCGGCTTCGGCGGGCCCTATTTGATCGGCTGGGTCAAGGAAGCCACGGGCCAGACCTCGACCGGCCTGCTGGTGCTCGCTGTGCTGCCCCTGATCGCCGGCATCCTGGTGTTCGTCGGGGGCCATGACAGCAAGCACGAGTTTGCCGAGCACAAAGAATAGAGCCGAGCAAACGGTTCCGTGGGGTGGGCAAAGCGGAAGCGTGCCCACCACCTCTCTCCGGCCCAAACAGGTCGTGGGCACGGCGCTAGCGCCACCCTACGGTGTTCAGCCTGAGGCGCCGGACCCGGGCTGTGAGCCTCAGCCCGCCCTAAAATTTCACCTTCCTGACAACCCCTCTCGACCCTCACCATCCCTTAACGATCACGCATTCCTGATGACTGACGATTATTGACTTTTATCAGTGATTAGTCGACATTCCTCTCATTCGAGATGCAGGGAGTATCCTTCGATGTTCGTCCGGTCGGTTTTGTCGAGCTATTCCAGGCTGTTGGCAGGTGTGTCGTTGGCCCTGATGGCGGCTAGCCTTGCCGGGTGCAATGACACCGTCGCCGAGAAAGCCGAGCCGCCGCGGCCGGTTCTGGTCGCAACCGCACATTATGATGCCGAAACCCCCGAGCGCAGCTTCGTCGGCACCATCAGGCCCCGGATCGAGAGCGATCTGGGCTTCCGCGTTGCCGGCAAGGTCGCCAAGCGGCTCGTGGAAGTCGGCCAGACCGTCGAAATCGGCCAGCCCCTTGCCACGCTCGATGAGATCGACCTGAAGCTCCAGGCCGAGCAATCCGTCGCCGAGCAGACCGCCGCGACCGGCGTGCTGGCCCAGGCCGCCGCTGCCGAGCAGCGCGCCAAGGATCTGAAGGCCAAGGGCTGGACCACCGACGCGCAGCTGGATTCGAGCCGGGCATCCGCCGATGAGGCCCGCGCGCGCCTCGATCGTGCGGTCCGCTCGGTTGAGCTGACCAAGAATTCCCTTTCCTACGCGACGCTCGTTGCCGACGCCCGAGGCGTCGTCACCGCAACGCTGATCGAGCCCGGCCAGGTGGTCTCCGCGGGCCAGGCTTCGATCCGTGTCGCCCGCTTTGCCGAAAAGGAAGCGGTCGTCGCGATCCCTGAGACGCTGGTCGGACGCGCCAAGTCGGGCGTCGCCAGCGTCACTCTTTGGTCGGAGCCGGACAAGAAGTATACGGCCAAGCTGCGCGAGATCGCGCCGACGGCCGATCCGGCCACGCGCACTTATCTTGCAAAGTTCTCGCTGCCGGAGGCCGACGACAAGGTCGCGCTCGGCATGACCGCGACGCTGACGCTGTCGGACGCCGCCACCGAGCGCGTCGCGCGGCTGCCGCTGTCGGCCTTGTTCAACGAAGGCGGCAAGCCCTCCTTCTACGTCGTCGACGACAACGGTGCGCTCACGCTGAAGCCGGTGGCGGTGAAGTCCTACGAGAGCAACGACGTCGTCATCACCAGCGGTGTGGAAGAGGGCGCCAAGATCGTCGCTCTCGGCGTGCAGAAGCTCGATCCGGGCCAGAGGGTGCGGGTCGTCTCGTCATTGTCGTTTTGATCCGTCATTCCGGGTTCGCCCTGAGGCGCCCCGGAATGACAAAGAGAAGTCGAGTTACGTCGTGTGAGGTGAGTTTCGGCCTTTGTCCCTAAGCAGAGGCTGAAGCGGCGAAGCGATCCAGAATCTGCCCAGCCCCCTGGATTGCTTCGCTGCCTCGCGACGACGGCCTGAACAGAGTGGCTGTCTTTTTTTGGCAATTGGATCGTCTTTTCGGAGAGAGCGATGAAGCGCTTCAACCTTTCGGCCTGGGCCGTCAGCCATCCGACGCTGGTTCTCTTCCTGATGCTCGTGCTCGGTGTCGCCGGCTTCTTCTCCTATGAGAAGCTCGGCCGCGCCGAGGATCCGTTCTTCACGGTGAAGGTGGTCAACGTCTCCGTGCTCTGGCCGGGCGCGACCGCGCAGGAGATGCAGGCCCAGGTCGCCGATCCCATCGAGAAGAAGATCCAGGAACTGCCCTATTTCGAGAAGGTGCAGACCTACTCCAAGCCCGGTTTCACCGCGCTCCAGGTCACCTTCCGCGACTCCACGCCGCCGAAGGACGTGCCTTACCTGTTCTATCTTCTGCGCAAGAAGCTGGTCGACGTGCAGGGCCAGCTGCCCTCCGGGATCCTCGGTCCCGTCGTCAATGACGAGTTCTCCGACGTCGATTCCATCCTCTACATGATGACCGGCGACGGCGCCGACTATGCCCAGCTCAAGAAGGTCTCGGAAGGATTCCGCCAGCGCCTCCTGAAGGTGCCCGGCGTGACCAAGGTCGACGTCTACGGCAACCAGGATGAGCGCATCTTCGTCGAGTTCTCCCACGCCAAGCTCGCCACCCTCGGCATCACCCCGCAGGCGCTGTTCGATTCGCTCGCCAAGCAGAACAACGTGACGCCGGCCGGCACGGTCGAAACCTCCTCGCAACGCGTGCCGCTGCGCGTCACCGGTGCGCTCGACGGCGCCAAGGCCGTCGCCGAGACGCCGGTCGAGAGCAACGGCCGCGTGTTCCGCCTCGGTGACATCGCCACCGTCACCCATGGTTATGTCGATCCGCCCAGCTTCGTCGTCCGCCAGGAAGGCAAGGCTGCGATCGGCATCGGTGTCGTCACCGCCAAGGGTGCCAACATCCTCGAGCTCGGCAAGGAGGTCGAGAAGGCGACGGCCGAGTTCATGAAGGCGGTGCCGCAGGGCGTCGACGTCAAGCTGATTGCCGACCAGCCCAAGGTGGTCGAGCACGCCGTCGGCGAGTTCGTGCACTCCTTCATGGAAGCCCTCGTCATCGTGCTGTTCGTGTCATTCCTGGCGCTCGGCTGGCGCACCGGCATCGTGGTCGCGCTGTCGGTGCCGTTGGTGCTCGGCATCGTCTTCGTCGTCATGAACATGATGTCGCTCGACCTCCACCGCATCACGCTGGGTGCGCTGATCATCGCGCTCGGCCTGCTCGTCGACGACGCCATCATCGCGGTCGAGATGATGGTGGTGAAGATGGAGCAGGGCTGGGACCGCATGCGCGCGGCGTCTTTTGCCTGGGAATCTACCGCGTTTCCGATGCTCACGGGAACGCTGGTCACGGCCGCTGGCTTCCTCCCCATCGGCTTTGCCAATTCCGCCGTCGGCGAATATGCCGGCAGCATCTTCTGGATCGTGGCGATCGCGCTGGTCGCCTCCTGGTTCGTGGCGGTGATCTTCACGCCCTATATCGGCGTCAAGCTGCTGCCGGAGATGAAGGCGCATCACAACCACGATCCGCACGCGGTTTATGAGACCCGCATGTATCGGGGTCTGCGCGCCATCGTGCAATGGTGCGTCAATCACCGCATCACCGTGGTGGTCGCGACCGTCGGCGTCTTCATCGCGTCGGTCGTCGGGTTCGGCCATGTCCAGCAGCAGTTCTTCCCGCTGTCGGAGCGGCCCGAGCTGTTCTTCCAGCTGCGCCTGCCTGAGGGCACCGCGTTCAACGTCACCGAAAAGGCGGTGAAGAAGGCCGAGACGCTGCTCAAGGACGACAAGGATATCGAGACCTATACGTCCTATGTCGGCCAGGGCTCGCCCCGCTTCTGGCTCGGCCTCAATCCGCAGCTGCCGAACGAGGCCTTTGCCGAGATCGTCATCGTCGCCAAGGGCGTCGAGGGGCGCGAGCGCGTCAAGGCCAAGATCGAGAACGCGGTTGCGGACGGCATGCTGTCCGAGGCGCGTGTCCGCGTCGACCGCTTCAACTTCGGCCCGCCCGTCGGTTTCCCGGTGCAGTTCCGCGTGATCGGCCCCGACGCCAACAAGGTGCGCGAAATCGCCTACCAGGTTCGCGACGTCATGCGGCAGAACAAGAGCGTCAAGGATGTCCAGCTCGACTGGAACGAGCAGTCGCCCTACCTCAAGCTCGTCGTCGATCAGGACCGCGCCCGCGCCATGGGCCTGACCCCGCAGGACGTGTCCCAGGCGCTCGCGATGCTGATCTCGGGCTCGCAGGTCACGACCGTGCGCGACGGCATCGAGAAGGTCGGCGTGGTCGCCCGTGCGATCCCGTCCGAGCGCCTCGACCTCGGCGGCGTCGGTGATCTCACCATCACCTCCCGCAATGGCGTTGCCGTGCCGCTGCAGCAGATCGCCAAGATCGAATATGCCCATGAGGAGCCGATCATGTGGCGGCGCAACCGCGACATGGCGATCACCGTACGTTCCGACGTCGTCGACGGCGTGCAGGCGCCCGACGTCACGGGCCAGATCACGCCGAAGCTGAAGGCGATCAAGGACCACCTCGAGCCGGCCTACCGGATCGAGGCGGGCGGCGCGTTCGAGGAATCCGCCAAGGGTAATGCCTCGATCTTCGTCCTCTTCCCGCTGATGGTCATGGTGATGCTGACGCTGCTGATGATCCAGCTGCAGAGCTTCTCACGCCTGATCCTGGTGTTCCTGACCGCGCCGCTCGGTATCGTCGGCGCCTCCTTCGGGCTCAACGTCGCCAATGCGCCGTTCGGCTTCGTGGCGCTGCTCGGCCTGATCGCGCTCGCCGGCATGATCATGCGCAACACGGTCATCCTGGTCGACCAGATCGAGACCGACGTCTCCCATGGCCTGACCCGGCGCGAGGCGATCGTGGAGGCAACCGTCCGCCGCGCCCGTCCGGTGGTGCTGACGGCGCTCGCCGCCATCCTCGCCATGATCCCGCTGTCGCGCTCGGCCTTCTGGGGCCCGATGGCGATCACGATCATGGGCGGTCTGTTCGTCGCGACCTTCCTGACGCTGCTGTACCTGCCGGGCCTCTACGCGCTGTGGTTCAGGAAGAGCCTGGACGAGGCGGGTACCCCCGAGCAGCCTGCCGCGCCGCAGCATGGGAGCAATGACCCGCACGCAATTCCGCTTGCTGAAGCGGCTGAATAAGTGAGATGAAGTGCTGATTGACGAGTCCTGACAAATGACACTGATTGCGGAACATATCGAAGGCGACACCCGGGATCGTATTCTCGAGGTGGCCGAGCGGCTGTTCCGCCTGATCGGCTACCAGAAGACCACGGTCGGGGACATCGCCAAGGAGCTCAGGATGAGCCCCGCCAACGTCTATCGCTTCTTCGAATCGAAGAAGGCGATCCATCAGGCGGTGGCGCAGGGCCTGATGGGCGAGGTCGAGCTCGAGGCGCAGCGGATCGTAGCCAGGCCCGGCCCGGTCAAGGAGCGTTTCCGGGAGCTGCTCACCACCATCCATCGCATGAACACCGAGCGCTATGTCGGCGACAACAAGCTGCACGAGATGGTCGCGATCGCGATGGAGGAGGACTGGGACGTCTGCGTCGCCCATATGGAGTGCATTGCCGGGGTGATCGGCCAGATGATCGCGCAAGGCGTTGCCTCCGGCGAGTTCGAGGCGCCGGACCTTCAGCTGGCCTCGCTGTGCGCCTGCACCGCGATGATACGCTTCTTCCACCCCCAGATGATCGCCCAGTGCGCCACCAAGCCGGGCCCGACCATCGACCAGATGATCGATTTCGTCATCGCGGGTCTGTCGCCGCGCCACTGACGGACGGGCGGATTTCTTCCTATAAGCTGCTTCTCTGTCATTCCGGGGCGCCTCGAAGGGGCGAACTATGGTGCGCAATTGCGCACCTGAGAATCTCGAGATTCCGGATTCGGTCCTCCGGGCCGCGCTTGCGCGGGGGACCGCCCCGGAATGACGGACAACGGAGATACAGCGCGTGACCGACAAAGACCTGTACTTCTACGAGCCCTCCAAGGGCCACGGCCTCAAGCATGATCCCTTCAACGCCATCATCGCGCCGCGGCCGATCGGCTGGATCTCCTCGCGCGACACCAAGGGCCACGTCAATCTCGCGCCCTACAGCTTCTTCAATGCGTTCTGCTACGTGCCGCCGATCATCGGCTTCTCCTCCACCAACTGGAAGGACTCGGTCGAGAACATCCAGCAGACCGGCGAGTTCGTCTGGAATCTCGCCACCATGGACCTCGCCAAACACATGAACGCGACCGCCGCGCATGTTGCCCCTGAGGTCGACGAATTCGAGATCGCCGGCCTCACCGCCGTGCCCGGCAAGCTCGTCAACGTGCCACGCGTCGGCGAAAGCCCGGTCGCCTTCGAATGCAAGGTGTCCGACATCGTCCGCCTCAAGGGCGCCGACGGCAAGGAGGCCGACGCCTGGCTGACGCTGGGCGAGGTCGTCGCTGTCCACATCGACAGGGCCATGATCAAGGACGGCGTCTACCAGACCGCCGCCGCCCGCCCGATCGTCCGCGCCGGCCGCCGCGGCGACTATTTCGAGATCAAGCCGGAAAACATGTTCGAAATGGTGCGGCCGGATTGATCGGTCGCGCCCGTAGCCCGGATGGAGCGCAGCGTAATCCGGGATTCTCCCCGCGCGGATAGGCCTACCCGGATTGCGCTTCGCTCCATCCGGGCTACGATCCATCGCCATTTTCCCCTCCCGGAACTGCCGCCGCACCCTGGCCGTTATGGTCCGGGGGCGCTTGGCCGCGTCAATGTCGCAGGCGAAGTCTTCACCGCCGCCGGCCGCTTTCCGCTAAAATGCCCGACAACCGCGCCGATGCATGAGGTCCGCCATGAGCTTCCGCCGCGACAAAATCACAAAACCGATCTTCTCCTGGGCCCGCGGCGTGCTGCCGGCGATGTCCGACACCGAACGCGAGGCGCTGGAGGCGGGCGACGTCTGGTGGGATGCCGATCTGTTCACCGGCAACCCGGATTGGTCGAAGCTGCTGAAAGTCCCGCAGGCCAAATTGACCGACGAGGAGCGGGCCTTCCTCGACGGACCCGTCGACGAGCTCTGCGCCATGCTCGACGAATGGAAGATCTTCTGGGAATGGCGCGACCTGCCGCCGGATGTCTGGCACTTCGTCAAGCACGAGAAATTCTTCGGCATGATCATTCCGAAGGAGTTCGGCGGCCTCGGCTTCTCGCCTTATGCCCATTCGGAAGTGGTGCGTAAGATCTCGACCCGCTCGATCGCCGCTGCCGTCACAGTCATGGTGCCGAACTCGCTCGGGCCGGGCGAGCTCCTGATGCGGTTTGGCACGAAGGAGCAGCAGGCGCGCTGGCTGCCGCGCCTCGCCGACGGCCGCGACATTCCCTGCTTCGGCCTCACCAGCCCGGAAGCCGGTTCCGACGCGGCTTCGATGGTCGACACCGGCATCATCTGCAAGGGCACCTTCGAGGACCGCGAGGTCGTTGGCCTGAGGCTCAATTGGCACAAGCGCTACATCACGCTCGGCCCTGTCGCGACGCTGCTGGGCCTCGCCTTCAAGGCCTATGATCCCGACCACCTCGTGGGCGACCAGGAGGAGCTCGGCATCACCGTGGCACTGATCCCGACCCATCTGCCCGGCGTCGAGATCGGCCATCGCCATCTGCCGTCGATGCAGGTGTTTCAGAACGGCCCGAACCGGGGCCGCGACGTCTTCATCCCGCTCGACTACGTCATCGGCGGTAAGGAGCGGCTGGGGCAAGGCTGGAAGATGCTGATGACCGCGCTCGCCGCCGGCCGCGGCATCTCGCTGCCATCGCTCTCTGCTGCGGGTGCCGCCTACGCCGCGCGCACCACCGGTGCCTATGCCCGGATCCGCGAGCAGTTCGGCATCTCCATCTCGAAATTCGAAGGTGTCGAGCAGCCGCTCGCGCGCATCGTCGCGACCGCCTATCAGCTGGATGCGGCGCGGCGGCTGACCTGCGCGGCACTGAATGCCGGCGTCCATCCTGCCGTCATCTCCGGCATCATGAAGCTGCATGCCACCGAGCGGATGCGCACCGCGATCGACGACGCCATGGACATCCATGGCGGCAAGGCCGTCATCGACGGTCCGCAAAACTATCTCGGCAATCTGCACCGCGCCGTGCCGGTCGGAATCACGGTCGAGGGTGCCAACATCCTGACCCGCAATCTCATCGTGTTCGGGCAGGGCGCCATCCGCGCGCATCCCTACCTGCTCGACGAGATGAACGCGCTGGCCGATACCGACCGTGAGCGCGGGCTGACCGCGTTCGACAAGGCGTTCTGGAAACATGTCGGCCATAGCATCCGGACCCTGTTCCGTGCCTTCGGCCAGAGCTGGACCTTTGGCGTCTTTGCGATGGCGCCCGATGCGGGCGACGCCACGCCATTCTATCGCCAGCTCTCGCGCTACTCCGCTGCGTTTGCACTCTGTGCCGACATGGCGCTGCTGACGCTCGGCGGCGCGCTCAAGCGCAAGGAGATGCTGTCGGCCCGTTTCGGCGACATTCTCTCCGAGCTGTACCTGCTCTCGGCGGCGCTGAAGCGGTGGCAGGACGAGGGCCGGCAGAAGGAGGACTTCGCCGCGCTCGAATGGTGCATGGCGACCGGCTTCAAGACGATCGAGAACCGGCTGGCCGAAATTCTCGCCAATCTGCCCAACCGCTTTGTTGCCGGCTTCCTCAAGCTCGTGGTCCAGCCGTTCGGCGCCCGCGTGCTCGGCCCCTCCGACCGCGTCGTGCATCAATGCGCTGCCATCGTGCTGGAGCCCTCGGCGGCGCGCGAGCGCCTCACGCGGGATCTCGCCCATGTCGATGACGACGGCGGCTTTGCCCGGCTGGAGCGCGCGTTCCTGCTGGTCGCAAGCACCGATGCGATCGCCAAGCGCATGCGCGCCGGGCGCCTAAGCGACTGGAAGGATGCCGTCGCCAAGGGCGTGATCACGCAGGCCGAGGGCGAGCAACTGGCCGCAGCTCATGAAGCCGTCACAAAAGTGATCGAGGTCGACGATTTTGCGCCGGAGGCACTGTCGCCGATTTACAAGAAAACCGTCAATGTGCATCAATTCTTTCAGGAACTCGGCGAACAGAGGGCGGCGAGCTGATGGCACGACCGGTATTCATCGTTGACGGCAGCCGGACGCCGTTCCTGAAGGCGCGCTCGGGGCCGGGGCCGTTCACGCCGGTCGATCTCGCCGTGCAATGCGGACGGCCGCTCTTGGCGCGCCAGCCGTTTGCGGCTGATAGCTTCGACCAGGTCATCCTCGGCTGCGTCAACGTGATCGCCGACGAGATGAACCCGGCCCGCGTTGCCGCGCTGCGGCTCGGCATGGGCGAGGACATGGTCGCCTTCACCGTGCAGATCAATTGCGGCTCCGGCATGCAGTCGATCGACACCGCCTACCGGTATATCCGCGAAGGTCACGCGGACATGATCTTGGCGGGCGGCACCGAAGCCCTGAGCCATGCGCCGCTGGTCTGGCCGAATTCCGGCGTGCGCTGGTTCGCCGGCCTTGCTACCGCCAAAGGGGTAGCCGCCAAGCTCGCCGCAGCGTTCAAGCTGCGTCCGCGCGACCTGAAGCCGATCATTGGCCTCGAGCGCGGGCTGACCGATCCCGTCACCGATCTGAACATGGGCCAGACCGCCGAAGTCGTCGGCCATCTCTTCGGCATTACGCGCGCACAGTCGGATGCCTATGCTGCCGAGAGCCATCGCCGGCTCGCGCATGCGCAAGGCGCTGGCTATCTGAAGGGCGAGGTCGAAGCCGCGTTCTCCCGCAACGGTAAATTCTTCGACCATGATGACGGCGTGCGGCCGGACTCGACGGCGGAGACGCTGGCAAAGCTGAAGCCGGTGTTCGAGCGCCCGTGGGGCCAGGTCACCGCCGGCAATTCCTCGCAGATCACCGATGGCGCGTCCTGGGTGATCCTCGCCTCCGACGCGGCGGTCGCAAAGCACAGGTTGACGCCGAAGGCTGTTATCGTCGACAGCAATTGGGCGGCGCTCGATCCCAGCATCATGGGCCTCGGTCCGGTGATGTCGGCAACACCGCTGCTTCAGCGCAACGGCCTCACGGTTCAGGACGTCGAGACCTGGGAGCTGAACGAGGCTTTTGCGACGCAGGTGCTCGGCTGCTTAGCTGCCTGGAATGACGACAAGTTCTGCCGTGAGATTCTCGGTCTCGACGGCGCTGCTGGCGAGATCGATCGTGATAAGCTCAACGTCGATGGCGGCGCGATTTCGCTCGGCCATCCCGTCGGCACCTCCGGCAACAGGATCGTGCTGCATCTCGTCAACGCGATGAAGCGGCTCGGCACGCGGCGCGGAATTGCCACCGAATGCATCGGCGGCGGGCTCGGCGGCGCCATGCTGATCGAGGCGGTGTGACCATGGATTCCAGGATCATGACCGTGCTCGGTGACCGCGTGCTCGAACTCGGGCCCAGGCCCGCGACGGACAAGCCGTACAGGCACTTCAAGCTGACGCGCGATGAAGACGGCGTCGCCTGGCTGCTGTTCGACCGCACTGATGCCAGCGCCAACACGCTGTCCTCGGATGTGATGGAGGAGTTCGACGCCGTGCTCGCGGCGATCGAGACCGAACGCCCGGCCGGCCTTGTGATCCGCTCCGCAAAACCGTCCGGCTTCATCGCCGGTGCCGACGTCAACGAATTCCGCGGCGCTGATGATCCCGAGATGGTGGAGACGCGCATCCGCGCCGCGCACGCGGTGGTCGATCATCTGGAAGCCTTGAAGCTACCAACGGTCGCGGTCATCCACGGCTTCTGCCTCGGCGGCGGGCTCGAGGTTGCGCTGGCCTGCCAGTCGCGCATCGCGATCGACGGTGCGCGCTTCGGCTTTCCGGAGGTGATGCTCGGCCTGCATCCCGGCCTCGGCGGCACCGCGCGTTTCACTGCGCTGGTCAATCCCGCCCAGTCGATGACGCTGATGCTGACCGGCCGCACCATCGACGCGCGCCGCGCCAGATCGCTCGGCCTCGTCGACACCGTGACGCAGGAGCGCCATGTCCGTGGCGCGGTGAAGGACGCACTGTTCGGCCGGCTGAAGCGGGCCAAGCCCGGCCTGCTCGCGCGTGCAGCCAATTTTGGCTTCGTGCGCGGGCTCCTGGCCAGGCGCATGCGCGCGGAGGCGGCGAAGGCCGCGTCCCGCGAGCATTATCCGGCGACTTACGCGCTGATCGACCTCTGGGAGACTCATGGCGGCAGCAAGGCCGCGATGCTGAAGGCGGAGCAGGCGTCATTCGCCAAGCTGATGGTGACGCCGACTGCACAGAATCTGATCCGCGTCTTCTTCCTGCGCGAGCAGATGAAGAAGGCGGCGGGCTCCGGCAACACAGTAAAGCATGTCCACGTCATCGGCGCCGGCGCCATGGGCGGCGATATCGCGGCTTGGGTAGCCGGGCAGGGGCTGCGCGTCTCGCTCGCCGACATGAAAGCCGAACCGATCGCCGGCGCGGTCAAGCGCGCCGCCGAGCTCTACGGCAAGATCATCCGCAAGCAGACCGAGGTGCGCGACGCGCTCGATCGTCTTATCCCTGACATGGACGGGGAGGGCGTTCGTAACGCCGATCTCATCATCGAGGCGGTGCCCGAAAAGCTGGAGCTGAAGCAGAAGGTCTATGCCGGCCTCGAGCCGCGGATGAAGCCCGGCGCGATCCTCGCGACCAATACGTCGAGCATTCCGCTTCAGGATCTGCGCACGAATTTGGCGCGGCCAGAGCGGTTGGTCGGCCTGCATTTCTTCAATCCGGTGTCGCGGCTGCAATTGGTCGAAGTCGTCAGCCATGACGGCAGCGACCCGCAGGTGCTGAAAGACGCGCTCGCGTTCGTCGGCGCCATCGATCGCCTGCCGCTGCCCGTGAAGAGCTCGCCGGGCTTCCTCGTCAACCGCGCGCTGACGCCCTACATGCTCGAAGCCATGGTGATGCTGGACGAGAAATTCGATCAGCGTCTGATCGATGCCGCGGCCGAGCAGTTCGGCATGCCGATGGGGCCGATCGAGCTGGCCGATCAGGTCGGGCTCGACATCTGCCTCGACGTCGGTGACATGCTGCGCACCAAGTTCGGCGATCTCCTGCCGCCGACGCCGGCGTGGCTGCGCGACAAGGTCGCCAAGGGCGAGCTCGGCCGCAAGACCGGCAAGGGCTTCTACACCTGGAAGGACGGCAAGGCCGAGAAGGCACCGCTCCCCGAGACCGGTCCGCGCGTCACTGATCAGATGATCGACCGCCTGGTGCTGCCGATGTCCAATGTCTGCGTTGCGGCGCTGCGTGAAGGCATCGTCGACGATCCTGATGCGGTCGACGGCGCCATGATCTTCGGCACGGGTTATGCGCCGTTCCGCGGCGGCCCGCTGAACTATGCGCGCACGCGCGGCGTGGAGAATGTCGTGTCCACCTTGCGCGGGCTCGCCGAGCGATTCGGCGGACGTTTCGCGCCGGATCCGGGCTGGGACCGTTTGCAATAGGGGGCCGTCGGTCAAAAGATGCTATCATGGGTGGTGGAGCCCGTGGGGAGTATCGCCGATGCCGACGATCCCGTTCTTCAAGCACGCGACCTTGCGCGAGATCATCATCACGCGGCTATGCTGCGGGGCCGATGTCGTCGTGATCCTTTGTTGCGTAGGCTATCTCGTCGGGCGTTATCCCGCGGTGGGATTGCGCTGGCCGTGGTTGATCGTGGCGCTCCTGGCCGGATATTTCCTCGCTGACCTGTTTTCAGGGCTTGTGCATTGGGTGGTCGACACCTGGCTCGACGAGCGGATGCTCGGCCGCGGCATCGCGATCACGCGGGAGCATCACACCCATCCCGGCCACGTTTTGCTCTACGGCTTCCTCGACCAGGCGTCCCTCGGTGCGGCGCCGAGCGCGGTGGTGGTCGGAGTCGCGGCCACCGTCACGGCGTTGTTTCCGGTTTCGGCGCTCACCTATGCGCTGATGATCGTCTGGTTCGTGATCGCGACCTGCATGCTGTTTGGCATGAGCTTTCACAATCTCGCGCACCGGCCTGTCCGCCCGCGGCTCCTGCGCATGGCGCAACGGCTGCATCTGGTCTGCTCACCCGAGCATCATGGGTGTCATCACCGTGACCACACCATCCGCTATTGTGTCATCAATGGATGGGCCAATTATCCGTGCGACCGTCTCCGGCTATGGAGCAGGCTGGAACGGTTGATAACGGCAACGACCGGACGCGCACCGCGGGCCGACGATGATGAGTGGCAACGCAAACTGAACGATACCGGAATCCTCGTCGGGTCGCCGCGGCCGATTGGATAGCGCAAGCTTGTCTCGCGTCGATGTTGCGTAAGGCGCCGCGGCTTTGTATCCAGAGCCGAGAGCCGCGGGAGACCAACCAAATGACCGACACGCACGTCCACGCCCCTATCAGCTCCGACACCGGGCCGAGCGGCGATCTCTGCATCCGCACGCTGGCGATGCCCGCCGACACCAATGCAAACGGCGACATCTTCGGCGGCTGGCTGCTGAGCCAGATGGACGTCGGCGGCGGCGTGTTTGCGTCAAAGGCCGCGAAGTCGCGCACCGTGACGGTTGCGATCGAGGCAATGAATTTTCGCAAGGCGGTCTACGTCGGCGATCTCGTGTCAGTCTACGCCAATCTCGTACGCGTGGGCCGCACCTCGCTCACCGTGCATCTGGAAGCGTGGGCGCTGCGCCGCGGGGAGGAGCATCCCTTCCTCGTCACCGACGGCAATTTCACCTACGTCTCGATTGACGAGCACGGCCGCCCGCAGGCCGTTCGCTCGACCGACACTGTCATCGCGACGTAATCGCGCGCGACGCTCTGCCTCATCTCACAAATGCGTGGCAAGCGCGTCAAACGCGGCACCAGTGAGTCATGTTCGTCGCCGCTTCGCCAAGAACCAGTCATAAAACGGATGAGGTCTCGGCGTACTCAATTGCGTGTCGATTCGGGGTGGAAACGGTCTCAAAATGCCTGGGAACCTTTGGGCATGAGTGCCGTTATTTGCCCGCACTGAGGAATCCACGGACCATGCCGGACAGCTACATCATCGAAGTCAATTCGCAGACCGCAGGTATCGTCGTTCGTTCTTCGGGAGGCTATTGCTTCTTTGCCTCGTCCCACCGATTCAACCGTCTCGAAGGCCAGCTCTTCCGTAACGCCCGCGAAGCCGAACGGGCCGCGAGCAAGCTGGTGAACGGTGACGTGAAGGAGGCGGCGTAAAGCGCTTGCTGCTTATTCCGGGCTCGCGGAGCGAGGTCGGAATTTTTTGCCGAGCACACCGCTGCTCCTTCCTTCTCCCCTTGTGGGAGAAGGTGGCGCGAAGCGCCGGATGAGGGGTATTTCGGCGTTCTCGAGATTCAGAGAAAGGGGCTCGCTGAGGCAACCCCTCACCCGTCTCGCCGCTACGCGACGAGCCACCCTCTCCCACAGGGGGAGAGGGTAAGAGTCGTCACAACTTCGTTGCTGCCCGCGACAGGAGCTTCCACTCGTCGCCCTGCTTCTGCCAGTTCATCAGGATGTGAAGGTTGGTCGACACTTTCTTCCCGTCGGCTGCCATCTCCTGTTCGCCCAGCCAGTGGAAGCGCACGATCGCTGCAGGACCGACGACCTTGATGGTGGGGTCCTTGTAGTCGATCGACAGGAATTTCGACTTGCCGTCAGTGGCGTTGGCGATGAAGGTCGCCTTGTCCTCGACCTTGCCGCTGGAATGGCTGTAGCTGAGGTCGTCCCAGCACAGTGCGCCGAGCGCCTTCGGATCGGCCGCGATCTGGGCGAGGCGGAAGGCCTCGACCTTCTTCGCCACGGCGTCCTCGTCCGCCGAAGCGGCGAGCGCCGATGTCGTGAGCGCAAGCGCGGAGACGGCCAGAGTCGAGAGAGCCAGATCGCGTCGGTTGATCGTCATCGTTTCCTCCTTTTTGATCTTGCGGCGAGTGTTGCAGCCGCGCGCGGCTTTGTCGAGTGTCACGTCGTCGTCATCAGCATGCGTCATTGCGCGGTCGAAGCCATATTGATACGTCTCGCGCATCAATGCGCCGTGGATTTGGGAAAGTACGGAAATGATCGAAGCCAAAACGGAAGCAATGGGCAGGGCTTTGCTGTTCGACATCGACGGCACGCTGGCCGACACCGACCCGCTGCACTTGAAGGCGTTCAACCAGGTGCTCGGCCCTCGCGGCCACGTCTTCGATCACGCGCGGTTCTCCAGAGAGCTGCAGGGTTTCGCCAATGTCGCGATCGGCGAGCGATTCCTGCCTGACGAGGCGCCGGAACGGCGCGCCTCGATCCTCGATGAGAAGGAGGAAGTCTTCCGTACGCTGGTGGCCGGGCAGATCGAGCCGTTGCCGGGCCTGATGGCGCTGCTCGACCGGGCTGACGCTGCCGGCATTCCCATGGTGGCCGTGACCAACGCGCCGCGTCTCAATGCCGAGCTGCTGCTCTCCGGCCTTGGCATATCGCATCGTTTCAAGGCGCTCGTGATCGGCGCCGAGCTGCCGCACGGCAAGCCGCATCCGCTGCCCTATCAGGAAGGGCTGCGTTTCGTCGGCGCGAGCGCAGAGGCCTCGATCGCATTCGAGGACTCCCGTACCGGCGTGCAATCGGCCACGGCGGCCGGCATTCCGACCATCGGCGTCCGGACCAGCCTCAGCCATGCTGACCTGGTTGCAGCCGGCGCAGTCGCGTCCGCCAGCGGCTTCGACGATCCGCAGCTGCTCGCGCGTCTCGCGAGCACCATGGCGTGGTGACGGGCCGCATAAGTTAACCGTGATCGGCGCGCGCATTGACCGAAGGCGCGAACCGCCGCACCATGCATTCTCCTGATTTGAGGCCTTTGCCGTGACCGGATTGACCCATCGCCAAGCCGAAATCCTCAACATCGCGCGGGCCTCGGGCCGCGTCATGGTCGAGGAGCTCGCGCGCCGCTTCGAAGTCTCGGCGCAGACCATCCGCAAGGATCTCAACGACCTCTGCGAGCGGAGATCGCTGACCCGCATCCATGGCGGCGCCATCATCGCCTCTGGCGTCGAAAACCTCGCTTATGAGGCAAGGCGCTTCGTCGCTGCCGACGAAAAGAAGGCGATCGGAGCCGCGGCCGCCTCGCTGATCCCGAACGGATGCTCGCTCTTCATCAACATCGGCACCACGACGGAGGAGGTCGCGAGCGCGCTGACCTCGCACGAGGATCTCCTCGTCATCACCAACAATCTCAACGTCGCGATGCTGCTCTACCGCCATCCCCGCATCGAGGTGGTGGTCGCCGGCGGCACGGTCCGGCGTGCCGACGGCGCCGTGGTCGGCTCCACCGCGACGCAGCTCATCGGCCAGTTCAAGGTCGACTACGCCATCATCGGCGCGTCCGCGATCGACGAGGAGGGGGCGCTGCTCGACTTCGACTATCGCGAGGTGCAGGTGGCGCAGGCCATCATCGCCAATGCCCGCAGCGTGATGCTGGTTGCCGATTCCACAAAGCTCCGCCGCAGCGCGCCGGTGCGCATCGCCCACATGACCCAGATCCAGACCTTCGTCACCGACCAGGAGCTTCCCGAGCGCCTCGCCACCATCTGCCATAGCAAGGGCATCGAGGTGATGGCGGCGATGCCGAAGGGGGCGGACATCGACGATGTGCCGGCCGATGCCCAGGATGCGGCACCAGAAGCCGCGCCGGTGGTGCGGCTGAGATAGAGGCTTATGTACTGCTCCACGGATTGAGCAGTGGCACGCCCGTAGGTTCAAGATCCTCCACATTGCGCGTAACGACGGTCAGGCCGTGGACAAGCGCGGTGGCTGCAATAAGGGCGTCGCGTTCGGCCCGCGGATTGGGAACGTGAAGTTGGGCACAACGCTGCGCCACGGCCGTATCGATAGCCAGGATCCGTCCTTCGAAGCGGGCCAGAATGTGATCGTCGATCCAGGCGCGCAGGACGGCACCTTGCACCGCGTCTTTGCGCTCGATCAGGCGCGCGCCAAGTTCAATTTCGAGAATCGAGATGGCGGACATGAAGAAATTCGCCGCGGGCGCTGTATTGGCCCAAGCAAGCACGTTGCGATCAGCCTTGTCCGGCCGCCTCAGTTCGGAAATGACGTTGGTGTCCAGCAGAAACATCAGTCGAGATCGGCGGGCCTGACGATTCCGCCGGCGATGCGAGGCGGATCGAAATCGAAGTCCGCGTTCGCCTGTGCCAGAGCTTCGGCAAGACTCATGTGCCCACCGCTCAGGCGCAGATAATCTTCGATGCTCAGCAGGACATGGGCTGGACGGCCGCGGTCGGTGATGAAGACGGGCCCCTTTGATGCTGCTTTCTTGGCACCGCTCGTATCCTGATTGAACTCTCGGCTGGTCAGGGTGGTGACCATCGGTTCGCGCCTCCTCGCCTGCGGTAGGGCAAATTATATGTAGGCATGTTGCTACATTCAAGTTCTCGATCAGCTGAAGCGGTGCAACGCGCCCCCCGGGCCGATCGGTCGAGCCGGCTGCCTCAAAACTTGTCCGTTCTCCTGCTGATTTCTCCGCCGTATTGACGCTGAAAAAGTTTCACTTTCATTTCCTTTCCTCCTCTCTTTCGTCTTGCTTTCGTTTTTCGGTGTGATCTAATCAAAAACGAAAGTAGCCGCTCGACAGAACGAGCGAGTCGCCGGGGGATGCGTCTGTTGGAGCGTATTTTCGACCTCGCCATCATTGGAGGCGGTGTTAATGGCTGCGGCATCGCGCGCGACGCGGTGGGCCGCGGCAACACGGTTTTCCTGTGCGAAATGAACGATTTGGCGAGCGGGACATCGTCCTGGTCGACCAAGCTGGTGCATGGCGGCCTACGCTATCTCGAATATTACGAGTTTCGCCTCGTTCGCGAGGCGCTGATCGAGCGCGAGATCCTCTGGGGCATCGGGCCCCACATCATCCGCCCCTTGCGTTTCGTATTGCCGCATCACGCCGGCCTGCGCCCTGCCTGGCTGCTGCGACTCGGCCTCTTCCTTTATGATCACATCGGCGGCCGCCATCTGTTGCCGGCGACCCGCTCGGTCGATCTGCGGCGTGACGAGGTCGGCAAGCCGCTGATCCCGAATCGCTACTCTCGCGCCTTTGAATATTCCGACTGTTTCGTCGATGACGCCCGCCTCGTCGTGCTCAATGCACGCGATGCCGCCGACAAGGGCGCCGAGATCCGCACCCGCACCCGCGCAACGGATATCAAGCAGTCCGACGGCCTCTGGACCGTGAGCATGGTCAACACGCTGACCGGTGAGCGCTCGCAGGTCCAGGCAAAGGCTCTGGTCAACGCCGGCGGCCCCTGGGTCGAGGACGTGCTCGGCCGCGGCGCCGGCGTCAACGCGAAAGCCAAGGTGCGCCTGGTGCAGGGCTCGCACATCGTGGTCAGGAAACTCTACGACCACGACCGCGCCTACATGTTCCAGAATGCCGACGGCCGCATCATCTTCGTGATCCCGTACCAGGACGATTTCACGCTGATCGGCACCACGGATCGCGATTATGACGGCGATCCCGCCAAGGTGAAGGCGACGGCGGAGGAGATCCAGTATCTCTGCACCGCGGCGAGCGAATATCTGGCGAAGCCCGTGACCCCCGACGACGTGGTCTGGACCTATTCCGGCGTGCGGCCGCTCTATGACGACGGGGCCAGCGAAGCCAAGGCCGCGACGCGCGACTACGTGTTCGAGCTCGACACGCCCGGCGGCGTGCCGTTGCTGTCGATCTATGGCGGCAAGATCACCACCTATCGCCGCCTCGCCGAGGAAGCGCTGGAGCGGCTCGCGCCCTATCTTCGCAGCGCAAAAGCGCGGGAGGGCTGGACCGGCAAATGGCCGCTGCCCGGCGGCGACATGAATGTCTCCGATATCGACGGCCTGATCGCCGAGCTGCAGCGCGGTTATCCCTTCCTCAGCCACGAGCACGCCAGGCGGCTCGCGCGCGCCTATGGCACCAAGGCCATCAAGCTGCTCGGTGACGCCAAATCATCGGCCGATCTCGGCCAGGCCTTTGGCGCGACGCTGACCGAACGCGAGGTTCGCTACCTCATGGCCAACGAATGGGCCGTGACCGCCGAGGACGTCGTCTGGCGCCGTTCCAAGCTCGGCCTGCGACTATCTGCCGATGAGATTGCTGCGCTTGACGACTGGATCAGGACCCACGCCGTGCCGCAAAGTCCTCTGCTGGAAGCGGGAGGACGCTCATGACCGTGACGCTCGATCACGTGACCCGAACCGTCGAGGGGGTCCAGCATATCCGCGACGTCTCGCTAACGCTCGAGAGCGGCACGTTGAACGTGCTGCTCGGGCCGACGCTGTCGGGCAAGACCTCGATCATGCGGCTGCTCGCCGGCCTCGACAAGCCGACCTCGGGCAAGGTGCTGGTCAACGGCAAGGACGTTACCGGCGCCGACGTGCGCCAGCGTTCGGTTGCGATGGTCTACCAGCAGTTCATCAACTACCCCTCGCTGACGGTCTACGAGAACATCGCCTCCCCCTTGCGCGTGCAGGGCAAGCCGCGCGACGAGATCGAGACGCGGGTGGCGGAAGCCGCAAAGCTGCTCCGGCTCGAGCCGTTTCTGAAGCGCACGCCGCTCCAGCTCTCCGGCGGCCAGCAGCAGCGCACCGCGATCGCGCGCGCGCTGGTCAAGGGTGCCGATCTCGTGCTGCTCGATGAGCCGCTCGCCAATCTCGACTACAAGCTGCGCGAGGAGCTGCGCGCCGAGCTGCCGCGCATCTTCGAGGCCTCGGGCGCGATCTTCGTCTATGCCACCACCGAGCCGACCGAGGCGTTGCTGCTCGGCGGCAACACGGTATGCATGTGGGAAGGCCAGGCGCTCCAGATCGGCGAGACCGCCAATGTCTACCGCCGGCCGCAGACGCTGCGCGTCGCCCAGGTGTTTTCCGATCCGCCGCTCAATCTCGTCGGTATCGAGAAGAAGAACGGGCAGGTCGCTTATGCCGGCGGCACCGCCTCGCCGGCCTCAGGGCTCTATTCGTCGCTGGCCGACGGCGCCTATCGCGTCGGTTTTCGCGCGCATCAGCTCGCGCTCGCCAATGGCGAGGCTGATCGCCATGCCTTCCATGCCACTGTCACGGTGACCGAGATCACCGGTTCGGAGAGTTTCGTGCATCTGACCCGCGAAGGATCGAACTGGGTGGCGGTGCTGCACGGCGTGCACGAATTCGAGCCCGGCCAGACGCTCGACGCCGTGCTCGATCCGAATGATGTCTTCGTGTTCGACGCTGCTGACCGGCTGGTCGCAGCACCTGGATCGTAGGAGGGGATGCGCCATGGCCCGCATTGACCTCGTCGATCTCGCCCATTCCTACGGCGGCAATGATGCGCCGCAGGACAGCTTTGCGCTGAAGCCGGTGACCATGACCTGGCGGCAGGGCGGCGCCTATGCGCTGCTCGGCCCGTCCGGCTGCGGCAAGACCACGCTGCTCAACGTCATCTCCGGCATCATCACGCCGTCGCGGGGGCAAATCCTGTTCGACGGCAAGGACATCACACCTCTGTCAACCCAGAAGCGCAATATCGCGCAGGTGTTCCAGTTTCCGGTGATCTACGACACCATGACGGTCGGACAGAATTTGGCGTTTCCGCTGAAGAACCGCGGCGTGCCGAAGGCCGAGATCGACAAGCGCGTCGCCGAGATTGGACGCCTGCTCGACCTCGAACCCTATCTGAACCGCAAGGCGACGCGGCTCACGGCCGATGCCAAGCAGAAGATCTCGCTCGGCCGCGGTCTCGTCCGTTCCGACGTCGCCGCCGTGCTGTTCGACGAACCGCTGACGGTGATCGATCCTGAGCTGAAATGGCAGCTCCGCTCCAAGCTGAAGGCGCTGCATCGCGAGCTCGACCTCACGATGATCTACGTCACCCACGACCAGACCGAGGCGCTGACCTTCGCCGACACCGTCGTCGTCATGCATGACGGCCGCGTGGTGCAGAGCGGTACGCCTGCCGAGCTGTTCGACAAGCCGGCGCATACCTTCGTCGGCTATTTCATCGGCTCGCCCGGCATGAACATCCTGCCGGCCGAGGTGAGGGGGCGCGAGGCGCGCATTGGCGGTCACGTCATCGCGCTGAACCGTGCTTACGACAATCTGCCTGTCGGCGCGAAGATCGAGATCGGCGTCCGTCCAGAATTCGTGGAGGTCGTGGCGCCTGCGCCCGGCCTGCTCACCGCGAAGATCGAGCGCCTCGACGATCTCGGCCGCATTCGTTTTGCGCGCGCCCGCTTCGGTGATGCAAAGCTCGCGGCGCGCGCGCCCGCGGGATTCACCAGCTCGGATGGCATGGCCGGACTGAAATTCGATCCGTCCCACGTCCACGTCTATGCCGACAGCCTTCTGGTGGAGGGAGCCGCCTGATGGACAAGACCGTCAACCAAAAAGCCTGGTTCCTGGTGCTGCCGGTGTTCCTGGTCGTCGCCTTCTCGGCGGTGCTGCCGCTGATGACGGTGGTGAACTATTCGATGCAGGACACCTTCGGCAACAACCAGTTCTTCTGGAACGGCGTCGGCTGGTTCAAGGAATTGCTCGATCCCTCCACCGATCTCGGCGGCCGCTTCCTCGCGTCCCTCGGCCGCAACCTGTTCTTCTCGCTGGTGATCCTCGCGATCGAGGTGCCGCTCGGCATCGTCGTCGCGTTGTCGATGCCGCGCGAGGGCTGGACCGTGGCGGCCTGCCTCGTGATTCTCGCGCTGCCGCTGCTGATTCCGTGGAACGTGGTTGGCACGATCTGGCAGATCTTCGGACGTCCGGACATCGGGCTGCTCGGCTATGTCCTCAACGCCGCGGGCATCGACTACAATTACGTCTCCAACGACATCGACGCCTGGGTCACCGTCATCGTGATGGACGTCTGGCACTGGACCAGCCTCGTCGCGCTGCTCTGCTATGCCGGCCTGAAATCGATTCCCGAAGCCTATTACCAGGCCGCCCAGATCGACGGTGCCTCGCGCTGGGCCGTGTTCAAGGCGATCCAGCTGCCGAAGATGAACCGCGTCTTGCTGATCGCCGTGCTGCTCCGCTTCATGGACAGCTTCATGATCTACACCGAGCCGTTCGTCGTCACCGGCGGCGGGCCCGGCAACTCCACGACCTTCGTGTCGATCGAGCTCGTCAAGATCGCGCTCGGCCAGTTCGACCTCGGCAAGGCCGCGGCGCTGTCGCTGGTCTACAATCTGATCATCCTGATCGTCTGCTGGATCTTTTACACCGTCATGACCAATGCCGGCGCCGAGCGGAAGGTTCAGGCCGAAAGCGAGCCGGCGGCGGAGCCGAAGCCTGCGGCCGCGCTCAAGCCCGTGCCCGCGCTCAAGCCAAAGGAAGGAGTGGCCTGATGCATTCGATTCCCGGCCGCCGCCTCATCATGGGGCTGTTCCTGATCTTCCTGCTGCTGCCGATCTACTGGCTCGTCAACATGAGCTTCAAGACCAACAGCGAGATCGTCTCGACAATGACGCTGTGGCCGCACACGCCGACGCTGCAGCACTACAAGCGCATCTTCACCGACGAGAGCTGGTATTCCGGCTACATCAACTCGCTGGAATATGTCGTTCTCAACACCATCATCTCGATCTCGGTGGCCTTGCCTGCGGCCTACGCCTTCTCGCGCTACCGCTTCCTCGGCGACAAGCACCTGTTCTTCTGGCTCTTGTCGAACCGCATGGCGCCGGCCGCGGTCTACGCGCTGCCGTTCTTCAATCTCTATTCGGCGATCGGCCTGTTCGATACGCCCTGGGCCGTTGCGCTCGCGCACTGCATCTTCAACGTGCCGCTGGCGGTGTGGATCCTCGAAGGCTTCGTCTCCGGCGTGCCGCGCGAGATCGATGAGACTGCCTTCCTCGACGGCTATTCCTTCCCGCGCTTCTTCATCAAGATCCTGGTGCCGTTGATCGCGAGCGGCATCGGCGTCGCCGCCTTCTTCTGCTTCATGTTCTCCTGGGTCGAGCTTTTGCTTGCGCGCACGCTGACCTCGGTGTCGGCCAAGCCGATCGCGGCGATCATGACGCGCACGGTATCGGCATCGGGCATGGACTGGGGCCTCTTGGCAGCGGCCGGCGTGCTCACCATCATCCCCGGCGCGCTCGTGATCTGGTTCGTCCGCAATTACATCGCGAGCGGTTTTGCGCTCGGTCGCGTCTAAGGAGGCATCAATGGAATCGATCGCATGGATGGCCTGGACGCTGCCGACGGCGATCTTCTTCGCCGCGCTGGCCTGCACGCTCGCCGTGATGACGTGGCTTGCGGCGGTCTATCCCGAAGCCGAGCGCGTCGGTGTGCTCCGAATTCCGACCACGCGCGGCGACCGCCTGTTCATTTCGCTGATCTCGGCGGCGGTCATCCACCTTCTCTGGATCGGCTTCTTCGGCACCGATGCGATCGCAACGCTGCCGATCGGCGAGGAAGGCGTTGAAATCTCGCGCCTGTGGCTCGCAAGTGGAATTTCGCTGGTCACGGCCGTGCTCATTTTTCGCACGGTCTGAAGCTCGCGAAGAGACGGCCAGATCCGGGGGCAATCCGGGTCTGTATAAAAGTTTGTCGCTGCAACGGAGGAACAACATGCGACAGTTTAGGAGAAGGAAAGGCCCATTGACCAAGAATAGCTTTCTGACCATGTCCAGCGCCGCCGCCATCATTGCGGTGTCGTTCGCCGTCTCGGCGCCGGTCCGCGCCGCCGACGACGCCGTGATCCAGAAGTGGATCGCGGAATTCACGCCCTCGACGCTGTCGAAGGAAGACCAGAAGAAGGAGCTGGAGTGGTTCGCCAAGGCGGCCGAGCCCTTCAAGGGCATGGAGATCAACGTCGTCTCCGAGACCATCACGACTCACGAATATGAGTCGCAGACGCTGGCCAAGGCGTTCTCCGAGCTCACCGGCATCAAGCTCAAGCACGACCTCATCCAGGAAGGTGACGTCGTCGAGAAGCTGCAGACCCAGATGCAGTCCGGCAAGAACGTCTATGACGGCTGGATCAACGATTCCGACCTGATCGGCACGCATTTCCGCTACGGCCAGACCGTCGTGCTGTCGGACTACATGACCGGCGAGGGCAAGGACGTCACCGATCCCATGCTCGACGTCAACGACTTCATCGGCAAGTCGTTCACCACGGGGCCGGACGGCAAGCTCTATCAGCTGCCCGACCAGCAGTTCGCCAACCTCTATTGGTTCCGCTACGACTGGTTCACCAACGCCGACTACAAGGCCAAGTTCAAGGCCAAGTATGGCTACGAGCTCGGCGTGCCCGTGAATTGGTCCGCCTATGAGGACATCGCCGAGTTCTTCACCAACGACATCAAGGAGATCAACGGCGTCAAGGTCTACGGCCATATGGACTATGGCAAGAAAGACCCCTCGCTCGGATGGCGTTTCACCGACGCCTGGCTGTCGATGGCCGGCAACGGTGACAAGGGCATTCCGAACGGCCTGCCGGTCGACGAGTGGGGCATCCGCATGGAAGGCTGCCGTCCGGTCGGCTCCTCGGTGGAACGTGGTGGCGACACCAACGGTCCGGCCGCGGTCTACTCGATCACCAAGTATCTCGAGTGGCTGAAGAAGTACGCGCCGCCGCAGGCGCAGGGCATGACGTTCTCCGAAGCAGGCCCGGTGCCCGCGCAGGGTAACATCGCCCAGCAGATGTTCTGGTACACCGCTTTCACCGCCGACATGGTGAAGCCGGGCATCGCCGTGATGAACGCGGACGGTACGCCGAAATGGCGTATGGCTCCCTCGCCGCACGGTTCGTACTGGAAGGAAGGCATGAAGCTCGGCTACCAGGACGCCGGCTCCGTGACGCTGCTGAAGTCGACCCCGGCGGATCGCCGCAAGGCGGCCTGGCTCTATCTCCAGTTCATCATCTCCAAGTCGGTAAGCTTGAAGAAGAGCCATGTCGGTCTCACCTTCATCCGTGAATCCGACATCTGGGACAAGTCGTTCACCGAGCGTGCGCCGAAGCTCGGCGGCTTGATCGAGTTCTACCGCTCGCCCGCGCGCGTGCAGTGGACCCCGACCGGCAACAACGTGCCCGACTATCCGAAGCTCGCGCAGCTGTGGTGGCAGAACATCGGCGATGCGTCGTCCGGTGCGAAGACCCCGCAGCAGGCGATGGACGCGCTGGCCGCCGCTCAGGACTCCGTCATGGAGCGCCTGGAGAAGTCCGGCGTCCAGGGCGCCTGCGGTCCCAAGCTGCACAAGAAGGAGACGGCCGAATACTGGTTCGCCAAGGCCCAGAAGGACGGCACCATTGCTCCGCAGCGCAAGCTCGCCAACGAGAAGCCGAAGGGCGAGACCGTCGACTACGACACCCTGATCAAGTCGTGGCCTGCAACCCCGCCCAAGCGCGCGGAAGCGAAGTAACGTCGTGAGACGTCATGGCCGGGCAAGAGTGCGAAGCGCGTCTTCGCGAAATTGACCCGGCCATCCATCAAGATCGAAAGGCCGGGAGCGATCCCGGCCTTTTTTCATCATTGTTGTCGGGCGCTATTTGCATCCGCTATTTCCGCGCTGTAGTAGCCCCAACGGCACCGCCGATAACAGCGCCTGCAAATATCTTTGCTATTTCCAAGAACCCGGCAGTTGCCTTTTCGGCATTGCCGCCCGTAGCGAGTCCAATGGCACCCAGAATTCCAAATGCGAGTGTCATAAGAGCAACGACTGCGGTGAAGCCCACGAATGTTCGATTAAACCACCCCTCCCGCGGCGCGGGTGTCGCGGGAGGGACGGGTGTCCCGGGGATATATTCTCGGAGAGCGTCGAATGCGTCTTGAGCGTCAATCTCGTTCCGTTCATGAACTTTTGCGATTTCCGTCGCTCGACTTGAAACGCGTGCCTTGATCGGTGGAATATAAAGGTCCCAAACCTTTTCGAATGTTTCTGGCTCAGCCATGACTTCCCCCAAAAGGTTGTAAATTCGCATTACAACCTAAGGAGGATTTTATGTCAAATGCTCGTTTAGCGTCGGAGCCTCACTCCGCCGGCTCGGCCGCCAGCGTCGGGTAATCCGTGTAACCCTTCGCGCTGCCGCCGTAGAACGTGGTCTTGTCCCAGTCGTTCAGCGCCGCGCCCTGCTTCAGCCGCTCGACGAGGTCGGGGTTGGAGATGAACGGCTTGCCGAAGGCGATGAGGTCGGCCGCATTGGTGTCCAGCACCTTATTGGCGAGATCGAAATCGTAGCCGTTATTGGCGACGTAGGCGCCGGCAAAGCGCTTGCGCAAGGATGCATAGTCGAACGGCGCGATGTCGCGCGGGCCGCCAGTGGCGCCCTCGACGACATGGAGATAGACCAGCTTCAGCCCGCTGAGGCCGTCGACGATATGGTCGTACAGGGCTTGTGGGTTGGAATCCGAGATATCGTTGGCCGGCGTCACCGGCGAGATGCGGATGCCGGTACGGTCGGCGCCGGCCTCGGCCACCACGGCCTTGGACACTTCCAGCATAAGCCGCGCGCGGTTCTCGATCGAGCCACCATAGGCGTCGGCGCGCTTGTTGGCGCCGTCCTTGGCGAACTGCTCAAGCAAATAGCCGTTGGCGCCGTGAATCTCGACGCCGTCGAAGTCGGCCTCCAGCGCGTTCTTCGTGGCGCGCTTGAAATCGTCGATGATGCCGGGGATTTCGGAGAGCTCGAGCGCGCGCGGCTCGGAGACGTCGGCGAAGCCGCCGTTCACGAAGGTCTTGCCCTTGGCGCGGATCGCGCTCGGTGCCACGGGGGCTGCGCCACCCGCCTGCAGATCGACATGCGAGATGCGGCCGACATGCCAGAGCTGGACGAAGATCTTGCCGCCGCGCTCATGGACCTTGTCGGTGACCTTGCGCCAGCCGGCCACCTGGTCCTTGGAATAGATGCCGGGGGTGTCCTGGTAGCCTTGACCCTGCTGCGAGACCTGGCTTGCTTCGGTGATCAGGAGGCCGGCCGAGGCGCGCTGGCCGTAATAGTCGGCGGCGAGTACACCGGGCACGAAAGTGCCGGGCACCGCGCGGTTGCGCGTCAGCGGCGCCATGACGAGACGGTTGGCCAGCGTGATCGGGCCGAGCTTGTAGGTCTCAAACAATTTGGTCGAACGGCTCATGGGGGATGTTCCAGACGGTGAAAGGTCAGGAACACTTGTGCATCGCGACATCAAGCGCAAGAGATGAGCCATACGGAAAGTGCAGGCGAGCTACGCGACGGGGCCCGCGTAGCATAATTCATGTGCGATCTTGGCCGTGACAGTGGATTACGACCGCCACGGCCGTGCAATTTCGCAAATCAGTTCGCGCCCATAAAATCCCGCTTGCCGATCTCGACGCCGTTGTGGCGCAAAATGCCGTGGGCGGTCGCGGCGTGGAAATAGAAGTTCGGCAGCGAGAACGCGCTCAGGAATTGCTGGCCCTTCATGGTGATGGATTTGTCGGGGCCGGCGGGGAAGGTGACGTCTTTGGTCTCGGCACCTTCGAACTGCTCGGGCTTGAACGACTTCACATAGTCGATGGTCTTGGCCAGCCGCTGCTTCAATTCCGTAAAGCTGGTCTCGGTGTCCGGCGTCGAGGGCACCTCGCTATGGGTCAGCCGGGCGCAGCCCTTGGCGGCGAAATCGCTGACGAGCTGGACCTGCTTCGACAGCGGCAGCATGTCCGGGAAGAGGCGCGAGCCGAGCAGGACACTGGGGTCGATCTTCCTGGCCGCGCAATGCGCCTCGGCTTTGGTGAGCAGGCCGGTGAGGCTGTTCAGCATTTGCAAATAGGCGGGGACGGCCGCGTCGTAGAGGGACATGTGATGCTCGCTTGTGAATGGGAAATCTCAGGAGAAAACCTGAGCTACTCACATGGGAGGCTCACGGAAAAATACAATCGCGGGGAGCCGCTTGTGCAGTGCGAAAATTCTACCTCACCATCCCCGCCGGCTGCGCCTGCGCCGTGGCGCCGCGCATGCGCGCCAGCAGCTCAGCCGTTGGCCACGAATCGGCCGGGAGACCGTGCTTGATCTGCATCGCCTTGACGGCCGCGCGGCTCTGCTGGCCCAGCACGCCGTCGACCTTGCCGACATTGAAGCCGGCACGCACCAGCAGTTGCTGCAATTCCTTGAGCTCGTTGAACGGCAGCTGCGCCACCGGCGCCGTCGGCTTGCGCATCGGCGCGGCACCTGCAATGCGCGAGGCGAGATAGCCTGCGGTGGTCGAATAGATCAGCGAGTTATTCCACTCGGTGTAAGCCGCGAAATTCGGGTACGCCATGAAGGCCGGACCATTGCGTCCCATCGGCAGCAGCACGGAGGCCGCGAGATTGTCATTCGGCAGCGGCCGGCCGTCGGGATAGGTGACGCCAAGCTGCGCCCATTTCGAGCGCGGCTCTCGCACCGTGAGGTCGGTCTGCTCCCACGGCAGGTTCTGCGGCACCTTGATCTCCTCGAGCCACGGCTCGCCGCGCCGCCACTTCAGGCCGTTGGCAATGTAGTTCGCGGTCGAGCCGATCACGTCGGCTGGCGACCGCAACAGATCGCGCCGTCCGTCGCCGTCATAGTCGACAGCGTAGTTGACGTAATGCACGGGCAGGAACTGGGTCTGGCCGAGCTCGCCGGCCCAGGAGCCGATCATCTCGTCGGGATGCAGATCGCCGCGGTCGATGATTTTCAGCGCGGCGATGGTCTCGCCCACGAACATCTCCGAGCGCCGGCAGTCATAGGCGAGCGACACCAGCGATTTCAGCGTCGGCAGATTTCCCATGTTGGCGCCGAAGTCACTCTCCAGCCCCCAGAACGCGGCGATCACCGCCGGCGGCACGCCATATTCCTTTTCCGCACGCGCGAATGCGGCAGCGTATTGCTTGATGTGCTGTTGCCCGTTCTGCATGCGATAGGGCGCCGCCATGCGACCGGCGAATTCGGTGAAGAGCTGGCCGAACACGCGCTGACCGCGGTCGCGGTTGACGATGCCCTGGTCGTAGACGAGGTAGGGCGAAGCCTCCGCGATCGTCCGCTGCGATACGCCGGCGGCCACAGCCTGTTGCTTCACGTCGGCGAGGAAGCGATCGAAGCTCGCACCGTTATGGCACGCCGCACGCGGCGAGGCTGCGGTGGTCCTGGGCGCCACGGGTTTGGCGGGCGGCGGCGCGAACTGGGCGGAGGCGGTGGCGGAGCATGCGAGGAGCGCGACGGCCGCGATCAGAAATCGGGTCTGGACCATAGGGGTTCCGGTGGGGAAGGGGCAGGCGTGGATTCGCCCGAAGTTTAGGTGAAGTGATGGCCCCAGGCCATCCTTTCCGTGCCATGCCAGCATATGGAATGCGCGTGGATGCCGGCCTAGCCGAACAGCCGCATCAGCAGCGCTTTCCCGACCGGGAGCGCCCTGACGCCCTGATAGGCGCGAACATACTCGCCGGCATAGAACGCCCTGATCGCATGCACGCGTGTATCCATGCCTTCCTCGAAACGCACCGCGAATCCATCCGCGGTCCGCCGCACCACGACCGCGGCGATCGGGCGGCCATAAATCCGGCATTCGATCGCGCTGCCGGGGTGCGGCGGATCGGGATCGATCAGGCGGGCGCCGGTGATCGAGATGTCGGCGAGCCGCGCGAGATGCGACTTGCCGTGCTGGCGCAGCAGCACCGTCTCATTGCGATCAAAGCGCTCCGCCTTGCGCTTGCGCGGCTGCTCGATGCAGACGAAGCAAACCACGGTGAGGATGAATGCGTTGTAGAGGCTCCAGGTCAGAGCCAGCCCGCCGTAGGCGATGTTCTCGCCGCGCAGGTGCAGGATGAAGGCATAAGCGATGGCCGCGAGCGTGACGAGAAGCGCGGTGCCATAGAGCCGCAGCAGCGGCCATTCGACAAATCTCCTGTCCCGGTCCCCGCCTTTCGCCGTGACCTTGAACTTGTGTCCTTTCGGCTTCAGCAGACCGGTTGCCACCGCCTTCAGCACTGCGGGCGCGGCGATGAGTTGCGAGACATCAGTCATCATGGCCAGCGACCGGCCGTGCGACAGCCAGGCCATGCTGAGGCTGTGCCAGACATAGAACGGCAGAAAGAACCGGAGCAGCTCGCTCAGGTCGGCCCGGACCGCCTTGATGCCGAATAGCAGGAACAGCCAGGGCACCACGAGGCCCGCGACCTTCGACGTGTAGACCGCGGACCAGCTCATGAAAGCATCGACCAGCGAGAGCCGGTCGATGAAGGAGAGCTTCGACTCCCTCGACAGCGGTCCGCTGCGGCCGCGCACGATTTGCATCAAGCCTAGGCACCAGCGGGCGCGCTGGGTGATGTATTCCTTCAACCCTTCCGGCGCGAGCCCGATCGTCAGCCGCTCGTTGAGATAGATCGTGTTGAGGCCTTGCTCCTTCAGGCGAAGGGTGACGAGATAGTCTTCCGTGACGGAATCGGTCGGAAACCCACCGATCAGCATCAGTCCGTCGTAGTGAATGAGCGATGAGGTGCCGCAGCAGAATGCGACGCCCCAGGCGTCCTTCGCCGGCAGCAGGATGTCGAAGAAGAAGCGTTGCTCGTCTGGCCAAACGTCGGTTGCAGCAAGGTTGCTCTGGATCGGGTCGGGATTGATGAAGTGCTGCGGCGTCTGCACCACCCCGACCGAAGCATCGTCCATGAGCGAGATGGTCCGCGCCAGGAAGTCGGGCCGCGGCACGAAGTCAGCATCGAGGATGGCCACGAATTGCGGCGGCTTCGGCATCGCACCGACATGTCGGAGCGCATGATTGATATTGCCGGCCTTGGCGTGATGGTTGTCGGGCCGCGTGAGATAATGGCAGCCGAGTTCACCCGCGAGTCGCCGCAGCCAGGGCCGTCGGCCGTCGTCGAGCACCCAGACGCGGTAGTTGCCGTACGTCATGCCGGTCGCGCCGATGATCGTGCGCTCGAGGATCGATCGTTCCTCGTTGTAGGTGCAGATGAAGACGTCGATCAGCGGCGCGCCGGGATCGAAGGCGCGGCTATCGATCCTGGCTGACCTGGAACGATCGATTGTTCGGCTCAGGAACAGCAGAGACAACGTGACCGCGACGAGCGAGGCCGCTTCCAGCAGCATGAAGGGATAGCCGATCACGGCATCCGCGGTCAGATGCGGCGGCGGGAGAGTCGCTGTGACTCGCCAATGGAGATAGCGGAGCAGGAAAACGACTGACACGATAGCCAGGAACGAGCGTGCCATCGTGCTGTCGCGCCTGAGCAGCGGCACGATCGCCATGAAGGCGCCGAGCGCAATCAGGCCGGGCGTCAGCGCCGTCGTCATGGCGCGGTCTCTTGCCTTGCAAACACCACGCGGCCGGTGCGTCCCACCGTGCAGGCGTGGGCAGCGCCATCACCGAGCGCAACGGTCACGCGATAGGGCTCCTTGCTCAGCGCGTCGGGATTGATGGCGAGATTGGCGGGCGCGCCGGCGGCGCCGGTCAGGTTGACCACGGTGCCGGAAATCGCTGCGCCGCCGTCGTTCGGCTCGAAGGTCGCGTGGTCGCCGAGCTGCAAACGGTTGTAGACGCTCTCGGTGACGTTCGCGGTGATGACGGCGCCGCTGCAATCGAGCACCTTGAGCAGCGGTTGGCCGGCTTGCACGTCCTCGCCCGGCGAGGTCATCATCTCCCAGACGCGCCCTGTGACGGGTGTCGTGATGTTGGCTTCGGACAGATCGGCGAAGCGAATCTCTTCGGTGATGATCTCGCTGGCGAGCCAGGCGATCTCGGTGTCTGTGCGTGCGAGGTCGGCGTCGAGGTCGCCGGCACGCTGGCGCATCTCTTCCTCGCGTTGCACCGAGCTCGGCCGGTCGTTGTAGCTGTCGCCGAGGAAGGAGCCGTTCCGTGCCGCGGTAAGCTCTACCTTGGCCGCGTCCAGCCGCTTGCGCGCACCGAGCTCGGTCTGCTGCGACACGGAAAGCTCGCGCGTCAGCCGTGCCAGCTCGACGGTCGAGACGTTGCCGGATTTCGCCAGCGAGGATGCGCGGTCGACCGCGGCACTGGCTTCCTCCCGCCGCGCTGCCGCGGCCTCGATCGAGGTCTGGATCTCGGCGATCCGGGCCTCGAGCTGGAGCACGCGTCCGTCGCGGAATTGCGTCGCCTGCCGCGCCAGGTCCTTTTGCGCGGCCTGGGCCGAGGCAAGCTTGGCGGCAAGGCTCGGCCGCTCGTTCTCCAGGCGCGATTTCTGCCGCCGGAGATCGTCGAGCCGGGTGCGATCGCCGCGCGGGTTGACCACGCGCAGGACCACGGTCCCGGCGTCGAGCCTGGCCTGATCGGTCAAGCGCTGCGCGGCTGCCACCCGGCCGCCGATGGGTGTGCGCAGGGTGACGAGGCGGGAATTCAACACGGCCTCGACGCTTGAATACTCCCAGACCGCGCGCAGCGGCAGCCAGCCGAAAATGGCGATGAGGGCAAGTCCGATCGCGATCTTCGCGCCGCGCCTCAGATGTGGCCAGCGCCGCTGCGATTCCGGCTCTGTCTTCGCATCGGGTGCGGGGCCGGGCTCGTCATTGGCGAACATCTGCTCGTACAGCGCCTCCTGCAATCCCTTCGCGTCAGTCCTCGTGTCGATCTTGGCGTCAATCTTGGCGTCGTGAGGGGAGGGAGCAGATGCGGGATCGACGGAGGCGGCGCTCGAGCGGTCCATCATGACGGTCACCTTGCTGACGGGGTGCCAACGGAACCGGTCAATGCGCCGCGGCCGCGCGGCGTGCCCGGTTACCACGAATTAAGCCGCGATTGCGCTTTCCAGGTTGCTAAACGTCTGCGGGTGTTTTTGCGCAAATCCCGCTCAAGCTTTAGCGGCGCGGGAAAGGCTGACGCCACGATGGAATGTGCGGCCGGGCGACGCACGAACCTTGCGGTAGCAGGCAGCATTCATACCTCCGGGGTGCCGGCCAGAGGTTCGCCCGCGGCCGCCTTGGGAGACGGCCATGAACTATTTTCGTACCGCAATGCTGCTCGCAGGCCTCACCGCCCTGTTCATGGGCGTCGGCTATCTGATCGGCGGTGCCTCCGGCGCCATGATCGCGCTTGTCATTGCCGCGGCAACGAATCTCTTCACCTACTGGAACTCCGACCGCATGGTGCTCAGCATGTACGGCGCCCATGAGGTCGATCGTTCGACCGCGCCGGAGCTGGTCGGGCTGGTCGCGGAACTTGCGGGCCGGGCAGGCTTGCCGATGCCGCGCGTGTTCCTGATGGATGAGGTGCAGCCCAACGCGTTCGCGACTGGCCGCAACCCGCAAAACGCCGCCGTCGCCGTCACCACCGGCCTGATGGGCCAGCTCAGCCGCGAGGAGCTCGCCGGCGTGATCGCGCACGAGCTCGCCCATATCAAGAATCACGACACGCTGCTGATGACGATCACTGCGACCATCGCCGGTGCGATCTCCATGCTGGCGCAGTTCGGCATGTTCTTCGGCGGCAACCGCGAGAACAACAATGGTCTCGGCATCGTCGGCTCGATCCTGATGATGATCCTCGCCCCGCTCGGCGCCATGCTGGTGCAGATGGCGATCAGCCGCACCCGCGAATATGCCGCGGACAATCTCGGTGCGCGCATCGCGGGGCAGCCGATGTGGCTGGCTTCCGCGCTGGTGAAGATCGAGGGCGCCGCGCATCAGGTGCCGAACTATGAGGCCGAGCGAAACCCCGCGACCGCGCACATGTTCATCATCAATCCGCTGTCGGGCCATGGCGTGGACAATCTGTTCGCCACCCATCCCTCGACGCAGAACCGCATTGCTGCGCTTCAGCAGCTCGCGGCCGAGCTCGGCACGCGGCCGGCGCCGTCGGTTGGCGCCAACGAGAACTATCCGCCGCGCGGCCCATGGGGGCGCTCGTCCTCGCGTGGTCCCTGGGGCTGAAATGGAACCTGCGGCAATTTGCGGTCGGCTTTGTGACCTGGCGCACACAGGATCGTCGGAGCCGGTGTTAAGACCCCGACGAGACACTTCCTTCGAAAGGGGATGCGTGACCGGCTCGCTGCCGGCCACCGTCGAAGATGACCAGAGCTGCCGTACCATTGCTGATCGTCCTGTGCGTGCTCGTCGGCCTGTCCACGCACATGGTCGTCAATTGCGGCGACGAGGACGATCCCGACATCTGCTCGGCCGTGATCGGCTTCTCGCCGCTGCGCGGCTCGCTGATCGCCTTTGCCTATGAGGGGCGCGGACGGATCGCGCTGCGCCATGGTGACTTCAGGCGGGCGGTCGCCGATTTCGACGAGGCCATTCACCTCAATCCCAATCGCGCCTCGCTCTATCGCGACCGCGCGCTCGCGCGCCGTCAGAACGGCGATCTTGAACTCGCCATCGCCGACTATGACGAGGCGATCGCGCATGATCCCAAGCGCGCTGCGCCGTATCACCAGCGCGGTCTCGCGCTCGCCGCCACGGGCGATCTCGACCGCGCGATTCTGAGCTACAACACGGCGGTTCGCCTCGACCCCTCGGACGCCCAGGCCCGCCTCGACCGTGGCCTGGCGTTCCTCGCCCGTGGCCAGGCCGACGATGCGCGCGCCGATTTCGAGGCGGCGCTGGCGCTGCCGGCCGGCAAGGACGGTCGCACGCGCGAAGCCGCGCGCGCCAGGCTCGCCGAACTCGCCAGCGCCGAGCCGACGCAGGTGTCAGTGCCGAGGCAGTGAAGGGGCTCTATCCACCGAATCCTGGAATCGTAGGGTAGGCAAAGGCGCCCTTGCGCCGTGCCCACGATCTCTACAATACGGCAACAGACGCGTGGGCACGCTTCGCTTTGCCCGCCCTACGGCGCTGATTGTGCGGAGGGATACTCCTCATCCGCCTACTTCGCCTTCTTGGCTTTGGCCTTCTTTGCCTTCGCGGCCTTCTTTGCCGGCTTCTCCTTCGCCTGCTTCTCGACCTTCACGGCGATCGGGGTGCTGGCGGCAAGCCGCATCGACCGCGCGTAGCTGTCGGCGACGTTGTCGGCGGACATCTGCAGACGCTTGGCGGCGGCAGTGGCCTGCTCCATGGTGGCCTTGGCCATCATCTTGAAGCGGTCGCCGGTCTCCTTGCCCTTGGCCTTGGCCGCCAGGCCGTTGAAGCGATCCCGCCGCTCCTTGGCGCGGGTCATCAGGCCCGTATGCAGCTGTCTGGCCAGCTGCCGGATCACGACATCCAGGTCGGCGTCCGCCATGTTGTTCTATCCTCTTCGAAAAATGGGTCTCGATGCGGGCGGGACTATGCAGATCGGGCCCCGCCTTGGCAATTCCCGCCTGGACGTCATCCGCAGCTTCCGGCCTGCAAAACAAAAAAGCCGCGCATTTCGCGCGGCTCTTTGGTTGATCTGGCTGAGGCAGCTCGACGTTCGCCTCACTTCAGCGAGGCGACCGGGCCGTTTGCCGCCGCCGGCTCCGGGTCGAAGCCGAACACGCCGACCAGGTATTTGTAATAGTCCGGCATCTTCTCCTTAAGCGTCTCGCGCGACTTCGGATCGTGGAATTCGCTCTTTCCGGCCAGAAAGATGCTGGCGGTCACGGCAAAGAATTCCATGGGATTCTTCAACGCATAGGATTCCTTGGGGAGCAAGTCCTTGGACTTGGCAAGGGCGAAGTAGGCGATCACGCCCTTGTTGGCGTAGCCGTCCGGCAACAGCCGCGCGTGATAGGCGTGCAGGAGCTCATGCAGCAGCACGGCCTCCTTTTCGTAGCGCATCATGTCCGGCCGCAGCATGATCACGCCGAGGCCCGAATCGACCGCGAGGTCGACGGCGTTCGGATTGGTCCAGCGCTGCTTGTCGTGGTCCCAGACCGTCAGCGTCCGCGGCACGCGGCGTTCGACGTTGGGGGCGACGCGACCGTAGCAGGCGGTGGCGGCGCCTTCGTCGAGGCAGGCGAGCTCGCTGGCGATGATCGGCACGGTGCGGAAGAAGCGCAGCACGCGCGGCGACAGGCCGGCCGCCTCGACCGCGTCGATCTGGCTCTTCAGATTGTCGGTGAGCTTGTCGACATCCTTCCGGTCAGAGTTCTCCGACAGGTCGAACATGTAGCCGCGATAGCTCTGGAAGCCCGGCGGCAGCGACTGCGCTGCATCGGTATCGAGCGATCCGGCTTGGGATGGATTGGCGAAGAGCGCGCCGACAATGGTTGCGGTCAGCAGCAACGCAATGCGCATGATGAACCCCCTGATGTCACTTCGCCCGGCAGAATAGGGCCTTCGCCGTTTGCGAAAAGTGAGTGGGGCGAGACTAAGGCACCGATGTTGAGGCGTGCTTAACCGTTGGTTGCAGATCGCTGCGGCGGATTAGTGCGGGGTTAACCAAGGGTGGGCGGCCGCGCGGGCGCTAGTCTTGCACCGTCACCCTGGGGTGGCCGCTTCTTCAGCGGCCATCGAAGGGCGACGGCCCGGCTGCTGCATCCGGGCCGTGCATCCTTCGAGGCTCCCGGCGCGATGCATTTGCATCGCGCCACTCGCGCCTCAGGATGAGGCTAACTGGCATCTGCTGACTGGCGCAAGGGAAGAGTGGCGTTGATCCAACTCGCCAATGTCTTGGGAATGATTTGAAGCCGCGCGCTCCGGACCTCATTCCGAGGGCCCGCCTCCGGAGGGCGTCTCGAAGAATGTGCGACAACCGCCGCTGCCACACGAAAGCTGCATCGCCTGGCGTCACTGTGACGCCGCCTGCAAATAAGCAACGATCTTCGCCGCTTCCTCCGCCGAGATGCCGCCATAGGGCTGCATTTTGTTGCCCGACACCACCTCGTCCGGCTTGACCATGAAGCGCGCAAGCTTGTCCTGGTCCCAGGCGAAACCGGCATCCTTCATCGCAGAGGAATAATTATAGTCCGGTAGCGCGCCGGCCTTGCGTCCCAGAATCTTGTTGAGGTTGGGGCCGAGGCGGTTGTCGCCTTCCTTCACGGAATGGCAGGTGCGGCAGGAATTGCTGAAGGCTTGGTGGGCTGCCTCGTCGCCCGCAGGCTGCTGCCCGAGCGAGGGGGGCGAGAGAAGCAGTGGCACCGCTCCGGCGGCCGCGATCGTGCGCAGCCATGTACTTCGTGACGTCTGCAGGCGTGATTGCATCTGCGCCTCTATCAGAGCTCGCGCCGCAGCAAGCGCGCGCCGGAATGTCGAGGGCAAACGACAGCGGCCCCGGGGATGTTCCGGGGCCGTTTTGCGTCACAATGTCCTGTCGGTTCAGCGCGTCGCGGTTCCGAGCTCCGCGCGGCGCTCCGTCATCGGCAGCACAATCACCTTGGTGCCGACGTTGACGCGGGAATAGAGGTCGGAAACGTCATCATTGGTCAGGCGAATGCAGCCGGAGGAGACGCGCTTGCCGATGGTGTCGGGGGCGTTGGTGCCGTGGATGCGGTAGATGGTGCCGCCGAGATACATGGCGCGGGCGCCAAGCGGGTTGCCGGGGCCGCCGGCCATGTGGCGCGGCAGATAGGGCTGGCGGGCGATCATTTCCGGGGGCGGAGTCCAGGCCGGCCACTCGGCCTTTCTGGTGACGGACTGCGTGCCCGACCAGGTGAAGCCGTCGCGGCCGACGCCGATGCCGTAGCGCAGCGCCTGGCCGTTGCCGAGCACATAGTAGAGATAGGTGTTGGGCGTATCGATGATGATCGTGCCCGGCGCCTCACGCGTGGCGTAGGAGACGGTCTGGCGGCGGAAGCGCGCCGGCATCTCCACGGCGTCCTGATCCTCGGACGGCTCGGTCTGATAGGTCGGCGCCTGGTAGGGCTGATAGGGCTGGATCGGCTGCGGCGCGGCGAACGGCGGCAGCGGCTGGAAGAAGGGGAAGGGCTGCACCGGCGCGGCCTTGGCTGCACCTGCGAACGCGATTGCGGAGACCGCGACTGCGCCAAAAGCAACGGCGCGCGAAAAAATCTTGAACGTATCCAGATTGAACATGTGATCGCCCCTGTTTGCTCGGTGGTCTCGGCCACCGCGGCACCGTTGCGGTGCTCCGTTGCGCAAGATCACTAACGGCAAAACGTTTCGGGACATTTGCGCGGAAAACCGAAAACGGTTTCACGGCGGCAAGGATTGTTTCATGACGGTTTCGTGGTCGCAGGCGCCCGTTGACGAACAAAACGGTGGGCCGACACTTCTGTGACGTCACACGCCTGAAATATCCTTCGTTGATGGTCGGAAACCGAGAATCATCAAACTCTCGGGATTTCCCCATGCGGGTATTAATCGCGACTGACGCCTGGCATCCCCAGGTTAACGGTGTGGTCCGCACCCTGACCTCACTGGCGAATGCCGCCAAGGCCCTCGATGTCGAGATCGACTTCCTGACGCCGGACGGCTTTCCGTCCTGGCCACTGCCGACCTATCCGGGCCTGCGCATCGCGCTGCCGAGCGGAAAGGAGATCGCGCGGCGGATCGAGAAGGCCTCGCCGGACGCGCTCCACATCGCGACGGAAGGTCCGATCGGCTGGGCCGCGCGAGCCTATTGCCGCCGCAACCGGCTTGCCTTCACCACGTCCTACACGACGCGCTTTCCCGAATACGTTTCGGTGAGGACCGGCATCCCCGCCGCCGTCGGTTATGCCGTGCTGCGCCACTTCCATGATGCCGCCGCGATGACGATGGTGGCGACGCCCTCGCTGCGGCAGGAGCTCTCCGAACGCGGCTTCAAGCGGCTCGGCTTCTGGACCCGCGGCGTCAACACCGAGCTGTTTCATCCCGATCATCCGGCACGGCTCGATCTGCCGGGGCCGATCTTCATGACCATGGGCCGGGTCGCGGTGGAGAAGAATCTCGAAGCGTTTCTTTCGCTCGATCTGCCCGGCACCAAGGTCGTCGTCGGTGACGGCCCGCAGAAGGCGGCGCTCGAGAAAAAATATCCGGACGTGGTGTTCCTCGGCGAGAAGAAGGGCGCGGATCTCACCGCGCATCTCGCCGCCGCCGACGTGTTCGTGTTTCCGAGCCTGACCGATACGTTTGGCGTGGTGCAGCTGGAGGCACTGGCCTGCGGCACGCCGGTTGCGGCGTTTCCGGTGACGGGTCCCAAGGACGTCATCGCCGATCATCCGATCGGTGCGATCGACCACGATTTGCGTACCGCGTGCCTGCGAGCGCTCACCATGTCGCGCGAAACTTGCCGCAACTTCGCGCTGGAGCGCTCCTGGGAAAATAGCGCGCGCCAGTTCGTCGGCAATCTCACCTCACTTCAGCCCAGCCGCGCCTTGCGCGCCTCGCCTCGGATGGCGCGGCGGCCGGTGCGCGGCTGATCCCAAACGTCTGACCCACAGCGAGAACCTCATCGATGGCTAAGATCATGAACCTTGACGGTACCGAACAGCTCGATCTCACCCGTGGCACGGTCGAGCAGGCCTATGACCGCTGGGCGCCCGTCTACGATCTCGTGTTCGGCGGCGTGTTTGCCAAGGGCCGGCAGGCTGCGATCGCGGCCACCAACAAGATCGGCGGCCGCGTGCTCGAGGTCGGCGTCGGCACCGGCATCTCGCTGCCGCTCTATGCACCGCACCTGCGCATCTTCGGCACCGATATCTCGGAAGCGATGCTCGACAAGGCGCGCCAGCGCGTCGCCGAGGGCAAGCTGAAGAACGTCGAGGGCCTCGCGGTGATGGACGCCGAGAAGCTCGAATTCCCCGACAATTCCTTCGACGTCGTGATGGCGCAATATGTCGTCACTGCCGTGCCGAACCCGGAGAAGGCGCTCGACGAATTCGCCCGCGTGCTGCGCCCCGGCGGCGAGCTGATCATCCTCACCCGCGTCAGCGCCGACGCCGGCATGCGCCGCTTCATCGAGCAGAAGCTGCAGCCGGTGGTGCGTCCGCTCGGCTTCCGCACCGCCGAATTCGCCTGGTCGCGCTATGCCAAATGGCTGGCCGGCGCCCACGGCATCGAGCTCGCCGAGCGCCGCCTGATTCCGCCGCTCGGCCATTTCTCGCTGGTGCGCTTCCGCAAGGTCGACGTGGCCAAAGCGGCGTGAGCTGAAGCTCAAGCGTCGCGTGCGTCATCGCGCCGCTGCACATCGTCACATGACAAAATGATGATGTCACACGGCCTACATCGAATCCCTGTAATCCCGTACCCGAAAGCATTTTGGGGGAGAGCATGATCAAGAATTATCTCGAGCAGCTGCGGATCCAGCGCTGGGACGACCATCGCTACTATCACCACAGCCGCATCAACCAGAGCCTGCACTTCGTCAGCGCGCTGAGCTTTCTCTTCGCCTATGTCTGGCTGTTCATCGACCCTGTCATCTCCGCGCTGGTCGGATGGCTGGTCTCGATGACCTCGCGCCAGGCCGGTCACTTTTTCTTCGAGCCGCACGGCTACGACCACATCAACCAGGCCACCCACGAGCACAAGGAAGAGATCAAGGTCGGCTACAATCTTCAGCGCAAGGTGGTGCTGATGGCGATCTGGGCGGCTTCGCCACTGGTTCTGTTCGCCGATCCCACGCTGTTCGGCCTGTTCACGCCCTGGGCGTCCGCGACCGACTTCATGCGGCAGGTCGCCAAGATCTGGCTCGTGGTCGGCGGCGGCGGTCTGCTGTTCCGCACCGTGCACCTGTTCTTCATCCGCGACGTCGAAACCGGCCTCGTCTGGATGACCAAGATCCTGACCGATCCCTTCCACGATCTGATGCTCTATCGCAGCGCTCCGCTCGCCCTGATGCGCGGCGAGCTGATGGACCCTGGCCTGCACCTCAACCCCGAGCACACGCTGGGCCTCATCGGCGAGCCCGCGCTCGAAGAGCAGCACGCCTGAGCGCGCTACGTATACGACACACTCCGATGTCCAACGGTTGCGTCATGCCCGGGCTTGTCCCGGGCATCCACGTGTTGGGGGCTTCTTCTTCGCCTCTCGCCGCGTGCGGGCAAATGGGATCGAGCGCGGCCACAAGTGCCGTCATTCCGGGATGGTCCGAAGGACCAGACCCGGAATCTCGAGATTCTCAGGTGCGCAATTGCGCACCAGAGTTCGATGCTTTGCATCGCCCCGGAATGACAGTCGTTATGTGGAGAGAGCCGGCCTCAGCGCCCGAAGCGCTTGGCCAGCATCTCTTTCAAAATCTGCCGCTTGATCTGCTTGTTGGTGAGCACGCCGTCGTGCCACCAGAAGCCGTCGGCTTTCATCTTCCCGGCGGCACGAACGAAGCGTTCGGCGACCTCGCTGAAATCGGCGTCGGTGTAGTTCAGGCTGAAGATCAGCCGGCCGGTGCCGACCCAGCTCAAGGACAGGCCTTCGGCGCGCAGGTAGTATTGCAGCATCCAGTTGTAGCGGGACGGCGTGGTGTATTTCACCGTCCAGATCGACGAGAAGTTGGCGAACCGCACCGGCAGGCTGGCGTCGGTCATCATCTGGTTGAGCCTCTCGGCGCGGCCGTTCCAGGTAGCGTCCAGCCCGTCATAGATGGCGCGGAAGTTCGGGCTGGCGAGGCGGCTCAGGAACTCGTCCATCGCCGTCATGACGTAGGGGTGCGAGTTGAAGGTGCCGCGGGCAAAGCAGATGTCGGCGGGCCGGTCGTCGCGGAAGCGGCGCATCAGCTCGCGCTTGCCGCAGACCACGCCCACCGGCAGGCCGCCGGCGAGGCTCTTGCCGTAGGTCACCATGTCGGCGCGCACGCCGAAATATTCCTGGGCGCCGCCAGCGGCGAGGCGGAAGCCGACGAAGACCTCGTCGAAGATCAGCACGATGCCGCGCTCGGTGCAGACTTCACGCAGCCTCGTGAGCCATTCGGTGTAGGCCGCGCGATCGAAATTGCCGCCGCGAGAGGAATCCACCAGCGAGGAATCGCCGGGCGCGTTGGCGTTCGGATGCAGGCCCTGCAGCGGATTGACCAGCACGCACGCGATGTCCTTGCGCGTGCGCAGGACGTGCAGCGTCTTATCGGACATCTCGGCGAGGGTGTAGGTCTCGTGCGCGGGAATCGGGTTGCCGACGCCGGGCTGCACGTCGCCCCACCAGCCGTGATAGGCGCCGGCGAAACGAACCAGATGCGTGCGCTTGGTGTGATAGCGCGCGAGCCGTACCGCCTGCATCACGGCTTCGGTGCCGGACATGTGGAACGAGACTTCGTCGAGGCCCGAGATCTGGCAGAGCCGGCTCACGTTCTCGAGGATGACGGGATGATAGGGGCCGAGCACGGGACCGAGCGCATGTGCGCGCTTCTCGGCGCCGTCGATGCACTCCTTGTAGCAGTCGTTGCCGAAGATGTTGACGCCGTAAGATCCCGTGAGGTCGTAGGACGTGTTGCCGTCGACATCGGTAACGGTGACGCCGCGCGAAGACTCCATGAAGGTCGAGGTGCCCAGATGCTCGCGGACGAGGCGCGAGAACTGGAATGGCACGCGATAGGTCTCGGTGAAGTGCAGGTCGGAGATCTTTTCAGCCGCTTCCTTCGTCATCGCGCGTCCCTTGGGGTAGCGCTCGGCGTAGAGTTTGGCGAGGCGGAAGAAGGCGTCCTTGCGCTGCGCGGCGATGTTCGCGGGCGCACCGTCGCAGGAGAAGTAGTTGTCCTCCCCGAACTCGTAGAACGGGAGCAGCTTCGCCACCCGGCGCGACATCTTGGAGTGCCCTGCGAGCGAGCGGTGCTTGGCGCGGGACAATTCGACCCGCGCCTTGAGCTTCGGGAAGACGGCGGCAGCAGACGCTGCGGCGGCCACGGACATCGAGAGAATCGGGAGTGTCGTTTCCATGACAACAAGCGCTAATACTGTGAGCTGACAGATTCATGACAGTCAAAGCCCTCATCGCCTCTTTCACCCAGCAGGAAGACCTCAACTTCCTGTTGACCAACCGCATCCCCCGCGCGGCCCTGACTCGCTTCATGGGCTGGTTCTCCAAGATCGAGAATCCGCTCGTGCGGGACTTCTCGATCGCGCTGTGGAAGCTGTTCTCCGACCTCGATCTGTCTGAGGCGCGCAAGACCCATTTCAGGAGTCTGCACGACTGCTTCACCCGGGAGCTCAAGCCGGGCCTGCGACCGTTCGATCAGGACCCGGCGGTCGTTGCCAGCCCGTCGGACGGCATCGTCGGTGCCCACGGGAAGATCGCCGACACCGAGCTGTTTCAGGTCAAGGGCGCGCCCTATTCGCTGCTCGACCTGCTGGGCGATTCCGCGCTGGTCGACCAGCACCGCAACGGCTCCTTCGTCACGCTGCGGCTGACCTCGAGCATGTATCACCGCTTCCACGCGCCCTATGACGCGCATATCGAGCGGGTCACGCTGATCCATGGCGATGTCTGGAACGTCAACCCGATCGCCTTGAAGCGAGTCGAGCGTCTCTTCTGCAAGAACGAGCGCGCGGTGATCCGCACGCACCTTTCGACCGGCGAGGTCGTGACGCTGGTGCCGGTCGCCGCGATCCTGGTCGCCAGCATCCGCCTGCACTTCCTCGACATGGTGCTGAACGCGCAAACCCGCGGCCCGGTCAATTTCCCCTGCGACGTCAACGTGGCCAAGGGCGAGGAGCTCGGCTGGTTCGAGCACGGCTCGACCATCATCATCCTCGCGCCCGGCGATTTTACCTTCTGCGACGGCATCGCCGAGGGCACGCGCATTCGCGCCGGTCAAGCGCTGTTGAGGAGAGGATAGCCTTCAATCCGCCGCGTCCGCCGCCTATATCGTCCTGCGGGGATGCATAGATCGACACGGATGTGAGTGATGGCGCGGGCGCCGGTCATGGCGGCGGGTGGTATCGTGTTGCGGCGGGGAGCTGTGCCGCTGATCGCGGTCGTGCGCCAGCGCAAGCGCAACGAATGGGTCCTGCCCAAGGGCAAGCTCGACGACGGCGAAACGCCGAAACAGGCGGCGCACCGCGAGGTGCTCGAGGAAACCGGACACGCCGTCGCCATCCACGAATTCCTCGGCACGCTCGTCTATCAGTCCGGCGGGCGTTCCAAGGTCGTGCATTTCTGGCGCATGGAAGCTGAGGGCGGTCCGGTCCGCAAGCTGATGAACGACATCAAGGCGGTCGACTGGCTGCCGCTGGACGACGCGCTTGCGCGCCTGTCGCGCGAATATGAGCGCGCCTTTCTGACCCAGATCGGCCCGATCGCGCTTGCGGCAGCGGGGCTGGCGTCGCCGCCCGCGCCCGAGCCGACGCCGCCGCTCGCGGCCGACGATATCGATGCAACGCTGCAGACGCTGACGCCGGCCGAAGCCGCATCCATCGACGAGTTGCGGCATGGTCTGCTGCAGAAGGTGAAGGCCTGGCTGCGCGGCGAGGCGTGAGTTGTCTTCACCTCGCCCCGCTTGCGGGGAGAGGTCGGACTGCATCGCAGATGCAATCCGGGTGAGGGGGACTCTCCGCGAACCTCACTGCCACTATTTCTGCGGAAGCAGCCCCCCATCCCAACCCTCTCCCCGCATCCGCCTTCGCCCGAAGGCGGGCTACGGCGGACAAGAGCGCGGGGCGAGGGAGCGCACCGAGCGCGCTCATGCACGCCGAACTTTACCGCCGCTCCTTCTCCTTCGGCACCGGTCTGCGCGGCGCTGCGGGGCGTTGCGCGGCAGGGAGGCGCTGCTGGAAGCCGCCGGGGCGCTGCATGCCCGGCTGTTGAACCGTGGGCGGCTGGCCCGGCTGCATGCCGGTGCGCGGCAGTTGCGGCTGCGGAGGAGTCCCGCCCGGTTGTGACGGCATGACTCCGCCGGGCTGAATTCGCCCACCACGCTGCGGCTGTGTTTGCGGCGTGCCGTTTGGCTTTGCGCCCTGTCCTTCGCGCGGTGCACCTGGACGTCCGCCGCCTTGCCGCTCGCCGTGCTGCGGCTGGCCTTGTTGCAGTTGTCCTCGCGGCTGTTGCCCCTGGCCCGCACGCTGGCCAGCCGGCTCCACCGCGCCGCCTTGTCCTTGCCGTTGCGGTGGCTGGGTGCCTTGCCGGCCCGGGGTGCCCGGCTGCTGCTGACCCGGACGGTTGTTCTGGCCGGGCTGGCCGTTCGGCCGCTGCAGCTGTTGGCCAGGCGTGGTCGCCGGCCGCAATTGTTGTTGCTGCGGCGGCTGGGCCGGGCGCGGAATGCGGCTGAGCGCGGTCGGATTGGCGCGGCGGAAGTCACGCTGCTCGGTGACGATCTGGCGGCCGGTGGTTTGCGCCAGATGCACCTGGCCGACGAAGCCGCGGTCGCGCGCGATCTGCTGCGCGGGAATCGTGATCGGCACCGCGGCGAAGCGCATGATTCCGGCGGTGGCCGCGCCGGGCCGGATCGCAAAGCCGCTCGCGCCTTGCGTCAGCGCGCCGAGCCGCGTGCCGCTGGTGCGGTCGTCGACGTCGATGTGGCCGACGCGGCCGTCGGCGTCGGGATAGAGCTTGATGTTGACGTTGCGCGCGCTGCTCGCTGCCGCGCCTTCAGGCACCTCGACGACGCCGGTGGTGCCGCGGATGCCGAGCGTCGCGGTCGGCGTCGTGATCTTCATGTTACCGGTCTTCGCCACCGCAGCTGCAACGAAGGCCACTGTGCCCTTTCCGACGTCGAATATCCCTGAGTTCTGCTTGCCGCCGTCCTCATAGACGTAATTGTCGATGGTGATCTTCGAGCTGGCTGAAAGATTGAACGTGGTGGCGTCGTCGAAAGTGATGCCGACCGTGGAGTTCGACGAGGTCTGCACGACGTCGTTGAGATAGATGTCGTCGCGCACGCGCAGTGGATAGGAATTCTTGTCGCGGATCACGGTCGCGATGCCCGTGACGGTCGCGACGTTGCCGATCGGCTCGACGGCGCCGGGTTGTGCGTCCGCGGCCGGTGTCGGTGAAGCCGATGGCGTCGGGGAGGGCGCTGGCGCCGGCTGCGCTTGTGGCTGGGCCTGCGCGACTTCGATCGCATCGGATGCGATCGCAACGCTCGCGCCTGCCAGCGGCAATGCCGGCAGCACGAGCGCGAACACGAAGCGGCGCCAGGCCAGCATTGATGTCACGAGGAAGTCCCGGTGAGAACGCGAGGCGAGATCGGCCGATATCAGCCGGGGAGACCTGAATGGCGGATGAACATGTGTCGCGAGGAGGAGGGGCGAACGTTCAGACGTCACGTTCGGTGAGGGATGTGGCGCCGCCTTCTTACTCGTCATTCCGGGGCGCGACGACGTCGCGAACCCGGAATCTCGAAGTTGTGGTGCGAGCTCGCCGTGCGAGATCCCGGGTTCGATGCTTCGCATCGCCCCGGGATGACACCTGCGGTGTCAGCTCACGCGCTTCCAGGTCTGGCCGCCGCAGAACATGCCGCCGAAGGCGCAGCCCTGCACGCGCATCGCATTCGGGCCCTTCATCGCGATGGTCGAGTCGTAATTGCGGCCGGAGTCGGGATCGTGGATGCGGCCGCTCCACTTCGAGCCCTCTGGCTTCATGTTGATCAGGATGCGCTCATTGGTCTTCACGGCATAGCCGCAGAGATTGGTGCCGCACTGTTCGACGCGGACATTGCCCTTGTTCTCTTCGGTCGCCCAGACTCCGATCGGCGTGTTGGCAACCACCACGGGCGCCGCGGCCACAGGGGCCGGAGCGGGCGCCGGAGCAACTGCGACCGGCGCGGGTGCGGGAGCAGGAGCCGCGGCTGGCGCCGGCTGCGTATTGGCGTCAAAGCCGGCCGACGGTGCGGCGGCAACCGTCGCGGCCGGAGCGGCGGGAGCCGTGACCGCGGGCGCGGCCGGCGCGGTCGCTTGCGCCGGCGCCTGCTGCACCGGCTGCTGCTGCACCGGAGCCGGCGCAGGCTGCGCAGTCGTCGTGCTTGGCGTGGTGTCGTCATCGTCCTTGGAGCCGCCCAGGCCCTTCAGGTTGATGTTGTTCAGCTTGATCGGCTTGTCCGACAGGCCCGGTGCCACGATGGTCACGCAATTGAGCGAGGCGCAGTTGCGCGGCGTCTCGATGCGGATGTGCTTGCCCTCGATCTGGAACGAGATCGTGTTGCCGCCGGCATGGGCGGCGGCGGTGGACGCCAGGAAGAGCGCAGCGGCGGCGATGGTGAGCTTGTTCATGACAACCTCCGAAAATGGCGTGGTCCCGATATGGACCGAAGTCGCTGGTGGATGAAGCGTGGTTCGACCCTACGCCGGCCTGGTCGGGCGTTCTGTGATGGGGGTCACAACGGTGGCGCGCCGTCTGGGTGAGGCGGCGCACATTCAGCCGCACTGCCTCTGCGTAAGCTCGGGCGACGCTCAGGGAGGTGTGGATGAAACGGCTTGTGACTTCGCTTGGCGCCTTGATCGCACTGATGGCGATCACGCCCGCGGCCGTGGCCGGCTCCTATTCCTTCTCGATCGGCGGTCACCGGTTCCATGTCGAGTCGCCGCGCAATTGCCGGTCGGCTTCCTGTGTTTCGGTGTCCAGCCGCAGCCTTCGACCGACACATGATGTCGACACGACATCAGCCGCGTCGCCTGCGGTCGCACCGCTGCAGCCGGCCTATCCCGCAGCTCCGGTGCGACCGGAGCAAGCAACCGTTGTCATGCCGCCACCGGCGCCGAGCGGCCCTGTTGTCGCCGCGACGACGTCGCAGCCCGTTGTCCCGCCGCCAAGGGTCGAGACGCCGACACTCGTCGCGCCGAGCCTCAATCCGCCGCGGGTCGACCTGCCGCGAATGGATCCGCCGAGGCCCACGGCGCTCGAGCCGCCGCGCATGGAGCCACCGCCCTTCCCGAATCCCGAGATCAAGCAGACCGCAACGGTCGCACAGCGCAGCGACGACGAGCCGGCCTATATGCCGCTTGGCGAATGGGAGAGCCCCGGCGCCAAGGGCACGGTCCGCATCGAACGCTGTGGCCCCGCACTGTGCGGTTACGCGCTGACGGAGGCGTCGAGCCGCGGCGAGAGCGTGCTCGTCAACATGAAGCCGAAGTCGCACGACGTCTGGACCGGCAACATCTACAGCCGCTCCAGCGGCAACACCTATTACGCGACCATGACGCTGAAGAACTCCGGCCGGCTCCACGTCGAAGCCTGCGCGCTCGGCCATTTCTGGTGCTCCGGCAACGACTGGACGCGGATCGAGGCGCCGAGAGAGCAAATGATCACGACATCGCGGCAATGGAGTTCGCGGTCGTAGCCCTTCTTTGGAAGGGCGTCGCCTAATAGAGCGTTGGCTGCGGCCATCCTTCGAGATGCCCGCCTATGGCGGGCCCTCACGATGAGGGCGGTGTGTGCGGCGGTGTTTTAACAGGCGTGACGCTGCTGAGCCTCATCCTGAGGAGACCGCGAAGCGGTCGTCTCGAAGAACGAGGCGCGCGCTCAAGCCTCGAAAAGCCGTATGCGATTGCAGCCCCAGGGAAGGGCGAGGGGTCGTGGTGTGGTGAGTGAAGCCGCTAGATCATGCCGAGCACGATGGCGCCAACGAACGCCATGGCGAGGTACGCGGTGACTATGCTCAGTCTCCCGGCGAACGTCATGAGGTCGCTCCCTCCATGCGCGCCGCTTTGCGCGCTGGCATTATGGTTAACAGAAAGTCTCCTCGCGAAAAAGTCAGCCTTGCTGTCGCTCAGTTCAGCCGGCTCCGGGCCCGCGCGGGCCCGTATGGTTAAAGAACCCTGAAATCAACATGTTGAAGAGTCTTTAAGTAAATTCACCGAACGTGCGTGCATGACGCGCGGAGTTCGTTTGTATCTCGTCGGCTCCATCGTCCTTGTTTCGCTAGCGGGTTGCGGACGCGGCTTCTTCCAGGCCGAACGCGAACCGTGGCGGGCCGAGGCCGAAGCCGCATGCCTGAAATCGGGCGCGGTGAAAGAGGGGCCGGATCTCGTCCGCATCGACCCGATCTCCGGACCCGGCATGTGCGGCGCCGAGTTTCCGCTCAAGGTCGCCGCCATCGGCGAAGCCTCGAGCAGTTACGGCTTTGCCGACGAGGAATTGCGCCCGCCGGGCAGCATCGGCGGCCAGCCGCGCTGGCCGGTGACGCAGCCGCGGTCGACTACGCCGCAGAGCCAGAATTATCCGGCATCGTCCTATCCGCAACGATCGAACTATCCCGAAAGCGCGGTGCGCCAACCCTCCGGCTATGGCAGCTCAAGCGGGCCGGTGTCGCTGAACGCGCCCGGCGTCGCCGCGCAGGAGGACGAGATCGATCTGCCGCCCGATGGCACCGATGCCGCAGGCGCGGCACGCTACATGAACTCGCCGAGCTATCCGGCGCGGCCTGCACCTTACTCGCAGGCGCCTGCGCAGCAGCCGCCGCCGCGCCTTGGCCCGGCGCAGGGCAATCCCGTCACGGCCGTCGGTCCGGTCGCGATCAAGCCGACCGCGACGCTCGCCTGTCCGATCGTGTCCGAGCTCGACCGCTGGCTCGCCGACACCGTGCAGCCCTCGGCGATGCGCTGGTTCGGCGTCCGCATCGCCGAGATCAAGCAGATCTCCGCCTATTCCTGCCGCGGCATGAACGGCAATCCGCATTCCCACATCTCCGAACACGCTTTCGGCAACGCGCTCGATATTTCCGCCTTCGTGCTCGCCGACGGCCGCCGCGTCACCGTGAAGGATGGCTGGCGCGGCATGCCGGAGGAGCAGGGCTTTTTGCGCGACGTGCAGTCGGGCGCTTGCGCGCATTTCACCACCGTGCTCGCGCCGGGGTCGAACGTCTATCACTACGACCACATCCACGTTGATCTGATGCGCCGCGCCAGCCGCCGCCTGATCTGTCAGCCCGCCGCCGTCTCCGGTGAAGAGGTCGCCTCGCGTGCGCAGTCGCGCAGGCCGTACGCGAATGCGCGCGAGCCTTCCGTGACCGGCTCGCTCGGTGTGCGCAAGAGCACGGGGCACAAGCGCGAGGAAGACGACTACGCCGACGATTAGACGGAGCAGTTGCTCTTGTAGCTGCGCTCACGGAGGCTACGATCTACTTCGGCTTCGCCGGTGGGGGGACCAGCCCCATGCAGAGCTGCACCTCGCCCGGCACGTTGTAGGTGCGCATGATATGGCGGCTGTCGCGCAAGCCGGATGCCTCACGCTGCACCACGAACATCCAGAGCGCCTGGCCGGCTTCCGCCACCAGCTTGCGCCTGGCCGGTTGCAGCGAGGCCGGCGCCTCCGAGGACGGGTGCGCGGCATCGAACTCGCGCAACCGCGTTAGCGCCTGTTCGAGTGTGCGGCCCATCCGTCCAAGCGCCGAGGCCTGTTCCTGGACGATCTCGTAATGGAGGATATCGACGGGCGGGCGAAGATCACGGGACATGGCCGTGAATATAGGGTCGCCTGACCGGTCCGCGCAACGCGCCGCTACTTCGCCTTATACGCGGCCAGGAACATCCGCGTCGCGCTGTCGACCACCTCGGTCATGCGCTCTTCCGACGGTGCGGGCGCGGCCTGGAACACGAAGGGCAGGAACAGCGAGGCCTTGCACAGCTCCATGAACTGCGACGCTGCGAGGTCGCAATCGTCGATTCTGAGATCGCCGGAGGCGACATGGATCTTCAGATAATCGGAGAGGCGGTTGATGGTCTTGTCCAGCACTCGCGCATAATAGCGGCGGCCGACATCGGGCATGCGCTCGGCGATCGCCATCACGGTGCGGATCGCCGATCCGCCGCCGGGCCGGCAGAGCAAGTGGATGTAGGCCCGGCCGAACTCCTTCAGCGTGGTCTCGGCATCGCGCGCGGGATCGAAATTGAACACGACTTGGCCGAACTGGAGCGCCTCCTGCTCGAGGATGGCTTCGAACAGCGCGCTTTTGTCCGCGAAGTAGACGTAGAGCGTGCCCTTGGAGACCTGCGCGGCGCGCGCGATCTCGCCCATGCTGGCGCCGTCGAAGCCGAGATCCATGAACACTTTGCGGGCACCGTCCAGGATCTGGCGACGTTTGGAGCCGTCCTCTTCCTGGATGACGTGCAGATGATCGCGGCCGGCTACAACCATTGGTTCAGGGTCTCGGAAGGTTTTTGAGTCGGGTCTGCGGCCATGAAACCCGAATAAAGGATTCTCGTCATTAGGGTCCGGCCGGGATTATTATGTATATTGACCGAACCGTTCGGTCAATGGTATTTGGATTGGCGAGAGGGAACAGGCCGCATGCCGGCTGTCCCTTTGTCGCGCTTTTTTTGGGGAGGCCTTTATGGCCGTATCGAGAGACCAGGCTGCGCGCGTCCTTCGCCAGGAAACGGTGGAGGAGCACGCGGACGGTGATGCGGCGATCGAGAACGCTGCACCCCTTGCTGAGCAATTGCGCTCTCAATTGGCCGAGGAAGCCAAGCGCCGCACCGCCGAGGCGCCGGAGAAGCCCGTGACCGACAAGCCGGCCGCGCCAGCGACGGAGGCACCCGCCGCCGGCGCTCCCAAATCCGGCAAGCGCAAGTTCGTCCTGATGGGCGTCGGCCTCGTGCTGGCGCTCGCGGCCGCGAGCTATGCCGGCTACTACACGCTGGTCGGCCGCTTCTACATCTCCACCGATGACGCCTATGTCCGCGCCAACAACACCATGCTGGGCGCGCGCGTCTCCGGTCACATCGCCTCGATCCTTGCCGGCGACAACACGACCGTGAAAGCGGGCGACATTGTCTTCCGCATCGATGACGGTGATTACAAGATCGCGGTCGATGCCGCCGCGACCAGGATCGCGACGCAGCAGGCCACCATCGATCGCATCGGCCGCCAGGTCGCCGCGCTCGACAGCCAGGTGGCGCAGGCCAAGGCGCAACTCGTCTCAGCCGAGGCCGGCCTCAAGCGCGCCGATCTCGACTATGAGCGCCAGCAGGCCCTGAGCAACAAGGGGTTTGCCTCGCGCGCCACCTTCGAGAGCTCGGAAGCCGGACGTGACCAGGGCGCCGCCGCGGTCAAGGCCGCGCAGGCCGCCTACGACGTTGCAATCAGCAATGTCGACGTCGCCAAGGCGCAGCAGGCCGAAGCGCAGGCCCAGCTCGCCGAGCTCAAGACCACGCTCGCCAAGGCCGAGCGCGATCTCAGCTTCACCGCGGTCCGCGCGCCGGTCGACGGTACGTTTTCCAATCGCCTGGTCAACGCCGGCGACTTCGTCGCAGTCGGCCAGCGCCTCGGCAACATCGTGCCGCTGGACGCCGTCTATATCGACGCCAATTTCAAGGAAACGCAGCTCAAGCGTATCCGTCCCGGCCAGCCGGTGACGATCAAGGTCGATGCCTACGGCATGCGCAAGTTCTCCGGTGTCGTCGACAGCATCGCGGCGGGCGCGGGCTCGGTGTTCACGCTGCTGCCGCCCGACAACGCCACCGGCAATTTCACCAAGATCGTGCAGCGCGTGCCGGTCCGCATTCGCGTGCCGAAGTCGGTAGCGAAGCAGAACCTGCTCCGCGCCGGCATGTCGGTCTATGCGACCGTCGACACCAACAAGGGCGCCGCCGACGCCGACAGCGAGGTCGACCTCGACGATCCCACCGCGATCCACCCGCAGTAGCCACAGCCTCAGCGCCTGCGAGGTCGGACCATGGCCAACGCCACCACCGCTTCACCTGCCATGATGGCGGATCCCGCTTCGGAGCGCATCGCGCCGAAGCGGCTGTTCGCGTTCATCATCATGGTGTTCGGGATGTTCATGTCGATCCTGGACATCCAGATCGTCTCGGCCTCCCTCAGCGAAATCCAGGCCGGGTTGTCAGCGAGCTCCAGCGAGGTCTCCTGGGTCCAGACCGCCTATCTGATCGCCGAGGTCATCGCCATTCCGCTGTCCGGATTCCTGTCGCGCGCCTTCGGCACGCGGCTGTTGTTCGCGATCTCGGCGGCCGGCTTCACCGCCTCGAGCCTGCTCTGCGGGTTTGCCACCACGATCGAGGAGATGATCCTCTGGCGCGCGCTGCAGGGTTTCCTCGGCGCCGGCATGATCCCGACGGTGTTCGCCTCGGCCTATACCGTTTTTCCACGCTCCAAATTCCACATCGTCGGCCCCATCATTGGCCTCGTCGCGACGCTGGCCCCGACCATCGGACCGACGGTCGGCGGCTACATCACCGACCTGATGTCGTGGAACTGGCTGTTCTTCATCAACGTCGTGCCCGGCATCGGCATCACCCTGGGCGTGCTGGCGCTGGTCGATTTCGACGAGCCGCATTTCGAACTGCTCGACCGCTTCGACTGGTGGGGTCTGTTGTTCATGGCCGGCTTCCTCGGCACGCTGGAATATGTGCTGGAGGAGGGGCCGCAATATGAATGGATGCAGGATACCTCGGTCGCGATCTGCGCCTGGATCTGCGCGATCTCGGCCATCGCCTTCTTCTGGCGCGTCTTCACGGCGGCCGAGCCGATCGTCAATTTGCGCACCTTCTCCAATCGGAATTTCGCGATCGGCTGCGTCCTGCAGTTCTGCATCGGCATCGGCCTCTACGGCCTGACCTACATCTATCCGCGCTATCTCGCCGAAGTGCGCGGCTACAGCGCGCTGATGATCGGCGAGACCATGTTCGTCTCAGGGATCACCATGTTCCTGGTCGCGCCGCTGGTCGGCCGGCTCATGGTGAAGCTCGACATGCGCTACATGATCGCCTTCGGCCTCGTCGTGTTCGCGATCGGCTCCTACCAGATGACGTGGATCACGCGCGACTACGATTTCTACGAGCTGCTGGTGCCGCAGATCCTGCGCGGCATCGGCATGATGTTCGCGATGGTGCCCACCAACAACATCGCGCTCGGCACGCTGGCGCCTGATAGGGTGAAGAACGCCTCGGGCCTGTTCAACCTGATGCGCAATCTCGGCGGCGCGGTCGGTCTCGCTGTCATCAACACCGTGCTCAACGACCGCACCGATTTGCACATCACCCGCCTCCAGGAGCGCGTGACCTGGGGCAATGCGACCGCGACCGAAACCCTGACCATGTTCATGCAGAAGTTTCAGGGGCTCGGCGATTCCACGCTGATGGCGATGAAGCAGCTCTCCCAGCTCGTGCATCGCCAGGCCGTGGTGATGAGCTTCGGCGATGCCTTCTTCGTGCTGACGCTGTTCTATCTCGGCCTCACCCTGCTGGTGACGCTGCTGAGCAAGCCGGCCCCACTGACCGGCGGCGGCGACGCGCATTGATGCTGCCCAATTCGGGCAATCACAAACGCGGTGTCATCGCCCGGCCTCGACCGGACGATCCAGTATCCCAGAGGTCGGCGTTGGTGTAATCGCTCTCACCACATCCGCCGCGGCGTACTGGATGCCCCGCTTTCGCGGAGCATGACGGCGGAGGGTGGGGCGGCGGCTGTGGAGCGCACCAAGGCCGCGCGCACCAAATTGCAACACTCATCCGTGATCTCGCGCGAGCCCCGTTGCAAGTCGCGAACGACACATCTATAAAGCGCACCTCATTCATTCGAACCGGGGAGAGATTTGCATGATTTCGTCGCTTTCGCAGATCGTACGCCCGCGCTCGATGATGTTCTGGTTCGGTATGTACGCGGCCTGTTAGAGGCCTCCTCCGCCAGTTTCGATTGGGCCAAGTTTTCGACCAAGCGTCCCGATCGCTTTCTTTCCCAAGTCAAAGCCAACCTTAAGTGACGCCGTCTCGGCCCTCGCGGCCGGCCTGCGTCCATCGATGGAGCCGGCCCGCGCCAAAAGCGGCCGGATGATGTCATGACCGCTCTGTCAAAAAAGCCCGCGGCGATCCGCCTGGTGCTGCCCTTCGTGTTCCGGCACTGGCTGAAGCAGCCGGGACGGGGGCTCATCGTGGCCGGCGGCCTGCTGGGTGCGACCATTGCCGACCTGTTCATGCCGGTCTTCTCGGGCCGGCTGGTTGATGCGCTGACGCGTGGCCCGTCCGATCCGGATGCGCGGCATGCCGCCCTGGTGGCCTTCGGCGCCATCGTGGCGCTGGGCGCTGCCTCCGTGGCGCTGCGGCTGGCCGGCCTGCAGGCGATCGTGCCGTTCACGCTCAAAACCATGTCGGACGTCGCACAGGACGCCTTCATCCGCGTGCAGCGCTTCTCCACCGACTGGCACGCAAACTCCTTCGCGGGCTCCACCGTGCGCAAGATCACGCGCGGCATGTGGGCGCTCGACCTGCTCAACGACACCATCCTGATGGCGTTGGCGCCCTCGCTGCTGGTGTTGATCGGCTCGATGGTCCTGATCGGGATGCACTGGGCCTCGCTCGGCGTGGTGATCGCGGTCGGCGCGTTCTTCTACGTCACCATCACCGTCGTGTTCTCGACGCGCTACATCGCGCCGGCCGCCCGAGTCTCCAATGCCTGGGACACCAAGGTCGGCGGCACGCTTGCGGATGCCCTGACGTGCAACGCGGTGGTGAAGTCGTTCGGCGCGGAAGCGCGCGAGGATACGCGGCTCGGCCGCGTCATCAACCGATGGCGCGTGCGGGTGCGGCGGACATGGCTGCGCTACAATTACACGGCCATGGCGCAGCTGTCGCTGCTGCTCTGCCTCCGCACGTCCGTGATCGGCGGCGCGGTGCTGTTGTGGATGTCGGGACATGCCTCGCCGGGCGACGTGACCTATGTGCTGACGAGCTACTACATCATCCACGCCTATTTGCGTGACGTCGGCATGCATATCAACAACCTCCAGCGCTCGGTCAACGACATGGATGAGCTGGTGGCGATCCATGCCGAGCCCATCGGCATCGCCGATGCAACCGGTGCGCGGCCGATCGCAATCGAGGGCGGCGAGATCGTGTTCGACGACGTGACGTTCCACTATGGCGGCCATCGCGCGCCGCTCTATGACGGGCTGTCGGTGACGATCCGGGCCGGTGAACGTGTCGGCCTCGTCGGACGCTCCGGCTCCGGCAAGACCACCTTCGTCAAGCTGGTGCAGCGGCTCTACGACGTCACCGGCGGCCGCGTGCTGATCGACGGGCAGGACATCGCATTGGCCACACAGCAATCGCTGCGCAGCCAGATCGCGATCGTGCAGCAGGACCCGATCCTGTTTCACCGCTCGCTCGCCGAGAACATCGCCTATGGCCGGCCCGGGGCCAGCCTCGAGGCGATCGAGCAGGCGGCGCGGCTTGCGAACGCGCACGACTTCATCCTGCGCCTGCCGAAGGGCTACGGCACGCTGGTCGGCGAGCGCGGCGTGAAGCTGTCGGGCGGTGAGCGGCAGCGCGTGGCGCTGGCGCGCGCGTTCCTGGCGGATGCGCCGGTGCTGATCCTGGACGAGGCGACGTCGAGCCTCGATTCGGAATCGGAGGCGCTGATCCAGGAGGCGATGGAGCGGCTGATGAAGGGCCGCACCTCGATCGTGATCGCGCACCGGCTGTCGACGGTGCGCAGCCTCGATCGCATCCTGGTGTTCGACCGCGGCGAGATCGTCGAGCAGGGCACCCACGCCGTGCTCGCGGGAAAGCCGGGGGGGATCTATCGCGGCCTGTTCGAGCGCCAGGTGGTGGAGCTCGGGCACGTCGCAGCGGCGGAGTGAGGGGGCGGCAGCGGGGCGAAGGTCCCGCTGTCACGCCGCCAAGGAATTCGTCAAGGATGGAATGAGATGAAAGACCTGACGGACGGCTCCATCGTGAGGCACCTCCTGGCCATGGCACCTCCGATCATGGCCGGCATGATCTCGATCATGGTCTGCCAACTGGTCGATCTGTACTTCGTGTCGGGCCTGGGCGATGCCGCCGTGGCGGGCGTCGCCGCGGCCGGCAATGCCGGCTTTCTCGTCAACGGGCTGATGCAGGTGCTCGGCGTCGGCGCGGGGGCACTGATCGCGCATGCCGTGGGACGCAAGGACCGGGCGGATGCGAACCTGATCTTCAACCAGGGGATCGTGCTGTCGGTGCTGTTCGGACTGTCGACCCTGCTCGCAGGTGCCGCGCTGTCGCGCGCCTACATGCGTTCGATCGCAGCGGACCAGGCCACGATCAAGGCCGGGACCACTTACCTGCTGTGGTTCATGCCGGCGCTCGCGCTGCAGTTCGCCACCCAAGTCATGGGGGCTGCGCTGCGCGCGACCGGTATCGTGCGTCCCACCATGCTGGTGCAGGCATTTGCTGTGGCCATCAATATCGCGCTGGCGCCGGTCCTGATCACGGGCTGGGGCACCGGCCATGCGCTCGGGGTCGTCGGTGCGGGGTTGGCGAGCTCGATCGCGGTCGCCATCGGCGTGCTGGTGCTACTGGCGTATTTCCGCAAGGTCGAGCGCTATGTCGCCTTCAATCCGGCGCAGTGGCGCCCGCAGCCTTACCATTTGAAGCGCATCCTCGATGTCGGCCTGCCGGCCGGCGGCGAGTTCGCGATGATGTTCATCTTCATGGCGGTGGTCTATTACGAGCTGCGCGATTTCGGCGCGGCGGCGCAGGCCGGCTTCGGCATCGGGCAGCGCGTGCTCGGCCTGATCAACATGCCGGCGCTTGCGGTTGGGCTGGCGGCCGGGCCGATCGCCGGCCAGAACGTCGGCGCAGCCAAGGCTGCGCGCGTGCGGGAAACATTCGTCAAGGCCGCCTTGATCGTCACGATCGTGATGACCGGCTTCATGATCCTTGCGCAAGTGAAGCCGGAGCTGCTGCTCGCCGGATTCTCGAACGACCGCGAGACCATGGACATCGCCTACCTGTTCCTGCGGATCATCTCGCTCAACATGGTTGCGCAGGGGCTGATCTTCACCTGCTCGAGCATGTTCCAGGCCCTCGGCAACACCAGGCCGGTGCTCTTGAGCTCGGCGACGCGCGTGTTCACCTACTCGCTGCCGGCGATCTGGCTCTCGACGCGGCCGGGCTTTCGCATGGAGTATGTCTGGTATTTGTCGGTCGCGGCGACAATGTTGCAGGCGGGCTTGAGCCTGTGGTTGCTGCGCCGCGAGTTCAGGAAGCGTCTGACTTCGGCACGGGAGGTGAAGGCCCCCGAGCAGGCGAGCGCCGGCCCCATTGCGCCTCTCGCGCGCGAGCCTGCGTAACGGCAGCTTGTCCCATCCTGGCTGCTCCGGCTAACTTGCCGGGCGGTGGGGATGGTGGGCTGCAGAAGGGCCAATGACCGGAGCGACGAACGAGCCGCGGGCGGCGTCATGGCTCGCCGCGATCTGGGCGGCGCGCTATCGCACGCCGGCCCGCTTCGTCGCGCTGATCGCGCTGCTGCTGCCGTGGACCACGACCGGGCTGATTTTCGCGCTCATACCCTGGCTGATCGCCTTCGCGTTCGTCGATCTCCGCGCGTTTCCGCGTTCGCTGCTTCGCCCGATCTGCCTGCTGCCGATCGCGCTGGTCGCGCTCGCCGCCGTGGGCACGCTCTGGTCGGATGCGCCGTGGCCGGAGCGAATCCACGCGATCGGGCCGGTGGCGAAGCTGCTAGTCATTCCGCTCCTGATCTACCAGTTCGAGCGCTGGCCCTACGGCCATTGGGTGTTCTCTGCCTTCCTGGCATCCTGCGCGGCCTTGATGCTCTATTCCTTCGCCGTCGCCTTCGACCCCGCACTCTCGCTGAAGCTCTATCTGTCGCGTGGGCCTTTCAGGGTCGAAAGCGGAATCGCGGTGCGCAACTATATCGACCAGAGCCAGGAATTCGCGCTCTGTGTGCTTGCGCTGGTCTATCCAGTCGTGTCGCTGCTGCGACAACGCCGCGCCGCCACCGCGGCGCTGTTCGCGGTGCTCGCGATCGGATTTCTCGCCAACATGATCTTCGTCGTGGTCTCGCGCACGGCGCTGGTGACGCTGCCGATCCTGGTGGTGCTGTTCGCGCTGCTGTATCTGCGCCTGCGTGCGGCGCTGCTTGCCGCCGGCGCGATGGCGCTGTCGGCGGTGCTGCTCTTTGGCGTGTCGCCGAATCTGCGCATGACGGTTGCGAAATTTCAGGCCGACTATGAGACGAGCGTGCAGGACAGTCAGGTCAGCGGCATGGGTTCACGTCTGGAATATTGGCGGAAGTCCCTTCGCTTCATCGCCGATGCACCGCTGGTCGGTCACGGCACCGGGTCGATCCGCGGCCTGTTCGCAAGCGTGGCTGTCGATGCGAAGATCGATCCGCTGCGTGGTGAGATCGTCAGCAACCCGCACAATCAGACCCTCAGCGTGGCCGTGCAGTGGGGAATCGTCGGTGTCCTGATCCTCTACGCGCTCTGGTTTGCGCATCTCTCGCTGTTTCGCGGCGCGGGGCTGGCCTCCTGGATCGGCCTGCTGGTCGTGGTGCAGAACATGCTGACCTCGCTGCTCAACACGCATTTGTTCGACTTCACGCCGGGCTGGATCTACGTCCTCGGCGTCGGTGTCACCGGCGGCATGGCGCTCGCCAGGAAGACGCAGAATTAGAGTGCGCCGAGACTGTTCCAGACCAGGGTCAGACCCGACAGGAACAGCAGGCCGAGCACGACATCGCCGAAATGCTTGTCATTGAGGGCGTGATAGACGCGCGCGCCGGCCCAGGCGCCGATCAAGGTGCCCGGAAACGCGACCAGCGCAAGCCAGACCACTTTGAGCTCGACGAGACCCGATGCGGTCTGCAGCACCAGTGCTGTCGCGAGCACCGTGAAATTGAAGAGCTGGAAGATGCCGCGCCGTTCGTGCTTGTTCCAGCCGCGGATGTTGGCCCACAGGATCGGCAGCGGCCCGGACAACCCGGCGAGGCCGCCAAGAATACCGCCGGCAAAGCCGATCGCGCCGTCGGCGAGGCGGCCGCCGAATTTGATCGCGAGCGGCCTCTTGTTCAGATAGAGCGCGCTCGAGAACATCAGAATTAAAACGCCGACGCTTAACTTGAACACTTTTGGATCGGCCGAGGCGATCAGCATGGTGCCGAGCGGTACGCCGATGAGACCGCCGATCAGGAACGGCCAGACCAGCGAGAGGTCGAAGCTCTTCCACATCGAGGGCAGCGTCGAGGTCTGCGCGATTACGGAGCAGATCAGCACCAGGGGTACCGCGAGCGAGGGCGGCAGCACGTAGAGCCAGATACCGAGCGCCATCAGCGCCGTGCCGAACCCGGCCAGGCCCGAGACGAAGCCGCCGGCCAATGCGCCGAGCAGCAGCAGCGCGGAGGTGAGCGTTTCCAACAGATTGTCCTTCGCCGGGCGATCCCGAACTGTTGATCGCCGCCGCCCGCATAGCATGCTTGCTGCCGTGCAAGTCAATCCGCCCCGCACGCAAGCGTGATCTGCGGCGCCGGGCGTTCGCGAAAGACATGCCTACATGACGGTCGTACTTCATCCGGGGGCCCCGCCGCCATCCTGCTCTCGGATCGGTCGGTCCCGAATGCGACGATGGAGAATGACCATGACCCGCACCAAGATCGCCGCTGCAGCCGCGCTGTTGGCGGCGGCGCTGATGCCGACAATGGCCCAGGCGCAGCTTTCCGAGCCTGCGGCCTATCAGGCAGCTCATCCCGACCGCGACGTGCTGAATGGCGGCCAGCTCACGCCTGCGGCGCGTGCGGCTCTCGGCCAGCACGGCACGCCCAGCGATGCATATGCTTTGCAGGGCTATCCGTCGCCTGGGGCGCCGGTCGTGCGCTCGACCCATCGCCGTCATCGTCGATGATCTAGACGATCTGTCTGGTGTCGGCGGGCTTCTGCAGCGCGCCGACCAGGATGCGTAGCGCCTCGGTCAATTCCGACCTGTTGCGTGCCGCGCCCAGCGAGACGCGCGCCGCGTGCGGCGGTGTCCCGTCGACCGTGAAGGCATCGCCGGCGACGACCGCAAGTCCGTTTCGCAACAGATGCGCCGCCACATCGGGCCGGTCCTCAGGCAGCCGCAGCCACAGATGATGCGCCGCGGGCTTGGCCAGGAACTGAAAGCCCTTCAATGCGCGCTGCGCGAGCTGCTGACGGCCGACCGCCTCGCTGCGGATGGCGGTGATGATACGATCGGCAATGCCGCTTTCGATCCAATGCGTCACCAGCGCGACCATAAGCGGCGCCGGCATCTGCACGGTCGCCTGCAAGTATGTCCGCATCTCCCGCTGCGCCTCGCTGTCGGGCGTCGCCAGGTAGGCAACGCGGAGCGCCGGCGAGATACATTTTGACAGCGTGGTCGCAAGATAGGTCCGCTCGGGAATGAGATTGGCGATCGGCGATGCCGAGCGGTCGAGCAGGCCGTAGGCGTCGTCCTCGATCAGGATCGTGTCGGTATCGCCGATGATCTTTGCGATCGCACTGCGCCGCTCGGCGGCAAGCGTCGCCGTGGTCGGATTGTGTAGCGTCGGAATGAGATAGACGGCCTTCGGCTTGTGCGTGCGGCAGGCCTTTGCCAGCGCATCGGGCAGGATGCCGCCATCATCCATGGCGACGCCGACGAGCTTGATGCCGAGCCGCGCTGCTGCGGCCTTGACGCCTGGGAATGTGAGCGCCTCCGTCAGCACGATGTCGCCGGCCCGCGCCAGATGGGCGAGCAAGTTGAACAGGATCGTCTGTGTGCCGGGAAAGATCACCAGCCTGTCGGCTCGCGCGTGCGGTACCCGTGCGCGCATCCAGCGCGCGGCGACCTCGCGCTCATGCTCGCTGCCGCCAGGCGGCTGATAGTTGAGATACGCCGTCAGGCCCGAATGCGCGCGGATCGCTTCCATCCCGGCGATGATGCGCTCGTCGAGCTGCGCCTCCAGCGGATGTGGCGGCACGTTCATCGAAAGATCGATCGCGACGGGATGCGGTAGGTCGACCGCGCGGCGCGCGCTGGTCTCCGACACGAACGAGCCCTGTCCGACCCGCGCCTCCATGATTCCGCGACGCCGCGCCTCGGTGTAGGCGCGCGTCACCGTGGTGAGGTCGACGTCGAGCGCCTTGGCCAGCGCGCGCTGCGTCGGCAGTTGCTGGCCGCGCACCAGCCGGCCGGCGGCGATGTCGGCCTCCATGGCCTCGACGATGCGCTGGTAGCGCGGCCCTGACAGCTCCGAGATTGTCGGGGTCCAATCCATGCAATTTAGGTCCATATTCTTTGAATGTATGGATACAACAGATTATTGTATGGATTGTCGAAAAGGAAGGGTTTGGTCATGGCGGCCGATTCAGTCTCTCTGGCGAAGGCGATGTGGCGCGGCTTTCGCGGCAAGTGCCCGAACTGCGGCGAAGGACATCTGTTCGGCCGTTTCCTGAAGGTCGCAAACAGCTGCGATCATTGCGGCGAAGAACTGTTCCACCAGCGCGCCGATGACTTTCCCGCCTATCTCGTGATCGTCGTGGTCGGCCATCTCGTGGTCCCCGCGATCCTCGCGGTCGAGACCGCGTATGCGCCGGCGGTCTGGCTGCAACTCGTGGTGTGGTTGCCGGTGACGCTGTTCGCCTCGCTCGCATTGCTGCAGCCGACCAAGGGCGCCATCGTCGGGCTGCAATGGCAGATCGGCATGCACGGTTTTGAAGTGAGCAAGCAGCGGCGTGAGGCGGACGAGCTTGCGCCGGTGCTGGTAAAAGCGGACACGCGCGCGGCCTGAGGCGCGGCGACGTTGAGGCGTTCCTGAAAATGGTGAGGAGTTCGATGCGGTCAGCATCGAACCCCTCGTTGCAAGATATCAGCCGGCCTGTAAGCCGGGTTCTGTAAGGCACCGTCCGCTTGCGCGAACGATACGTGACGGCCATTCCTCTGGGACCATGTTTGCACATGGCCTCGAGCAACCTACCCGGACGGCGGGCCTGACATCGCCCCGCGGCGTTATCGCTTGCGCGAACAGCCCGCTACGCCGTCCCTATTCGGTTTTGCTCCCGGTGGGGTTTGCCATGCCGGCTCCGTTGCCGGACCCGCGGTGCGCTCTTACCGCACCTTTTCACCCTTACCCCGCGAAGCCGAAGGCGAAGCGGGGCGGTTCGTTCTCTGTGGCACTTTCCCTGGGGTCGCCCCCGCCGGACGTTATCCGGCACCGTATGTCAAGGGAGCCCGGACTTTCCTCCCCGGCGGCCTTTCGGCGCCTGCCGGAGCGGCCGTCCGGCCGACTGACTGACAACGCATGGGGCATTTGTGACGGTTTCGTCAAGCCGATATCGCGACGTACGATCCGCCCGAAATAATTTATCCTGAAGATGTCGTTTGCTGCGTGCCCCGTTCGACTGGATGTCGGCGACACAGCCGAACAACAGGAGTGAAGCGATGCAATATCTGCTGATGATCTACCAGAACGAGGCCGAGTACGCGAAGATTGACACGGGAACCAGCCAGAAGATGTCGGCGGAGTATGAAGCCTTCACGCAATCCATCATTCGGAACGGCAATTTCAAGGCCGGCGATCGACTGCGACCGACCACGACCGCGACGACGGTGCGTGTGCGCGACGGCAAGATGCTGACGACCGATGGACCGTTTGCGGAGACCCGCGAGCAGCTCGGCGGCTACTATCTGATCGAGGCCAAGGATCTCGACGCCGCGATCGAGATCGCGGCGCGGATTCCGAGCGCGCGCGTCGGTTCGATCGAGGTGCGGCCGATCTGGGTCTACGACAAGTGACGGCCGGGCCGCGCGTCGCCGCATGACTCCTGGCGAGATCGACAAAATCTTCCGCGACGAGGCGGGGCGGGCGCTGGCCACGCTGATCCGCCTCGTCGGCGATTTCGATCTCGCCGAGGACGCGCTTCAGGATGCTTTTGCCGTCGCGCTGGAACGCTGGGCGGCGTGCGAGGTCCCCGACAATCCGCGCGCCTGGCTGGTCAATGTCGCCAGGCACAAGGCGATCGATCGTGTCAGGCGCGAGGCTGTCTTCCGCGGCAAGCAGCAAGCGCTCCTGCACGAGATCGAGCTCAATGCGCAAACGGTCGACGAGCCGCCGGCAACACTCAACGACGACATGCTGCGGCTGATCTTCACCTGTTGCCATCCGGCGTTCGCGCCCGAAGTCCAGGTCGCTCTGACGCTGCGCACGGTCTGCGGGCTCTCGACCACGCAGGTCGCGCGTGCCTTTCTCGTGGGCGAGGAGGCAATGGCGCAGCGGCTGGTCCGCGCCAAGCAGAAGATCAGACTCGCCGGCATCCCCTACGAGGTGCCCGAGCGCGACGCGCTGGCGCCGCGGCTCGATGGCGTGCTCGCCGTGATCTATCTGGTCTTCACCGAGGGCTATGTCGCGACCGAGGGCGCGGATCTGATGCGGCCTGATCTTGCAACTGAAGCGATCCGGCTCGGCCGCTTGCTCGATCGGCTGATGCCGGATCGTGGCGGCATCAAAGGCCTGCTGGCCCTGATGTTGCTGCACGATGCGCGCCGTGCCGGACGCGAGACCGCGGCCGGCGATATCGTGCTGCTCGAGGAGCAGGATCGCATGCTGTGGGATCGCGGGCGGATCGAGGAGGGCCTGGGCCTGGTCGAGGATGCGTTGCGCGTGCCGGGACGGCCGCAGCCTTATGTGGTGCAGGCCGCGATCGCCGCGCTGCATGCCCGCGCGCCGAGCTTCGAGCAGACCGATTGGCGGCAGATCGCCGGGCTCTACGAGGTGCTGCTGCGCATCTCTCCCTCTCCGGTGATCGAGCTCAACCACGCCGCCGCCGTGTCGATGGTCGATGGGCCGGCACGTGCGCTCGATCTCGTCGATGCGATCAGCGCCCGAGGCGGGCTCGGCGGCTATGAGCTGCTGCCCGCAGTGCGCGCGGATCTGTTGCGGCGGTTGGGGCGGAGGGATGAGGCGTGCGAGGCGTATCACGCAGCGACTGCGGCGACACAGCTCGAGCCGCTGCGGCGGCTCTACGCGCGGCGGGTGAGGGAAATGGAGTAGGGCTCTCGTGCCCCGGACGCAGCGCAGCGCCCCCGGCGATGCGAAGCATCGTCCGGTGCGGTGCGCTGCAGAGCCGGGGCCCATCCCGCAGCAGGGCGTGTCGCTGACTGGGTCCCGGCTCGCGCTTCGCGCGTCCGGGACACGAGAGCGAACTGCGCGGCTACGCCGTCACTTCGACGCGACGGTCGTCCCCTCTGCCGGCAGGCTCGCGAGCAGCGCCTGCAATGTCGACAGCGTCGAGTGGTCCGCGACGCCATCCAGCCGTGCGGGGCGGAAGTGGCGCTGGAAGGCGGTGACGACTTCCATGGTCGCGGCGTCGTATTTGCCGGTCAGAGGCACGCCGTAGCCGTATCTGGCGAGCGCTTGCTGCAGGCTCAGCACCTCGTCACTGATGGTGCCGAGCATCAGAGTCTCGCCGCGCACGACCGGAGCCGGCGTCACCCAGTGACCGACGCCGGAATTGGCCAGTGAGTGCCACGGAAACTTTTCGCCGGGGTCTTTCTTGCGCGCGGGCGCGACGTCGGAATGGCCGAGCACCCGGTGGGCCGGCACCTTGCGGCGAAGCATGATGCCGCGGCACAGCGCGATCACGGCGGCGATCTGGCGCAGCGGATATTCCGGGTAGCCCCAGTCGTGGCCGCGATTGATGATCTCGATGCCGATCGAGCAGGAGTTGATGTCGTCCTCGCCCGCCCAGGACGAGACGCCGGCGTGCCAGGCGCGCCTGGTTTCGGGCACGCATTGCACGATGCGGCCGTCCTCCAGCACGACGTAATGCGCCGAGACTTCGGTTCCCGCCGTGCACAGCCGCGCCAGCGCGCCCTCGACATCGGGCATGCCGGTGTAGTGCAGCACGATCATATCGGGCTGCCGTGTCTTGTTGCGCTCGCCATGGTTCGGCGAGGGGATGATGTCGGACACGATCGAGGAATCCGGCTCGAACGCCCTCATGCTCGCCGCGGCCTTGGGAACCGGGAGAACGCGTTGACGCTTCGAATCAGATCCAGACGGTGTGGACGAACCGGAAGGCGGCATAGACAAACCAAGGTCGGACGGAGAGTGGGCCAAGCCCTTCTCTTTACTATTCCTTTACCCTCCACCCCGCGCAATCGCGCGGCGCGGTTAACGGATGCATTTTGGCGCAAGTGTGTGGATGAAGCATCACCGCCTCATCAGCTTTTCGACTTGTCACGAGCCGAGCAACGCTTTCTTAACGCTAAGGGCCGTTACTGAGGGATGAAGAGCCGACCCGCGTCCGGAGGCGGCCAAAGCGTATTTTGGCTCGAAATCCCATGGCTGCCCGACAAATTCCGCTGGGAACACTGGGGTTGCCGCCCGGGACGACCGGGCTCGGTAACCATGCTGGACGGTGCGGTCGTGGAACCGCCGCGATACGGAGTCATTCGAGGCGTCATGGGCTTGTTCGTCCCCAATCTCGCTTGGACGTCAGGCTGGGCCTCCAGCAGGCCTGGCGCATGAGCTCGGCTCCGCACATCCCCGTTCTCGGCCGCGAAGCCGTCGACCACCTCGCCCCGCGCGATGGCGGTACTTATGTCGACGCCACCTTCGGCGCCGGCGGCTATAGCCGCGCCATCCTCGACGTGCCGGGAACCCGGCTCATCGCCATTGACCGCGACCGCACCGCCATCGCGGGCGGTGCCGAGCTGGTCGAACGCTCCGCGGGCCGGTTGACGCTGGTCGAGGACCGATTCTCCAACCTTGCCGAGGTCTGCGCGGCGCAGGGTGTCGAGGCCGTGGACGGTGTCGTGATGGATGTCGGGGTGTCCTCGATGCAGCTCGACCAGGCCGGTCGCGGTTTCTCGTTCCGGCTCGACGGTCCGCTCGACATGCGGATGGGACAGGCGGGGCCGACCGCGGCCGACGTCGTTGCCCGCGCTTCGGAAGCCGATCTCGCCGACATCATTTATCTTCTCGGCGAGGAGCGGCATTCGCGCCGCGTCGCCCGCGCCATCGTCGCGGACCGGCAGGAGACGCCGTTCACGACCACGCGCGCGCTCGCCGACCTCGTCGGCAGGGTGGTGCGCTCCAAGCCCGGCGACATTCATCCGGCGACGAGGACGTTCCAGGCCCTGCGCATCTTCGTCAACGAAGAGCTCGAGGAACTTCAGACCGCGCTCGCTGCGGCCGAGCGCGTGCTCAAGCCGGGCGGACGCCTCGTCGTGGTCTCCTTCCATTCGCTGGAAGATCGCATCGTCAAGAATTTCCTCTCCGAGCGTTCCAAGACCGGCGGCGGCTCGCGGCATTTGCCGGAGGTGGCGCAAGTTCCGCCGAGCTTCCAGCTTCTGACGCGGCGGCCCGTGGTCGCCGGTGAGGACGAAATCGCGCATAACCCGCGCGCGCGTTCCGCAAAGCTTCGCGCCGCTGAGCGCACCTCGGCGCCCGCGCATCAGGATGGCGAGCCATCGTCCTGGCCAAAACTTTCCGACGTGATGAGGGGAGGCTAGCGCATGCGCATTATCCACCTCTTCGTCATCGGCGCGCTGATCTTCGCGGCGGCCTATGTCTACCGGATCAAGATGGACTCCACGGCGCGCACCGAGAGGGTGCTGCGGCTGCATGCGGAGATCCGCGAGCAGCGCGACGCGATCGCCTCGCTGCGGTCCGAATGGGCAAAGCTCGACGCGCCTCATCGGCTGCAAGGCCTGTCCGACCGGCATCTGCAGCTCAAGCCGGTCAACGGCACGCAATATGACCAGCTGAAGAACCTGCCGGAGCGTCCGCCGCGGATGTTCAGGCCGGGCGAGCCCGATCCGATCGGAGCCATGCTCAACACCATCGAAGCCGCGAGCGATCCTGACAATGTGACGGGCTCCGTGCCTCAGCCCGAGGACAAGCAATGAGCGCTGCAACTCCGGCCAAACCGACGGAACCCTGGCGCCAGCGGCTGATCCGCAGCCTGCTCTACGGGCGCAATGTCGACCGCGCCGCGAAGGCGCGCGCGCGCGTTGGTCTTGCCATGCTCGCCTTCGCCTCGGTCTACGCCCTGATCGGCGGCCGGCTCGTGATGTTCGCGATCGGCGCCGATGCCCATGGCGCACGCCGCGCCGCGGCGCAGGAGGTGGTGGCGACCGCACGGCCCGACATCGTCGACCGCAACGGTGCCATCCTTGCGACCGACGTCAAGGCGGCGAGCCTGTTCGGCGAGCCGCGCCGCATCATCGACAAGGACGAGGCGATCGAGCTTCTCACGGCGACCGTGCCCGACCTCGACGAGGCCGAGGTGCGCGAGCGCCTGAGGACGCGCAAGGGCTTCGTCTGGCTCAAGCGCGAGGTCACGGCCAAGCAGCAGCAGGCCATCCACAAGCTCGGCATTCCCGGCATCGGCTTCCTGCGCGAGAACAAGCGCGTCTACCCGACCGGCAACGAGGTCGCCCACCTCATCGGTCTGGTCAACATCGACAACCAGGGCATCGCCGGCATGGAGAAGTGGCTCGACAATCAGGGCCTCGCCGATCTCCACCGCGCCGGCTTTGCCACCGACCGGCTGCAAAAGCCGATCGAGCTCTCGATCGATCTGCGCGTCGAGCACGCGCTGCGCGACGAGCTGTTGAAGGCCAAGGAGAAGTACCACACCAAGGCGGCGTCCGGCATCGTCTCCAACGTCAAGACCGGCGAGATCGTGGCGATGGTCTCGCTTCCGGACTTCGATCCGAACAATCCGAAGGAAGCGCACGACCCGGATCGCATCAACCGCCTGACCACCGGCGTCTACGAGATGGGCTCGACCTTCAAGGCGTTCACGCTGGCGATGGCGCTCGATTCCGGAAAGATCAATCTGAACACGTCGTGGGATGCCCGCGGAAACCTGCACTACGGCAAGTTCACCATCCACGACAGCCACCCGCTCGGACGCTTCATCAACACCAAGGAAGTGTTCACTTACTCCTCCAACATCGGTGCCGCGCGGATCGCGCTCGGCCAGGGGGTCGAGGCCCACAAGGCGTTCCTTGCCAAGATGGGCCAGTTGACGCGGCTGCGCACCGAGCTGCCGGAGAGCGCGGCTCCGCTGATCCCGCGCCGCTGGGGTGAGCTGAACACGGTCACCATCGCGTTCGGCCAGGGCATGTCGGTGGCACCACTGCAGGCGGTGATGGGCATCAACGCGCTGGTGAACGGCGGCTATCTGATTCCGCCGACCTTTATGAAGCGCAGCGAATCCGAAGCGGCGGCGATGGCCAAGCGCGTGATCAAGACGGAGACCAGCGACAAGATGCGGTTCCTGATGCGGCTCAATGCCGAAATCGGCACCGCCAAGACCGCTGACGTCAAGGGCTACTATGTCGGCGGCAAGACCGGCACGTCCGAGAAGGTCATCAACGGCCGCTATGCCAAGAAGCGCGTGCTCAACTCGTTCACCGCAATCATGCCCTGCGACGATCCGAAATATCAGATCCTGATCATGCTGGACGAGCCGCAGGCGATTCCTGAAACGAAGGGCTTCATCACCTCGGGCTGGAACACGGTGCCGACCGGCGGCAAGGTGATCGAGCGGATCGCGCCGCTTCTGGGCGTCGAACCGCGGTTCGACCTGCCGCCGTCCGAGCGCCTTATTCTTGCAGCATCCAGGACAACCCAGTAATCAATCGGGTGGGCCGTAGCCGCTGCTGAGTCGGGGATTTCCCTCAAGATTCGGCTTTCCGGTACGGCGACTGGAAGACCATGAAGCTGCGCGACCTCTTAGGCAATGATGCCGCGATCGAGCCCGCAATTGCGGCGCTCGAGGCGACGGGCATTGCGCTCGACAGCCGCGTGGTCAAGGCCGGCGATCTCTTCTTCGCACTCGCGGGCAGCAAGACCGACGGGTCGCGCTTCATCGACGCCGCGGTGACCGCAGGCGCCGTGGCTGTCGTCGGTGACCATGCGCCTGATACGAGCAGGGTGCCGTTCATCACTGTCGCCAATCCGCGCCGCGCGCTGGCATTGGCCGCTGCAAAATTCTTCCCGTCGCAGCCCGCGACCATCGCCGCGGTGACCGGCACCAGCGGCAAGACCTCGGTCGCAGCCTTCACGCGCCAGATCTGGGAACGGCTGGGGCACGCCTCCGCCAGCATCGGCACCATCGGCCTCGTCTCGCCCAAGCGCACCGTCTACGGCTCGCTGACCACGCCGGATCCGATTGCGCTGCACCGGCAGCTCGACGAGATCGCCCGCGAGGGCGTGACGCACCTTGCTTTCGAAGCGTCCTCGCACGGGCTCGATCAGTATCGGCTCGACGGCGTGCGCGTCTCCGCCGGCGGCTTCACCAATCTGTCGCGCGACCACATGGATTATCATCCGACTGTCGCGCATTATCTTGCGGCGAAACTCCGCCTGTTCCGGGAACTCGTTGCTCCGGGCGGCCCGGCGGTGATCTCGGCCGATCATGATTGCTCGGCGGAAGCGATCGATGCTGCGAAGGCACGCGCCCTGCGCGTGATCGCGGTCGGCCGCAACGGCGACGGGGCAGGCGACGGCATTCGTCTCGCCGACGTCAAGGTCGAAGGATTTTCGCAGGTGCTCGCGCTCGAGCATCACGGTAAGCGCTATGTCGTCCGGCTGCCGCTGGTTGGCGAATTCCAGATCGAGAACGCGCTGGTATCGGCCGGCCTTGCGATCGGTACCGGCAGCGATGCCGCCAATGTGTTTGCAAGCCTCGAACATCTCGAAGGCGCCAAGGGCCGGCTCGAGCGCGTCGGCGAGCGCAATGGCGCGCCGATCTTCGTCGACTACGCGCACAAGCCCGATGCGCTGGCCAAGGCGCTGCAGGCGCTGCGACCCTACGCGAAACGAAAGCTGGTCGTCGTGTTCGGCGCCGGCGGTGACCGCGATGCCGGCAAGCGTCCGATCATGGGCGAGATCGCGGCCGAGAATGCCGACGGCGTCATCATCACCGACGACAATCCGCGCAGCGAGAAGCCCGAAACCATTCGCGCCGAAATCCTCGCCACCGCAAAGGGCGCCCGCGAGATCGGCGACCGTGCCGCGGCAATCCGAACCGCGATCGAGGAACTACAGGAAGGCGATGCACTGCTCGTCGCCGGCAAGGGACACGAGACCGGACAGATCGTCGGCGGCCAGGTGCTGCCCTTCAGTGATCACGAGGCGGTCGCCGCCGCATTAGCGTCGAGGGTTGCATGAGCGCGCCGATATGGACGGTTGCCGAAGTCGCGCGCGCACTGGGCGCTGCCGGATCATTCCCGGACACGCCGATTGATTTCGTCACCCAGGACAGCCGCCTGGTGAAACCGGGCAGCCTGTTCGTGGCGCTGAGCGGCACGCCGAGCGGCGGCTTCGTCTCGGCCTTCGCCAGCGCGCGCGACGGCTGGGAGTTCGCGGACAAGGCCGAGGCTTCGGGCGCGGTCGCGATGATCGTGCCGCACGAGATCGCGGGCATCCGCATCCCCCAGATCGTCGTGAAGGACACGCTGATCGACGGCCTCTGGGGCCTCGCACGCGCCGCCCGCGCCCGCTTCCGCGGGCCTGTGATCGGGCTCACCGGCAGCGCGGGCAAGACCAGCACCAAGGAATTTCTGGCGGCCTATCCGAACGCCTATGCAAGTCCGTCCAGCTTCAACAATTTCTGGGGCGTGCCGCTGACGCTGTGCAATGCCAGGCCCGACGCAAGTCTCTGGGTCGTCGAGATGGGCATGAACCAGCAAGGCGAGATCGCGCGGCTCAGCGAACTGACGCGGCCCACCGTTGCACTCGTCGTCAACGTCCAGCCCGTGCATCTGGAGAAGCTCGGCTCGCTTGAAGCCATCCGCCGCGAGAAGGTGTCGATCGCGCTCGGCCTGCCCGAGGACGGCGTGCTGGTGCTGCCGGCCGGGCTGAAGGCATCCGAATGGAAGGGCAAGGTGGTGCGCTTCGGCGAGCATGCCGAGGTGCATGAGGTCACGCACGCGCCGCATGGCGAGAGCTGGCAGGTCGTGGCCATGATCGGCAAGAAGCAGATCGCCTTCAGCCTGACGCCGGGCGCGCCGCACCGCGTGCAGAATGCGCTGGCCGCGCTCGCCGCCATCCGCGCCGCGAGCCTCGATGCGGCGACGCTCGCGATCAAGCTCGACCGGGTCGGCATCATGACCGGCCGCGGTGTCGAGCAGGCGGTCGGCGGTATCACCGTGATCGACGACAGTTTCAACGGCAATCCGGCCAGCGTCGCCGCTGCGCTGCAAAGCCTCCAGGCGCGCAATGTGACCGGCGGCCGCCGCGTTGCGGTGCTCGGTGACATGCTGGAGCTCGGCGATGATGCACCGGGGTATCACACCGGCCTTGCCAAGCATCTCGACGGTATCGACGGGATCTACTGCGTCGGCCCTCTGATGCGCCACCTCTATGATGTGCTGCCGGCCGGCAAGGGCCTCGGCTGGCACGGCGATCCCGCCACGCTGAAGCCGAGTGAGGTCGCGAACCTGCTGAAGGCAGGCGACGTCGTGGTTGTCAAGGGCAGCAAGAAGATGTTCTGGGTCAACAAGTTTGTGCCGGGCCTGGTGGCCGCCTTGCAGGCAAAGGCGTAAACTGCTTGGAAGGCGCCGTTCCCGAATCCCACCCTTTGCGGCGCGAAGCCGTCCGGTTTCCCGGAGGTCGCGCGACCCATGATGAAGACCAGCGAATGCGCGTAAGGCACGTTGAGGCCAAGATGAAGACCAAGATCAAGGCCGAGACCGCGTGTGCAAAGGCGCCATAGGACCGTCTGAATGTTTTACTGGCTGATCGAGCTCTCCAACACATTTCCGGGCTTCGGTGCCGTTCGCACCTTCCTGAATGTCTTCCGCTACATAACCTTCCGCACCGGCGGCGCCGTCGTCACCGGCGCGCTGTTCGTGTTCCTGTTCGGGCCCTGGATCATCGATCATCTGCGGATCCGCCAGGGCAAGGGTCAGCCGATCCGGACCGACGGCCCGCAATCGCATCTCGCCAAGAAGGGCACGCCCACCATGGGCGGGCTGATGATCCTGTCCGGCCTCACGGTCGGCACGGTGCTGTGGGCCAACCCGCTTAACCCCTATGTCTGGATCGTGCTGGCGGTGACGCTCGGCTTCGGCTTCGTTGGCTTCTATGACGATTACCTCAAGGTGACCAAGCAGACCACGACCGGGTTCGGCAGCAAGCTTCGCCTGCTGATCGAGGCGGCGATCGCGCTGGTGGCCTGCTACGCGCTGGTGCGGCTGAACCGCGATCCCGCATCGACCGCGCTGACGATTCCGTTCCTGAAGGACACCGTGCTGCATTTCGGTTGGTTCTTCGTCATCTTCGGCGCCTTCGTCATCGTCGGCTCCGGCAACGCGGTGAACCTCACCGACGGTCTCGACGGCCTCGCCATCGTTCCCGTGATGATCGCGACCGCGAGCTTTGCGATGATCGCCTATCTCGCCGGCAACGCGGTGTTCGCCGAATATCTGCAGATCAAATATGTCGCCGGCACCGGCGAGCTCGCAGTGCTCTGCGGCGCGTTATTGGGCGCCGGCCTCGGCTTCCTCTGGTTCAACGCGCCGCCGGCCTCGATCTTCATGGGCGACACCGGCTCGCTCGCGCTCGGTGGCATGCTCGGCGCCATCGCGGTCGCGGTGAAGCACGAGATCGTGCTCGCAGTGATCGGTGGCCTGTTCGTGCTGGAGGCGGTCTCGGTCATCGTGCAGGTGGTGTCGTTCAAGCTCACGGGCAAGCGCATCTTCCGGATGGCGCCGATCCATCACCATTTCGAGCAGCTTGGCTGGACCGAGCCGCAGATCGTGATCCGCTTCTGGATCATCTCGGTGATGCTGGCGCTGGCCGGTCTCTCCACCCTGAAGCTGCGCTGATGGTACCGCGATGATCCCGGTCACATCCTTCGCCGGCAAGACCGTCGCGGTGTTCGGCCTCGGCGGCTCGGGGCTTGCCTCCTGCCACGCGCTGAAGGCCGGCGGCGCCGAGGTGATCGCCGCCGACGACAATGCGGACAACGTAGCCAAGGCCGCGCAGGCCGGCTTCATCACCGCCGATTTGCGCAACGTGTCCTGGGCGAATTTTGCCGCGCTCGTGCTCGCGCCCGGCGTGCCGCTGACTCATCCGGTGCCGCACTGGAGCGTGCTGAAGGCGCGCGAGGCAGGTTGCGAGGTAATCGGCGACATCGAGCTGTTCTGCCGCGAGCGGCGCCGCCACGCGCCGGATGCGCCGTTCGTCGCCATCACCGGCACCAATGGCAAGTCGACCACGACGGCGCTGATTGCGCATCTGACGAAAGTCGCCGGCTACGACACCCAGATGGGCGGCAATATCGGCACCGCGATCCTGTCGCTGGAGCCGCCGCGCATGGGCCGCGTCCACGTCATCGAGATGTCGTCCTACCAGATCGACCTCACGCCCTCGCTCGATCCCTCCGTCGGCATCCTGCTCAACGTCAGCGAGGATCACATCGATCGCCACGGCGCCATCGCGCACTACGCTGCGGTGAAGGAGCGCCTCGTTGCCGGCGTGCAGGCCGGCGGCACCGCGATCGTCGGCGTTGATGACGGCTTCTGCCGCGACATCGCCGACCGGCTCGACCGCGCCGGCAAGACCGTGGTGCGGATCTCCGTCAAGAACCCGCTGGCTTCAGGCATTCATGTCGAGCACGGCAATATCGTGCGCACCGCGGGCGGCGCCCGCAGCGAGATCGCAAAGCTCGGCGGCATCGGTTCGCTGCGCGGCCAGCACAATGCGCAGAACGCGGCCTGCGCCGCCGCCGCCGCGCTGGCGATGGGCATCAACCAGGACGTGCTGCAGAATGGCCTGCGCAGCTTTCCAGGCCTTGCGCACCGCATGGAGCAGGTCGGCCGCCGCGGCAACGTGCTGTTCGTCAACGATTCCAAGGGCACCAATGCGGATGCCACGGCGCACGCGCTGTCATCTTTCGCTGACATCTTCTGGATCGCCGGCGGCAAGCCCAAGGCCGGTGGCATCGCTGGCCTGACCGGCTTCTTCCCACGCATCCGCAAGGCCTATCTGATTGGGGAGGCCGCGCAGGAGTTTTCGGGAACGCTGGGCAGCGAGGTTGCGCACGAGATCAGTCAGACACTAGACGTTGCCGTCGAGCACGCCGCGCGTGATGCGGAAGCCTCAGGGCTCACCGACGCAGTCGTGCTGCTGTCGCCGGCCTGTGCCTCCTTCGACCAGTACCGCAACTTCGAGATACGCGGCACCAAATTCCGCGAGTTGGCGCAGGCGCTGCCGGGTGTGAAGCCGGTGGTGTGAGGATGACGCGGCGACGCTGGATCGGGATCGCCGTCGCTGCTCTTGCTGTTCCGGTCGTCGCGGGTTTTGTCTTCGTTGTTATCGTCGATAATGTCATGAGCGGATTCGGTGCATGCCGCGTCGTTCGCCAGCGCGCCTTCGCCTCGCCAAGCGGTGGCCAGTTGGTCGTCGTGGTCTGGAAGTCGTGCGGAGCGACGGTACCCGACAGCACGCAAGCCAGCATCGTGGCGCGCGGCCGGACGTTCTCGCCTGAGAGCACGCCGACCTTTCTCAATGTGCGCGAGCACCAGGATGTTAGCGTTGCCTGGAGTAGCGAGCATGCCGTCAGGATCGGGTCCATTTCGGGGACAGTCCAGATTTACAAACGCGACCAACGCGTGGGGGATGTCACGATCAATTACGAGTAGGCCTCTCGTGTCCCGAACGCGGTGCGGCACGAAGTGACGCTCCGCAGAGCCGGGACCCGCTGGGCCCCGGCTCTGCAGCGCACCACGCCGCGAAGAGGCGGCGCGCTGCGCTGCGTCCGGGGCACGAGACTGTGCACAACTTCATCCACTTCCTTAACCTTGCGGTAACCAACCTCAGCGACCAATGGACGGACCTCTGTCCGAAAGCGGCCGCCCATGCTCTCCCGTGAAGAACGCACCCCCTTTTCCGAGTGGTGGTGGACCGTCGACAAGCCGCTGATGGGCGCCATCCTGGCGCTGATGCTGACTGGGGTGATCCTGTCGCTGGCGGCAAGTCCGCCGGTTGCGACCCGCATCGGGCTCGATCCCTTCCATTTCTTCAGTCGTCACGTGCTGTTCCTGCTGCCGTCCTGCCTGGTGCTGCTCGGGGTGTCCTTCCTGTCGCCGCGCGCGATCCGCCGCTCGGCCCTGATCATCTTCGCGGCGAGCATCATTCTGATCGTGCTCACGCTCGCCATCGGCCCGGAGGTGAAGGGCTCGCGGCGCTGGATCACGCTGCTCGGCGTCAACATCCAGGCCTCCGAAATCGCAAAGCCGTCCTTTGTCGTCATCGCCGCCTGGCTGTTCGCGGAATCGACCAAGCGGCCGGAGATGCCGGCGACCTCGATGGCGCTGGTGCTTCTCATGATGCTGGTCGCGCTGCTGGTGATGGAGCCGGACTTCGGTCAGACCATGCTGATCCTGATGGTGTGGGGCTCGCTGTTCTTCATCGCGGGCATGCGCATGATCTGGGTGTTCGGCCTGGCGGGTCTCGGTGCGGCCGGCCTGTTCAGCGCCTATCTGTTCGTCCCGCACGTCGCAGGCCGTATCAAGCGCTTCATGAACCCGGCCTCGGGCGACACCTTCCAGGTCGATACCGCCATGGAGGCCTTCTACAACGGCGGCTGGTTCGGACTTGGGCCAGGGGAGGGCATCGCCAAGCGCAGCCTGCCGGACAGTCACACCGACTTCGTGTTCGCGGTCGCGGCCGAAGAGTTCGGCATCATCCTGTGCCTGGCGATGCTGACGCTGTTTGCCTTCGTCGTCATCCGCACGCTGTCGCGCGCCTATGCCAATGAGGACATGTTCTCGCGCTTTGCGGCCTCGGGTCTCGCGATCCTGTTCGGCGTGCAGGCCGCGATCAACATGTCGGTGAACCTCCAGCTGATCCCCGCCAAAGGCATGACGCTGCCGTTCATCTCTTATGGCGGCTCCTCGATCGTGTCGCTCGCCTATGGTGTCGGCATGATGCTGGCGCTGACGCGGCTGCGCCCACGCACCGAGGTCGAAGCCAGCGGCCACGCCGACGCGATGCGGAGTTACGCGTAGCCGCTCTCGTGTCCCGGACAAGCGAAGCGCAGAGCCGGGACCCAGAATGCCGCAACCAATGGGCCCCGGTTCAGCAGCGCACCACGTCGCCAAGAGCGACGCGCTGCGCTGCGCCCGGGGCACGAGCGCCGCGTAGCCGGCTCGCAATGGCGAAAAAGTCCCTGTAAAACCTTCTACCATGGACAATTCCCCCCTGATTCTTCTCGCCGCAGGCGGCACCGGCGGCCATCTGTTTCCGGCCGAGGCACTCGGCGTCGAGCTGATCCGGCGCGGCTTTCGCGTTCGTCTCGTCACGGATGAGCGCGCGCTGCGTTACAGCGGGCTGTTCACCAAGGACATGATCGACGTCGTCGCGAGCGAGACCGCGCGGGGCCGCAATCCGCTCCAGCTCGCCTATGCCGGGCTTACGCTCGCTGCCGGCACGCTGTCGGCCTACGCCCTGATCAAGCGCTTGAAGCCTGTCGCCGTCGTCGGCTTCGGCGGCTATCCGACGCTGCCGCCGCTGGTCGCTGCCAAATTCGCCAGCGTACCCGGCATTATTCACGACGCCAACGCGGTGCTCGGCCGCGCCAACCGGTTCCTCTCGAGCCGCGTACGCGCTATCGCGACGTCGTTGCCCGGCGTGCTTGACCGCGATCAGGCACTCTCCGGCAAGACCACGACGGTCGGCACGCCGATGCGCCCGGCGGTGCTCGCCGCAGCTGCCGTGCCTTACGCCGCTCCCGAGGTGAACGGCCCGCTGCGGCTGCTCGTCGTCGGCGGCAGCCAGGGCGCGCGCATCATGGCCGACATCGTGCCCGGTGCGATCGAGCGGCTCGAGCCTGCGCTGTGGAGCCGTCTCGTCCTCACCCAGCAGGTGCGGGACGAGGACATGGCGCGTGTGCGCGCGGTCTATGACAAGCTCAAGATCAAGGTGGAGCTGGCGCCGTTCTTCACCGATTTGCCGGCACGGCTTGCCTCCAATCATCTCGTGGTATCGCGCTCCGGCGCCGGCACGGTGGCCGAGCTCGCGGCGATCGGCCGGCCCTCGATCCTGGTGCCGCTGCCCGGCTCGATCGACCAGGACCAGTTCGCCAATGCCGGCGTGCTGGTCAAGGTCGACGGCGCGATCCGCATCCCGCAGACCGAGTTCACTTCCGACCGGCTGGCCTCCGAAATCTCCGCCTTCGCCGCCGAGCCTGCGCGCCTTGCCGCCATGGCGCAGGCCGCGCGCGGCGCCGGCCGGCTCGACGCCGCCGAGCGACTGGCCGATCTGGTGGTCAAAGTCGCGGGAATCTGACGCGAAAAAGCCCTTGTCTTCGCCTTCTAAAGCGGGGCATCCAGTAGGAAAGGCGCGCGGCTGATTTGGCCGTGACCTTCGCCAGATGCCGCCTCCGCAAGGCGGCGAGGTCAGGGAACAGAGCATGAGACTGCCGCGCGAGATCGGACCCATCCACTTCGTCGGGATCGGCGGAATCGGCATGAGCGGGATCGCCGAGGTGCTGGTCAATCTCGGCTATGCTGTGCAGGGCTCGGACGCCTCCGACAATTACAATCTCGACCGCCTCCGCAAGAAAGGCGCAAAAGTCTCGGTCGGTCACAAGGCCGAGAATGTCGACGGTGCCGAGGTCGTGGTCGTGTCCACCGCGATCAAGCGCGACAATCCGGAATTGATGGCGGCGCGCGAGCGCCGCATTCCCGTGGTGCGCCGCGCCGAGATGCTGGCCGAGCTGATGCGGCTGAAGAGCTGCGTCGCGATCGCCGGCACCCATGGTAAGACGACGACGACCACGATGGTGGCGACGCTGCTCGATGCCGGTGAGCTCGATCCCACCGTCATCAACGGCGGCATCATCAACGCCTATGGCTCCAACGCGCGGCTCGGCGCCGGTGACTGGATGGTGGTGGAAGCCGACGAGAGCGACGGCACGTTCCTGAAGCTGCCGACCGATGTCGCGATCGTCACCAATGTCGACCCCGAGCATCTCGATCACTTCAAGACGTTCGAGGCCGTGCAGGACGCGTTCCGTCATTTCGTCGAGAACCTGCCGTTCTACGGCTTTGCGGTGATGTGCATCGATCATCCCGTGGTGCAAAGCCTCGTCGGCAAGATCGAGGACCGCCGCATCATCACCTATGGCGAGAATCCGCAGGCCGATGCGCGGCTCGTCGATCTGACCCCGATGGGCGGCGGATCGAAGTTCAAGGTCGCGTTCCGGGACCGCAAGACCGGCGCCGTGCACGAGATTTCCGACTTGATGCTGCCGATGCCGGGACGCCACAACGCCTCCAATGCGACGGCGGCGATTGCTGTCGCGCGCGAGCTCGGCGTCTCCGACGAAGCGATCCGCAAGGCGATCGCGGGCTTCGGCGGCGTCAAGCGCCGCTTCACCAAGACCGGCGAATGGAACGGCGTCACCGTGATCGACGATTACGGCCATCACCCCGTCGAGATCGCGGCGGTGCTGAAGGCGGCGCGGGAATCCACCAACTGCAAGATCATCGCCGTGGTGCAGCCGCATCGCTACACCCGCCTGCAATCGCTGTTCGAGGAATTCTGCACCTGCTTCAACGACGCCGATGCGGTGGTCGTTGCCGACGTCTATGCCGCCGGCGAAGCGCCGATCGACGGCATCGACCGCGATCATTTCGTCACGGGCCTGCGCGCCCACGGCCATCGCGAGGTGATCCCGCTGCCGGCCGCGCCGGAGCTCGCGGGCATCGTCAAGGGATTGGCGAAGTCCGGCGATCTCGTCGTATGCCTTGGCGCGGGCAACATCACGCAATGGGCGTATGCGCTGCCGGATCAATTGAAGGCGCTGGGGTAGGGCGGTGGGATTCCCCGATATCACGCCCGATCTCAAAGCTGCGATGCCAGAGTTGCGCGGGCGGCTGCTCGCCAACCAGTCTCTGGCCGAGCTCACCTGGTTTCGCGTCGGCGGCCCTGCCCAGGTGCTGTTCACGCCGGCGGATGAGGACGATCTCGCTTACTTCCTCGCGCATCTTTCTCCCGACGTTCCCGTCTATGTCGTCGGTGTCGGCTCCAATCTGATCGTGCGCGACGGCGGCATTGCGGGCGTCGTAATCCGCCTGGCGCCGCGCGCCTTCGGCGAGGCCAGCGCCAGCGGCGATATCGTCACTGCCGGTGCTGCCACGCTCGACAAGCGCGTGGCGGAAGTGGCTGCATCCGCCAATGTCGGCGGGCTCGAATTCTATTTCGGTATTCCCGGCACCATCGGCGGTGCGCTGCGCATGAATGCGGGCGCCAATGGCGGCGAGACCAAGGACGTGCTGATCGAGGCGCGAGGTGTGGCGCGTGACGGCACCAAGCACACCTTCTCCAACGCCGAGATGAAGTTCGTCTACCGCAACAGCGGCGTCGATCCCTCCATCATCTTCACCTCCGCGCGCTTTCGCGGCGAGATCAGGGATAGTGAGGCGATCCGCGCGCGCATGGCGGAGGTGCAGTCCCATCGCGAGACCGCGCAGCCGATCCGCGAAAAGACCGGCGGCTCGACCTTCAAGAATCCGCCCGGCCATTCCGCCTGGAAGCTGGTGGATGCCGCCGGCTGCCGCGGCTTGCGCGTCGGCGGCGCTGAGGTCTCCGAGATGCACTGCAATTTCCTGATCAACACGGGCGATGCCACCGCACACGACATCGAGACACTGGGTGAGACCGTGCGCGAACGCGTGAAGGCAAATTCCGGAATTGAGCTACACTGGGAAATCAAGCGGATCGGGGTTTCCCCCTAACAGTCATTCCGGGGGCGCGCAGCGCAACCCGGAATCTCGAGATTCCGGGTCTGGTGCTTGCGCACCATCCCGGAATGACAAAGCACGAGGCAGCGAATGCGCATCACCATCCTCTTCGGCGGCTCCAACCGCGAGCGCCTGGTTTCGGTCGCCTCGGCCCAGGCCCTGCATCAGGCATTGCCCGAGGCCGATCTGTGGTGGTGGGACGTCGAAGACAAGGTACACACCGTCCAGTCGAAGCAGTTGCTCGAACATGAGCGCCCCTTCGAGGACGAGTTCTTGCCCGGAACGCGCGGCATCCCGCTTGCGCAGGCGCTCGACCAGGCCAAGGCCGAGGATCGGGTGCTGGTGCTCGGCCTGCATGGCGGGCGCGCCGAGAACGGCGAATTGCAGGTGATGTGCGAAGCGCGCGGCGTGCCCTTCACCGGCTCGGGCTCGGCCTCCTCGCATCTGGCCTTCGACAAGATCGCGGCCAAGCATTTCGCCGCGCTCGGTGGCGTGACGCCGCCGGCAAACATTGCGCTCGACGACATCGACGAGGCCTTCGCCGAATATGGCAAGCTGATCGCGAAGCCGGCGCGCGACGGATCGAGCTACGGCCTGATCTTCGTCAACGCCAAGCAGGACCTCGTCGCCGTCCGCAACGCGGCCAAGCACGAAGAGTACGTCATCGAGCCCTACATCGCCGGCATCGAGGCGACCTGCGGCGTGCTGGAGCGCACTGATGGTTCGATCATGTCGCTGCCGCCGATCGAGATCATTCCGGGCGAGGGCAATTTCGATTACGCTGCAAAATATCTCCTGAAGTCGACCCAGGAGATCTGCCCCGGTCGTTTCGCGCCCGAGATCACCGCGGCGCTGAAGGCGCAGGCGATGCTGGCGCACCGCGCGATGTCCTGCGCCGGCTATTCCCGGTCGGACTTCATCGTCTCGGACAAGGGCCTCATCTATCTCGAGACCAACACGCTGCCCGGGCTGACCAAGTCCTCGCTCTACCCCAAGGCGCTGAAAGCCGAAGGCATCGAGTTCGTCGACTTCCTGCGCGGCCTGGTGGAGCTCGCCGGGCAGCGTGTACGGAAATAATTAGGACTGGTTAACGGCCGAATCGGCGAAACGGGCCGATTTGGCGTCCAAAACCGGTAAAATGCCGGACATCGCGGCATAAATGCCTCACATCGCGGGGCAAAATGCGCCGGACGTTAACGAACTTTACCTTTTGTTTACCAGGACGTCCGAAGGTTAACGCTGGCGGCGCATATGGCGCTTTGGCTGCCGGCGCGTGAGCTCTCGGGGGTGATGTCACCTCCAGCGAACGCTTTGATGGGGAGAGGCTTCTTCTGCTGAAGACCAGCACCCGGCCCGGCACGTCGAAGACGTCATGTTCGCCAGGATCCGCGCGATGTCGCGGGCAAACTGTTGACGAGCTCGTGCAATGGATGGAGCAGGAAGCCTCACCCGGTCGCTTTTCAGATCGCTGAGGCCCCAAGCTGACCTGAAAGCGGCCGCTGTCGGAGCGGTCGTGCTTCTGCGCGAGTGGCTGCAGGACAAGCGCCAGGAAAGACTTCACGCCGCGCGTGCTGCCGCCAAGATCAAGGCCAAGGCCATCGTCGAGCGTGAGCCGCCGCCGCGCGTCGTCGCATTGGTGGAGCGCTATCTGCCGCGCCGGGTCGGGATCAGCATGACCGTGCTGCTTTTGATCGGCAGTACCGGCTTCGGCATCGTCAAGGGCGGCCATCTCCAGGATTTCATCACCGCGGTCAGCGATGCCCGCAACGCGCTGGCGAATTCCGCCGGCTTCCGCATCACCTCCGTCGTGATCAACGGCCGCAAACAGCTCACCCAGGACGAGATCCTGGCCATTGGCGGCGTCAGCGGCCGTTCCTCGCTGCTGTTCCTCGATGCTGACGCGGTGCGCGACAAGCTCAAGGCCAATCCGTGGATCGCCGATGCGACCGTGCTGAAGCTTTATCCGGGCCAGCTGATGATCGAGCTCACCGAGCGCAAGGCATTCGCGCTGTGGCAGGAGGCGGGCCGGCTCTCGGTCATCGCCGATGACGGCGCCGTGCTCGAGCCCTATGTCTCGCGCCGTTTCCTGTCGCTGCCGCTCGTGGTCGGCAAGGGCGCCGAGACTCAGGCCCGCGATTTCCTCGCGCTGCTGGCGCGCTATCCGCAGGTCAACTCGATCACCAAGGCCGCGATCTTCGTCGGCGAGCGGCGCTGGAACCTGAGGCTCAAGGACGGTCTCGACATCCGCCTGCCCGAGCAGGACGTCGGCAACGCGCTGGCGATGCTGTCCAAGCTCGACAAGGAGGACAGGCTGTTCTCGCGCGACATCGTCGCCGTCGACATGCGCCTGCCTGATCGTCTGGTGGTGCAGCTGTCTGAGGACGCCGCCAAGGCGCGCGAGGAGCTGTTCAAGGACAAGAAGAAAAAGAAGGCCGGGGATTCCGCATGACCGGTCTTGATCGCACCCAGACGCCGAAGACGCGCCCGATGCCGCACAAGCGCGGCGGCCTCGTCGCGTGTCTCGACATCGGCACCAGCAAGATCGCCTGCATGATCGCGCGGCTGAAGCCGTCGCCGCCGAGCGAGGCGCTGCGCGGCCGCACCCATGCGGTCGAATTGATCGGATACAGCCAGATCCAGTCGCGCGGCATGAAGGCCGGCGCGGTGATCGACCTTACCGAATGCGAGCAGGCCGTGCGCCAGGCCGTCGCGCTCGCGGAGAAAATGGCCAAGGTGCGGGTCGAGTCGGTGCTGCTCTCGGTCTCCGGCGGCCGGCTTTCCGGCCAACTGGTCGAGGCCGCCGCAGATATCCGTGGTGGCGCCGTGACCCAGGCCGATGTCAACCGCGTCACCTCGACCGGCATGCGTCACGCCACCGGCGAAGGCCGCACCGTGCTGCACGCGTTGCCGGTCGGCTACACGCTCGATGGCGTCAAAGGCATCCGCGACGCCCGCGGCATGGTTGCCCATCAATTCGGTGTCGACATGAACGTCGTTACCTGCGACGCCACCGTGGCGAGGAACCTGATGCTGGCGGTCGAACGCTGCCACATCAATGTCGAAGCCATGGCGGCGAGCCCATATGTCGCCGGATTGTCGGTGCTGACGGACGACGAGGCCGATCTCGGCGCTGCCGTCGTCGAGATGGGTGCCGGCACCACCACGATCGCGGTCTATTCCGGCGGCCGTTTCGTGCATGCGGCGGGTTTTGCGGTCGGCGGGCAACACATCACGATGGATCTGGCGCGCGGACTCTCCGCGACCATTGCCGATGCCGAGCGAATCAAGACGTTATACGGGACCGTCATCACCGGCGGATCGGACTCGCGTGAGCTGATGTCTGTGCCGACAGCCGGTGACGAGCAGGATCTGCCGCAGATCGTCTCCCGCGCCACCATCGCCAACATCGTCAAGCACCGTGCCGAGGAAGTCTTCGAAATGGTTCGGGACAAGCTGAAGGATTCGCCCTTCGCCTCAGAGCCCAACGGCCGGGTCGTACTCTCGGGCGGCGCCTCGCAGCTGACCGGCCTCGTCGAACTCGGCACCCAGATTCTCGGCCGGCCCGTGCGGGTCGGACGTCCGCTCGGCTTCGGCCGGCTGCCCAACGAGGCGAAGAACGCCGCGTTCGCGGTGCCGGCCGGACTTCTCGTCTACCCGCAATATGTTCACCACGAACATGTCGAACCGCGGCATACGCGGCAGCAGGTCAAGACAGGGACCGGCGGTTATTTCGGAAAGGTCGGACGATGGCTACGCGAGGGCTTCTGATGATTCATTTCCGCAATTCCCGACTTTCACCAACTCCCGCGGCCGCCGGCCGGGGCGAACCCACGCGCACGTGATCGAGAGGCAAACATGACCATCAGCATCAACGTTCCTGATATTCACGAGTTGAAGCCCCGCATCACCGTGTTCGGCGTCGGTGGCGCCGGTGGCAACGCCGTCAACAACATGATCACGGCGGGCCTCCAGGGCGTCGACTTCGTCGTCGCCAACACCGACGCGCAGGCGCTGACGATGTCGAAGGCGCAGCGCATCGTGCAGATGGGCACCGCGGTCACGCAAGGCCTCGGGGCCGGCTCACAGCCGAACGTCGGCGCGGCGGCGGCGGAAGAGGTGATCGACGAGCTGCGCGACCATCTCTCGGGCGCCAACATGGTGTTCGTCACCGCGGGCATGGGCGGCGGCACCGGTACTGGTGCAGCCCCCGTGATCGCAAAGACCGCGCGCGACATGGGCATCCTCACCGTCGGCGTCGTGACCAAGCCCTTCCACTTCGAAGGCGGCCGCCGCATGCGCACGGCCGAAGCCGGCATCAACGAGCTGCACAAGGTCGTGGATACGCTCCTGATCATCCCGAACCAGAACCTGTTCCGGGTCGCCAACGAGAAGACCACCTTCGCCGACGCCTTCGCGATGGCCGACCAGGTGCTGTACTCGGGCGTTGCCTGCATCACCGACCTGATGGTCAAGGAAGGCCTGATCAACCTCGACTTCGCCGACGTCCGCGCCGTCATGCGTGAGATGGGCAAGGCGATGATGGGCACCGGCGAAGCCTCCGGCGACAAGCGCGCGCTGACCGCCGCCGAAGCCGCGATCGCCAACCCGCTGATCGACGACAGCTCGATGAAGGGCGCCAAGGGCCTCCTCATCTCCATCACCGGCGGCAAGGATCTCACCCTGTTCGAGGTCGACGAAGCCGCGACCCGTATCCGCGAGGAAGTCGACCAGGACGCCAACATCATCGTCGGCGCGACCTTCGACGAAGCGCTCGACGGCCTGATCCGCGTCTCGGTCGTTGCCACCGGCATCGAGCAGGCCGCGATCGCCCGCAACAGCCAGGCGACTTCCGCTCCGGTTGCGAATGCGGCGCCGCAGGCGCAGCAGGCTCCCGCAGCTCCGGCCGTCGCCGCCGAGAGCCGTCTGGCCGACCTGACCGCGCGGCTCCGCGCCGACAATCAGCGTATGGCTGAGCGCGCCCAGAAGCTGGAAGGCCAGATTCCGGCCGCGGCCCCGGTCGCTGCCGCCCCGGTGGCGCCCCGTCCGAATGTCGAGCGCGCCGCGCTCGCCGCCATCGCCGCCGCCGTTGCGGAGGTCCCGCAGGCGCCCGCGCCGATGCAGACCTATGGCGACGTCACAGTGCGCCCGATCGCGCAGAAGCCGACGCTGTTTCCGGAGCCCGACATGGCGCCGATCGCGATGCAGGAGCCGATGACGCCGGAAAACTTCATTCCGCCGCAGGCCGAGCGTGCGCCGGCCCGTGCGCCGCGGATGCCACGCCTCGATGAGCTGCCGATGCCGGCCCAGGCCGAGATTCGCCAGGCTCGCGGCGAGGTCGAGGAGGAGACCCCGCAGAAGACCCGCCTGTCGCTGCTGCAGCGCCTCGCCAATGTTGGCCTCGGCCGTCGCGACGAGGAAAGCGAGCCGCCGGTCGCGGCCCGCACCGCCGGTCCCGCGATGCCGCCGCTGCCCGAGCGCCGCCAGCAGAAGACCGTGGCGCAGCAGATCGCATCGAGCGAGCCGGTATCCGAGTACGCCCGCCGTCCCGCGCCGCAGGGGCTGGACATGCACGGCCGTCCGGCGCCTGTTGCGCCGGCGCCACAGGGCGACGACCATCTTGATATCCCGGCCTTCCTGCGGCGGCAGGCGACCTGAGGATTGTTACAATAAGGCAGACGAAAAAAGGTCCCGGCAACAAGCTTGCCGGGACCTTTCCTTTTGTCCCGTGCATGTCCGGTCTGCGCAGACAAGCAACTGATTTTAAATAATTAATTACGTGTTTGGGTGTTCAGTCAAACTGCCGGAAGCGATCCAAAACCTCGGCGCAATTTGGTTAAGCCTTGGCGCGAATACGGCAGGTTTGGGGTAACAATCGGTAAAAAAGCGTGAGTTGGCGCTGTTTGAGGCAGTGACTATGGTTTGCCGTGACTTGGGGATACGGATTCGCAGGAGCTCGGCACTGGCCGGCCAAGTGAGTCCAGTATAAGTCGCAGTGGGTCGTAGTGGGGCGGGTTCCTGATGAAATTTAGCCGGCAAACAACGCTTCGTGCGCAAGCCTCCGTGGCAGGCGTGGGCGTTCATTCCGGTCTTCCCGTCACTCTCACCCTTGGGCCTGCGCCTGTCGACGCGGGTTTTATTTTTGTCCGCACCGGCCTCGAAGGAAGTGATCGCGAAGTTCAGGCGACCGCCGAGCAGGTGATCGCGACCGATTTCGCCACCGTCCTCGGCGATCGCAACGGTCCGCTGGTGTCCACCGCCGAGCACGTGCTTGCTGCACTGCGGGGTATGGGTGTCGACAACGCCACCATCGAGATCGATGGTCCCGAAGTGCCGATCATGGACGGCAGCGCGGCGGCCTTCATTGCGGCGATTGACCAGGCCGGCATCATTACCCAGCCGGCACAGCGCCGCTTCATTCAGGTTTTGAAGCCGATCTCGGTCAAGATCGGCGACTCCTTCGGCGAGATCAGGCCCTACGCCAACGGGTTCTGCGTCGAGGTCGAGATCGATTTCACCAATCCCGTCATCGGCCAGCAGAGCTACGCCTTCGACCTCAATCCGGAGCGTTTCCGCCGCGAAGTCGGCCGGGCCCGGACCTTCGGTCTGATGAGCGACGTGGCGCGGCTCTGGAGCGCAGGCTATGCCCTCGGCGCCTCCTTCGACAACACCGTCGTGTTCGACGACGAGCGGCTGCTCAACACCGAGGGCCTGCGCTACGCCGATGAATGCGCCCGCCACAAGGTGCTGGACGTGATCGGCGACCTGTCGCTGGCCGGCCTGCCGCTGCTTGGCGCCTACCGCTCGGTGCGTGGCGGCCACAAGCTCAACCATGCTGTCCTGACCGCGCTGCTCGCCGACCGTACCGCCTGGCGGGTGGTCGAGGGCGAGGCGGCCCGCCGCACCACGCGTCCTGTGGGCGAGGTCGGTCGCGGTATCGTCGGCGGCCGGATCGCTGCGGCCTACGGGCCGGACGTGTCCTAACAGAGCTGTTGCCGCCGGCCTCAGGCAGCGGCTTACCCCGGGAAACTCCTGGTAACCACGATCGGCTAGGATTGCGGCACGTTCGCCTTAATCCGGGCGAAATGCCTGCCTATCCGGTTGGTTAAAGATCGCTTTTCGGATACATCGGCGTGGTCGCATGGCAGGCACCACGGTTACATTTCGCGCCCATGACGGGGTTCATGGGCTGGCGGCACCGCATCACAGGGCGTCAGGGCTTAAACTCATGTCGGCACAGCGTATGACGCGCGGATATTTCTCGGTCTCGTCGCGGGCCCGTGGGCTGCTGCAGGCCGTCACCTTCATGATGCTTGCGCTGCCGCTGGCCGGCTGCGGCACCGGCTCGCTCTGGGACAAGTTCACCGCCAAGGACGACACCTTCGTCGAGGAGCCGGCCGACAAGATCTACAATGAGGGCCTGTACCTCATGAACGAGAAGAAGGACATGAAGGCGGCGAACAAGAAGTTCGAAGAGGTCGACCGCCAGCATCCTTATTCCGACTGGGCCCGCAAATCGCTGCTGATGTCGGCCTATGCGTCCTACCAGGGCGGCGACTTCGACGGCTGCATCGGCGCCGCCACCCGCTATGTCACGCTGCATCCCGGCAGCCCGGATGCGGCCTATGCGCAATATCTGATCGCCGCCTCCCATTACGACCAGATCCCGGACACCAGCCGCGACCAGGCCCGCACCGAGAAGGCGATCGCCGCCCTCGAAGAGGTGGTGCGCAAATATCCGAACTCGGAATACGCGACATCCGCCAAGGCCAAGATCGAGGGTGCGCGCGACCAGCTTGCCGGCAAGGAAATGAATGTCGGCCGCTACTACGCGCAGAAGCGCGACTACACGGCGGCGATCAACCGCTACAAGACCGTCGTCACGCAGTATCAGACCACCCGCCATGTCGAGGAAGCGCTGTTCCGGCTGACCGAGGCCTATATGGCGATCGGCATCGTCGGCGAGGCGCAGACCGCGGCGGCGGTGCTTGGGCACAATTTTCCTGACAGCCGCTGGTACAAGGACGCCTATAATCTTGTAAAATCCGGCGGTCTCGAACCGAGCGAGAATCAGGGGTCTTGGATCAGCCGGACCTTCAAGAAGATGGGTCTCGGCTAGGAAATTTGGTTCCATGCTGGCGCGTCTGTCGATCCGTGACATCGTCCTGATCGAACGGCTCGATATCGAATTCGCCACCGGCCTTGCGGTTTTGACCGGCGAGACCGGTGCGGGCAAATCCATCCTGCTCGATGCCTTTGCGCTGGCACTCGGCGGCCGCGGCGACGCCGGCCTCGTGCGCCACGGCGTGGAGCAGGGGCAGGTGACTGCCGTATTCGATGTCCCCAAGAATCACCCCGCAACGAAGATCCTTGCTGAGAATGGCCTGGAGGACACCGGCGAGATGATTCTCCGCCGCGTGCAGCTCGCCGACGGCCGCACCCGGGCCTTCATCAACGATCAGTCGATCAGCGTGCAGACGTTGAAGGCGGTCGGCGCCGCCCTGGTCGAGATCCACGGCCAGCATGACGAGCGCGCGTTGGTCGACGCCGCCACCCACCGCCGCCTGCTCGACGCGTTCGCCGGCCTGGAGAAGGACGTTGCCGCAGTCGAATCGCTCTGGGACGCACGCCGCACCGCCAACACCGCGCTGGAGGAGCATCGCGCCGCCATGGAGCGCGCCGCGCGGGAGGCCGACTATCTGCGCCACGCCTCCGCCGAGCTGAAGCAGCTCGCGCCCAAGGACGGCGAGGAAACCTCGCTCGCCAACCGCCGCACCACCATGATGCAGGGCGAGAAGATCGCCTCCGATTTGCGCGAGGCGCAGGAGGCTGTCGGCGGCCACCATTCGCCGGTTTCGACGCTGTCGGCGGCGGTACGCCGGCTGGAACGCCGCGGCGTCAATTCGCCCGCGCTGGTCGAGCCTGCCGTAAGGGCGATCGACATGGCGATCAACGCGCTGGAGGAAGCCGACCAGCATCTGCAGGCGGCACTCGCCGCGACCGATTTCGATCCGGCCGAGCTCGAACGCATCGAGGAGCGCCTGTTCGCGCTGCGAGCGGCATCGCGCAAATATTCGACGCCGGTCGACGGGCTCGCCGCGCTGGCCGCGAAATACGCCGCCGACGTCGTGCTGATCGATGCCGGCGCCTCGCGGCTGAAAAAGCTGGAGCAGGCCGCAATCGAGGCAGATAGCCTCTATGCCGCCGCCGCCAAGAAGCTGTCGCTGGTTCGGCAGAAATCGGCGGAGAAGCTCAACAAGGCGGTCAACGCCGAGCTGGCGCCGCTCAAGCTCGAACGCGCCAGGTTCATGACCCAGGTCGCGACCGATGAGGCAGCTCCAGGCCCGCAAGGCTTCGACCGCGTCGAGTTCTGGGTGCAGACCAATCCGGGCACCAAGCCAGGACCGATGATGAAGGTCGCCTCCGGCGGCGAGCTGTCGCGCTTTCTGCTCGCGCTCAAGGTCGTGCTGTCCGACCGCGGCTCGGCGCCGACGCTGGTGTTCGACGAAATCGACACCGGCGTGGGCGGTGCGGTCGCCGACGCCATCGGCGGGCGGCTGGCGCGGCTTGCCGGCAAGGTGCAGGTGATGGCCGTGACCCACGCCCCGCAGGTCGCCGCCCGCGCCGACCAGCACCTCCTGATTTCCAAGGACGCCCTCGACAAAGGCAAGCGCGTCGCCACCCGCGTCAATGCGCTGGCCGCCGACCACCGCCGCGAGGAAATCGCCCGCATGCTGGCCGGCGCCGAGATCACGGCCGAGGCGAGGGCGGCGGCGGAGCGGCTGCTCAAGGCGGCCATGGCTTGAGTGTGCCCCGGGGCGGCGCAGCGCGTAGCGCTGCTCCGCAGAGCCGGGACACGGGATTTCCACACGCCTTTACCGTGCTACCGCTCCGTCGTATCCAAGCACCATGGCCAGAGCAGCAAAATCCAAAGCAACACCGCTTCGCGACGTCGCCGACCTCACCAAGGCCCAGGCCAAGGTCGAGCACATGCGGCTGGCGCTCGAGATCGAGGGGCATAACGAGCGCTACTATCAGGAGGACGCGCCCACCGTCACCGACGCCGAGTACGACGCGCTGCGCCAGCGCTTCAACGCGATCGAGAAGCGCTTTCCTGAATTCGTCACCTCGGACTCGCCCTCGCAGAAGGTCGGCGCGGCGCCGTCAGGCCGCTTCAAGAAGGTCCGGCATTCCGTTCCGATGCTGTCGCTCGACAACGCCTTTGCAGAAGAGGACGTGCGCGACTTCGTCGGCCGCATCGTGCGCTTCCTGAAGCTCGACGACGACAAGATCAATTTCTCCGCCGAGCCGAAGATCGACGGCCTCTCGATGTCGCTGCGCTACGAGGGCGGCGAGCTCGTCACCGCGGCGACGCGCGGCGACGGTGCGGTCGGCGAGGATGTCACCGCCAACATCCGCACGCTCGAAGACGTGCCGCAGAAGCTGAAAGGGCGCAACGTGCCCGACATCTGCGAGGTGCGCGGCGAAGTCTACATGACCAAGAGGGCGTTCCTCGCGCTCAACGAGCGGCAGAAGGCGGCCGGCGACACCATCTTTGCCAATCCGCGCAATTCGGCGGCCGGTTCGCTCCGGCAGAAGGACCCGACCATCACGGCCTCGCGCCCCCTCGGCTTCTTCGCCTATGCGTGGGGGCAGATGAGCGCGATGCCGGAAGGGACGCAGAGCGGCATGATCGGCTGGTTCGAGCGCTGCGGCTTCAAGACCAATCCGCTGACCAAGCTGTGCCACTCCGTCGAGGAGCTGGTCGCGTTCCACCAGAGCATCGAGGAAGAGCGCGCCGAGCTCGACTACGATATCGATGGCGTCGTCTACAAGGTCGACCGCATCGACTGGCAGGAGCGGCTCGGCTTCGTCTCGCGCACGCCGCGCTGGGGCATCGCGCACAAATTCCCGGCCGAGCGGGCCATGACTGTGCTGCGCGACATCGAGATTCAGGTTGGTCGCACCGGCTCGTTCACGCCGGTCGGCAAGCTCGAACCGGTCGGCGTCGGCGGCGTGATCGTGCAGAACGTCACGCTGCACAACGAGGACTATATCAAGGGCATCGGCAACAAGGGCGAGGTGCTGCGCGAGGGGCGCGACATCAGGATCGGCGACACCGTCGTGGTCCAGCGCGCCGGCGACGTGATCCCGCAGATCGTCGACGTCGTCCTCGACAAGCGGCCGAAGAGCGCCAGGGAATTCTCCTTCCCGAAGAAGTGCCCGTGCCCGCTGCACACCGACGTTGTCCGCGGCGCAACCGCCGCCGGCGAAGAGGAATCCCGCGCCCGCTGCAGCGGCGAGTTCGCCTGCCCCTATCAGAAGATCGAACACCTCAAGCTGTTCGTCTCGCGCCGTGCTTTCGACATCGACGGTTTAGGGGAGAAGCAGCTGCAGTATTTCTTCGACGAGGGATGGGTCAAGGAGCCCGCCGACATCTTCACGCTGGAGAAGCGCAACGCGAAGCTGAAGCTCGAGGAGATCGAAGGCTACGGCGCGACCTCGGTGCGCAACCTGTTCGGCGCCATCGAGAGTCGGCGCACAATCGCGCTCGAGCGCTTCATTTATGCGCTCGGCATGCGTCATGTCGGCGAGACCACGGCGCTGGCGCTGGCACGCGGCTACGGCTCGTGGGACGCCTTTCATGACGCCTGTCTCAAGGTCGCCAAGGGCGACGAGGAGGCGATGGCGGAGATGGACGCGCTCGACCAGATCGGTGACACCGTGATCAAGAGCATCGCCGATTATTTCGGCGAGAGCCACAACCGCGGCATCGTCGAGCGACTGACCAAGGAAGTCGAGATCGTCGACGCCGAGAAGCCGAAGAGCAACTCAGCCGTCGCCGGCAAGACGGTGGTGTTCACGGGCTCGCTGGAGAAGATGACGCGCGACGAGGCCAAGGCGACTGCGGAGCGGTTGGGCGCCAAGGTCTCAGGCTCGGTGTCGAAGAAGACCGATCTCGTCGTTGCCGGTCCTGGCGCGGGGTCGAAGCTGGCCGAGGCCAACAAGCACGGCGTCAAGGTGCTGACCGAGGACGAGTGGCTGACGCTGATCGGGGAGTGAGGGTTCGCGCTTTGCGCCACACACTCCGCCGTCATTCCCCGCGAAGGCGGGGAATCCAGTACGCCGCAGCCTATCCGTATCCCCGCAGCGTCTCTGGAATACTGGATCCCCCGCCTTCGCGGGGGATGACACCGAATGCAGGGTGACGCCGTCGCGCCCAGCGACAGCTACATCATCCTGCTCTCTTCCTCTTCCGCCTGCTTGATCAGCGTCTCGCTCACCGTCATCTCGCGGCGGGGGACGACGAAGATCATCACGCAGGCACAGAGCAGCGAGATCGCGAGGACTGCGGCGGTGAGTGGCAGCGTCGTTGCGGAGTGGCCGCCGAGATAGGCGCCGAATTGCGACATCAGCGCGCCGATGCCCTGTTGGAGGAAGCCCATCGTGCCGGAGGCGGTGCCGGCGGCTTCGGGGCGGATGCTGATGGCGCCGGCGGCCGAATTCGCCATCACGAAGGCATTGCCGGCCATCACGATCATCTGCGTGCCGAACAGCCAGGCCGGGGCCTCGTTCCAGCCGATGATACTCCAGAGCAGGTTCGCAAGGCTGCCGGCGAGTTGGAGGGCGAGCCCGAACCAGATCAGTTTTTCCAGCGAATGCCGCGGCGCAAAGCGCACGCAGAGCAGATTTCCGACGAGAAACGCAAAGCCCGAGGTCGCAAACCAGGCGCCGTATTCGGCGCTGCTGCGGCCCATCTGCGTCACCACGATGTAGGGGCCGCCGCCCGCGAAGGTGAAGATGACCTGGGAGGCCAGCACCTGGCACATCACATAGCCGACGAAGGCGCGGTTGCGGATCAGGATGCCGACGTCGCCGCGGAAGCCGCTGCCGGCGGCGCGGCTGCGCCGCGTTTCGGGCAGCGCCACCGCGATGCCGACGGCGACAATGATCGCGGCGATGGTGATGGTGTAGAAGATCGCGCGCCAGCCGAACGCGGTCTCGATCAGGCCACCGGTCAGCGGCGAAACCATCTGCCCGATCATCAGCGCCGCGACCACGAGGCTGATCATCGAGGCGACGCGGTCGCGCTCGTAGATGTCGCGGATGATGGCACGGCTGATCACCATGCCGGAGGCGCCGCCGAGCGCCTGGAAAAAGCGCGCGGCGATCAATTGCGGCAAGGTCTCGGCGAAAATGCACGCGACGCTGGCCACGACCATCAGCGCCAGCCCTCCGAGCAGCACCGGACGCCGTCCGAACCGGTCCGACAGCGGCCCCATGATCAGCTGCGACAGCGCGATGCCGACCATGTAGAGCGACACCGTCATCTGCGCGATCGAGATGTCGCTGCCGAAATTCGTCGCCAGCACCGGCAGTGCCGGAACCAGGATGTAGAGCGAGATCGGCGCGATCCCGGTCATCACGACCAGCAACAGCAGCACCAGGCGCGACGTCGCGAGGTTGGCCGCCGCTCCCGGCGGCTTGCTGATCATGCCGTGCATTGGTGTCCGTCTTTCGAGTTCGAATCGACTGTAGCGCGCTCGCGCAAGACGGATATCGGCGTTTCGGAATGCGGCTATACGGATTCCGGGATGGTGATAATGGGGGCGCAACGGCGACCGATCGGGCTATGGCTCGTGCCAAAAGTTCGGTGTCATTCCCCGCGCAGGCGGGAAATCCAGTACGCCGCGGCTTATCCGGATACGTCTGCTGTCTCTGGGATGCCCCGCCGGGGCATGACAGTGAGTTTGAGATGAGAGCCTTGCACAATTCGCGTAGTGCTATGCGTCGCACTCTGGCGCGCGCTACGCCTTCAGCTCCGCCGTCGCCTGATCGAGCCAGGTCTGTGTCGCTTCGTCCAGCGCGGGCCGTACCTCGGTCCGGACGCGCGCGTGATAGGCATTGAGCCAGCCGAGCTCGTCGCGGCTCAGCATCGCGACATCGATGAGGCTGCGGTCGATCGGCGCCAGCGTCAGCGTCTCGAACGCGTTCATCGGCTTCTCGGCGCCCTTGATGTCGGCGGCCACCACCAGCTCCAGGTTCTCGATGCGGATGCCGAAACCGTCGGTCTTGTAATAGCCGGGCTCGTTGGAGAGGATCATGCCGCGCTTCAGCGGCGTGGTGCCGAGCTTCGAGATCCGCGCCGGCCCTTCGTGCACCGAGAGATAGCTGCCGACGCCGTGACCGGTGCCGTGCTCGAAATCGACGCCGGCGGCCCAGAGATATTGCCGCGCCAGCGTATCGAGCTGCGCGCCCGTGGTGCCGTCCGGAAAGACGGCGCGCGCGATCGCGATATGGCCGCGCAGCACGCGGGTGAAGCGGTCGCGCATCTCGGCGGTGGGGTCGCCCACCGCCATGGTGCGCGTGACGTCGGTGGTGCCGTCTTCGTACTGCGCGCCGGAATCGATCAGCAGCAGGTCGCCGGGCGCGATCCGCCTGTTGCTCTTGCGGGTGACGCGGTAGTGCACGATGGCGCCGTTCGGGCCGGTGCCTGAGATGGTCGGAAACGATACGTCCTTCAGCGCGCCGGTGTCGCGGCGGAACGTCTCCAGCGCCTCGACCGCGTCGATCTCGGTGAGCTTGCCGCTTGCGGCCTCGCGATCGATGAAGGCGAGGAAGCGTGCCAGCGCCACGGCGTCGCGCCGATGTGCCGTCTGCGTGCCCTTGATCTCGGTCGCGTTCTTGACCGCCTTGAGCAGTGCAATCGGATCGCTGCCCCGCACCGGCTTGCCGCCGGCGCCCGCGATCAGGCGGCTGAGCGCATCGGCGGCCGTGGCACCGTCGAGCGCGATCGCAGCGCCGCTTTTGGCCAGCGCCATCAGCGTCGGCGCCATCGCATCGGGCTCGCGCACGTCGGCGGACTGCTCGAGGTGGTCGCGCGTGAGGTTGGAGAGTTTTCGATGGTCGATGAAGATGGTGGGGCGACCGTCCTTCGGCACCAGCGCATAGGACAGCGGCAGCGGCGTGTGCGCGACGTCGGCACCGCGGATGTTGAAGGTCCAGGCCACCGCGTGGCTGTCGGACAGCACCAGCGCGTCGGCGCCGAGCTTGACGATCTCGGCCCTGATCTGCGTCACCTTCTCGGCTTCAGTGACGCCGGCATTCTGCAGGCTGTGCACGGCGACGGGGGCGAGCGGCGGCTGCGGACGGTCCTGCCAGATTGCGTCGATTGGATTGCTGTCGACCGCGACCAGCTCGGCGCCGGCCTTGGCGCAGGCGGCGGACAGGCGCTCGGCTGCCGCAAAAGTGTGCAGCCACGGATCAAATCCGAGGCGGTCACCGGCCTTCAGATGCCCCGACACCCAGCTCTCCGGCGGCGGATCGATCAGCGATTCCACGGCCCAGGCCTTTGCATCGACCTGCTTGGCGGCCTGAAGCGTGTAGCGGCCGTCGACGAACAGTGCGGCCTCCTGGGTCAGCACCACCGCGAGTCCCGCCGAGCCCGTGAAACCCGTCAGCCAGGCCAGTCGCTCTTCCGACGGCGGCACATATTCGTTCTGCTGCTGATCGGCGCGCGGGATCACGAAGCCGGTCAGCTTGCGGCGGGCGAGCTCTTCGCGAAGTGCGGCGAGCCGCGCCGTCAATGCGACGCCGGCCTCCGGCTCCTCGAATGTCTGGAAGTGTGCTTCGAACATGGTGGATCACTCTAGGATCATGGGGACGAGTCCGCAATCTGGACGCATTCGCGTCGCATCTGGCATGGACTGTGCTTGAATGGTTCCATTCGAATTGAGTGGAGTAAAGGATGCGGCAGTTGCGCTTCGTCCGGATGACAGGGAAATTCGAGCAGGTGGTTCATCTCAACGGCGAGGGGACACACGATGCCAGCATTCACGTTTGAAAAGATTACGCCGCCGGTGCGTCGCGCCCCGACTGCTGCGGCACCGAAGAAGCCGCGCGGCGTTATGCGCCAGATGATCGACCGTATCGCCGAGCGCCGCGCGAGGCGTAGCTTGCAGGACGAGCCTCCGATGCGGCGGGACGAGAAGCCCGCGGAGTAGGGCGGCGGAATTCCGTAGGGTGGGTTAGCCGAAGGCGTAACCCACCACGTCTTTTCCCTCGGTGACAGAAGAGGTGGGTTACGCCGAGCGATTGCGCTTTGCGCAATCGCAGGGCTAACCCACCCTACGACACCTTCCGCAGCAACAGGCTGCTCCACCCCTCGATCCGCAGATGCTTCAACGGCACGAGGCCGCGCGCGCGATAGGCGGCGATCACGGCGGGGGCCTGGTGCGTCAACAGGCCGGAGAGGATGACGCGTGCGCCGGGCGCGAGATGCCGCGCCATCGGGCCCGCCAATTGCCTGAGAGGGTTGGCGAGGATGTTGGCCAGCACCAGGTCGAACGGACCGGCCTTTTCGAAATCCGGGGCGGCGAAGCCGGTGGCACGGATTACCCGCACCTGGTTGCCAACCTCGTTCAGCACCGCGTTCTCGGCCGCCACCCGCACCGACGGCGGGTCGATGTCGGAGGCGAGCACCGCGCGATGCAGCGCCTTCGCCGCCGCGATGCCGAGTACCCCGGTTCCGGTGCCGAGGTCGAGCAGGTTCCTCGGGCGGGAACTCTTAAGGACATGGTCAAGCAGCAGTAAACAGCCGCGGGTGGTGCCGTGGTGGCCGGTGCCGAAGGCAAGCGCCGCCTCGATTTCGATGGCGAGCTTGTTCGGCGCCACACGATCGCGGTCATGGCTGCCGTGCACGACGAAGCGCCCGGCCGGGACCGGGACGAGATCTTCCAGGCTGGCCTTGACCCAGTCCTTGGCCTCGACGGTGTCGAAGAGAAGCGTCGCGGCGATCGCATTTCCTGCTGAAGTTGCAACGAGTTCGCGCAGCCAAGCCTGATCTGGCGCTTCGGCAAAATGGAGCGTGACGTCCCACGGTCCGTCCGGCCGCTCGAAGGCCGCAACTGCCGCATCGCCGTCAAAAAACACCTCGGTGAGCACGTCGACGACGCGTCTTGCGTCGGCCTCGCTGCCGATCGAAAAGCTGGCGCGATGGGTAGGAGAAGGCTGCATCAGGGTTCCGTTGAGTTCAATTTTTGGAACTTTCGTCGTCGTTTTTCCGCATAGTTTGCGGTTCCCGATTAACCGGGCTGTAGGTTGCGCCCCGTATATTTTCGGATGTCGAAACCCACCAGCACAGCTTGGAATTGAAACGGAGGCGAGTTTTGAAGGGCATGGTTCAAAAGTTCTGGTCGGACGAGTCCGGCGCAACCGCGATCGAGTACGGCCTGATTGCCGCAGGTATCGCTCTGGCGATCATCACCGTGGTGAACAGCCTGGGCGTCACCCTGAACGACAAGTTCACTTCGATTAGCAGCTCCTTGAAGTAATTTCCGCCTCCATTTCCCAGCGGGGGCTATTTTTCTTTTGAGGTTTTTCCTGATCACCGCCCGCGAGGGGATACCCCTGGCGGGCGAGGTCGTTTTGGGCGAGCGTTCTCAGTGGATCTTCACAAATTGTCCACCGCTTGCCGGAACGCCGTCCACCCGCTTGTCCCGCGATTTTCCACCGGCTTTCCCCAAGTTCGGTCCCGACGCTCTGGCCCATGTATCCTCGGTCTGACCACAGGCCATTCAACAGCCAGTCCACAGCTCATCCACAGACCTATCCACGGCTTCCGAACAGCGACCGGTGATCTCTCAAGATCGTCTGCGCGGCGTTATGGCCGGGCGCACCGGTGACGCCGCCGCCGGGGTGGGCGCCGGAGCCGCAATGATAGAGGCCCTTCAACGGCCCGCGATAATCGGCATGGCCAAGCATCGGCCGCGCCGAGAACAACTGGTTCAAGGTCAGCGCGCCATGGAAGATATCGCCGCCGAGGAGGCAGAACTGCCGTTCGAGATCGAGCGGGGACAGGATCTGGCGGCCCAACACGCTCGTCGCAAAACCCGGCGCGTATTTGTCCACCGTCGCGATCATGAGATCGGCGACCTCTTCGCGATGGTCGTCCCACGATTGTCCGTCGGGAAGCTCCGGCGCGACGTGCTGGCAGAACAGGCTGGCGACGTGCTTTCCAGCTGGGGCCAGCGTGTCGTCGAGGGTCGAGGGGATCAGCATCTCGACGACCGGCTCCCGGCTCCAGCCCTGCGCCCGCGCATCGAGATAAGCGCGGTCCATGTAGCCGAGGCTTGGCGCCAGGATGATGCCGGAGCTGAGATGATCGCCCTCGCCCGGCAACGCCGTGAAGGAGGGCAGGCGGTCCAGCGCAGCGTTCATGCGGAAGGTGCCGGAGCCGTTCTTCCAGTGCCGGATGCGGGTGAGGAAGTCCGCAGGAAGCGCGTCGGCCGCGACCAGTCGCGTGTAGAGCAGCTTTGGATTGACATTGGCTGCGACATATTTGGCGCGGATGGCCGTGCCGTTCTCCAGCACGACGCCGACGGCGCGGTCGCGCTCGACGATGATCTCACGGACGCCGGCATCCGTTTCGATCACGACCCCGCGGCCCTGTGCCGCGCGCGCCATCGCCTGCGTGATTGCGCCCATGCCGCCGATGGCGTGACCCCAGATCCCTTTCTTGCCGTTCACCTCGCCGAAGGCGTGATGCAGCATCACATAGGCTGAGCCGGTGGCGTAGGGGCTGGCATAGTTGCCGACGATGGCGTCGAAGCCGAACAGGGCCTTGACCAGATCATGCTCGAAGCGCTCGTCCAGCATCTCGCCGGCCGAGCGGGTGAAGAGATCGAGCAGGCTGCGGCTCTGTTCCAGCGTGAGACCGCGCAGGATGTTGGCCGTCTTCCAGGCGTTGACGCCTTCGCGGACGGCCGCTGTGCCGAAACCGTCGACGAGGTTCGGCGGCGCGCGGAGCACGAACTGCCTGAGCACGTCGGCGATGTCTTCCAGCTCGCGTGAAAACCCATCGAGTGTGTCTGCGTCATGCGCGCTCAGCCGCGCGACCGATGCCTTTGTCCGTCCCTCGCCGGTCAGGAGATAGCTTCCATCCGGCGCGGGCAGAAAGTTCTGGGCGCGCCGTTCGACGATCCGCAGGCCCTGGTCGGCGAGCTTGAGGTCGCGGATCACCTGCGGATTGAGCAGGCTCACAGTGTAGGCCGCGACCGAATTGCGAAATCCGGGGTGAAACTCCTCCGTGACCGCGGCGCCGCCGACCACCTTGCGGCGCTCGACCACGCGCACGCGCAAGCCCGCGCTCGCGAGATAGGCCGCGCAGGTGAGGCCGTTATGGCCAGCGCCGATGATGACGACGTCGGTTTCGTTCATGATTTCCCTGGCGTCATTCCGGGGCGATGCGCAGCACCGAACTATGGTGCGGGCTCCGCACCGGAGAACCTCGAGGTTCCGGGTTCGCGCTTCGCGCGCCCCGGAATGACATCTCTATATCAGGCATTCCTCGCTGCAACATCACGAGTGCCTTTATTGCCCGTTCAGGCGCCTTGTGCTCCATTGCGCGCGTCCGGCGCCCGCCGGGGAATGTAGGCTGGAGCTTCCATGGATTCGATCGTGCAACCTGCCGCCACGGAGCAGCCGTCGTCCTCGCGCAACCGGCTGCTGCTGACGGCCTACACCGCTGCGATCTTCGTCAGCGCGCTGCTGCTGTTCTCGGTGCAGCCGCTGTTCACGAAGATGGTGCTGCCGCGGCTCGGCGGCTCGCCGGCGGTGTGGTCGGTGGCGATGGTGTTCTTCCAGTCGTTGCTGCTGGCGGGCTATGCCTATGCGCATCTGTTGATGCAGGCGAGGAGCCGCGTCGTACCGGTGGCCGTGCATCTGGTGCTGCTGATCGCGGCCTTCGCCACGCTGCCGCTCGGAATAGCCTCCGCCTATGGCGAGCCGCCCGCTTCGGGCTATGCGTTCTGGCTGCTCGGCCTGTTCGTGGTCTCGATCGGCCTGCCGTTCTTTGCGCTCGCCGCCAACAATCCGCTGCTGCAAGCCTGGTTCGTTCGCACCGGCCATCCCGCTGGGCACGATCCCTATTTCCTCTACGCCTCCTCCAACATCGGCAGCTTCCTGGCGCTGCTGTCCTATCCGTTCCTGCTGGAGCCGATGTTCACGCTGCATGCGCAGAACCGGTTCTGGACCGGTGGCTATGGCCTGTTGATCCTCCTGATCGCCGCCTGCGGCGTGTTGCTGTTGCGCTCGCCGAAGCTCGCAATGGCCGATGCGCGGACCGAGGACGCCAATGCGCCGGCGCCTGATATCGTGACGCGGCTGCGCTGGATCTTTCTCGCCGCGGTGCCTTCGGGTCTGCTCATCGCGGTCACCGCGCACATCTCGACCGATGTCGCCGCGGCGCCGTTGCTGTGGGTGCTGCCGCTGTCGCTGTACCTGCTCACCTGGGTCGTGGTGTTCCAGTCGCGGCCGCTGCTGCCGCACAAATGGATGTTGATGCTGCAGCCGGTCGCGATCGCGGGTGTCATCGTCCTGCTCGCCTTCGGCGGCGAGCAGAATTTGCTGCTGACCCTCGGCGGCCACCAATTGTGCTTCTTCGTCATCGCCATGGCTTGTCACGGCGAACTGGCGCGGACGCGGCCGGCGGCCAGATATCTCACCGGTTTTTATGTCGCGCTGTCGTTCGGCGGCATGGTCGGCGGTCTCTTTGCTGGCCTCGTTGCTCCCTTCACCTTCTCGTGGATCGCCGAATACCCGATCCTGATCGCGCTCGCCGCGCTGTGCCGCCCGGCCGCGAATGAGCGTCTCGCCGGCATCGTCAAATGGTACTGGCTGGTGCTCGCCGCGCTCGCGGTGGCGCTCGTCGCGCCGTCCTATACCACCGGCGGCCCCTCGACCTGGTTGGAGGATCACCGCGTCTGGGTCGCCGGCGCCGTCGGCGTGCTCGCAGCGCTGCTGGCGTTGGCGCTCAATGCCGGTCGCTGGAAGATCTTCGCCACCGTCGCGCTCGCGCTGGCGTTGATCCGCGTTTATCCGGCGGACGAGGGCCGGGTCACGACGGTGCGCAGCTTCTTCGGCGTGCACAAGATCGTGGTGACGCCCGGCGGCTATTTCCACGTGCTGATGCACGGCACCACCATCCACGGCGCCGAGCGCTTCCGCAACAATGACGGCACGCCGGTCACCGGCCGGCCGGAGCCGATCACCTACTATCACAAGGACGGAGGCATCGGTCAGGCCGTCAGCGCGATCCGCGAGCGCAAGGGCGCGCCGCTCAAGGTCGCCGCGATCGGCGTCGGATCGGGCACGCTCGCCTGTGCCGCCGAACCTGGCGAGGACTGGAAATTCTTCGAGATCGACCAGTCGATGGTGGATGCCGCGCGTGACCCCAAAAATTTCCGCTATATCTCGAGCTGCCTGCCGGACATGAAGCCGGTGATCGGCGATGCGCGCCTGACCTTCGCAAAGGAGCCCGACGGCGCCTACGACCTCATCATCGTCGATGCCTATTCGTCGGATGCGATCCCGATCCATCTCGCCACCGAGGAGGCGATGAAGATCTACAAGGACAAGCTCGCCCCGCACGGTGCCGTGGTGATGCACGTCTCCAACCGGCACCTCGATCTCGAGACCGTCGTGGTCGGCATTGCGGACGCCAACGATCTCAAGAGCTGGGTCTTCAACGAGGATTCCGGGCGTGATGGCGACTACATCTTCTCGACCGACGTCGTCATCTCCGCGCGCGAGGAGGCCGACATCGGTCGGCTCGCGTCCTCCAAGGTCTGGGAGCAGACCGAAGCCGACGACAGGGTGCGGGTCTGGACCGACGACTATTCCAACATCCTGGGCGCCCTGTACCGGCGTTTGAAGAATGGAGAGTAGGGCGGCACGACAACCGCGTCCGTGACACGAGACCGACGGTTACGGCACGACCGGCGTCCCCGCCGGCAGCACAATGCCCTTCTCGCCGGCAACCTCGCGCAGCAGATCGGGCCTGTCGGAAATGATCCCGTCGACGCCGAGCTCCATCATCCGCGCCATGTCTTCGCGCTTGTTGACCGTCCACACCACGACGCGCAATCCGAGCTCGTGGGCTTCCGCGATGAGCGCGGCGGTCACATCCCCGAAATAGGGCGACCAGATCGCACCGCCCGCCGCCTTGATCGTCCGCGGCAGCGAGCCGCCATGATCGGCCGGGCTGAAACCTGCCGTCCAGTTGGTGGCCTTGTCCAATGTCACCGTCTGGCCCGAGCCGCGCTGGAGCGTCAGGTACACCGTCGGTATCTTCGGCGCCTGCTGCTGGACGAGCTGCAGGGTTCTCCAGTCGAAGGACTGGATCATGACGCGGTCGGAGAATTTCTCGGCGTCGATCAGTCCCAGCAGCTTCGTGACAAAGGCTTGCGGATCGAGCGTCTCGTCCGGGCGATTCGGATCGATCTTGGTCTCGATGTTAAAGCGCACACGCGAGTTGCCGGATTTCCGTACCAGCGCGAACAGCTCGCTCAGGGTGGGAATGCGTGTCCCCGGCACGGCGCGCTGGTCGGGGAATTGTTTCGCATAGGCACTGTCCGGCCGGATCTGGCCGACGTCATAGGTCCTGACCTCGTCCAGCCGCAGTTTTACGAAGGGCGTGCCGGGCGGGGTAATGTAAGTCCCGCCTGCGCCGCGTGCGAGATCGGGATTGAGCCCGCGCTCATGCGAGACGACGATTTCGCCGTCCGCGGTGACGCCGACGTCGAGCTCCAGCGTGTCCACGCCCATCGACAGCGCGTTGGCGAAGGCCGGCAGGCTGTTTTCCGGCAACAGCGCTCGTCCGCCGCGATGCGCCTCGATATCAAAGGCCATATCTAGAGCCTTGGCTTGTCCCGTCATGAGAACCGAGAGCAGGGTCAGGATTATCGTGGCACGTGGCGGCATCGGGGATCGCAGCGCTCGTGAAAACAGGAGCTTATGAAATCTTTGCGCGTTTCGTCCAGTCTCGCGGTTGACGGCGGCCGTGGAAGGCAGAAACTGCGCCTCAAAAAGCAATGATACAGGGAGCCACTCACATGCGGCTTGTCTTCATCGGAGCGATGGTGGTTCTCATGGTTGGACAGACGGCAGCCAAGGACGTGCTTTCGGGCGCGAGTCTCTATGAAGATGTGGCGCGCTATGCTTCCTTCGGTCTGCACCGTTTCGGCTCTGCGGGCGATCGCGCGACCGCCGACTGGATTGCCGGCGAGCTTTCGGCCGCGGGCTTTGCAATCAGCTTCCAGCCCGTCGTGCTGGGGCGCCAATATGTCGTCGAGCAGGCCAGCGCCGAAGCCGCCGGCACGATTGTCGAGGCAACGCCATTCTGGTGGCCGCCGGAGGACCGGGCGAATTTCCGCCTGTCGGCGCCGCTCGCACGCGATGGCGATGTCGCCGGCAAGATCCTGTTGCTCGATCTGCCATTCGACCGGGGAGCCTATCTGGGGCCAACCCATCGTGTGAAGCGGCGGCGAAGAAGCCGGCAGCGATCTTGCTGATGATCGGCAATCCCGCCGACGATCGCTTCGCTTACAATGTCACGCAGGAGGATGCGCCCTGGCCGGTGCCGGTGATCGTGGTCGGGGCCAGGTCGAAAGCGACGTTCGAGCGCGCGCTCGCCGAAGGCGCGGCTGTCAGCTTCGACGTCAAGGGGCACTACGAACGCGATGTCACCGGCCGCAACGTGATCGCCGAGACCGGCGCCGGCCGCGGGCCGACCGTCGTGGTCTCCACGCCGATGACCGGCTGGTATAGCTGCGTCTGCGAGCGCGGCCCCGGCATTGCCAATTTCCTCGCGCTGGCGCGCACCGTCGCCGCCGAGAAATGGCCGGCGCATTTCGTCTTCGTCGCCACCGCCGGCCACGAGATCGGCCATGGCGGCATGGAGCTGTTCCTGAAGCACGGCGCGCCGGCGCCGAAGGACACGCTGGCGTGGATCCACTTCGGCTCGTCGAATGCGTGCTACGGCTTTGCGGAAGGTGCGCGCACCGATCGGCCCGAGGAAGAACGCTATCTCGTGCTCAGCAAATCCGCGGTTGCGCTCACCGATGAGGCCTTTGCCAAGGTCGCGGCAAAACGCCTGGTGACGGAGAAGCAGGCGGTCGGCGAGCTGCGCGACGTGCACGCGGCGGGCTACGCCAACTTCCTCGGCATGGCCGGCCGCCATCGCACCTTCCACACGCCGTCGGACGACCTCGCAGCGACCGGGCCCGAGATCCTCGAGCCGGTCGCACGCGCCTTCGTCGATGCTGCGCGAAAGATCGTGGAACGCGGCGACGCCGCGTTCAGATAGCGTCAGTTCTGGTAGTAATAGCCGCGCGGCTGGTAAACCTGCCGCGGCTGCGGTTGATAGTAATAGCCCTGCTGGCCGGAGCCTTGGTCGTAATTGGGACGCGGCTGCTGCTGGTAAACCTGCGCATCATAGAGCGGGCGTGTGCCGCGCGGTGCCGGATACCGTGCGCCGGTGTCGCTGCCGTCGGCCGGATAGATGTAATTGTCGTCCTGCGGCATGTAGCGGCGGGTGGGCTGCGCCGGCGGCGTCAGATTCACGGGATCGCCCGTGGTCGCGTACTGCTCTTCGGCGGGCTGCTGCGGCGCGCGGGCGACTGCATTGTTGGTGCGGCCGCGCGGATTGCGCGCCAGCGCCACCTGCGCCGAGCCGGTCAGCGTCACCGAGGTGTTGAGCACGCCCTGCTGCTGCACCAGCGCATAGAGTGTCGAGGCATTCTGGCGCGACAGCCGAACGCAGCCGTGGGACGCCGGCGAGCCGAGACGGCCGACCGAGTCGGTGCCATGGATGGCGTGGCCGACCTTGGTGAAGAAGATCGCGTGCGGCATCGGCGCGTCGTCGAATTCCTTGGAATAGTGATCCTCTTCCATCCGGAAGGCGCGGAACGCGCCGTTCGGCGTTTCGCGCGAGGGGATGCCGGTCGACACCGGCCAGTGATACCGCGCGACGCCGTCGACCGCGACGGTCATCTGCTGATTGTCCTTGTCGACGGTGATCTCGACCTTGGCCTGCGCGCTGCCCGCGCTCAAAAACATCAGTGAGGTGAAAGCGATAAAAAATGAACGCATCTGGAAACGCATTTGAATCCTGGCCTCCGGCCTGTTCACGCTAGGCGCCGCGGCTCTCCGTCCCCGGCGTGCAATATGCCTGCAATCCGGCTTTCGTTCCAGCGGCCTGCCTGCCCATCGTTAACGCGGCGCGGGGCGTAAGCAAGGCCGCTTTGTGCCGCGCCGCGCGCGGTGGCGCTGACATTTTCGCGAGCGCTGCGCCGTTCACAACGCCGACAATTCGTCACAAAGGCGCAACCATTTGGTCGCCCGGTGCGTTGACGATCACCTGCCTCGACAGGCGGCGTTCGCCGCCATTCACCTTTGGGATCGAAGATGAACAAAGCCCGCATCGCCGCCGCGCCGTCACCGGCCGGTTTAGCCGTCCGCTTGGCGTTCGCAATCGCCGCCATCCTGCTCGCGCTGTTGGCGCTGCCGCAAGCCGGCCACACCCAGGGCATCGTCCGCGGCGCCCAGGAAGGCTCGTACGAGGGCAACCGGATTGCCGGCCCCGTGGGCGGCGCGGTCGGAGGCGTCGTCGGTGCCGGCGTCGGCGGCGCCGTTGGTGCAGTCGAGGGCGTGCTCGGCATTCCCCATCGTCACTATCGTCACCGCTGCCACGGCTATTACGACGGCTATCACCGATTCCATTGCTATCGGTGATGACGCGTCAATTCTTCAGCCGATACCCCGTCCGAAAAATCCACCAGATCACGACGAGACAAATCACCAGGAACGCCAGCGTCATGCCGACGCTGACGGACATGCTGACGTCCGCGATCTCGTAGAAGCTCCAGCGGAAGCCGGAGATGAGATAGACGACCGGGTTGAGCATCGCCACCGTGCGCCAGGTGGGCGGCAGCATGTCGATGGAATAGAAGCTGCCGCCGAGGAAGGTCAGCGGCGTCACCACCAGCATCGGGATCATCTGCAGCTTCTCGAAGCCGTCGGCCCAGATGCCGATGATGAAGCCGAACAGGCTGAACGTCACTGCCGTCAGCACCAGGAAGGCCAGCATCCAGACCGGATGGTGGATATGCAGCGGCACGAACAGCCCGGCCGTTGCCAGGATGATCAGGCCCAAGATGATCGACTTGGTCGCCGCAGCGCCGACATAGCCGAGCACGATCTCGAAGTAGGAGATCGGTGCCGACAGGATCTCGTAGATGGTGCCGGTGAATTTCGGGAAGTAGATGCCGAACGAGGCGTTGGCGATGCTCTGAGTCAGCACCGAGAGCATGATCAGGCCCGGCACGATGAAGGTGCCGTAGCTGACGCCCTCGACCTGGCTGATGCGCGAGCCGATCGCGGCGCCGAACACCACGAAATAAAGTGAGGTCGATACGACCGGCGAGACGATGCTTTGCAGCAGCGTGCGCCAGGTGCGCGCCATTTCGAACAGATAGATGGCGCGGATGGCGCGGTGGTTCATGACGTCCTCACGAGATCGACGAAGATGTCCTCGAGCGACGATTGTGTCGTGTCGAGATCGTTGAAGCGGATGCCGGCGGTGCGGAGATCGCCGAGCAGGCTGGTGATGCCGGTGCGCTCGCCCTTGGTGTCGTAATCGTAGACCAGCGTCGCGCCGGCATCGCAGAGTTCCAGCTCGTAATGCCCAAGGCTCTCCGGCAGCGCGTCGAGCTTACCCTGCAGATGCAACGTCAGCCGCTTCTTGCCGAGCTTCTGCATCAACGTCGCCTTGTCCTCGATCAGCACGATCTCGCCCTTGTTGATGACGCCGATGCGGTCGGCCATCTCCTCGGCTTCCTCGATGTAATGCGTTGTGAGGATGATGGTGACGCCGGACTGCTGGAGGGTGCGCACCACTTCCCACATGCCCTTGCGCAGCTCGACGTCGACGCCGGCGGTGGGCTCGTCCAGGAACAGGATCTGCGGCTCGTGCGACAGCGCTTTCGCGATCATCACGCGGCGCTTCATGCCGCCGGAGAGCGTGATGATTTTGTTGTCCTTCTTGTCCCACAGCGAGAGGTCCTTCAGCACCTTTTCGATGTGATCAGGATTCTTCGGCTTGCCGAACAGGCCGCGGGAGAAGCTCACGGTCGCCCACACGCTCTCGAAGGCGTCGGTGTGCAATTCCTGCGGCACGAGGCCGATCAGCGAGCGCGCCTTGCGGTAGGAGGTCTGGATGTTCTCGCCGCCGACGAGGACGCGGCCCTCGCTCGGATTGGCGATGCCGCAGATGATGGAGATCAGCGTGGTCTTGCCGGCGCCGTTCGGGCCGAGCAGCGCGAAGATCTCGCCCCGCTTGATGTCGAGATTGACGTTTTTGAGCGCCTTGAAGCCGGACCCATAGGTCTTCGACAGGTTGGCGACGGAGATGATGGAGGACATGGATGGCCGTCAGGCTGAGGGGCAAAGGCTGAGGAGGGGAGGCTGGAACCTGCCGGGAACGGCGGGTCAGCGGAGCCCTGAGATAGGAACGCCTTTGCCGGGCCGCAATTGGCGAGAGAAAAATGGTCTCAAAACAGGCCCTTCGGTGGCAGGTTCCGGGCAGGTGTTGCGCGATGGTCACGGGCTGTGGCTAAGATTGCCATTCACGCGGCTCTTTGTTGCGTCTGCGAGCAGGCCATGGCTACGATTCCGGCCAATCGCAAAGCGTATTGTCCCCAGGGAAAACACCGATGAGACCGAACGGCCGTCACACCGCCGGCGCCAGCCAGTTGTCCGCCCTCCGTGTATGGGCGATCTGCCTGCTCCTGCTGTCAGCTGTTGCCATCAGCCCGACCACGGCCCGGGCGGCCCCGAGCCAGGCCCAGGTCGCGACCACGCATGTCTATCTGCTCCGCGGCGTGCTCAACATCTTCTCGCTCGGGCTCGACACGATCGGCGCCCGGCTCCAGGCGCAGGGCATCCCGGTGACGGTCGCCAACTTCGTCTCCTGGTCCTCGCTCGCCGATGAAGCCGCGACCGCCTACAAGGCCGGTCGGCTCAAGACCATCGTCCTGGTTGGCCATTCCTCCGGCGCGACCGCGCTGCCCGACATGATCGCAAAGCTCAACCGGCTCGGCGTGCCCGTGAAGCTCGCGATCGGCCTCGATTCCGTGTTCAAGACCAAGCTCTCGACCGGCGCGGAGCGTTACATCAACATCTATATCGGCGACGGTCCCGGCGAGCCGGTCAAGCGTGCCGACGGTTTCCGCGGCAAGCTCGACAATGTCGACGTGCGCGGCACGGGCGTCGGCCACATCTCGATCGACAAGAACGAGGCGATCCAGCGCCGCGTCATCGCCGAGATCGACGCCGCCATCATGCGTTCGCGCGCACCGGCTGTCCCGGTCGCCGAACCCGGCGCACCCCGGCAGGCGCGCTCGGCGGCCGCGGCCGCTCCGGCACGGAACTGAGCCGTCGCATGCTCCCGCGTGACGCCGTCTAAGCGGGCGTCACGCGGACCGGCATGCTCTCCAGCCCGCGCAGGGAATTGTTGAGCCTGCGCTTGGGCTCCGCGGTGAGCTCGATGGTCTTCACGCGCCTCGCAAGCTCGCCGAAGATCAATTCGCCTTCCAGACGCGCGATCATCTGACCGACGCAGGCGTGGATGCCTGCGCCGAAGCCGACATGGCCGGTCGCGGTCCGTTCGACCTCGAAGCGATCGGCTCCGTCCCATCGGGCCGGATCGCGGTTGGCCGAGGCCATGAACAGCAGCACCTTGCGGTGTGCCGGGATCACGCCGCCGCCGATCTCGACGTCGCGCGAGGTGGTGCGAAAAAACGTCTGCACCGGTGAGTCATAGCGCAGGCCTTCCTCGAAAGCGTTGCGCGCCAACTCCGGCCTGTGGTGGAGTTTTCGGTATTCATCCGGATGGGTGGCGAGCGCGAGCAGGGTGTTGCCGATGCCGTTGACGGTGGTGTCTATCCCCGCCGTGAGGAACGGCCGCACCAGGTGCGTCGCCTCGTGCTCGGTAATCTCGCCGTCGTCGGCTGCCTGGTAGATCATCATGCCGAGGCTGTCGGGCCGCAACGCATCTCGTGCGCAGCAGTCCATGATCCAGCTCTGGGCGGCGAGGCCGGCCTTGCGCGATGCCGCCAGCATCTCGTTCTCGGGGCCAAAGCTGTCGAACACGAATGTGCTCCAGGCCAGCAGCTTCTCGCGGCCGTCCGGCCGGATACCGATCGCATCCGGAAACACCTTCATCGGATAGGCTTCGGCAAGATCGGTGACGGCATCGAACGTGCCCTTGTCGATCAGCTCCGAGACCTTCTTCTCCGCCTCCTGCTGAAACGTCTCGCGCAGCTTCCTCGCGACGCCCGGAGACAGCGTGCGGCCGAGCACCCGCCGGCCCTTGTCGTGATCGGGCGGATCGATCTGGAGCGTCAGCGGCTTCGGCAGCGCAGGGTTCATCCCGTTGAGCCCGACGCCCTCGCCACTGATGAACGTCTTCCAGTCCTTCAAGGCTGGCTCGACCTCGCCATAGCCGGCCATCGCCCACACGCCGTAACGCTCCAGCGCGAACACGGGCCCGAGCGCGCGTAGCGCCTCATAGGCAGGATAGGGGTTCAACAGGAAGTCAGGTGCAAACGGGTCGACCTGACTGGAGGCGATGCCGCTCATGGTCAGCTCCGCTTCTATGGCTTGCTGAGCGGGCACTGGCCATCGCTCTCCGAGCGGAACGCGTCCTCGCCCTTGATGGTGGCGACGACCTTCAGCAGATCCCACGCCGAGGTCGATTCCTCGGGCGACTTGACCTGCAACAGGTAGAGCGGGTGGATCTTGCGACCGTCCTTGCGGATATAGCCCTTGCCGAACAGAACATCGTCGGTCGGCATCTCCTTCATCGCGGCGACGACGGCCTTGCCGTCCTTGGCGCCTCCGGCCTTGTCGACCGCCTTGAGATAGTGAATGACCGAGGCATAGACGCCGGCCTGCATGTCGTTCGGATAGGCCTTTGAGGGAATCCGTTCGGCGAAGCGTTTTGCGAAAGCGCGCGTGCCGTCGTTCAGATCCCAATAGAACGGGTTCATGATCTGCGCGCCTTGCGCAAACTTCAGGCCCAGCGCGGGAAGCCCGTTCATGCCGAGGATCAATCCGACCAGCTTGTGGTCCTTGGTCAGTCCGAACTCGGCGGCCTGCTTCATCGACGTGATGGTGTCGTCACCGGCATTGGCGAAGCCGACGACGTTCGCGCCCGACGCCTGGGCCTGCAGCAGGAAAGAGGCGTAATCGGCCGTTCCCAGCGGATGCCGCACGCTGCCGAGCACCTCGCCGCCGGATGCTTTCACCGCCTCCGCAGCCTGCTTTTCCAGATCGTGACCGAAGGCGTAGTCAGCGGTGATGAAGAACCATTTCTTGCCGCCTTGCTGCACGATCGCCTTGCCGAGACCGCGGCCGTAAGAATAGGTGTCGTAGGTCCAGTGCACGGTGTTCGGCGTGCACTTCTCGCCGGTCAGCAGCACCGTTCCGGCGCCCGATCCGACGAACACCTTGTTCTTCTCGGCGCTCATGCCGGCCACCGCGAGCGCGATCGACGAGTTCGGAAGGTCGAAGATCGCATCGACGCTGTCGTTCTCGTACCAGCGCCTGGCGATGCCGATCCCGATGTCGGTCTTGTTCTGGTGATCGGCCGCGACGACCTCCACCGGCTTGCCGGCGGCCTTTCCGCCATAATCCTCGACGGCCATTTTGGCGGCGACGACGGAGCCGACGCCCTGGTAGCTCGCGAACGGACCCGACTGGTCGTTCAGGATGCCGATCTTCACGACGTCCTGGGCAAACGCCGGCGCCGTGGCGAGCGTTGCGGCCAAAATGCACAGTTTGTGCAGGAATTTGCTGTTCATTGTGTCCCTCCCATAGGCGGTCTTGGTGCCGCTGAATAATAGTTATATTTTATAGCTATTTTTGAGAGTGTCAATTCGGCCGTCCCTTGGATTGAGAATCATGAGCCCGAAGCCTCTAAGACCCGGAGCCAAATCCACTCCGCAAAAGTCCGCTCCGCAGATGGAGAAATCGCTGGACCTGCGCGCTCTGCAGCGCACGCCCGGCTTCATGCTGCGCCTGGCGCAGCTGAAATTCTTCGAGGGCTTCTACGAGGAGTTCGCCGCCTTGGGCCTGACGCCCGCGACCTATGCCATCTTCGCCGTCATTCGCGACAATCCCGGCGTGCCGCCGAGCAGCCTCGCCAGCCTGCTCCGGCTGCGGCTGCCGAACCTGATCAAGATCTTGAACGAACTCGAATCGTCCGGTCTCATCAAGCGCAACCGCTCGAAGTCCGATCGCCGCGCCGTCGAGCTCATGCTCACGCCGAAGGGCGCAAAGCTCATTGCGGAGGGAGCAAGGCTGACGGAGCCCTATAATCGGAAGATGCTGGCGCCGCTCAGCGAGGCCGAGCAGCGCACGCTGCTCGAATTGTTGAACCGGATGCTGCCATTTTAGCCATTCGCGAGCGAGGATTGAGGCCAATCGCCGCAAAGTCCGGTCGCGCCGCCAGGCGTGCGGTGGGAGATTGCGCCCGGAGGGGATGCAGGCCGGTTCCGTGCCCCAAATTCCACCCAATCGGCCGTCACTAAGCCCGCGAGGGAGGTGATCGCCTCCCGTGGCGGGACTGCTGGACTGATGATTGATTTGAGGCGACTAGTCGCGCTGGCAGCCGTTGCGCTGCTCGTCCTGAGCCCCGGCATGGCCGCCGCCTCACCTGCCAAGTCCAAGGCCACCGCGGCTGCACCCGCCGCGCCGCCGCCTCCGCCGTTCGAGCCGTTGCCGCCGCCGAAAATCTACCTGTTCCGCGGCGCCATGGGCCCGATCTTCTCGACCGGCATGGACCGGCTCGGCGAGAAGCTGACACAGGCCGGCTTTTCCGCCGATGTCTATGAATTCACCCTATGCCGGTTCATCGGCAGCCGCGTCATCGCCAGCTACAAGGAGAAGGCGGCGCCGATCGTGCTGATCGGGCACTCCATGGGTGGTCTGTGCTCGATCGTCATCTCCGAGATGGCGGCCAAGGAGAGCATCCCGATCAGCCTCGTCATCGCCATCGATCCCGCGCATGCGACCGGCGACGTGCCGCTCAATGTCGAGCGCTTCATCAACATCTTCCTGTCCGATAGCGTGCTCGGCGGCGGCGACGTCGTCGCGGTCCCCGGCTTTCGCGGCCATTATGCGAGCTATGACCTCAAGGAAAACGCGCGCGTCTCCCACATCAACATCGAGAAGTCCGACGACATCCATCGCCAGATCGTCGAGATGGTGACGCAGTTGCCGCGCATTCCGCCGCAGACGCAGGCCGATGCCGTGCCGCTGCGCTACCTCGTCCCCGCGGACACCTTGGTCGAGTTATGGGACAGCGGCGCGCGGGTGCCGGTGCGCCGCGGCGACACCATGGAGAGCATCGCTGCAGCCAATCGCGTGCCGCTGTGGACGCTCGCGCAGAGCAACTCGCTAGCAGAGAACGCGCAGCTCACCCCGGGCCAGACTATCATCGTGCCCCGGCATCTGACGCCGCCCGAGCCCACGGCCGCGATGGCGACACCGCCGCCGGCTCCGGCGAAGCGGAAGTAGGGACGTTCTCCGCCTCTCCCTGCCGCAAGCGGCGTAAGCGAGAGTGCTACACATTCGAGCCGTTGATTGCGTCGATCACGGCGTCCGTCACTTCCTTCGTCGTCGCCTTGCCGCCGACGTCAGGCGTCAGCACGCCCGCCGCGCAGACGCGCTCGACCGCCGCCATCAGCCTCGAAGCGGCGTCCTTCTCGCCGAGATGCTCGAGCATCTGCGCGCCGGTCCAGAACGTCGCGACCGGATTGGCGATGCCCTTGCCGGTAATGTCGAAGGCCGAGCCGTGGATCGGCTCGAACATCGAGGGGAAGCGGCGCTGCGGATCGATGTTGCCGGTCGGCGCCACACCCAGGCTGCCGGCCAGCGCGCCGGCGAGATCGGACAGGATGTCGGCATGGAGATTGGTCGCGACGATGGTGTCGAGGCTCCTCGGATGCAGCGTCATGCGCACGGTCATGGCATCGACCAGCATCTTGTCCCAGGTGACGTCGGGGAATTCGCCGGCGACCTCGGCCGCGATCTCGTCCCACATCACCATGCCGTGGCGCTGCGCGTTCGACTTGGTCACGACGGTCAGCAATTTGCGCGGGCGCGACTGTGCGAGCTGGAACGCATAGCGCATGATCCTGGTGACGCCGACGCGGGTAAAGACCGCGACTTCGGTGCCGACCTCTTCCGGCAGGCCCTTGTGGGCGCGGCCGCCCATGCCGGCATATTCGCCTTCCGAGTTCTCGCGCACGATCACCCAGTCGAGATCGCCGACACCGACATTGCGCAGCGGCGAGGCGACGCCGGGCAGGATCTTCGTCGGGCGCACATTGGCGTATTGGTCAAAGCCCTGGCAGATCGGTAGCCGCAGGCCCCACAGCGTGATGTGGTCGGGCACATCGGGCGCGCCGACCGCACCGAAATAGATCGCGTCGAACGTCTTCAGCTCGGTGAGGCCGTCCGCCGGCATCATCACGCCGTGCTTCTTGTAATAGTCCGAGCCCCAGTCGAACGTCCTGACGTTGAAGGCAAGATCGCCGCTGCGCTTTGCCAGCGCCTCCAGCACGCGCACGCCGGCCGAGATCACCTCGGGGCCGATGCCGTCGGCGGGAATTGCTGCGATCGAATGGGTGCGCATGAGAATGCTCCGTGTGAGAGATCGGGCCGGCATATCAGGCCGGCTGCGTCGTCGGCGAATCTAGACGGGAGTGCAGGGCGGACTCAATTGGCGCTGGTTTATACAAAAAAATGATATAATCCTCGCGAGACGAGAGGATTTGCGGGATGGAATTGCATCAGCTCCGATGCTTCGTGGCGGCCGCCGAGCAGCTGCATTTCGGCCGCGCGGCGCAGCAGCTCCAGATGCTGCCCTCCGCGCTCGGGCGGCAGATCAGGCTGCTGGAAGAGGATCTGGGCGCGCGGCTGTTTGCGCGGACGACGCGCGCGGTGTCGCTCACCGAGGACGGCGCAACCCTGCTGCGCGATGCCCGCGCTATCCTCGCCCGCGTCGAGGCGGTCGAGAGCAATTTGCGCAACCGCTCCCGGGCGGGGACCGCGCGGCGGCTCCGGATTGGCGCCATCGACAGCGCAGCCGCCGGGTTGCTGCCGACCCTCTTGCGCGATTTACGCGCCAAGCATCCTGACATCGCGGTGCAGCTGCTCGAGGACAAGACCGTCCGGCTGCTGCCGAAGATCCTGACCGGCGCGCTCGATCTCGCCTTCGTTCGCCCGCCCGGTCGTGCGGACAAGCGGCTCGAATTCCGCGATCTGCTCCAGGAGACCGCGATCGTGGCGTTCCCGCAGCGGCACGCGCTAGCCGGACGCAAGTGGGTCACGCTGGCCGACATCGCCGACGAGGCGATGCTGGTGCCGGACCGCCGCTCGCGTCCGCACAGCCATGACCTCACGATCAAGCTGTTCGAGCAGGCAGGCCTGACGCCGCGCATCGTCCAGGTCGCCGACGAGAAGCAGACCATCATCAACCTGGTGGCCACGAAGCTCGGGGTTGCGATTGTGCCGCGCTGGACGGCGCGGATGGCGGTCACGGGCGTGCGCTTCGTGCCGCTGCGGCCAAGGCAGAGCGGGCCGGTCGGCCGCCTGCCGCTCGCCGCCGCGTGGCTGCGCGGCTCGCGCGATCCGGCCCGCGATGCCATGGTGGCGGTGCTCGAGGCACGCCTGCGTAGCTATGCGCGGGAGGCGTGAGGCGCTATGACGGAAGCCCGGAAAAGGTGAGTACGATGACTGAACAGAGAGCTTCGAGCGCGTTGCGGGTCGCCATTGCCGGGCTGGGTTCGATCGGCACGAAGATCGCGGCCGCGCTCGATCAGGGCATCGAGGGGCTGGCGCTGTCGGCCGTGGCCGTGCGCGATCCCGCCAAGCATCAGACCTTCATCGGCGGTCTGCGTCATCCGCCAAAGATCCTGCCGATCGATCAGCTCGGCGAGGTCGCCGACATCGTGGTCGAGTGCGCACCGAGCAGCCAGTTGCGCGCGATCGTCGAGCCTGCGGTGAAGCGCGGCAAGGCGGCGGTCGTGGTCAGCGTCGGCGGATTGCTCGACAATTTTGATCTCGTCGATCTCGCCCGCGCCAATGGCGGCCGCATCATCGTGCCGACCGGCGCGCTGATCGGGCTCGACGCCGTCAACGCCGCCGCAATCGGCACCATCCATTCCGTGAAGATGGTGACGCGCAAGCCGATCGACGGGCTGAAGGGCGCGCCCTTCATCGTTCAGAACAAGATCGACATCGACAATCTGCGCGAGCCGCTGAAGCTGTTCGAGGGCAGCGCGCGCGAAGCGGCGAAGGGCTTTCCAGCGAACGTCAATGTCGCCGTTGCGTTGTCGCTGGCGGGCATCGGGCCTGATCGTACCGAGATCCAGGTTTGGGCTGATCCAACCGTGACGCGCAACGTTCACCGCATCGAGGTCGAGGCGGATTCGGCGCGGTTCTCGATGTCGATCGAGAACATCCCGTCCGAGAATCCCAAGACCGGGCTGATCACGGCCTTGTCGGTGATCGCGCTGCTGCGCAAACAGCGCGCGACGTTGTGCGTGGGGACGTGAGCGATCGAAGCGCTCCATCACCGTCATCCTGAGGTGCTTGCTCTGGGACGCGAATGCGGCGCAGAGCAAGCCTCGAAGGACGACGGCCCGGCTGCATCTCGGCCGTTCATCCTTCGAGGCTCCCGGCGCGATGCTGCGCATCGCGCCACTCGCGCCTCAGGATGACGGGACGCCTATGCGAGCGCCCGTGTCGCCTGGCTACCTTACGCGCCCGTGACGCGCCAGATCACGTTGCCGACGTCGTCGGCCATCAGCAGCGATTTCTTGTCGGGGCCGATCACGACGCCGACCGGGCGGCCGTAGGATTCCTTCTCGTCCGGGGACAGGAAGCCCGACAGGATGTCGCGACCGGGGCCGGACGGCTTGCCGTTCTCGAACGGGATGAACACCAGCTTGTAGCCGGACAGCGTGCTGCGATTCCACGAGCCGTGCTGGCCGATGACCATGCCGTCTCCGAAGCCCGGCAGCGTGCCTGCGGGCATCCAGCACAGGCCGAGCGAGGCGGTGTGGCCGCCGAGCGCGTAGTCCGGTTGAATCGCCTTGGCGACCATCGCAGGATCCTGCGGCACGCGGTCGTCCACCGTCTTGCCCCAATAGCAATAGGGCCAGCCGTAGAAGCCGCCGTCGCGCACCGAGGTGAGATAATCCGGCGGCGTCTCGTCGCCGAGCCCGTCGCGCTCGTTGACGACGGTCCAGAGCACACCCGTATTTGGCTCCCACGCCAGCCCGACCGGGTTACGCAGGCCCGCGCCGAAAATGCGGTGCGTGCCGGCAACGAGGTCGAGCTCGTAGACCGCGGCGCGGCCTTCCTCGACCTCCATGCCCATCTCGGCGATGTTGCTGAGCGAGCCGACGCCGGCATAGAGCTTCTTGCCGTCGGGGCTTGCCAAAAGACTGCGGGTCCAGTGTCCGCTTGGCTTGAACGTCGTGAGCCGCTTGCCCGGCGCAGTGATGCGGTCGGCATTGGTGACGTAGGGGAAAGCCATCACGCCGTCGGTGTTGCCGACATAGAAGGTGTCGCCGACCAGCGCCATGCCGAATGGCTGGCTGAGATTCTCCATGAACGCGCCACGCACCTCGGCGACGCCGTCGCCGTCCTTGTCACGCAGCAGCGTGATGCGGTCGGCGGACACGCCGAGCGCCGCGGCGCGCCGCATCGTCGCCTGCATCGCGTAGTGAAACACGCTGCGCGGTGCGCCCGCGATCTGCGTCGCCTCCGCGATCAGCACATCGCCATTGGGCAGCACTTCGATCCAGCGCGGATGGTCGAGCCCGGTTGCGAACGCATTGACCTTGAGTCCGGGCGCGACGGTCGGCTTCTGGCCCTCGCTCCAGCCGCGCGCGGTCGGCATCTTCAAGGTCGGGATCGCGCCTTGCGGCTTCGCCTCGGGAATGGCGGGCTTCTCTCCCCAGGCCGGCGCAGGCACGGTGCCCGACAGCTTCCGCCATTGCAGCGCGATGCCGCCGAGAAGCGCAACGAACTGCGCAAAGATGCTGGAGAACGTCATGAGAGGGCCCCTGTTTGCGCGCGCATCCAACTGGCTGACGAGGCAGACGTCAACCTGTGCGGGGCGCCGGCCGGGCCTATTCCCGTGGAATGGCAGCCGATCGATTTTGCATGGGACGAACGCTGGCGGGCCTGCCAGGAGATCAGCGAGGGATCTGCTGCTCAAGCCGCCGCGCCGTGCGAAAATCGTCGAGGTGATGGATGTTCGGCACCAGCGCTGCCTCCTTGGACAGCAGGTGATAGACCCGCGCCACCGTGCGCTGCTTCTGCTTCGGCCGCCCACGCGGCAGCGCCCGCGCCTTGCGGACGGCGGCGATCGCATGCTCGCGAAAATAATCGTAGGCGTCCGACATGGCTCGATGCTCGCGCAGGTGGCAGCTGTCGAGGGGTAACGGGCTGGTGGAGGGGCGGTTCCTCGGCCGAAAGTTCCGGGTGCGCCGATCTATCCCGTCATCCTGAGGTGCGAGCCATGGGCGCAACGCGTCCCATGGGGAGCCTCGAAGGATGAACGCCCCGGCTGCATCGCGGCCGTACATCCTTCGAGGCTCGGCAGGCGATGCATTCGCATCGCCAACCTCGCACCTCAGGATGACGGGACCAGCAGCAGTGTTATGCGGAGAAAATAGTAGGAAGGCGCTGCTAGGCCCTTACCGCGGCGACAGGAACGGGATGATCATCGGAACGCGGCGGCAATAGGCGCCATAGGCGTCCTCGCCGAGCTCCTTCGACAGAAACACCTCTTCCATCCGGCCCTTTTGCCACATGCCGAGCGAGATCAGGATCGCGCCGAGGATTGTGGTTACGAGGCCGATTGCGATGCCGGTGACGAGCATGCCGAAGATCAAGCCGGTGTAGATCGGGTGACGCACGATGCCGTAGGGGCCGGTGTCGATAACGCGGTGATCTTCTTTCTGGGTGATGGTGTTCGACCAGAATTTTCCGAGATGCAGCCGGCCCCACCAGGCGAAAGCGATGCCGGCGGCCGAGAGGACCGCGGCGATGTAGATGCCGGTGTTGCCGAGCACCCAAAGCGGCTTCCAGCCCAGCAGCTGTGCAACCCACGGCGTGTACAGGATGCCGCCGACCAGGATCGGCAGACGATAGCGCTGCGACTCCAGCGTCATGACCTGCTTCTTGGTCCGCCCCTGCCAGAACGAGGCGCCGACCCAACTGGCGAGAAAGGCGAGCCAGACCAGGGCCAGGAGTTCGGTCGGCCAGGCCGTGGTCCAGCCACCCCAGGCGACGGAGAGAAGCTTGCTGAAATCGAAGGACATGAAGGTTCTTTGCGTTGGGCGGCGGCTTTAGCTCGCGCGCGAGGAGAGCGCGTGATGCTTGATGGCGCCGGAGGGCTGCTGGCCGTTGCGGGCGAGCAGATGGGTGATGGTTTCGCGCAGCACCGGCTCGATCGGACGCGGCGCGTAGCCGAGCTCGGTGCGCGCCTTGCCGATCGAGAGGTCGCTCGCGGCGAGCGCAATGCGCACGCCCTCGGCGGTGCCGTTGGGCGGCCGGCGCGTGACACGGTCGGCGAGGTATTCGAGCATGATGCCCGAGAGCTCGGCGATCTTGCCGGGCACGACGATCGGGAACTGCCGGCGGCCGCTCATCGCCGACATCATCCGCAGGATGTTGCCGAGCGGGACGCAGTCGCCGCCGAGGATGTAGCGCTGGCCGGTGCGGCCGCGCTCCATGGTCAGCACGAGGCCCATGGCGACGTCGCGGACATCGACGAGGTTGACCAGGAAGTTGAGATGCGGCTGCACCTTCTTCTGGAGGAAGTACCACAGCATCGCCGTCGGCGGCGTCAGATTGTGGTCGGCCGCTCCGATCGGCATGGTCGGCGTGCCGATCACGAGCGGAAAGCCGCTGGCCGCGGCCTTCGCGGCATGATGCTCGGCGAGCGACTTCGAGCGCGTATAGGCACCCGGCATCGCGTCGGCCGGCTGCAGCGCCTCTTCGGCTGCAGCGCCCTTGAGGTCGGAATAGGGGAACAGGATCGATTCCGTCGAGCAGTGCAAAAAGCGCGATACGCCACGCTTCATTGCGGCCGCGAGCACGATTTCGGTGCCGCGACAGTTGACGTCGTGAAAGTCCTGCTTGTTGGCGACCCACATGCCGGGCAGGCCGGCAAGGTGATAGACCTGATCGACCCCGGCGATCGCAGCATCGACCGCGGCGCCGTCGAGCACCGAACCGTGGACGTATTCAACATCCGCGTTCGCCGCGGCCGGCGCGCGGACATCGAGAACGCGCACCCGCTGCCCACGGGCGCGGAGCGCTTCGACGAGGTGATGTCCGATGAAGCCACTGCCACCGGTAACCAGTACGAGAGCCATGCAGAAGGTTGCTGTTTCGCGTCTAGAGCTATCGGGTTGAAAGGGAATTGGTCGGAAGAGGCGCCAGAATCGCGGCAAGGTCGCGACGGAAGCCCAATGCAATGAATAATTTTGCCATCACGAACATCGGTCCAAGCAAAAGATGCGAAGGAAAAGTGAACAACGAGGCTTCGCGGCCCTCAAAAACCTTGTGACCGATAGCCTGCGCGGCGAGGCCGAGCGCCACCAGCGCGGCGAAAATCGCCCACATCGTCGCGATGCTGACTTGCGCCGCAACGGTCGTCGCAACCGAAAACAGCACGATCGAGACCGCCAGAATGCCGATCCCGAGCGCCACGTCGAGCAGCAGCCAGTACATCAGGACGGGCAAGGCCAGGATCACCGCGAGGCTGACATCGAAACCGAACAGCGGAAGCCTGACCAGCGTCAGCGGCATCACGGCGCCGGTGAACAACAGGAGAATACCGACCACATGCATCGCCGTGTTCCGGGGGTCGCGATGGTACTCGACATAAACGGCAAGTTGGCGCTGAAAATAGCCACCCATTTCGGTCTCATGCAGCACGGGGTCGGGGAAGGGCGAACAGAGGCTATAGCACTGGACCGGGCGGTGCACAAACCGGCGCTTTTGTCGCGTCAAACCGTATTTGTGCGCCCCGGACAGGCTACAAAACGATCAGGACTTCAAAGGGTTCCGTCGGGTGCGAAGCTGCGTTCGCTCAGCGCTTCTTGGCGGGCTTTTTCGCCGCAGGCGCAGGCGCCGCAGCCGGATGCGCAGGCGCGTCCTCGGGCACCTTGGCGTAGGTCAGGATTTGCAACTGGCCGTTGACGGCCGAGGTCGGCTTGGCCCGGTCGAGAAACTGCTCCTCGCCGAGCCCGATCGGATGCAGCCGCTTGGTCGAGATCTTGAACGTGTTCACCAGCACGTCGCGGATCGCGTCGGCGCGGCGCTGGCTCAGGATCGCGTTGGCCTCGCGCGTCTTCGAGTTGGATTCGACGTGGCCGACGATCAGGAACGTGTAGGGCAGCAGCGAGGAATGAACCAGCGCGTCCGCGATGCGGCCGACGGTCTGGTAGGAGCCCGGCTGGATGATCGGCGTGTCGGCATCGAACTGGATCTGCGCGTTGAAGGCGGGCAGCTTGGCGAGATCAGGCGCGATCGGCGGCCGGTTCACCGGACCCGGATCGTTCTTGATCCTGGCCTTGGCGCGCTCCATCACCTGCTGCTTCAGCGCGGGAAGGTCGACTTCGGCGGCTTCTTCGAAATGGTTGAGCTTGCCGACGATGTCGTCGCGGGTCGGCGCCGCCGTCTGGGCGCCGGCCGTGCCCGCGAGCAAAGCGAGACCGAGCGCGACCGCGGTTCCGGCATTGAAGAGCCTGCTCGCGCGCATCAGCGGTACCCCGCGTCGTCGACGGCCTTCAGGCAGTTGTTGCTGATGCCCTTGGGCGTCGAAACCAGGCAGGGAATCGACTTGCTGGTCTCCTTGGTCGAGCCGCCGCAGACCTTGACGATCTCGCGCTGGCAGGCGTTCGCCACCGTGACGCGCGCGGCGACGCGCTTCTGGATGGCGTCGAACGCGCCGAGATAGTCGCTCGCGCATTGCTGGGACAGCACGTCGCGGTTTCGCGACAGGCACTCCTTCAGGCGGGTCGAATCCGGGTTGACGCCGCGGCAATTGGCGACGATTTCCGCACCGCAACTCTTGGCGAGGAGCCCAATCGAATCGCCAAAGCTCATGGTCTCCGCCGCCGCAAGCGACGGCATCCCCAATGCCAGCAAGATCAGTGTGATGGAGCCCCGGACCATGGCTGCATCTGATACGGGGAAGTTCGCGATGGTCAAGACCTGTTCGGGCGAGAACTGTCGAACGTCCGGCGAGTGCGGCGAACAGTCCTCACTCGTCGGCGTCTTCGCGGGGCGGCCATTCGATCAGGGCGACCGTGTGTTTCCTGAGGTCGTCGGCGAACTCAGGCTCGGCCTTGAGCTCGTCCAATGTTCTGGGCGGAGGAAGCTGCCGGCCGTCCGCGATCAGCTCCTGCGCATAGAAGGCGAGTGCCTCGGGTGCACTCTCCAGGGCCTCCTCGACATCGTCGCCGCCGGAAATGCAGCCGGGCAGGTCGGGAAACCATAGGCTGACAGCGTTGGGATCGGTGTCTTCGATGATGGCAACATACTGAGCCATATCGGGCGCTCACGCCCGCTGCACAAAGCTGTCCACGACCTTCTTCTCGCCGGCCTTGTCGAAAGCAATGGTGAGCTTGTTGCCGTCGATCTTGGTGACGCGGCCGTAGCCGAATTTCTGGTGGAAGACGCGATCTTCGAGCGAGAATTCCGAGGTGGTGCCGGTCGATTTGGCGACCAGCTCGCCCTCGATCGTCAGGGGACCGCGGCGGCGCGAGGAGAAGCTGCCGAAGTCGGGACCTGATGACGAGGAGGAGGAGAACGTCGCAGCCTCTTCCTCGAAGCCGCCGCTTCTGCCGCCACCGCCCCCGCCGCCATTGCGGCCGCCGCCCCGGTTGCGGTTGGCCTGCGCGCGCTGCCAGCCCGGCGTCGAATAGGTGGAGCCGAACGCCTCCATGTCGTCGAAACGCGAGGCGCCGTAGCCGCCGGTGCCGCCCCAGGCCGAGCCGCCCTTGGATTCGGTGATCTCGACATTGGCCGCCGGCAGTTCGTCGAGGAAGCGCGACGGGATCGTGGTCGACCAGGTGCCGTGGATCCGGCGGTTGGTGGCGAAATAGATCATGGCGCGGCGTCGGGCGCGGGTCAGGCCGACATGGCCGAGCCGACGCTCCTCTTCGAGGCCGGCGCGGCCCTGTTCGTCCAGCGTGCGCTGGCTCGGGAACAGGCCTTCCTCCCAGCCCGGCAGGAACACGTTGTCGAATTCAAGCCCCTTGGCCGAGTGCAACGTCATCAGCGACACCGCGTCGTCCTCGGCGCCGCCGTCGCGGTCCATCACGAGCGAGATGTGCTCGAGGAATCCTTGCAGGTTCTCGAACTCCTCCATCGAGCGCACCAGCTCTTTCAGGTTCTCCAACCGGCCCGCGGCGTCCGCCGAGCGGTCCTTCTGCCACATCTCGGTATAGCCGCTCTCATCGAGCACGATCTGGGCGAGGTCGGTGTGCGCCGTGACCTCGCGCTGGGCGCGCCAGCGGTCGAACTGGGCGACGACCTCGCGAAGCGAGCCGCGCGCCTTCGGCTTCAGCTCGTCGGTCTCGACCACGGCGCGTGCCGCCTCGAACAAGGGAATGCGGCGCTTGCGGGCATGGTCGTGCAGCATCTGCACGGTGGCATCGCCGAGGCCTCGTTTGGGCACGTTGACGATGCGCTCGAAGGCAAGGTCGTCGGCCGGCGAGTTGATGACGCGCAGGTAAGCCAGCGCGTCGCGGATTTCGGCGCGCTCGTAGAAGCGTGGGCCGCCGATGACGCGATAGGGCAGGCCGAGCGTGACGAAGCGGTCTTCGAATTCGCGCATCTGGTAGGAGGCGCGCACCAGGATCGCGATCTCGTTGAGCTTCTCGCCGCGGCGCTGGATCTGCTCGATCTCCTCGCCGATGCCGCGGGCTTCCTCTTCCGAATCCCACGAGCCCGTGACCGTGACCTTCTCGCCGTCCTGGTCCTCGGTGCGCAGCGTCTTGCCGAGCCGGCCTTCGTTGTGCGCGATCAGATGCGATGCAGCGGCGAGGATGTGGCCGGTCGAGCGATAGTTGCGCTCTAGGCGAATGACCTTGGCGCCAGGAAAATCGTGGTCGAAGCGCAGGATGTTGTCGACCTCGGCGCCGCGCCAGCCATAGATCGACTGGTCGTCGTCGCCGACGCAGCAGATGTTTTTGACGTGAGCTCTTTCGCTGGCGGGAAGAGGGGCTGCAGTGTTTTGCTCGTCGTCACCGGGCCGACGCGAAGCGTCGAGACCCGGTGATCCATCTTGCGAAGAATCGATGGATTGCCGGGTCAAGCCCGGCAATGACGAGCCGGACGCCGGCGCCGGCGCCTGCGACAGCAGCCGCAGCCACAGATATTGCGCGACGTTGGTGTCCTGATATTCGTCGACCAGAATATATTTGAAACGCTGCTGGTACTGCCTGAGGATATCCGGGTGCTCGCGGAAGATGCGGATGTTCTCCAGCAACAGATCGCCGAAATCGGCCGCGTTCAGAATCTTCAGTCGCTCCTGATAGCTCGCATAGAGCTTGCCGCCTTTGCCGTTGGCGAACATGGCGGCTTCGCCGGAGGGCACCTGCGACGGCATCAGGCCGCGGTTCTTCCAGCCGTCGATCAGGCCGGCGAGCATGCGTGCCGGCCAGCGCTTCTCGTCGATGTTCTCGGCCTGCAGCAGCTGCTTCAGCAGCCGCACCTGGTCGTCGACATCGAGCACGGTGAAATTCGACTTGAGCTGCGCCAGCTCGGCATGGACGCGGAGGATGCGGCCGCCGATGGAGTGGAAGGTGCCGAGCCACGGCATGCCCTCGACGGCGTGGCCGAGCATCTGGCCGAGCCGGTGCTTCATCTCGCGCGCCGCCTTGTTGGTGAAGGTCACCGACAGGATCTCGGCGGGGCGGGCGCGGCCCTGGCTCAGGATGTGGGCGATACGCGTCGTCAGCACGCGCGTCTTGCCGGTGCCGGCGCCGGCGAGCACCAGGACCGGGCCCTCCAGCGTCTCCACGGCCTCGCGCTGCTCCGGATTGAGCCCGGACAGATATTTCGGGCCCACCGAGGCGCGCGCGCGCGCGGCTATGCCGCCGGCTGCGGGCTGGTGGTCGGGGACGTTCTGGGATGTGATCTTGCTCGGCTCGGTCATGCGAATCATGGGCCCCACGATGGCACCGCGGGGTGGCGGAAGGGAGCCTTCTAACAGGGATTGGTGCCTATATGGGGCGGCGGCACGAGGTTTTCCACGTGCGGGGCACGTCAATTTGTTCCAGCGGTCCTCGCGAATTTCCACCCGGTCCGGGCCGGAACCATCGTTCCCGCCTCGAGATTGTCTGGACAGGTGGCGCGGCCAGCCGCGCCAGACGCAGACAGACATCAAGACGAGGGTTTGACCATGCTTGGCTGGGTTGTGACGTTTCTGGTTATCGCACTGATCGCCGGCATCCTGGGCTTCGGCGGCATCGCCGGCGCTTCGATCGAGATCGCCAAGATCATCTTCTTCATCGCGGTCGTTCTGTTCCTGGTCTCGGCCGTGGTCGGCCTGGCCCGCGGCCGCAACAGGGTATAGGCCGCCGGATCACGCGCTACCGCTTCGAGGGCATCGCCACGTTCCGGCCGATGCCCTCGGGGCGCGAGACCGCGCTGTGGGCCTTTGTGACCGCAGCGATGCGCTCGCTTATATCCGGCGGAAAAGGCGCAACCTTGCGCGAGCTCATGTCCATGTGAAGCGACATGTTCTCGGACGTCGCTGACAGCCAGCCTTCGGTCGCGTGCCGCATCTCCTCGAACGTGTGCAGCCGCTTGTCGTCGGCCTCCAGCAGCCAGACCAGGATCTGTACGGGATCGCCGAGGTGGATCTCGCGCAAGTAACGCACATGGCATTCGGCTGTGAAGGTCGAACCGCCTCGCTCCTTCATGTAAGTCGGCCCGATGCCGAGCTCGGCCCAGAGCTGGTCGATCGCGCGGTCGAACATCACGTTGTAATAGGCCATGTTGAGATGGCCGTTATAGTCGATCCATTGCGGCTCGATCTGCATGATCGAGGCGCGGAACGGCTCGGCTTTGGGCGCTGAGGCGGCAGTCTCCGGCATGTTTCCTTCCAGCTATGCGTCCGGTCGCTTGACTTGACCGGTTTTATATCCTTTGCCACGGTTCTTCTGTCGGGAGGAATGTCCGTGGGTACCACCATCACCAATAATCCGCCGCGGCCGGAGCCGAAAGCCCTCGCGAGCGCGCTGGAGCAGCTTGCCGCACGCTTCGGCAACCGCCTCATCACCTCGCAGGCCGTGCGCGAGCAGCATGGCCATACCACCACCTGGATCCCCAACCAGCCGCCTGATGGCGTGGTGATGGCGCAGGAGACCGCCGACATCCAGGACGTGGTGCGGATCTGCGCCAAAAACCGCGTCCCCGTCATTCCTTTCGGCACCGGCACCTCGCTCGAGGGCCAGGTCAACGCGCCCGCCGGCGGTATCTCGATCGACCTGCGCGACATGAACAAGGTGCTCGCGGTGCATGCCGAGGACCTCGATTGCGTGATCCAGCCCGGTGTCACCCGCAAGGCGCTCAACGAGCATCTACGCGACCAGGGCCTGTTCTTCCCGATCGATCCCGGCGCGGATGCCTCGCTCGGCGGCATGGCCTCGACCCGCGCTTCCGGCACCAATGCGGTGCGCTACGGCACCATCCGCGAGAGCGTGCTGGCGCTGAAGGTGGTGCGCGGCGACGGCGAGATCATCACCACGGGCACGCGCGCCAAGAAGTCATCCGCCGGCTACGACCTCACCCATCTGTTCGTCGGCGCCGAAGGCACGCTCGGCATCATCTCGGAATTGACCATCCGCCTGCGCGGCATCCCCGAGACGATCGCGGCCGGTGCGGTGTCGTTCGAGAGCGTGCACGGGGCCTGTCAGGCCGTCATCCTGGCGATCCAGACCGGCATTCCCGTGGCGCGCATCGAGCTGCTCAACGCCGCGCAGGTGCAAGCCTGTAACGCCTATTCGAAGTTGACGCTGCCGGAGACGCCGCTGCTCCTGATGGAATTCCACGGCAGCGAGATCGAAGTCGCCGAGCAGTCCAAGGCCTTTGGCGAGATCGCAAAGGACTGCGGCGGCGGCGAATTCTCCTGGACCACCAAGCCGGAGGACCGCACGAAACTGTGGCAGGCGCGGCACGATGCCTATTGGTCCGTGAAGGCGCTGCGGCCAGGTGATAGCATCGGCGTGGTCGCGACCGACGTCTGCGTGCCGATCTCGCGGCTCGCCGATTGCGTCAGCGAGACCGAAGAAGATCTCAAGCGGCTCAACCTGCTGTCGCCGATCGTCGGCCATGTCGGCGACGGTAATTTCCATTGCTCGCTGGTCTGCGACACCAAGGATGCCGCCGAGATGGCGCGCGGGGAAGAATTCATGCATCGCCTGGTCGAGCGCGCGCAGGCGATGGACGGCACCTGCACCGGCGAGCACGGCATCGGCCAGGGCAAGCAGAAATACCTCCAGGCAGAGCTCGGCCCCGAGGCACTCGATGCGATGCGGGCACTGAAGAAGGCACTCGATCCGCTCAACATCTTCAATCCCGGCAAGATTGTGCCCGACGCGTAGGCCTTCGGCACAACAAAGCCGCCGCAAGGCGATGCCGTCCACCGGTCGGGGGCGGGAACTTTCGGCAATCCTGTCGGTTCCAATTCCCGCCAAGTTCCGATGCCTCAATGGCGCGGCTCTGCGGGAGGATGCGATGGTGCGACCGGTCATTGGAATTGCCGCGATGGCGCTTGCCTGCATGCTGGCGGGCGCGGCTCTGGCCAAGGGCGGCCATGGGGGCGGACATGGGGGCGGACATGGCGGTGGCCATGGAGGCGGGCACGGCGGTGGCCATCACGGCGGCGGACATTTCCGTGGCCACGGCGGTGGACATGGGCATGCCGGCGGGCATCATCGCGGCATGCGGTTCACGTCCGGGGTCCGACGCGGCGGGCCCAACTTCGGTCAGATCCGCAATGCGGCGATCCGCCCCGCGAGCTTCCGCAACGCCCTGAACACCAGCGCATTCCGGAATGGCCGGCTGATCAGCAATCCGGCAGCGCGTGCACAGCTCGTGGCAGCGGCCGCATTGGCCGGCTGGAGCGGCGCAAGCAGCGGATGGTGGCAGCATGCGGGCGGCGGCTATGGCTGGGTCGGGCCGCTGTTCTGGCCGTTCGCCTATAACGACCTTTACGACTACACGATCTGGGGCGACGGGCTCGGCTTCTGGGGTTACGGTTACCCCGACATCTATGCAGGCATTTTCGGCCCCTATGGCTATGATCGCCTGTCGGCCTATCTGCCGCAGCAACCGCAGGGACGACGACGGGCGCGTAGCGCACCGCTCGATCAGCTCTGCGGCAGTGACCGCCGTGCCATCGCCGGACTACCGATCGATCAGATCGCATCCGCGGTGCAGCCGACAGATGCGCAGGGCGCCGCTCTCGATGCGCTCGGCAATGCCTCAGTCGACGCGGCAGCGCTGATCCGCACATCCTGTCCGACGCAGGCCGCAGCGACGGCGCCCGGCCGGCTCGCAGCGATGCAGCAGCGCATCGAGGCGATGCAGAAGGCTGTCGAGCTGGTCCAGCCCGCGCTCGACCAATTCTATGGCTCGCTGAACGACGAGCAGAAGGCGCGCTTCAATGCGCTGGCCGAGGATCAGCGCCGTGCGACGGCATCGAACAATGCGAGGGAAGTGTCGGTGCAGTCTTGCAATGTGACCGCCGCGTTCGATTGGCCCGGTGCTGCGATCGATGAGCGGCTTCGTCCGAGCGACACCCAGCGCGCGGCGCTCCAGGTGCTCCAGGATACAAGCGCCAAGGTCAGCGCATCGCTCAAGGCGGGCTGCGAGCCCAATGACGTGATGACACCGCCGGCACGCATGGCCACAATCCGCAAACGGCTCGATGCGATGCTGGACGGGATCAAGTCGGTGCGCGCGGCGCTCGATGATTTCTATGCCACGCTCAACGACGAGCAGAAGGCGCAGTTCGAGGCGATCGGGCCGCGCCGCACGTCCTGAACGGTGCAAGCCATAAAGGCCAGGGGTGGGGGCAATGAAGTGGTTCGCAAGGCGGCAGCCGGCCGACATCTGGGATGAGCCGATCCAGGGACCGATCGGCGATATCGACGCGGCGGAGCGCATTCGTAACATCTGCGAGGCTGCGAGAGCGGGCGCGGAGGCCCTCGGAGGCTCCGCACAGGCCGATAAGCGCGAGCGTGAGCGCTTTGAACGTGCAGCCCGCGTCGCGATGGAAATTGCGATGAAGATCGCAGACGATCTGATGCGCGACGATGCGGTCCGCCGAATCGTCGACCTCTGCGTGAAGGCAAATGATATCAAGACGGCGCAGATCCTGTTTCGCGCGATCCAGGCGGGCTGGATCCGGGAGGCCGTCCAACACGACTATCCGGCGCTGGCGCAGTAGATCCGGCTCGTGCGTCGGGCGCGAGCCGGATCAATGTCAATGCTGGACAGTCTCAGTATCTGCGGTAGTCGCCGCGATAATGGTCGCCGCCGCCGCGGCCGCCCATTCCAATGCCGATCCCGATACCGACGCCGATGCCTTGCATGACGGCGGCTGGCGGCGGCCCCGGGGGCGGCGCGCGCTCGTAGACCACTTCCTCAGGCGGCGGCCGGCGCTTCGGCGGTGTCTCGACCACCTTGCGCTTGGGCGGGGTGTCGTCGACGCGCTTCTTGATCACGGGCGCGACGCTCGGATTGACGGGCGTTGCCGGGCTCGACGGCGTCGAGCACGGGCAGGTCGGCGCCATCGCGACGGCGACCGGGGCAGGGCTCGCGGCGGCGGCGACAGGCAGGCCGTAGTTGCGGTTCTGGACGCGGAGCAGCAGCCTGCGCGCGGTTGCCGCGAGATCGCTGTTGTCCCAGTTGGCGAGATAGGCCTCGAACGAAGCGCGGGTGTTGATCGCGGTTGCGCGCTCCCAGGCCAGCATCTGGCGCCGCCGTTCCAGCACCATGCGCACGCGCGGCGTGCGGGTGTCCTGTGCGTACAGCTCGATATAGGCCTGATACGCCGGCACCGTGTCGTCGGTGATGACGAGTTCATAGGCGACCATGGCCGGCTTGCCCTGCAAGTCCCTGCGCCAGTCCTCGACGCTGCGCGTGCCGCTGGCGAGCGCCATCGAGGACGCGCCCGGCATGGCCGGCCGGCTGCCGCTGCTCTCGCCGAAGAACTTGAAGTCGGTCGTCAGCGAGGAGCTTTCCCAGGGGATCTGCCGTCCGTCAGTCGATTGCGCGACGGCGACGCGGATGCGCTTGAACACTTCCTCGATCGGCAAATTGGGCTGCTTGGCAACGGTCAGCGCCGCCGTGGTGTAGGGGCTGTCGATGCCACTGCCGTCCTCGGCCTCGGCGCCGGGCGAGGTCGAGTAGGAGATGAAGGAGCCCGGCGCGCCGGCCTTGGTGTCGACGATCGCAAGCCCGTGGCCGGCGCCGCTGAGCGCCGGGAACGGATTGTTGCGGCAGGCATCGAGCATGAAGATGCGCGCTCGCGTCGGCAGCGCACCGAGCGTGTTGAGCATGTCGTTCAGCCGCACGCCCTGGAGCGGAATGTCGGCCTCGCGCTTCGGATCGAGATCGACCGGCACCAGGTAGTTCTCTCCGTCGATCTGCAGGCCATGGCCGGCATAGAACACCAGTGCCACCGTGTCGGCGCCGCTGGCGCTGACCTTGCCGGCGAAATCCGAGATCGCCGCGCGCATCTCGTTCTGCGCCAGGTTGGCGGCCGTGGTGACGCTGAAGCCGGCATTGCCGAGCAGCTCCGTCATGCCCTTGGCGTCGTTGGCGGCGTTGGGCAGCTCGGGCACGGTGCGATAGGCGGATTGGCCGATCACCAGTGCGAGCCGCGCTTCGGCCGCGGCCTCCGTCGGTGTCATCAACTGTGCGAGCGCAAGAAAACCGGATGCAAGAAGCAAATTGGGAAAGGCTGGACGGCGCATGATGTCACCTCCATCGGCAATACGCGCGATGATGTCACTTTTTCTAGGAGGCCGCCATGCGCCTGTCTGTGCACTGGATCACGCTCGGTGTGCGGCAAAATGGGGCAGGGTGTCCGCCGGAGCCTGAAGGGCATCGTTCTGGGCTCATCCATGTGAATTGCGCATTGATCCATGCTCCAATTGGATCGATGCCGGGCCCACGCGAAAGCGCCCTCGCGCAGATGAGGCCACAAGCCGATCCTCCTCGCAAATCCCGGGAATCATAGTCGTTTCGGAGCGCTCACGGACTGACGGAACGCGCCGCGGGCGCGCTCTTCGGTGGCCGACTGCCACGCTTGCCTGCGCCGTCGCTTTGGCCATACAGTCCGCGCAACAGGCCACGGCAACGACCGCGGCTCACAAAAAATAATGTGGGAGAGACCGCACCATGACCATCGTGCCCGTGAACCGTCGCGCGTTCATCAAGTCATCGGCGGCGGTCACCGCCGGCCTCGTGCTCTCCCCCGCCATCATCGGCCGCGCCGAAGCCGCGACGCTCAAGCTGAAATGCTCCTCCTCGCTGCCGAACGATCCCAAATTTGCCAACGGCCGCGTCTACTACGACAACCTCGTCAAGAATTTGAAGGGCAACGGGCTCGGCGAGCAGATCGAGGTCGCTTTCTTCCCTGACAATCAGCTTGGCCAGGAGATCGACGTCATCAACTCGGTGAAGCTCGGCGTCATCGATCTCATGGTGTCGGGATCCTCGATCTCGGCCAATCTGGTGCCGCTGGTCGGCACCTACGATCTCGGCTTTCTGTTCTCCAGCTTCCCGCAGCAGACCAAGGCGTTCGATGCCGGCGCCGCCAAGCCGATCGAGGAAGCCCTGCTCAAGGGCGGCAACATCCGCATCATCGCCTGGGCCTATAATTTCGGCTCGCGCAGCGTGCTGGCGAAGAAGCCGGTGAAGACGCCGGAAGATCTCGCCGGGCTCAAGATCAGGACGCTGCCCAACCCAGTCATCACGGAATGCCTGCGGCTGATGGGCGCCGCCGCGACGCCGCTGGCCTTCGGCGAGATCTACACGGCGTTGCAGGCCGGCGTGCTTGACGGCCTGGAGCACGATCCGCCGACGATCCTGGCCAGCAAGTTCTTCGAGACAGCCAAATTCTACGCCCTGACGCAGCATAATTTCTCGCCGCTTGCGATCTATTTCAGCGACATGACCTACAACCGCATGGACCCGAAGCTGCGCGAGGGCTTTCTCGATGCTGCGAAGAAGGCCGCGGCCGACACGCGTGCCCATGGGCTTGCGGTCGAGAAGGAGGCGCTGGCGGCCTTGACCGAGAAGGGCGTGACGGTTGCCGAATGCGACCGCGAGGCCTTCAAGAAGCGGGTCGCGCCGCAGATCGAGAACTTCATCAAGGCCCGTCCGGAGTCCAAGGCCGTCATCGACATCATCCGCGCGACGCAAGCCTGATGGCTAGGTCTGAGATGGTGGTGACGGCCGCCGTGCCCGTTTCGGCTGGCCGCCACGGCAGCATCGCCCTGCTGCTTCGGCTCAGCGATGCGATCGCGGCCATCCTGCTCGCCGCCGATCTCGTGGTGGTCTGCGTCTCGGTGCTGCTGCGTTTCTTCTTCAACGCGCCGGTCGAATGGTCCGACGACGTCGCACGCGGATTGATGGTCGGCTCGGCCTTCTTCGGTGCCGCGAGCGCGCTCGCGCGCGGCGAAAATGTCGGTGTCTCCTTCTTCCGCGATCTCCTGCCGCTGCGCCTGCGCGCGCTGGTCGATGCCGCCGGCGCGCTGCTGGTCGTGCTGATCTCCGGCTACGTCGCCTACAACGCCATCAAGCTGGGTTCGCTCACCGCAGGCCAGACCACCGGCTCCGGCCTGCCGCTGGAGCTGACCTTCTATCCGATGGGCATCGGCGCGCTGTTCATGACGGTGTTCGCGATCGACCATCTCTGCGCGAGGCCGCTTCCCGACATCGTCAGGGGGCTCGTTGCGATCATCGTCGTCACCGGGCTCTATCTTGCCTGGGATTATCTGTCGCCGTCCTCGGTGCCGTCGGCGGGCAGCTTGATGCTGATCGGCTTCTTCGTGACACTGTTCGGCGGCTTGCCGATCGGCTTTGCGCTGGCGCTCGCCGCGCTGATCTTCATCTGGGTCGAGGGCGCGCTGCCCGGCGTGATCTTCGCCCAGCAGATGGCGCGCGGCATCGACAATTTCGTGCTGCTTGCGATCCCGTTCTTCATTCTCGTCGGCTACCTCATGGAAGCCAACGGCATGTCGGTGCGGTTGATCGAGCTGTTGCAGCGCGCGGTGGGCCGCATGCGCGGCGGCCTCAACGTCGTCATGGTCGCTTCCATGGTGCTGTTCTCGGGCATCTCGGGTTCGAAGATGGCCGATGTCGCCGCGGTCGGCTCGGTGTTGATCCCGGCTGCGCGCCGATCGAAGCAGAACCCTGGCGGCGCGGTGGCGCTGCTGGCGGCGTCGGCGGTGATGGCGGAGACCATTCCGCCCTGCATCAACCTCATCATTCTGGGCTTTGTGGCCAATTTGTCGATCGGCGGCCTGTTCGTCGCCGGGCTCTTGCCGTCCGCGCTGATGGCGCTAGTGCTGATCGCGGTCTCCATCATCTTCGGCAAGCGGCCGGACAAGGTCGAGGACGTCGAGCCGCAAATGCCGGTGTCGGGGCTGTGGAGCGGCGCGATCGCCTCGTTCGGCCTGATCTTCATGATCTTCTTCGGCTTCAAGAGCGGCTTTGCCACCGCGACCGAGATCTCGGCCTTCGCCGTGGCCTATGCGCTCGTGGTCGGCAGCGTGGTGTTCCGCGAGCTCAGCTTCAAATCGGCCGCGCATAGTTTCGTGCAGGCGGCGACGCGCGCCGGTCTCGTGCTGTTCATCGTCGCCGCCGCGCAGTCGCTCGCGTTCACGCTCACCTTGCAGCAGGTGCCGCATGCGGTCGGGGATTTCATGCTCGGATTGTCGAAGACCTCAGGCGTCTGGCTGTTCATTCTGCTCGCGATCGCCGTGCTGATCGTGATGGGCTCGGTGCTGGAGGGCGCGGCCGCGCTGATCATCTTCGGGCCGCTGCTGTTGCCGGTCGCGGTGCAGCTCGGCGTCGATCCCCTGCATTTCGGCGTCGTGCTGGTCATCGCCATGGGCATCGGCCTGTTCGCGCCGCCGCTCGGGCTCGGGCTCTACGGCGCCTGCCTGATCGGCAATGTGCCGATCGAGCAGACCGTGAAGCCGATCATGGGCTATCTCGGCCTCTTGTTCCTCTGCCTGCTCGTCATCGCCTTCGTGCCATGGCTGAGCACCGCGCTGCCGCGGGCATTCGGCTACTGAAGGAGTTTTGTCGTGAAGGTTCTGCTCGCTCACACGCCGGAGATGCGGCGCAATTACTATGGCGATCGCAGCCTGAGCGGCCTGCGCGCGGCCGCCGAGGTGATCCTGCACGAGAGCGATGAAACCTTGGACGCTGCGGGGCTCGTGCGCGCTGCGCAGGATGCCGACATCATCGTCGCCGATCGCATGACCGAAGGCCGCGGCGAGATCTTTGCGCAATTGCCGCGCCTGCGGGCCTTCGTCCGCTGTGCCGTCGATATCCGTAACGTCAATGTGGAAGCGGCCTCAAAAGCCGGCGTGCTCGTGACCCGCGCCGGGCCCGGCTTCGTGCAGGCGGTCGCTGAGCTCGCACTCGGCTTCATGGTTGATCTCTCCCGCGGCGTATCGCGGGCGACGGCGGACTACCAGGCCGGCCGCAAGGTCGAGGCGCGGATGGGCCGCCAGCTCGCCGGCAGCAAAATCGGCATCATCGGTTACGGCAGCATCGGCTGCTATCTCGCCGAGGTCGCAAAAGTGCTGCGCATGGAGGTGCTGGTCACCGACCCCTTTGCCAACGTCGGCGACAGCGCCATCAGGCAGGTCGGTCTCGACGAGCTCCTCGCGGCGTCGGACTATGTCGTCTGCCTCGCGATCGCCAACGAGCAGACCGAGAATTTGATCGGCGAAGCGGCGCTGGGGCGCATGCAGAAACACGCGGTCTTCGTCAATCTCTCGCGCGGCAATCTCGTCGACGAGGCAGCGCTGGCGAAGGCGTTGCGCGAAGGCCGCATCGCCGGCGTCGCGATGGACGTCGGCCGCGCGCCGGACCAGATGCCGACCCCGGAGCTGGCAAAGCTGCCGAACGTGATCGCCACCCCCCATGTCGGCGGGCTAACGCCGCAGGCGATCGAATATCAATCGCTGGAAACGGTTCGGCAGGTGGAAGCGATCGTCAAGGGCGAGATCCCGCCGGGCGCGGTCAACGCCGCGCGCTGGACGCGGCGGCCGTGAGCGGCCTCATAGCCGGTCCACCGCCTTGAACGTCCCGTCCTTCTGGATCACCGTCAAAAACACCTTCGGCGGCGTGTCGATCATGCGCAGGCCGACGGTGACAACGCTGCCGCTGATGTCGAAGCGGCCGACATCGTTGATGGCGCGGAGCAGGCTCGCGCGCGTCGGGTTCGGTCCGGCCTTCTCCAGCGCCGCGGCCGCGAGGCGACCGGAGAGATAGCCTTCCAGCGACACGAAGTCCGGTGTCAGCGTCGGATCGAACGCTTTCTGCGCCGCCTGGTAGTCGGCGACGAGCTTGAGCGAGCGATCCCATGGAAACGGCACGACCTGCGAGACGATGACGCCTTCACCGTCGGGACCGAGCTCCCGGGCCAGCGCATTGGCGCTGACGAAGGAGACGTTGACGAAGGTCGGATGGAAGCCGCTGCGGTGCGCGAGCTTGATGAACTCCGCGCAGGGCCCATAGGTTCCGACCATCACGATGGCCTCGGGTTCGGCGCGCCTGATCACCCGCCAGGCCGCGGTGACCGCGCGGGTGTTGCGCTCGAACGTGCCTTCGGCGGCAAGCTCGAGGCCGCGCTTGGCGAGCGCGCGCTTGACGCCCCTCAGACCGTCGCGGCCGAAGGAATCGTCCTGGTAGAAGATGCCGATGCGGGTGAAGTGGCGATCCTCGGTGAGGTGCTTGATCCACGCCTCGGCCTCCGCACCATAGCTCGCGCGGATGTTGACGACGTTGGCAAGCTCGAGGTCGCGCAGGAATTCGGCGCCGCTGAATGGGCCGATGAAGGGGATGTTCCTGGCGCTGGTGATCGGAATTGTCGCCATCGCGGTCGGCGTACCCACCGCGCCGATCAGCGCGAACACCTTGTCGTCCTCGATCAGGTGCAGCGTCTGCGCCACCGAACGATCGGGGTCGTAGCCGTCGTCGCGGCTGATGAGCTGGAGCTTGCGGCCGTGGACCCCGCCCTTGGCGTTGATCTCGGTGAATGCCGCGACGATGCCTTGCCGCATGCGCTGTCCGAGTGCGGAGGAGGGGCCCTCCAGCGCGGCGGCCTGACCGAACAGGATCGCATCCTCGCTGACGCCGGCCTCGTCGGCTCTGGCTGCGAGCATGGTCGCGGCGAGGAGTGCGACGGTCAGGACGAGGGATGTCGCTGATCGAAATCGATACATCGGGGACGTCTTGCCGAATGATGGGAGGAGCCTCGCGCAACATATTCCCGCGAGCCTGAATAGCTCGCTAACCGGCGACGTGTCGGCAGCCCGTATTACTCCGGGCAAAACCGGCAACTTGTTTCCACAATGCCGGATCATTCGGGCACTTCATTAACTAATTCACGCGTTGCGGAATGGAGTGGTTCCGAAATTGTGCAGTTCTTAACCGCGGTCTTGTTCCGATAGCGGCGCCGGCACCTCAACCAGAGGTTCGGTTCGTCGGGGACAGGGGGACGGCGGCTTCAAGATGGGCGATCGCGATCAGAACGATCAGGATCGGAGGCGTATGACCGGATGGTGGCGTGCCGCGCCGCTGCTCGGGCTGTATCGCCCTGCGCTCGTCGCGGTCGGCGTCGGTCTTCTGTTTTCGGTCGTGGGCGCGGCCGCCGTGGCGCGGTGGGAGGATCGCGTCAACAGGATCGAGTTCGAGAACGCGGCCGAAACCGAAGCGATCGTCGTGCAGAACGGAATGGGCGAATACATCTCCAGGCTCGTCGCGCTGCGCACGCTGTTCGAATCGACCAACGACGAGGTCACCCGCAGCGAGTTCGAGACCTTCAGCGCCCGCCTGTTCGAGCGCCATCCCGGCATGCTGCGCATTGCCTGGCTGCCGCGCGTCAACCGCAAGGAACGCGCCGAATACGAGACCGCGGCGATCGCGGACGGCGTATCCGGCTATCGCATCAAGTCGCTCCAGAGCGCGGGCTTTGCGACGGCGCCGCAGACCGATGAGTATTTTCCGGTGTTCTACTCGACCCAGCCGAAGACCTCGGCGGTCTACGGCATGGATTACGCCACCGTCCCGGAGCGCCGCGCGGTGCTGGAGCGGGCGCGCGACAATGACAAGGTCGCGGCCATTCGCACGCGCCTGTTCGAGCCGAAGGAGGGGGGCCGGCTGCCTGACGTCCTCGTTGCCATTCCCGTCTACGCCAAGGGAACGTCGCGCGAGACGGTTGCGGACCGGCGCCGCAATCTGGCCGGCTTCGTGGTCGGCGTCTTCGACCTGCCGCTGCTGATCCAGGCCATTCGCGTCACGACCGGGGCAAGCCCGGCGGTCAGCATGAACGTCTACCCACCCTTCACGGCGCAGATCGTCAGCCTGGAGCAGATGCTGCCGGATTATTCCTCGGCGGCCACGGCACCGCAGTCGATGCGGGACGTCGCGCGGGCGCTGCACTGGTCGGGCACTCTCAAGATCGGCGACACCGATTGGCAGGTGCGGGCGGTCCCAACCGCGGGCGGTCCGCTGGAGACGACATACGATCGCGCCGGCGCCGTGCTGATCGTCGGCTTGCTGCTGACGCTGTCGCTGTCGACCTATCTCATGCTCGCAAGCCGCAATTCGCGGCGGCTGTCGTTGGCGAACCGGCGAGTGCTCGAGCTCGCCCAGACCGACATCCTGACCGGACTGCCGAACCGCGCCTTCTTCCTCACCCGGCTCGACGAGATGAACAGCCAGCTGAGCGTGCGGGGCCTGCCGTTCTCGATCCTGATGCTCGACCTCGACCGCTTCAAGAACGTCAACGACTCCCTCGGTCACGGCGCAGGCGATGCATTGCTGCGCCAGGTAGCGCAGCGGCTGAAATCCGCCGTGCGCGCCAACGACGTGCTGGCGCGCCTCGGCGGCGACGAGTTCGCCGTCATCCAGGAAGCCGGCGAGGATCAGCGCGCCTGCTCGACCGAGCTGGCGGCGCGGATCGCCAAGCTCTTGACCGAACCGTTCCTGCTGCCCGGTCATCGCGTCGAGATCGGCACCAGCATCGGCATCGCCATCGCGCCGGATCACGGCAGCGATCAGGAGCAATTGCTGAAGAAGGCCGACCTTGCGCTCTATCGTTCGAAATCGGCAGGCCGCAACTGCTTCACCATCTACGACGAGGCGATGTCGGCCGAGCTGGAGGCCCGCAACACGCTGGAGGGGGATCTGCGCGATGCCATCGCGCGGTGCCAGCTGGAGGTGCACTACCAGCCGTTCGTCGACGCCCTCAGCGGCGCGCGGCGCGGCTTCGAGGCGCTAGTGCGCTGGCGGCATCCGACACGCGGATTGATTCCGCCGGACCAGTTCATTTCGCTTGCGGAGGAGACCGGGCTGATCGTGCCGCTCGGCGAATTCGTGCTGCGGCGCGCCTGCGCGGATGCGGCCGGCTGGCCATCGGATCTCGCGGTCGCCGTCAATTTGTCGCCGATCCAGTTCAAGGAGGCCCGATTGTTCGAGGTGATCTGCGCGGCGCTCGCCGATTCCGGCCTGCCGCCCCAGCGGCTGGAGATCGAGATCACGGAATCCGTGCTGCTGGAGCGCGGCGGCGAGAACCACGCCTTCATGCAGCGGCTGAAGCAGCTCGGCGTCGAGCTCGCGCTCGACGATTTCGGCACCGGCTATTCCTCGCTCAGCTATCTGACGGCGTTCCCGTTCGACAAGATCAAGATCGACAAGTCGTTCATCCGCAACCTCACCCAGCAGCCGCGCAGCTCCGCCATCATTTCCTCGATCGTGACGCTGGCGCGTGGGCTGGACATGTCGGTCACCGCCGAGGGCGTCGAGACCCGCGAGGAGTACGAGCGGCTGAAGGCGCTCGGCGTCAATTTCGCGCAAGGCTATCTGTTTGGACGCCCGCAGCCGATCGAGCGGATCCTATTCGACGCACCGGCCAAACCCTCACGGCGCGACGCCGCCTGAGATCGCCCCGACGCATCTCGCTCAAGGGGCATGCGTGAAAAGCGCTTGACCCGGACATCTCCAGATGGTCCGAAAGACCGTCCAGGGATGAAACATACAAACATGCGGCTTCCGTTCTTCTACGGCTGGGTCGTGGTCGCCGTGACCTTCGTCACCATGGCCATCGGCGTCAACGCGCGCACCGCCTTTTCACTGTTCTTTCCTCCCATCATCTCCGAATTCGGCTGGGAGCGCGGCGTCACCGCGGGCGCCTTCTCCTTCGGCTTCGTGGTGTCGGGCGTGGTCAGCCCGCTGATCGGCCGCTTGATGGATCGCGCCGGGCCGCGCGCGGTGATGGAGCTCGGCGTCGTGCTGATGGGCGGCGGATTGCTGCTTGCGCCGCTCACCAGCGCGCCCTGGCATCTCTATGTCACCATCGGCGTCATGGTCGGTGCCGGTTCGGTGTGTCTCGGCTATTCCGGCCAGTCGCTGTTCCTGCCGAACTGGTTCATCCGCAAGCGCGGCTTCGCCATTGGCATCGCTTTCGCCGGCGTCGGCATCGGCTCGGTGACGTTGCTGCCCTGGGTGCAGCACATGATCGAGCAGACCGGCTGGCGCACCGCCTGCACCGCGATGGGCCTGCTCGTCCTGGTCGTGCTGGCGCCGGTCAATCTGCTGCTGCACAAGCGCCCGCAGGACATCGGCCTCGAGCCGGACGGCGATGCCGTCCCGGTCGCGGGCGCGGCCCAGCCGATCTCGAACATCGTCGATCCCGTCTGGGTCGAGACCGACTGGACGCTGAAACGCGCCGTCGCGACCGCGCGATTCTGGTGGATCGCACTCGGCTATTTCTGCGGCCTGTACATCTGGTACGCGGTGCAGGTGCACCAGACCAAATTCCTGCTCGACATCGGCTTCAGTCCCGGTGTCGCGGTGTGGGCGCTCGGCATCGTCAGCCTGCTCGGCATTCCCGGCCAGATCCTGCTCGGCCATGTCTCCGACCGGATCGGGCGGGAATGGGTGTGGGCGATCAGTTGCGCCGGCTTTGTGATCTGCTTTGCGGCACTGATGGCGCTGAAGTTCCAGCCGTCGCTGTGGCTGGTCTACGTGATGGTGTTCACGCAAGGCGCGCTCGGCTACGGCCTCACCTCGATCATGGGCGCGGTGGTGTTCGAGATTTTCCAGGGCAAGCACCAGGGCAGCATCTTCGGCACGATCATGCTGGCGGCGCTGGCCGGCGGTGCGGCCGGACCGTGGGTGACCGGCTTCCTCTACGATCGCACCGGCGACTACACGCTCGCCTTCGCCATCGCGATGATCGTGAGCGCCTTGTCGGCGCTCTCGATCTGGCAGGCCGCGCCGGGGAAGGTGCGGGCCGTCGCCGGCCGGCTGCACAAGCTCCACGCCGGAACCGGCGCGGATTAGGTTCCGCACGCATCAACATACCGTCGTCGTTTTCGCGGATCGTTAAGCATGCCGCTTCTTGGCGAGGGGCGATGGCGCGGCAAAAACGTCTTGGACACCATCGCAGCGTTAGCGTCGGACCGCTTGCCGTATTTTCCCGATATCGCCGGGTCAAACGATGTCCGCCTTCGATTGTCTCACTGAAATTCCGGACGTGTTGCGGGCCGCGCTCGAACGCGCCGACGATGGCGTCGTCATCGTCGATGACGACCATCGCATCACCCATTTCAACGCCGCGGCGGAGCGCATCTGGAAGCTGGCACGCACCGACGTGCTCGGTCGCGATGCCGAAATTCTCGCCCTCAAGGGCCTTCAGGCCGATCCGGTGGCCGATCTCCGGGACGAGATCAGTCTCGTGCGCCGTGACGGCAGCCGCATCAGAGCGGCTATCGCGCTGTCTTCCGTGAAAATCGGCGGCGCCAATCATTACATCGTGTTTGCGCGTGACGTCACCATCGAAGCCGAGCGCCGCGTCAGGATCGGGCTTCTCCACGCCGTCTCCGACCAGACCAACCGGGCGGTGATCATCAGCGACACCGAGCAGAACATCGTCTACGTCAATTCCGCCTTCACGGCGCTGTTCGGCTACACCAACGCGGAGGCCGAGGGTCGCCGCGCAGGCGAGCTGATTGCCGGCCGGCACACCGATCGCAAGACCATCGCGAAGCTCATCAACCGCCTGATGCAGGGCGGTCGCCGCGGCGAGGCCGAGGTGCTGACCTACGACAAGGACGGCGAGGAGATCTGGGTTTGCGCCCGGATCGATGTCTTCCGCGACACGAAGGGCCGGGTCAAGCACATCTTCGCGCTGCTCGAGGACATCACCGAGACCAAGCAGCTGCGCTCGCTGCAGCAGCTCATCATGGGCGCGCTCGCCGACGAGGTGCCGATCGGCGAGATCGCCGACAGGCTGTGCCGTCGCGTCGAGGAGATCGCGCCCCACGTGGTCTGCTCGTTGCTTCACGTCGATGCCGTGGGCCTGATCCATCCGCTCGGCGGCCCGAGCCTGCCCGATGATTATTCCCGCGCATTGGACGGCGTGGCCATCGGCCCCGACGTCGGCTCCTGCGGCACCGCCGCCTTCTACGGCGAACCGGTGCTGGCGACCGATCTGGAGACCGATCCGCGCTGGCAGCCCTACAAGGCCATGCCGCTCGCGATCGGCCTGCGCGCCTGCTGGTCGACCCCGGTCAAGGCCAAGGACGGCCGGGTCATCGCGACCTTCGCCTTCTACTATCGAGAACCCCGCGCGCCGAGCAATTGGCACCGGCGCATCGTCGAGGCCTGCGTCAATCTCGGCGCCTTCGCGATCGAGCGCAAGGAAGCGCGCGCCGAGATCGCGCGGCTCGCCTATCACGACATCCTCACCGGCCTGCCGAACCGCGCGCAGCTGCGGCACCTGATCACCACGGCGATCGATGCCTGCCCGACCGGCAGCCATGTCGCGCTAGCCTTCCTCGACGTCGATCATTTCAAGGACGTCAACGACACGCTCGGCCACGCCGCCGGCGACGAGCTCCTGATCCAGCTCGCCCAGCGCCTGCGCGAGCAGATTGGCCCCGAGGACATGCTGGGACGGCTCGGCGGCGACGAGTTCGTCATCCTGCTGCCGCAACGCAACGCCGAGAGCGCCGCTCGCGTCGCGGCCGACATCACGGAGGCGCTGGCTGCACCCTTGAAGCTTGGATCGAAGCTGATGCCGATGTCGGCCAGCATCGGCATCAGCCTCTATCCCGACCATGCCACCGACATCGACACCCTGATGCAGCAGGCCGACGCCGCCATGTACATGGCCAAGCAGGCGGGCCGCTCGACCTATCGCATCTTCAGCGCCGAGATGAACGGGCTCACCGAGCAGCGGCTGGCGCTGATTGCGGCGCTCCGCCGTGCCATCGCCGAAGGCGCGCTGACCCTCAGCTACCAGCCGCAGATCCGCAGCTGCGACGGCGCCATCCACGGCGTCGAGGCGCTGTCGCGCTGGCGTGATGCCGTGCTCGGCGACGTCTCGCCGGCAAAGTTCATCCCGCTCGCCGAGGAGTGCGGCCTGATCGAGCAAATCGGCCTGTGGTCGGTACGCGAGGCCTGCCGGCAGATGGCGAGCTGGCGCCGCGCCGGGCTCAACATCCCCAGCGTGTCGGTCAACCTGTCGCCGATCAATTTCCGCAACGTCACGCTGGCGGCGCGGCTCAAGGACATCCTCGCCGAATACGATCTGCCGGCGAACGCCTTGATGCTGGAGATCACCGAAGGCACATTCATGCAGGACGGCGTCGCCGCGCTCGAGACCATGAACGCGATCCGCGAGCTCGGCGTCGGGCTCTCCGTGGACGATTTCGGCACCGGCTATTCCAGCCTCAGCCGTCTCGCGCATCTGCCGATCCGCGAATTGAAGATCGACCGCAGTTTTATGCACGACATCGAGCGTGACGCGGGCGCGCTCGCAATCGCCACTGCCGTGGTGCGCGTCGGTCAGGGCCTCGGCATGACCGTCGTCGCCGAGGGCGTCGAGACCGAAGGCCAGCGCAAGACCCTGGCCGAGCTCGGCTGCGACGTCGTGCAAGGCTTCCTCTACGCCCCCGCACTTCCCCCCGTCGCGTTCGAGCACTGGCTGATCGAGCACTGCGCCGAGCAGGCGAGGGCGATGCGGGCGCGGCTGGATGTTGGGGCGGCGGGCAGCGACGTCGTGAGGCGGTCGGCTTAGAGGCAGGTTCGAGAACAGGGTGCGAACTCACGCATGCGGTGAGTACGCACCCCGGTTCGGCTCTACCTGACGAGCGGTCAGTAGTCCCAGAAGGCCGGCACCCAGCGAAAGTGGTCGCCGTCGACCGCCACCCGGCCGATGGAAGGGAACGGCATGTGCGTGGCGACGAGGAGCTCTCCGTTCGCTGCCAGCTCCCGCAGAAGGCGGACCCGGACACGGGCCGCCTCTTCGGGATCATGCTCGAAGCCGTTGTACCAGTCGGGGTGGTCGAACCCGACGGTGAACACGGCATCGCCGGCGAATGTCAGCCGATCGCCGCCGGATGCCAGGCGGACCACGCTGTGCCCGGGGGTGTGGCCACCGGTGCGCGTGACCACCACTCCCGGCGCGACCTCGTGCTCGTCCTCGAAGGTACGCAGCTGGTTGTGGTATTCTTTCGCGAACCGCTTGGCGGTCGCCCGAAGCGCGTCGGGGAATCCCGGCGGCATCGAGACGTGGGAGAAATCGGGCGCCTCCCAGAACGCGACCTCGGCAGCTGCCACATGGATGCGCAGGTCCGGGCGCAGCCGCTCGTTCACCTCGTCGACGAGCAGCCCGCCAATGTGGTCCATGTGCATGTGCGTCAACACCACGTCGGTCACGGACTCAAGATCGATACCGGCGGCTTCCAGTCGCTTGCTCAACTGACCGGCTCGCGGCAGGTGCAAGTCCGGGTCGGATCCCAGTCCGGCGTCGACGAGGATGGTCCGGTCGCCGCTACGCACCACCACCACGTTCAGCGCCCAATCGAACGCATCCGGCGGCAGGAACATGTCCTTCAGCCACGCCGCGCGGACGGCCGGGTCGGCGTTGTGGGCCAGCATCGCGCCTGGCAGCGTCAGTACGCCGTCGCTGATTACCATCACGTCGATCTCGCCGATCTTCAGCGCGTAGCGCGAAGGAACCAGCTCTTGGGGCCCGGGCCCGCCGGGGCGTGTGATGTTGTGCAGGTTCATGTTCGTCTCCTGAGTGTTGCGGATCGTCTGGTTCATCATTGAAGTCTCCTCTTCATGCTGTGGATTGCGGAAAGGCTGCGGCGGGGCGCGCGGTCATCGTCAGGCGGACGTCTAGAGATCAGTCACGCGTTCCGGATCGGCTGACGCGAGCGCGGCGGCGCGCTCGGCGCGTGGCGGATAGATCCAGACCGTGTTGATCTCCCGCTTCGTCTTCTTGGCGACGTCGCCGACCATCTCGACGTTGCGCTCCCAGCCGCGCGTGAACAGCGCGCCGGCCTCGCCGAGGTCGAGACAGGTGACGTAGGTTTTCTGGTGATAGGGCCTGGTCGCGAGGCCGAGCAGCTCGGCCGCGGCATTGTTGCCGGCGAAGGCGCCCATCCGCGTGGCGTGCTGGCACGACATCAGCGCGTAATTGCCCTCGTCGTCGCAGGCCGCACGCGCCGCATCGCCGGCGGCGAAGACGCCCTGAACGCCTGTCACCTGCAGGCAGCGGCCGACAAGCAACCGGCCGAAACTGTCGCGCTCGGCGGGAATCTGCGTCGTCAACGGCGCGGCGCGAATGCCCGCCGCCCAGATCACGGTCTCGGTTTCGATGTGCTCGCCACTCGATAGCGTGACGCCGGATTGATCGAGCGAGGCGACGCCGGCGCCGATCCGTGTCTCCACGCCGACCTTGCGCAGGGCTTCCTCGATGACCGGGCGGGGGCCTGCGCCCATGTCGGGCGCGATCGCATTGTTGCGCTCGACGATGATGACGCGAGTCTTTGCGCTCGTGCCGAGGATTTCGCGAAGCCGCCCCGGCATTTCGGTGGCCGCCTCGATGCCGGTGAAGCCGCCGCCGGCGACGACGACCGTGTCGCGCCCGTTCGTGGCGGGCCGCTTGGCGAGGCCATGCAGATGCCTGTCCAGCGTGATCGCATCCGCGAGCGAATCGACGCTGAAGCCGTGCTCGGCAAGGCCCGGAATGTTGGGGCGAAACAGTCGGCTGCCGGTGGTCACGACGAGGCGGTCGTAGGAGAGGGTCTTCTTCGTGCCCTTCGCCGTGGCGATCTTCACCATGCTTGATCTGGTGTCGACCGTCTCGGCAATGCCCTGCACATAGGTAACATCGATGGCCCTGAGCACGTCGAGCAAGGGCGCCGTCAGGGTCTCCGGCTTTCGTTCATAGAGCCGCGGGCGAACCACGAGCGTCGGCTCGGGGGCAAGCAGCGCGATCTCGAGCTGGTCTGGCAAGATGCCCTGGATCTCGCGCAGGCGGGCTGCGGAAAGGGCGGCGTACATGCCGGCGAAGCCGGCGCCGATGATGACTAGTCGCATGAGTTTACTCCTTGATCTCTGCGTTTCGATCTCTGCGTTTCGAAAGTCCGTGCGCGCGCCGTCGCTGCTCCGCTCAAGGCAGCGTCCGGTGACGACACGAAGAGGTGAAGTGAATCGCCGGTGTTAAGGCGCTTCGCAGCGCGACAGCGGCGAACTCGATGGCCAGCCTTGGTGCAACGAACTTTGGCGTAACCAACCTTGACGAAAGACGACCGGCTGAGTCGTCCTCGGGCCCCAGTCCTGGTAGGGAAGACCGGAGCCATCCCGGGTCATGATGGACACCAGCGGGTAGGTCGGATGCATGGCTTGCGCCGGAATCTCGACCTGCTCGCCCGTCGCCGACGTGAAGCGAACGGCGAGCGAGAGTCCGTACAATGTTGCGGTCGCAAGGCCTCGGCGTCGCGAAGCGATCACCCGCCGGCTGATGAAGTTTTTCCAGGTCATCTTCGGTCTCCGTCGATTGGTCTGGCATGGTGATGGTCTAGCGGATCGAATCTGCCGCTGCGCCAGAGCGATTGCCGTGGTTGCATCGCGATTGCTGCTAACGCTTATGCCTGCGCCAGTCGCTCGGCCTCTCGCCGGTCAGCTTTCTGAAGGCGACTGCGAACGCCGTTTGCGAGGAATAGCCAAGCGCAGCTGCGATCGAGACGATCGAATCGTCGGAGTCGCGCAGCAAATTCACGGCTTGCTCAGACCGGTGCCGGCGCAGCCAGGCACGCGACGAAAGCCCGGTGCTTTTCTTGAACGCGCGGCAGAAATGGAAGCGCGGCAGGCCGGCATCCGACGCCAGCGTGGCGAGTGAGAGGTCCGTCTCGACTTCGGACCGCAGGCGCTGGACCGCGCGTTTCAGTATCGTCGCTGACAATCCGCCGATGACGGAGAGATCAGTGGGCCTCGTTAGCGCGCGTGCCGCTTGCGCCAGTCGCTCGGCGTCTCGCCGGTCAGCTTCCTGAAGGCTGCTGCGAACGCCGTCTGCGACGAATAGCCCAGCGCCGCAGCGATCGAGACGACCGCTTCGTCGCTGTCGCGCAGCATGCTCATGGCCTGCTCGAGCCGGTGTTGGCGTAGCCAGGAGTGCGGGGAAAGGCCGGTGCTCTCCTTGAAGGCGCGGCAGAAGTGAAAGCGCGATAGTCCGGCATCGGAAGCCAGAGCATCTAGCGAGACGTCCGCATCGCTGTCCGAGCGCAACCGTTCGATCGCACGGAGCAGGATCTTCGGCGACAGCCCGCCCATTGTCGGCTGCAGCGTGGTTGGCGAACCCGTGTGCGCAACCAGCAGGCGCGTGGCCAGAAGATCCGTCAGTTGATGCCGGAACAGCGTATCCAGGGCTTCATTGCCTCCCAGCGCATCTGCCGCGCTTAGGAGCAGCCGAGACGTAATGGGGTCAGGATGCGCCGTCCGCTCCAGCAGCTCGTTCGTTCCCGTGATCTCGGCTTCGCGAGCAACGCGCTTCAACGTTGCATCGGGAAGATACAGTTGAACCACATCCACGGGCTTCGGAATGTCCCAGCGGGAGCTTGATCCTTCCGGAATGATGACCACGACCCCGCGACGAAACGTGCCGATCGCAACCGATTTTCCTGTGCGCCGCTCCATGCGCTGCACCATGCCGTTGTGGGCCATGATCACGTGGTGGCTCATGGGCTTGACGAGGTCGTGCAACGGATCATGTTTCCAGTGGGCGATCCCGGCGCCGGAGGATTCCAGTGCCATGCGAAGTGGCTCGGTCCCGAGCACGCGCGCCATCTCCGCATCGGCGCGTCGCTCGGAATTCGAGCGATCGTCCGGCTGTGAGCCCGGCGGGGGTGGCAAGCCCTTGGGCGCGGGATTGCGCATGAGTGCAGTGCTCCCGGTCATTGCGTGGCTCCTCCTGATCAGCTCAAGCTTTCGATCAGTGTCCGTACTTGTACGGGTCGGCGCGTGTTCTATGCGCTGCGAAGGTTCCGCGTATTTCCTGAAGCGGTGATGCTTTGTCCGATCCTGCTCCAAGCCGGCGCGCGCTTTCACAAACGCACGATGGACCGGCGATGCGCTGGCCGAGGCATTGACCGGGATTGCGCGAGAGGAATCAAAACCCGTTGAAATTGCTCGTGAAAGGCGGTCTGAGGCAATAAATGCGGCGGGCCGTCATGCGGCTGTCGCTCCGACGCGCTGGTCTGGACCGCCGCTTGGCGATGTCGGATAATTGGGCGTGATTTGGCGATGGCGCCGCGCTCCCAAGTCTCCTCTCACACGAGATCCACGCCCGAGATTCCCGCCATGACACAGGCAGATGCCTTCGCGCAGAAGGTCGAACGGTTTCTGCATCTGAAAGATGCGCCGCCAACGCTGGCCACGCGTTCGCTGCGCAGCGCCGAGCTCGCCGTCACCGAAACCCGGGATGACCATCCCATGCCGCGTCTTTCCGATTCGATGCCCTCGGAGGACGCCTATCTCGTTGGCCTGAAATTTCGCGATTTCGCCGATTGCGAGTGCTGGGAGCGCGGCCGCTGCGTAATCAAGAGCGATATCCAAGCCGGCGCGACATACCTGTACGACCTGAAACGCGATCCGCGCTACGTGATCGACAAGCCTTTCCATTCCCTGTTGTTCTATCTGCCCCGTTCAGTGCTGGACGACATGGCGAGGCAAGGCGGCGCGCCAAGGATTGGCGAACTCGCCTATCAGCCCGGCGTCGGCCATGACGATATGACGATCCGCCATCTCGGCGCATCGTTCCTGGCGGCGTTGCGCCAGCCTGATGAGGCCAACCAGCTCTTCATCGACCACATGATGCTCGCGCTTGCCGCACATGTTGCGACGACCTACGGCGGATTGCGGTGCGCCGCCGAGCCGGCGCGCGGCGGCCTTGCCCCATGGCAGATCAAGCGGGCTTGCGAAAGGCTGGAATCCGATCTCCGTGGAAAGCTCTCACTGGACAAGATCGCAGCCGAGTTCGATCTCTCCGTCAGTCATTTTTCGCGTGCATTTCGCGTCTCCACCGGCCTGCCGCCGCACCAATGGCTGCTGCGCCAGCGCGTGGACACGGCCAAGCAATTGATGACGGTGCGCGACCTGTCGCTGGCGGAGATTGCGATATCAGCCGGGTTCGCCAATCAAAGTCACTTCACCCGGGTATTTTCCTCGGTGGTCGGCATCAGCCCTGGAATGTGGCGCCGCGAGGCGCAGGGCGTGCCGGAAAGCGAAACGTGATCGGGCTCAAGACGCCTTCCGCTCAGCGGCGCCTTGCCTGAGAGACGGCATAGGCGGCGCTGCGCGCTGCAAACATCTCGTCCGGCGGGTGGCCGATGCCGTCGGCCAGATTGGCCGGATTGAACGCGGACCCGTCGCACGCCTCGTTTGATTCTGTGCCCGTGATCACGATCGTTCCGAGGCGTACCGCTTCGCGCGCATCCTCGTCGGGCCAACGCTCGGTCACATCCATGACGGGGTCGCCGGGCTGGTCCAGCAGCGCCATCACGCTGAACCTGACATCGCGTGCCCTGATCCGGGCTTCCAGCTCGCCGCGCAGAAAGCCGGTGGACTCGGCTGTGGCGGCGTCCTCGGGCGGCCTGCCTTCCTCGCCGACCGGCGCGACCTTGAATTTGATGAACCGTGTCTCGCCCTTTGCGTTCGTCGCGGGAAAGGCGTGCACGCCCCAATAGGTCGTGCAGGCAAGGCTTGCGGGTGGCGGATGCGCGACAAGGTAGCTTGCCTGATGCAGCGTTTCGGGATTGGCGGCGGAGAATGCCTCGACCTGCGCCATGTCCTGCTTGCCGTCCGCTCCCGGCATGCGCGCCTGGAGGAACGCCAGCATCTGGTCGAGCGTTCTGGCGAAATGAACCGGGGCGCTCTGGGTCAAAATCTCGGAGCGCTGATCCCCGTTGCCGAGCCGGAAGCTGAAGCCGCGCAGCGAGCACCTGTCAGTGTCCACCGCATCCGGCGTGCAGCCATCCGCCGCGAACCGCGCCAGCACCCGGGACGGCTTGGTGAAGCTGCGGGATTTGGTGATCTCCTTGGCCTGATGCGACGGGGTGTAGGTGCCGCGAACGCATTGGCCCCAGGAAAAGCTCGCCCGTGCCTTTGGCGGCCCGGCAACCGCCTTCAGGGCATCGACAACAGACGTCGGCGTGGCAGCGCCGCTGGGGAACTGAGGCAGGACGAAACCCTGGGTTCGAACGATGGCGCTCGTTTGTGACCCAGGGCGGATCGAGCTTCTTTCCCAAAGCGGACGTGCCTTGTCCGATCCTGCGACAAATCTCGCGACGCGCTTGCTCGGGGCCCACCGCGCTCTATGAAGACGCACTCGTGTCCGACGCCAGCCCCATCCTCCGCCGCAAATCCGTGATCGCGCGCAAGAAGCTATCCGCCGGCGTCGTCTCGGGATCGATCAGCCGGTGCAGGCGAAAGCCGTCTTCGAGCGCGAGCACGACGGAGGCAATCCAGGGCGGGTTCAGATTGCCGCCGCTCGCCTTGCTCTTCAACGTGGCCTCGACGATGTCGGCCACCAGCTTACGCCGCGCGCGCAGGCGCTTGGCAAGCTCAGGACGGCGCTTCTCGGCGCGCGCGACGAACAGGATCATCTCCATGTGCAGGAGCGGTGAGCGGGCGAGGGGATCCTGCCGCGTGCGGTCCATCGCTTTCAACGCCGCGATGAAGTCGTCCAGATTGTCGTGCTGGGCGAGGATGTCGAGGTTGCGCCGGATCGATTGCTCGACATGGTCCTCGAGCATGGCGATGATCAGCTCGTCCTTGCTCTTGAAGTTGGAATAGAACGCGCCGCGGGTGAAGCCTGCCGCTCCCGCGATCGCCTCGATGCTGGCACCGCCGATGCCGTCCTGCTCGAACACGCGCGCGGCCGCCTCGAACAGTTTGTCGCGCGTATCGTCCCTGGTCGGCCTGGTTCTCACCCTTGACATCGGACGAGGTTAGGGCAGAATGCAACTCGATACAACAATGTATCGAGTTGATATTTCAGGGATGTTACGCCGGGCAGTGGGGCTGCGATCGGCGTATTCGTGTCATCGGCAACCGATTGAGGTCACCATGAACGAGCACGTGCAAGGCGCCGGCGGACCGCTGTTCAACCCGCTGTCGCCGGACTTCATCCGCGATCCCTATCCGCACTATGAACGGCTGCGCACGAACGATCCGATCCACGTGACGCCGTTCGGCCAGTTCGTCACCAGTCGCCACGCCGACGTCAGCCTTGTGATGCGTGACAAGCGCTTCGGCAAGGATTTCGTCGAGCGCTCCAAGCGCCGATATAGCGCCGCCATCATGGACGAGCCGGTGTTCCGCAGCATGAGCCATTGGATGCTGCAGGCCGATCCGCCCGACCACACCCGCCTGCGCGGCCTCGTCGTGAAGGCCTTCACCGCCCGCCGCGTCGAGGACATGCGGCCGCGCATCCAGCAGATCGTCGACCAGGCCATCGATGCGGTGATCGACCGCGGCCACATGGACCTGATCGAGGATTTCGCCTTCCGCCTGCCCGTGACCATCATCTGCGAGATGCTCGGCATCCCCGAGGACCATCGCGAGGTCTTCTACAAGAGCTCGCGCGACGGCGGGCGGCTGCTCGATCCCGTGCCCCTCACTGCCGAGGAGATCAGGAAGGGCAACGAGGGCAACCTGATGGCGCAGATGTATTTCCAGCAGCTGTTCGAGCTGCGCCGCAAAAATCCCGGGGACGATCTCACCACCCAGCTGGTGCAGGCCGAGGAGGACGGCAACAAGCTCACGAACGAGGAGCTGACCGCCAACATCATCCTCTTGTTCGGCGCCGGCCACGAGACCACGGTCAACTTGATCGGCAACGGCCTGCTCGCGCTCCACCGCAATCCGGACCAGCTTGCGCTGCTCGAGGCGCGCCCCGAGCTGATGGCAGGCGCGATCGAGGAATTTTTGCGCTACGATTCCTCGGTGCAGATGACCGGACGCGTCGCGCTGGAGGAGATCGAGGATCTCGGCGGCAAGAGGATCCCCAAGGGCGAGACCGTGCTGTGCTTGCTCGGCTCCGCCAACCGCGATCCCGCGGTCTATCCCGATCGGCCCGACCGGCTCGATGTCACCCGCCAGAATGTGAAACCGCTGTCGTTCGGCGGCGGCATCCATTTCTGCCTGGGTGCCCAATTGGCGCGCATCGAGGCGGAGATCGCCATGGCTACGCTGCTGCGGCGGCTGCCCCATTTGCGCATCGACGACATCGAAAACCCGGAATGGCGGCCGACCTTCGTGCTGCGCGGCCTCAAGCGGCTGCCGGCGAGCTGGTGAGGCGGCCCGGCATTAACCTCCGCGCGCAACAGTCGCTGTGACTTCGCCACACTTCCCCCTATATAAGGGGCTGTTCCGGCACGCCTGAAGTCCACTAAGGCCAGGGTTTGGTCCGGATGCCGGTTTGGCCGAGGGGAGACCCGTGCAGACGACGCTGCTCGGATTGGCGATTGCCTTCATTATTGCGCTGCTGGCCGCGCTGATCGGGCCTTACTATTTCGACTGGAACCAGTTCAGGCCCCAGTTCGAGGCGGAGGCTGGCAAGATCATCGGCGTACCGGTGCGGGTCGCGGGCGAGCTCGACGCGCGGCTGTTGCCGGCGCCGACGCTGCGGCTGCGCCAGGTCACCTTCGGCGGCAACAACGATCTCGGCCGCCTGCGCGCCGACAAGCTCGACGTCGAGTTCAGCCTGGGCTCCTTGATGCGCGGCGAATGGCGCGCCACCGAGCTTTCGGTGGGCGGCATGGCGGTCGATCTCGGCCTCGATGCCCGGGGGCGGGTCGATTTGCCCTCCACCGCGAGCGGCACCTTCAATCTGGCGTCGCTCGCCATCGAGCGGCTGAATCTCACCGGCCGCATTGCGCTCCACGATGCCGCCAGCCGCTCGACGCTGGAGCTGAACGACATCGCCTTCTCCGGCGACGTCCGCTCACTCGCGGGCTCGGTGCGCGGCGACGGCAGATTCACCGCCGCCGGGGTGCGCTATCCCTTCCGCGTCTCCTCCGGCCCGAGCGCCGACGGCAACGCCACCCGTCTCCACCTCAACATCGATCCCGGCGAGCGCGCCATCCTCGCCGATCTCGAGGGCGTGCTCGCCTTCGACAACCGCCTGCCGAAATTCGACGGTGCGCTGACGCTGGCCGTGCCGGCGGTCAAGAAGGCGGGCGAGGCGGGTCCGACGCCGTGGAAGCTCACGACTAAGCTCAAGGCGGATCCGGCCGGTGCGAAGTTCGAGCAGATCGACGCGAGCTTCGGCGCTGAAGACAATGCGCTGAAGCTCGGCGGCGTCGGCGACCTCAAATTCGGCGCCTCGCCGCTGCTGCGCGCGGTGCTGTCGGCGCGCCAGGTCGACGCCGACAAGCTCGCGGGCAAGGACGATGCCGAGCCGCTCCGCATCCTGCCGGCGCTGCGCGCGGGGTTAGCTGCAATTCCGCAGGCGCCAATCCCGGCGCAGATCGAGTTCAACTCCGACCAGATCATGCTCGGCGGCCGCCCGCTGCAGAACATCGCGGCCGAGCTTCAGACCGATGGACGATCCTGGACCTTCCAGCGGCTCGAGCTGCGCGCGCCCGGCATGACGCAGCTCTCGCTCAACGGCGCAGCTCCCGGCGCCGACAGTTTCAGCGGCCGTCTCAGCGTCGAATCCTCCGATCCTGACGCGCTGGTGGCTTGGCTCCAGGGCCGCAGCGAGATCAACCGCCGCAGCACGCGGCCGCTGCGCCTTGCCGGCAACGTGACCATCGCCGCCAACCATCTCGCCATCGACAGGCTGAAGGCCGACATCGAAGGCGGCGCCGTCGAGGGCCGCATCGCCTTCGTGCAGACAGGCGCGAGCAAGGGCTCGCGAATCGACGCCGAGCTGAAGGCCGACCGGCTCGACCTCGATGCCGCCGCGAGCTTCGTGCGCGCGCTTGCGGGACCGCAGGGCGAATGGCCGGAAGAGGCAAAGCTCTCGCTCGATATCGGCCGCGCCATCTCCGCCGGCCAGGAGCTGCGGCCGTTCGCGGCAAAGCTCGGTTACGGCCCGGCATCGCTGTCGCTGGAGCAGCTGCGCTTCGGCCAGGCCAGTGGCGTGACCACGGAGGCGAGCGGCAGCTTCGACCGCACCAAAGCCACCGGCAAGCTCGCGCTGAAATCCTCGGCCAGTTCGCTGCGCGAGCTCACCGCGCTGATCGAGCCGTTTGCGCCGGCCGTGCGCGCGCGCTTCGATGCCATGCCGACATTGCCAGGCGCGACCCGCCTCAAGCTCGATCTCAGCCTCGACAGGAATGCCGAGCATGCCGATCGCAGCAATGCCCGCGTCGTGATCGATCTCGACGCGCCGCAGCTCAAGGCCACCGCGTCGCTGGCTGCGCAGACGCCGGTGGCGGCGGTCAACGGCATCGACATCGACAAATTGCGCGACAGCGACTTCACGCTGGACTCGAAGGTATCGACGCCGCAGGCCGGCGCGCTGCTGGCGCTGCTCGGGCTCGATCGCGTGGTGGCCGCAGGCCAGGGCGCTTCGCAATTCGAAGGCAAGCTGACCGGTGCATGGCGGCGTCCGTTGCAATTGAATGCCAAGCTCAGCGGCGGCGGGCTGGACGCCGATGCGCAGGGCAGCGTCGAATTGTCGGAGCCGAAAGCCAGCGTGAATCTGCGCGTGCGCAACGCTAATCTGGCGCCACTGTTCGGGACCGGCCCGGCCGACAAATCGATGCAGGCCGTCAGCCTGTCCTCCCGCCTCACGCTCTCCGGCAACCGCCTGACCTTCGACGATCTCGATGGCAATGCGGCCGGCTCGCATTTGCGCGGTCATCTGGCGGTGAGGCTCGATCAGGAAAGGAGCGTCGACGGCGAAGTTGGCCTCGATACGCTCGATCTGGCGCCGGCGCTGGCGATGGCGATCGGCGCGGCGGGACATGAGTCCGGCGAACCACTGAGTGCGGGGTTGTTGGGCGGCTGGCGCGGCCGCATCGCCTTCCAGGCGTTGCGCGGGATGTTGCCCGGTGGCATCGAGCTGCGCCCGTTCGGCGGCACGCTTCGAAGCGATGGTCAGTCGCTCGCGCTCGATGCACTGAAGGGCGGCCTCAGTGGCGGCGAGATGTCGGCGAGCTTCGACGCACGCAACGGCGCGAATGGTCTTGCGCTGAACGCGCGCATAGATCTCAGCAATGTCGATGCGGCGACACTGCGCTATCGCGATCTCGCGCTGCCGAAGGGTCGCGCCACGGTGCAGATGGCGCTGACCAGCCAGGGCCGCAGCGTCGCGGCACTCACCGGTGCGCTCGCCGGCAACGGCACGGTGACACTGGACTCCGCGGAAATCGGCGGCCTCAATCCGCGCGCCTTCGAGATCGCGATCCGCGCCAGCGACGGCGGCCAGGTCGCCGACGACAACCGCCTGCGCCAGCTGGTCGAGCCCGCGCTTGCCGCCGCGCCGATCGCGGTGGCCTCGGCGCAGATCCCGTTCACGATCCGCGACGGACGCTTGCGCGTCGGCGCCACGTCGCTGGAAGCGAAGAACGCCCGCGCCATCGTCTCCGGTGGCTACGACATTCCCGCCGACCAGGCCGACATCCGCGCCAGCCTGACGCCGATCATGACCGGCCTCTCCGGCGCCCCGCCGGAGATCCAGCTGTTCGCGGCCGGCCCTCCCGACAGGCTCAATCGCACGATCGATCTTGCGCCGCTGTCGTCGTGGCTGGCGGTGCGCACGATCGACCGCGAGACGCGCCGGCTCGACGCCATCGAGCGCGGCGAGCCGCCGCCGGCGACCGCGGCGCTGCCGACGCTGGTGTCTCCGGATGCAGCGCCCGAGCAGGCGCCGGTTAACGTGCCGCTACCGGGCCAGGATCCGCGCCGCGCGCCATCAAAGCCGAAAGCCGCGCCGTTGCCAAAGGCTCCGCAGGCCGCGCCCGCCGCACCAAGCCCGCCGCTTGCCAGCCAGCAGCTTGCGCCGCTGCCGCCGGCCATCGACGTGAAGCCTGCCCCGGGTCCGCCGCCCGCCAAGCCCAAGCCGCCACTGGTCCTGACGCCGCAGAATCCGTAAGGGCGACTTGGTTCAGCGAGATGAACCCACGGGCAACCTCTCGCGCTTGCGGGGGAGGTCGGCGCGAAGCGCCGGGTGGGGGCTCTCTCGGGAGTCTCTCCGTTGAGACACCCTCCCCCCAACCGTCTCCCGCAAGCGGGAGAGGGAGCGCACCTTCCGAGCCGCCTTGTCCGCCCGTAAACCCATTCCCTCGCATTTGAATGAATTTTGCCCGGCAAAACTGATTTGCCGATTTTACCGAATTCTCGCGTTTGACCTCTAGCGTCAGTTCCCAGAGGGATTTGGTGTCCCGCCACGAGCGGCGGGGCGGCGCGCCAAAAGAACTGCCAAGAATTACTCGCCAAGAACTGGGGTTATCGAGATGAACGGGGCGAAAACGCTTCTACAGGATCTGGACGACGCGATCGCGCGCGGCACTGACGAGAGCCGGGCCAAGGCGTTGTGGCATGCGACCGACATTCTGATCACCGGCCGCTACAGCGACGACGAGATCAGCATGTTCGGCGAGGTCATCGGGCGGCTCGCCGACGAGATCGAGGTCGCTGCGCGGGCGCAGCTCTCGGAGCTGATGTCGGCGTGCGATCACGCTCCGCTCAACGTCATCGAAAAGCTGGCGCTCGACGACGAGATCGAGGTCGCAGGTCCCGTGCTGCGCGACTCCACTCGTCTCGACGAGAAGATGCTGGTCGAGAGCGCCATGACCAAGGGCCAGTCGCATCTGCTCGCAATCGCCCAGCGCAAATCGATCGGCGAGGCCGTCACCGACGTGCTGGTCAAGCGCGGCGATCAGGAGGTCGTGACGTCGGTGGCCAGGAACGAGGGCGCGCGCTTCTCCGGTTCGGGCCTGTTGCACATGGTCCGCCGCGCCGAGGGCGATTCGATCCTCGCCGAGCAGCTTGGCCTGCGCAAGGACGTGCCGCGCCACATCTTCCAGCAACTGATCTCGAAGGCGTCGGAAGACGTCCGCCGCCGCCTCGAGACCGAGCGGCCCGAAATGATGGCGCAGATCCAGAGCTCGGTGACCGAGGTCACCGGCGATCTTCAGTCCAAGTTCGGCCCGTCCTCGCGCAGCTATTTCGTCGCCAAGCGCGTGGTGACGACGCAGTATCGCCAGGGCAACCTCAACCAGGATTCGATCTCGAACTATGCGCGCCAGCACCGCTTCGACGAGGTGCAGATCGGCCTGTCGCTGCTGTCGGCGTTGCCGGTCGACGTGATCGAGCGCGCGATGATGGACCGTAACCGTGAGATGATTCTGGTGCTGTGCAAGGCGCTCGACTTCTCCTGGGACACGACCATGTCGCTGCTGTTCCTCGGCGCCAAGGATCATCTGATCACGGCGCGCGAGCTGCACGAAAACGAGCGCGATTTCGGCCGGCTCAAGATCGAGACCTCGCGCAGCGTCTTGAAGTTCTACCAGTCGCGCAAGACCGCCGCTGACTCCGCCTCAGGCGGCCGTCAGCCCGAGCTTCAGGTCCACTGAGCATCGTCCCGGACTTCAAAGGGGAGTATTTGCAATGTTGCCTCAATTCGGCACCGCGGTTCGCAAGAAGAACCTCAACAGCGCCGTCACCGCCGATCTCGGCGGCGGAGCACCCGACAAGGCGTCGGTGGACGCGGCCTGGCTCGTGCTGGAAGCCGCCAACGACCTTGGCGACCACGCCGCGATCGACGCCTGCCGCCGCGTCATCGACGCCGAGCTGACCGGCACGGTGGCCGGAAGCTCCGACATCGATCTCGTGCTGGGGTATTTCAGGTAGACCTTCCCCGCCGCTGGCTCCGCGCGGCCCGGGACCGATCTCAGCGGGAGTTGGAACGCTTGGAGTCTCCATCGAGCCCCGGATTTGACCTCGCCGCACCCAGCGCCGCGGACAGCTCGTCGATGTGGTAGGGCTTCGCCAGGATCCGGATACCCGCCGCCTGCGCCTCGCGGACGGAGGCTTCGGCGTAGCCGCTGGTCAGCAAGACCGGTATGTCACTGCGCCGTCGTCTGATCTCTTGTGCGAGTTCAACCCCATTCATGCCGCCCGGCATCATGATGTCCGAAAAAATGACATCGACGGAGCGGCCATCGGCCAAAGCGCCGAGAGCAGCGGCCGCGCTCGCGGCACGGGTGACGTCGTAACCGAGCTGACCGAGCATCTCGCCGACCAGGGCGGCCACCTCGTCATCGTCTTCGACCAGCAGGATCCGGCCCTGATTGCTCTTCTTCGGTCGCACTCTGGTAAGGTCGATGAGGTGTTGTTCGCTCAAAGGCAGGTCGAACGATCGCGGCAGGTACAGTTCGATGCTGGTGCCTCGGCCCACCTCCGAATGAATTCGGACCGTGCCCCGCGACTGCGTGGCAAATCCATGGACCTGTGCGAGCCCCAGTCCCGACCCCTTGCCGACGTCTTTGGTCGTGAAGAACGGCTCGAACACGCGTGACAGGATCTCCGGGCTTATGCCGACGCCCTCGTCGATCACGGATAGCCGTACGTAATCGCCGGAGATCTCCTCGTCCTTCAGATCGGGCAGATTCTCGCCGCGGACGAGAATGGTGCCGCCGTTTGGCATCGCGTCCCGGGCGTTGACGGCCAGGTTGAGAATGACGAGCTCGAGCTCGCCCGGATCAACCTCCACCGGCCACAGCGAGTCTGGAAAGTCGAACTCGACATGGACGTCGCCCCTGAGACTGCGATCGAGCAATTCTCGCATGCCGCCGATTTGCGCGGCCACGTCGACGGGCTGCGGCCGAAGCTTCTGCCGGCGCGAGAACGCCAGAAGCTGCTTGGTTAGGCTGGCGCCGCGCTGCGCGGCCTGAATCATTCCGTCCATCAAGCGGCGCCTGCGGTTCGGGTCTGTCTGGCGGTCGAGCATGTCGAGGCCGCCGGAGATGACCATCAGCAGATTGTTGAAATCGTGAGCCACGCCACCGGTGAGCTGGCCGATGGCTTCGATCTTCTGAGCCTGGCGAAGCGTCTCCTGCACGCGGGCGCGCTCCTCCATTTCGAGGCGAAGTTGCTTGTTGGCTTCCTCCAGCGCTCGTGTCCGCTCGACCACGAGCTTTTCGAGCTGCTGTGCCGTCTGCTCGCGCGCGGCGAGCAAGGCTCGGATCTCATACTGGCGCCGCCGTGCACGCAGCGCCGACTGAACGGCGCTGGTCAGCGTGATCGGCTGCACCGGCCGCTCCAGCAGGGAGACGTTGCGGAGAAGCAAAACAATGCTGCGGCGCCAGGCAACGACCGCCGGCTGTTCTCGATGGCTGGTGAGGATGACAAAAGGCAGGTCGGACCAGGGCGGTTGGCTGGCGATCCATTGTGCCAACGGAGCCGTGTCTTTCCCGAATAATCCTTCCTCAGCTAGAAAAACGGTGCCTACGCCGGCGGACATCTCGGTGACCAGTTCGGGGAGGCTTCGGCAGTTGCTCGCGTCGAGGTTCGAGCTGCGGAAGAGCTCGGCCGAGGCCGGACCGTCGCGTCCGATTGGAGCAAAAACCAGAACGCGGTGATCCCGGTGTTCGCTCATTCCGCCGAACCTTCCGCGATGTCCGTGCCGAGATACCGCGGATTTCCGGAGAAGATGCCGCTGAACTCCCTGAGCGGCGGGCCGAGTTTGATCCCGGTGCTGCCGAGTCGAAACTCGCGGATGGTATGCTCGTGATGACCGCTGCGTTTCTTGACGACAGACAAGGCGCGCCGCACCGTCCCGCCGACTTCGAAATAGCGCAGCATCAGCACCGCATCGCTCAAATAGCTCATGTCGAGCGGCGTATCCATCGGGCCCACCAGCCCGTGCTGGGCCAGGATCAGGATGGTGAGCACGCCCTGCTGCGCCAGGTAGCTCAGGAGTTCATGCATTTGCAGGATGAGAAACCGCTCGTCCGGCATCGCGTTCAGGTAACCGTTCAGGCTGTCGATGACAACGAGGCGGGCGTTGTCGACTTCAACGCTCCTGCGCAGGGCTGCTGCGAACTCGCCGGGCGACAACTCGGCCGGATCAATCTGTTGAAATCGAATAAGCCCCGATTCCTGGTGCTTTTCGAGCGGGAGACCGAGCGTCCGGGCGCGGGCTTCCACGGTGCCGCGGCCTTCATCGAAGGCAAAGAACACGGCGTGCTCGCCGCGTTCGGCGGCCGCTATCGCATAGGTCAGCGCGACCGAGGATTTGCCCACGCCGGCAGCGCCTATCAGGAGCGCGTTGGTACCGCGCTCCAGTCCACCTCCGAGCAGTTGGTCGAGTTCGGCGTTGCCGCTCAGAGTGAGCTTGCCTGCAAAGGCTTTGTGATGTTCTGCCGCGACGAGCCGCGGGAATATCCGCAGGCCACCTTCTGCAATTGTAAAATCGTGGAAGCCGCCGCGAAACCGAATGCCGCGCATCTTGATCACGCGAAGCCGTCGCCGCTCGGCACCGTAGTCGATCGCGAGTTGTTCCAGCATGACGACGCCGTGCGCGATCGAATGCAGCTGCAAATCGTCCTGAGACGACGAAAGATCATCGAGAAGGACGACGGTGCAGTTGCGGTTGGTGAAGAAGTGCTTCAGCGCCAGAACCTGACGCCTGTATCGCAGCGGATTCTGCGCCAGCAGGCGCAGTTCGGACAGGCTATCGAGAACGACGCGCGTGGGATTTATGCTTTCGACCTCCTTGAAGATCAGGCTGGTCGTTTCGCTCAGCTCCATTTCGGCCGGATGGAAGACCGTAAGCTCCCGGTCGGGATCGAGGGTCGTCTCAGGCGGGACCAGCTCGAAGATATCGACGCCGTCAAGCGACCAGCCGTGCCGATGCGCAACCAGGTTCAGTTCGCGCCTGGTTTCGGACAGGGAGATATAGAGCACACGTTCACCGTCCCGCACCCCCCTCAGGAGGAATTGGAGCGCGATCGTGGTTTTGCCGGTGCCGGGCCGGCCCTCGTAGAGATACATCCGGTTGGCGTCGATGCCGCCGCCCAGGATGTCATCCAGGCCTTCACTGCCCGTCGAAACCCGCGGCAAGTCTTTGATGTCGCTGTCTGGAGCAGCCCTGGATGGACCGGTCATTGAACCCCCTACGATATTCCGGAGGACCGCTACTCGCCCCGACGCCCATAGAGGGCTGGGATCAGGTCCGTACAAGGAACTCTCCAGCGGTGCCCGAGTTCCCGGCGGCTGGTGCTCTCGTGCCCCCGCGCCTCGGTGATGAGCCCTCTCGCTGTGTCGGTTCAAAATTGAACACAACAAGTCTGGTCACCGCGCTCCAATCGTCTCATTGTGACGTTCACCGTCGGATGCGGTAGATCACCACGTTCTCGCCGTGACGGTTCGTGCTCCGCTCGAGCAGGTAATGCGACTTCTCCAGCACGCGGCGCGATGCGCCGTTTGCGACATAGACGATGCCGATGAGGGACGGCAGTTCGAGCTGTGACAGGGCGATCCGAGTGAGCGCAGTCGCGATCTCGCTGGCAAATCCCCGGCCCCAGGCGCCGCGCACGAACGCATAGGCGATCTCGATCTCGTCGACGTCGTCCACCAGGATATGCCGGATGCCCGCCCGTCCGGCAAATGCGCCGTCTTTCGTGCGCAGCGTCCACAGGCCGAAGCCGTGCTGATCCCAATGCGCCATGTTGGCGACGAGATATTTCTCCGTTGCCTCCGCCGAGCGCACGCCGCCGATATAACGCGACGCCTCGGGATCCAGATGGAGCGCGACGAGGTCGGCGAGGTGACTTTCGTTCAGCCTCTCTGCGGTCAGGTTGTCGGTACTGAAGCGATCCATGAAAGCAGAGTGTCGCCCGGAGCTGGTCCGGATGTTGTCGAGGTCGATGATGCCATCGTGCCGCTGTTTTGCCCGACAGGTCAACCGGCTCTCGCGGCGCTTTAGGTTGTTGTCTAAGCATGATCTTTTCGGAGAACCGCTGCGCACTTCTCCGGATCATGCTTTAGACCGGGCCGTGCGAGCCGGGCGGGACCATGTAGAGCGTCATCGCGAAGATCGCGTAGATGCAGAGCAGGAGCGCGCCGACGAACCAGGCCGAGCGTCCGCCATTGGTGACGAAGCTCGTCACCACGGCGGCGATCATGACCATGGTCACCGCGCCCGGCCAGAATTGAAGGTCCATGGGCTGCGGCCCGACGACGTAGCTCAGCAGCACGAGAACGGGTGCGACGAACAAGGCGATCTGGCTTGCGCTTCCGAGCGCGATGCTCACGCTCATGTCGAGCCGGTTGCGGCGTGCCGCGGAAAACGCCACGGCCATCTCGGCCGCGGCCCCGACCAGAGCAACGACGATGAACCCGACGAAGGCGGGGGTCATGCCGAGCGTTTCGGCCGCCTTCTGCACCGACGCGACGAAGATCTCGCTCACGAGCGCAACCAGCACGGTGACGACTCCCAGGGTTGGAACGGCGATCGCGACCGGCAGTATCGGGCCGCCTGCGTCGCCATGGTCGCTGCTTGCAAACAGATCCTTGTGCGTCTTCAGCGAGAACAGCAGGCTGAGACCGTAGGCTGCAATCAGCAGGACCGCCAAGGCGGTGCTCAAGCGCTGCACCGTCGCCTCGTGTCCGGGAAAGTCGAGATCGGCCACGGCCGAGGGTGACAACAGGGCAATCGTGGCCATCAGCAGCAGCGCGGAATGGAGCCTGCCGCCCGCCCGGTTGTATTCCTGCACGCGATGCCTCAATCCGCCCAGAAAAAGCGATGCGCCCAGCATGAAAAGCGAGTTGGTCACGATCGCACCCGCGATCGAGGCTTTGACCAGCATGTATTGACCGGCCTGCAACGCCGTGACCGCGATGATGAGCTCCGTGAGATTGCCAAGCGTGGCGTTCAACAGCCCGCCGACCGCATCGCCGGTCTTCTCGGCCACGGCCTCCGTCGCGTGGCTGAGCAGGCTCGCGAGCGGCACGATGGCGATCACGGCCAGCACGAACAGCAGCGTATGCGCGTCCGGCATGACATGCTCGAGCACGATCACGACAGGCACGACAATCAGCAGCCACAGCAGCGGGCTGTGCCGGATTTCCCTGAGCAGCGCATTCATGGTCCGTCCTTCGCGGTCAGACCTCGACGCTGTCGCCGGAGAGGGGCCCGGTGTTGATCTAGCTCAACGGCTTAGGCGCCCTTGAACCGGCGCCTCAATAGCAGGGCGGATAGGGCTGATATCCGCACGCCCGGCGATAGCCATAGGCGCCATAGGCGGCAGCTCCCGCCGCCGCTGCACCGTAGTAGGCGCGCCGATGGACCCTGCGGTTGACGCCGGCAACGCTTCCCGGCGTGAGCGGGCGCCCCACGCGGGCCTCGGCGGTGTCAACGGACACGGCGAGCGGATTCAACTGCGAGGTGTGGAACGACAGGGGCGCTGCCGTGAACAGCGCGGCGGTGACGAACAGTCCGATCAGCTTGGCATGTCCAGTCATGTGCTCTCTCCCTTCTGCAGGCCGACGAGAAAGCGTGACAGGCCGATGAGGTGGACCATTGACCGAGATCAATGGTCGAACTTCCGCGTAGGGCGCAAGCATCGTCCCGGCGCCGCATCTGGCCTTCCTCGCTGGCGAATTCGACAAGCCATTCGAGTTGATCTGCATCAAGCGCTGCGATCACGGCCAAACCACAACAGCAACCGGGCTGGGTTGGCGAGGCGTTGGTGCGAGCGATGATTCCGACTTGGTACGTCACCTTTGAAGTTCGAAAACGGGGGTTACTTTTGAGAAAGCGGAGTCCGCGTGAGACGAAGACTTTCGCGACCGAGCATGAAGCCAAGCTGTTCGCGCGTGCCAGGCTCGACGAGGGGCTTGCAGTCTTTGCAGGCACGATCAACCCCCACCTTCCCAGGCGGCTCATCCCATCCTCCGGCGTCCACGCTTGGCTTGCCGACGAACAAGACAGCACCTCGCTCCGAGATGAATAGGGAGTATGCACGTTGTCGTGCACAGACGTGGCGCTTGAGTGTTGCCATTTTGGTACGGGCCAAAGCCTCCCTCGCGCGTAACCTTCGAGACGTTCGCAATATGCACGCCAGCCTGCACAAGGCTCAATTTTTGAACGGAAGAGATCTAGGAAAAGGGGATACGACGATGAAGAAGCTCTCGATAGCTGCGATCGGCTTCGCGGCGCTGAGCATGGTGGCTCCGGCCATGGCTGCCGATATGGCTGTCAAGGCAGCGCCGCCGCCGGTACCTGTGATGGCAGTCTATAACTGGACGGGATTCTACATCGGCGCCAACGGCGGCTGGGGGCAGAGCCACGGCTGCGTGGACTTCGTGACGGCCGCAGGGACGCTCGCAAGTGGTTGCGCCGATCGCTCCGGCGGCTTGATCGGCGGACAGCTCGGGTATCGCTGGCAGACCAATCAGTTTGTGCTCGGCCTGGAAGCGCAGGGCGATTGGGCCGAGATCAAGAACACGCGTGTCAGCCTGATTGATCCGCTGGTCTCGACCACGGGCAAGATAGATGGCATCGGGCTCTTCACGGCCCAGGTAGGTTGGGCATGGAACGCCTCGCTGTTCTACCTGAAGGGTGGCGCGGCGGTGACCCGTAATCGCTTCGATATCTTCAACAACGTCACGGGCGTTGGCCTCGCCTCCGCAGGTCACACCCGCTGGGGCGGTGCTCTCGGTGTCGGCTGGGAATACGGCTTCACGCCGAACTGGTCGGTCGGTGTCGAGTACGACCATCTCTGGATGGGGCGCGACAACACCGCCTTCGCAGCCGGCGTGGTCACGCCCGGCGGGCTCGCGCTCACGGGCAGCGGCGTCACCCAGGATATCGACATGGTCACACTTCGGCTGAACTATCGCTTCGGCGGTTACGGCGCGCCGGTCACGGCTCGCTACTGATCTCAGGTCTTCCCAGTGAACTCAGGCCCCGGCATCGACCGGGGCCTTTTTCGTGGGAGATGAACAGACGCGAGGATGTCCGGCGCGTTTAGAGTTCACTCTGTCCGCAAGGGCCTCGAGGCTTTCGTGCTTGATCGCCTTCGAATGCGATGGAATGACGCAGATCAAACGGGTGAGATGGGAGGCTCGGGTTTGATCTAGCGCAACACAGTCATGCTGCGACTTTCCATGGTCCGCATGCGTCTGAGCATCCGTGCAGATGGCAACGCGACTGGAAAGGATCGTCCGACAGGCCTTCGTTCCCTGACAAAAGGAGATGGGCAATGATCAAGTGGATCGCTGTTGTGACTTTCGCCTTGTTGGTCGGATCTTCGGCCCAAGGCATGACCCCCGCGCCGCTTATCCAACCCGAGAGCATGATCACGCCGGTTGCAGCAGCATGCGGACCGGGACGAACACGGATCAACGGCATATGCGTCGCAAGGACGACGGTCCGCCACACACGTCGGGCCGTGCGTCGATGCCTCCGCTGGCAGGGAGGCGTCTGCGCCTTGTACGAATAGATGCCATGCAGATCGGCGTCCGGATCATCACCGGGCGCCGGCATCGCCGAGCGCGTTCGAGTGCCGCACGAGCGCCGTTGCGATCACCAGTCCCGGTAGCCAAACCACCCGAACTGTGGTTGCCGCGCCGCCAGGACCATCTGCGGCGTCGGGTGTCGTTTCGATCGCGGCGCATTGTGTTGCGGCTTTCGCGGTCGCTTGTGCTCGACGGCTTCGCGCGGCGGCGAGTCCACGCGCGCCATCGCGAGTGCATTGGCAACCGCGGGCGTCTCCGCTCGAATGACCGGCGGCTCTGTGCGGGCGAGGGAAGGAGGCTCCGTGATCGAAGGTGCAGATGCGACCGCCACGATCACTGGCGCGGTCATATCGAGGACCACACGCTCGGGCAAATTGCGGTCCGAGTGAATGCGTATGGTCGCCCGATCCGCGGTCGTCCTCTCGACGACTTGCGCGCCGGGCAGACAAAAGTCCGCAACGAACAGGAGCGCGAGCAACGCCGCTCCGACCTTCCAGAAATAGGCCAATAACGGCATCCCGGTCGCTCCGTGCCCCCACAATGGCCCAGCTTGCGACGACGTTCCGCCAGTCTCCGACTCGTTGCGCGAGGTAGCTTGATCCAGATCAAGCGCGCGAAATATCTCCAACCTGGTCCTGGCGCATCTTTGATGATGTCATTGGATCAATGCTTTGCCCGACGATGCCGCCCCTCGGAAGCAGCATGCAAATCGAGCGCTGCCGCGGCTTCCGAGCAGCCTGGTCGCGCGTCGGCACAGCTCGTGACTTGCAAGCCAGGCCTGTGCGGCATCGATCATTTTCGGGAGAATGGCATCGTGCCAGTTTTTCGCCCGACCAGGCAACCGAGACGACTCTCGCCCGCGCGTAAGCCATTGATTTCACAACCCCCGTCTACTGTGCATGGGGTTGTTTTCGCGAATTTTGTTTGGAGGGGCTGCTAGCCCGCTCCCAGCGCCACCGCGACGTTGTAGGTCAGGAGGCTCGCGGCATAGGCCAGCACCAGCATGTAGCTGAAGGTCACGGCCATCCAGGTCCAGCTTCCGGTCTCGCGCCGGATCACGGCCAGCGTCGAGGCGCATTGCGGGGCGAAGATGTACCAGGCCAGCATCGACAGCGCGGTGGCGAGCGACCATTTCGTCGCCAGCACCTGGCCGATCTGCTCGGCCGCTTCCTTGCCGCCTTCGATCGCATAGACGGTGCCAAGCGCCGCGACCGCGACCTCGCGCGCCGCCATGCCCGGGATCAGCGCGACCGCGATCTGCCAGTTGAAGCCGACCGGCGCGAGCAGCGGTTCGAGCGCCTTGCCGATGATCGCGGCGAGGCTGAAGTCGATGGCGGGTTCGGTGGCGCCCGCCGGCGGCTGCGGGAACGAGGCCAGGAACCAGATCAGCACCATCATCGAGAAGATCGTGGTGCCGGCGCGGTACAGGAACATCTTGGCGCGGGTGAAGATGCCGATCACGATCGATTTCAGCCGCGGCATCTTGTAGTCCGGCAGCTCGAGCATGAACGGCGCCGGCGCATAGTCGCGCAGCATGAAGAACTTGATCAGGAACGAGACGAGAAGCGCGCTGATGATGCCGCAGGCATAGAGGCCGAACATCACGAGGCCCTGCAGGTTGATGAAGCCCCAGACGTCCTTCGCAGGGATGAACGCCGAGATGATCAGCGTGTAGACTGGAATGCGCGCCGAGCAGGTCATCAGCGGCGCGATCAGGATCGTGGTCAGCCGGTCGCGCTTGTCGTCGATCACGCGCGTCGCCATGATGCCGGGAATGGCGCAGGCAAAGCTCGACAGCAGCGGAATGAAGGCGCGGCCGTGCAGGCCGGCGCCGCCCATGATGCGGTCCATCAGGAACGCGGCGCGCGCCATGTAGCCAAAATCTTCCAGCAGCAGGATGAAGAGGAAGATGAGGATGATCTGCGGCAGGAACACGATGACGCTGCCGACGCCGGAGATCACGCCGTTCTGCAGGAAGCTCTGCAACAGGCCGTCGGGCAGGGTGGCCTGCACGAGCTCCCCGAGCGCGTCGAAGCCGGATTTGAGCACGTCCATTGCCGGTTGCGCCCAGGCGAACACCGCCTGGAACATCACGAACAGGATCAGCGCGAGCACGATGAGGCCGCCGACCGGATGCAGCACGATCGCGTCGATCCGCGCGGTCCAGGTGTCGGGCCTAGCAGGCAGGCTGACGCAGTCGGCGATGATGCGGTCGGCCTCGCGCTGGGTCGCGCGCAATTCGGAGACGCTGAGCGCGCGCCAGCTGTTCGCCTCCGCCTCGGCGGCGAGCTTTGCCGAGACCTCGTCGGTCAGCTTCAAGAGGTCGGCGGTGCCGTCCTTGCGCACCGCGATCGAGGTGACCACGGGCAGGCCGAGCTCCTTGGCGAGCCGCTCCGTGTCGACGGTGATGCCGCGGCGGGCCGCGATGTCGAACATGTTGAGCACGAGCAGCATCGGCCGTCCGGTGCGCTTGAGCTCGAGCAGCAGCCGGATGGTCAGCCGCAGATTTGTGGAATCGGCCACGCACAGCACGAGATCGGGCACGGTCTCGCCGGAGGCCTTGCCGAGCACGAAGTCGCGGGTGATCTCCTCGTCCGGGCTGCGGCCGCGCAGCGAATAGGTGCCGGGCAGGTCGACCACCGAGACCTGACGTCCCAGCGGAGTGACGAAGAAGCCTTCCTTGCGCTCGACGGTGACGCCCGGATAGTTCGCGACCTTCTGCCGGCTGCCGGTCAGGGCATTGAACAGCGAGGTCTTGCCGCTGTTCGGCGTGCCCACCAGGGCGAGATGCAGCAGGGGTAATTCCATGGAATCACTGGTCCGGGATCAGAGGTCCGGTCGCTGTCTAGGCGACGATGATGGCCATGGCTTCGCGGCGTCGGACCGCAATCGTGATGCTGTCGACCCGCACGGCGATCGGGTCACGCCCGACCAGCCCCTCGTGCAGGACCTCGACCCGGGCGCCCTCGACGAAGCCGAGCTCGATCAGACGGCTCTCGAGCTCGATGTCCGAGAGCGCCGAGCCCGCCTCGCGAGCGGAAAGATGCTGGATGACGCCGGTATAGCCGCGCTGGGCCAGACCCAGCGGCATGTGCGGGCGCGTGTCATTGGTGTCGGTCATGCCCTGTATTTTCAACGCAAGGCATTGAGGTCAAGCGCGCGCGCTCGCTGAAACCGCACCTTAGAGTGATTTTAAAGTGCAGATCGCGGAGCGCCGTCGAAAGCGCCCCCGACGGCTACTGGGCCGGGACCTTGTCCGGCTGGGGGGCCATGGCCCGGCTCTTGAAGTAGTCCAGCACGAACAGACGGATCGCCGACGACAAATTGCCCTGCTGGCGGTTGTTGTCGATCTCGCCGACCAGCTCGGACAACGTCATGTTGCGCAAGCCGGAGATCTCCTTCATGCCGTTCCAGAACGCCTCTTCCAGGCTGACGCTGGTCTTGTGCCCGGCGACGACGATCGACCGTTTCACGACGGGCGACTTCATGGCTGCTCCTCGCGATCGATCTGGTGCTGGTCCAGGTGCGCCTTCGCCTTGTCCGCGCGCGTCTCCTGCGCCGACCGTTCCGCCTTCGTGCGGCCGAACTTCGTCCGGTTGGCGTCCGCCTGCTTCGCCGAGGTTTCCCGTTCGGCGCGCTTCCTGAAACGATTCAGGTTGATGACGTTCCCCATGCCGCGTCTCCATCATCCGATCCTTTCCAGGCAGGATGAAACATTCAGAAACAGGGTGCCGCACTGCGCCCCACAAGACTTGATCGCCATTCGCTTGTCCTCGTCAATCGGCCTCTCGGGCCATCAAACGATGAATTTCGCCCCCGTCGAGGGGCGGAAGGGCTGCGTAGCACGCCGTCCTGCCGGAACATTGACGGTAATCAAATCCCGCCCCCAAAGCCGCACATTTCTAGGGCGGCGAGCGTCCGTATCATTACGGATGGCTATCGGAATTCGGAGTTCTATCCCGGGCTGGTCATCTTCTCGGGGCGGACCAGGCGATCGAACTCGTCGGCCGAGACAAAGCCGAGCCGCAGCGCCTCCTCCTTCAGCGTGGTGCCGTTGGCATGGGCCGTCTTGGCCACCTTGGCGGCGTTGTCGTAGCCGATCTTCGGGGCGAGCGCCGTCACCAGCATGAGCGAACGCTGCATCAGCTCACTTATGCGCTTTTCGTCGGCACGGATGCCGCTCACGCAATGCTCGGTGAAGGATCGCGCGGCATCCGCCATCAGGCGGATCGAGTGCAGCATGTTGTAGGCGAGCACGGGCTTGTAGACGTTGAGCTCGAAATGGCCCTGGCTGCCGGCCACCGTGATCGCGGTGTGATTGCCGAACACCTGGCAGCAGACCATGGTCATCGCCTCGCACTGGGTCGGATTGACCTTGCCCGGCATGATCGAGGAGCCCGGCTCGTTCTCCGGCAGGACAAGCTCGCCTAGGCCTGAGCGCGGGCCCGATCCCAAGAGGCGGATGTCGTTGGCGATCTTGAACAGCCCTGTCGCGACCGAGTTGATGGCGCCGTGCGCCAGCACATAGGCGTCGTTGGAGGCCAGTGCCTCGAATTTGTTGGCGGCGCTGGTGAAGGGCAGCTTCGTGATCCCGACCACGTGCTTGGCGAAAAGCTTCGCGAAGCGCGGCTTCGAGTTGAGGCCGGTGCCGACGGCGGTGCCGCCCTGCGCCAGCGGATAGAGGTCCTTCACCGCGACCTTGAGCCGGGCGATGCCGCTTTCGACCTGCGCGGCATAGCCGGAAAACTCCTGGCCGAGCGTCAGGGGCGTCGCATCCTGCGTATGAGTTCGGCCGATCTTGACGATGTTTGCGAACGCCTTCTCCTTCTTGCGCAGTGCGCGGAGCAGCTCATCGAGCGCAGGAATGAGGTCGGCATTGATGCGGCTTGCGGCCGCGATGTGCATGGCGGTCGGGAACGAATCGTTCGACGACTGGCTCATGTTGACGTGATCGTTGGGATGCACCGGCTTCTTGGCGCCGAGCTCGCCGCCGAGCAGCTCGTTGGCGCGGTTGGCGATCACCTCATTGAGGTTCATGTTGCTCTGGGTGCCCGAGCCGGTCTGCCACACCACCAGCGGAAAATGATCGTCCAGCCTGCCCTCGATCACCTCGCGCGCGGCGCGGATGATGGCATTGGCGCGGCGCCGGTCGAGCAGGCCGAGCTCGAGGTTGGACTGTGCGGCCGCGAGCTTGACGATGCCGAGCGCGTGCACGAGCGCGATCGGCATGCGGTCGGTGCCGATGCGAAAGTTCTGGCGCGAGCGTTCGGTCTGCGCGCCCCAATAGCGATCGGCGAGAACCTCGATGGGACCGAAACTGTCGGTCTCGATGCGGGTGTCGGGGCGGGCAGTCTTCGATCGGTCAGTCTTCGAGCGGGCAGTTTTGGCCATGAGCACATCCATCCTGCCGCCCGAATGCCGCGCGGCCGTTTCATGTGCTCTTCTATATAGGCAGTTTGGCCGGGCGCGATGGCTTCGGCCCCAACCTAGATCATTTCTTGCGGAAACGATCGAGCCGCACGACTTCGGCGCCGCCCTGGTTCGGGGCCGCCGGCTCCTCCGTGCTGTCCGCCGTTTCAGGGGCGGGCGTCTGCACGGCGACGGCGGATGGCGCGGGAGCTGCCGGCAGCGTCTCGGGCGCGACCTCGGCGACGTCGGACGTGTCGAACTGCAGGCCGAACTTCACGGACGGATCGAGAAAGCTCTTGATGGCGCTGAACGGCACGATCAGCCGCTCCGGAATGCCGCCGAAGGACAGGCCGACCTCGAAGCGATCCTCGAGCACGGTCAGGTCCCAGAACTGATGCTGCAGGATGATCGTCATCTCTTCCGGATATTGCGCCAGCAGCCGCGACGACAGCTTCACGCCCTCGGCCTTCGACACAAAAGTGATGAAGAAATGGTGCTCGCCCGGCAGGCCCTGGGCCGCGGCATCGGTCAGCACCTTCCGCAGCACGCCGCGCAGCGCGTCGCGGGCCAGCACATCGTATCGGATATGATCGGTCGCCATGGTGGTCCTGTTGCATCCCCGAAGCCGGACCGTGCCGGCCCGACTCGCCAAGCCGCAATAATACCGCGCCTGACGGGTCAGCAGGAGTCCCAGCCGGGGAAGAAATCAAGAGTAAAGTGGAGGCTTCTGTTGCCAGGTGCCTCCGAACCCCGCCTAACGGAGCTTAACCCGTTAGGACTTTAAGATGGTCTTTCAAACTGCGTTACGCAGCCTGAGCAACCGGAGCAAAGTTGTCGTTGGCAACTATTGCATAGCCCGATAACGGCGGAACAATACCGGGAAAAAGTTCGCCCTTTACGCCCTCGTCGATCCTATTTCGCCCCCGCCAAAGCCCGCTTCGGGATAACCCGCTGGTGGGCTTTGGTGGAGGCGCCGGGTACCGCCCCCGGGTCCGAATGGTTTATTGCGACGACCGTTTATTTCCATAGCCGGCGAACCGGCAGCCCCAATATAGGGCGCAAAGGTTTCGAAAAACAGGGGTTTTGAGCGGCCCTCGCAATGTTCCCTTTGGATTGGTTCCGGGCCGACGGGGGCATGAGCTTGGCCGCGTGGCGACCGGCGTTCTAAGCTCCTGAGATGCCCGAGGATTCCGCACCGGCCGCCCAAGAAACAGATCAGGTGCAGGACCATCCGGCCGCCGGCGCCGCTCCGCCCGGCCTGCTCGCGCTGTTTCTGGCCTTTGCCAGGATGTCGCTGGCCGGTTTCGGCGGGGTCTTGGTGTTCGCCCGGCGGGCGATCGTCGAGCAGCACCGCTGGATGAATGCGGACGAATTCAACGAGACCTTTGCGCTCTGCCATTTCCTGCCCGGACCCAACATCGTCAATCTGTCCATGGTGTTCGGATCAAGGCTGCGCGGCATCGCGGGCGGGGTTGCCGCCTTTGCCGGCCTGTTGCTGCCGCCGACGCTGATCATGATGGTGCTTGCGATCATCTACGCCCGTTTCGGTGACCTCGACGTGCTGCGCCGCAGCCTCGCCGGCATCTCCTGCGCGGCGGTCGGTCTCTTGATCGCGGTGGTGTTCCGCATGATGACGCCGCTGCTGAAGCGGACGGATCCCCTCGCATTGATCCTGATGGCCGGCGTGTTCCTCGCCATCGGCGTGCTCCGCCTGCCGCTTCCGGCGGTGCTGCTGGTCGCGATCCCCATCAGCGTCGGCGCCACTTTTTTCCTGCGGCGGAAAGTAGCAGCATGACGCCCGAGAATCCGATCTGGGCGCTGATCTCCACCTTTGGACTGATGTCGCTGTTCGCCGTCGGCGGCGCCGCGGCGGCGGTGCCAGAGATGCACCGCATCGCGGTCGAGGTGCATCACTGGATGACCGACAAGCAGTTCACCGACGCCTATGCGATCGCGCAGCTCTCGCCAGGTCCGAACGTGCTTATCGTGACGTTAATCGGCTATGCCGTCGCCGGCATCCCCGGCGCGCTGGCGGCGACGCTTGCGATGTGTCTGCCGACTGCGCTGCTTGCCTATTATGTCAGCCGCCTCCTGAATCGGCCCAGCAAATCGCGTTGGCCCGGCTTGATCCAGGCTGCACTGGTTCCGCTTTCGATCGGATTGATGGCGGCGAGTGCCCTGATCCTGGCCCAGTCGACCGATCGCACAATTGCTGCAGTGCTTCTGACCGCAATGGTTGCGGTGATCGCCTCGGTCTCGCGCATCAATCCACTCTGGCTCCTGCTCGCCGGGGGACTGTTGGGTTTTGCTGGCATTGTGTAATGAAAATCGCTAGGCAGTGGTCGGGCGGGGGATCCATTTCCAGCCGATTTAGAACAACAGTGCTCGTGACTTACGGGTCGCGGAGGAGACATGCATGGCCGATACGATGGGCCACTCGGCGACTGCCACCCGAAACACATCGGTGGCGCTCGGCTTCTGTCTGCTGGCGATTGCGCCGCAGATTTTCGAATTCATCTGGTCGATAGGGACGATTTTCGGTTGGGGCGCGGGCCGCGGCCCGGCCACGGTCGTGATCAGCCACGCCACCGCGTTACTCGTCGGTGCGCCCAGTACGTTGATGGGAGCGGCCACCGGTGACACCAAGAAGGCGTCGTCCGAGGTGCTGCTCGCGCTGATCTATTCCTATCCGATCTTTGCGGTGGCGATCCTCACGCTGTTCATGACCATCAGGTCGGCGCAGGACTATGTCGGCGGGGTCATCCTGATGGCGCTGGCCCTGTTTGCGCTGTGGGCCTCGAGCGATCTGCAGGGGATGCGCGGCTTCTCCTTCGGCGCCGGCACCGCGCCGCGAATGTTCGGCGGGCTGCTGGTCGCCTTGTCCGCCGGCATCGCCCTGACCGGACTTCTGACCGATGGGCCGGCGATGGCCCATTACTCGTGGCGCGGGCCGATGTTCGTGATGGCCGCGATCCTGTTTTTCGCGCTGGCGATCCGGCCGCTCGGCCTCGTGGTCACGGCCTTTGCGAGCTTCATGATCGCCGCGACGGGATCGCATGAGACGCGCTGGCTGGAGGCCGCCATCGTCGGCGCCTGCCTGACGATCGGCTGCGCGATCCTCTTCCCTTACGTGCTCGGGTTGCCGATGCCGATGTACCCGCGTTTCCTGATCCAGTGAGGGTGTGATGGATATCTTTGCCAACCTCGCTCACGGTTTTGCCGTCGCGCTGTCTCCGATCAACCTGCTGATGTGCCTGATTGGCGCGCTGGTCGGCACCCTGGTCGGCGTGCTCCCGGGCATCGGCACCATCGCCACGGTCGCGATGCTGCTTCCGATCACCTTCGGATTGCCGCCGGTCGGCGCGCTGATCATGCTCGCCGGCATCTATTACGGCGCCCAGTATGGCGGCTCGACCACGTCGATCCTGGTCAATATTCCAGGTGAGGCGACATCGGTCGTCACCGCCATCGATGGTCACCAGATGGCCAAGCAGGGCCGCGCCGGCCCGGCGCTCGCGATCGCGGCGATCGGCTCGTTCTTCGCCGGCTGCGTTGCGACCGTGCTGATTGCCGTGCTCGGCGCGCCGCTGACCAAGCTGGCGCTGGCGTTCGGCCCGGCCGAGTATTTCTCGCTGATGGTGCTCGGCTTGATCTTTGCGGTCGTGCTGGCCAAGGGCTCGGTGCTGAAGGCGATCGCGATGATCGTGTTTGGCCTGCTGCTGTCGATGGTCGGCTCGGACATCGAGACCGGCGCTTCGCGCATGGCCTTCAACATTCCGGAGCTTGCCGACGGCCTCGGCTTTGCGACGGTGGCGATGGGCGTGTTCGGCTTCGCCGAGATCATCCGCAACCTCGACCATGGCGCGGAGATGAACCGCGATCTCGTGCAGCAGAAGATCACCGGCTTGATGCCGACCAAGAAGGATCTGATCGACTCGACGCCGCCGATCCTGCGCGGCACCGTGCTCGGCTCGATCCTCGGCATCCTGCCGGGCGGCGGCGCGGTCATCGCCTCGTTTGCGGCCTATACGCTCGAGAAGAAGCTCGCCAAGAACCCGTCGCGGTTCGGCCGCGGTGCGATCGAGGGCGTGGCGGCGCCGGAAAGCGCCAACAACGCTGCGGCGCAGACCTCCTTCATCCCGCTGCTGACGCTCGGCATCCCGCCGAACGCGGTGATGGCGCTGATGGTGGGCGCAATGACCATCCACGGCATCGTGCCGGGTCCGCAGGTGATGCAGAAGCAGCCCGACCTCGTCTGGGGCATGATCGCCTCGATGTGGATCGGCAATCTGATGCTGATCATCATCAACCTGCCGCTGGTCGGAATCTGGGTCCGGTTGCTTCGCGTGCCGTACCGGCTGATGTTCCCCTCGATCGTGATCTTCTGCGCGATCGGCATCTACTCGGTGAACAACGCGCCGGTCGACGTCATCCTTGCCGGCGTGTTCGGTCTCGTCGGCTACTGGCTGATCAAGCACGATTTCGAGCCGGCACCGCTGCTGCTCGGCATGGTGCTCGGACCGCTGATGGAAGAGAACCTGCGTCGTGCGCTGCTGATCTCGCGCGGCGACTGGAGCGTGTTCCTGACGCGTCCGCTGTCGGCGGTGCTGCTCGCGATCGCGGCGAGCCTGCTGCTGCTCACGGTGCTGCCTGTGTTGCGGTCGAAGCGGGATCAGGTGTTCACCGAGTCCGAGAACTAGGGGGCTTCTGCGTCGGCGCTGCGCTCCTGCGTCGGCACGCCGCATTCGGAAGTCGAATCGACTTGTGTTACAGCTTCGTGAAATGAAAATGCCGGCCTTTGGGCCGGCATTTTGCTGTGTCCAAGGGAACGACGGGGATCGACATGACCTTCATTCGCGCGCTCACGAGCGCATGTGCCGCAGCGCTCGCCTCGCTGTGCGCTTTTGTTGCGCCGGCCGATGCGCAGACTTATCCGACGCGCAGCATCACCATGATCGTACCGTTCGCGGCTGGCGGACCGACTGACGTGATCTCGCGCATCGTCACCGGGCATATGGCGCAGACGCTGGGACAGAGCATCATCATCGAGAACGTGGTCGGCGCCGGCGGCACCACCGCAACCACCCGCGGCGCGCGCGCGGCCAATGACGGCTATACGCTCATCACCGGGCATATGGGCACCCATGCCGCCTCCGTGCCGCTCTATCCCAAGCTCGCCTATCACCCCGAGAAGGACTTCGAGCCGATCGCGCTGCTCGCGGGTACCCCGATCCTGATCCTCGCGCGCAAGGACTTTCCGCCGAAGGATTTGAAGGAGTTCGTGGCCTATGTGAAGGCCAACGCCGAGAAGGTGAACGCTGCCCATGCCGGCGTCGGCTCGGTCTCGCACGTCTCCTGCGAGCTTCTGCACTCGATCCTCGACATCAAGCCGGTCGGCGTGCCGTTCAACGGCACGGGACCTGCGATGAACGCGCTGGTGGCGGGCCAGGTCGACTACATGTGCGACCAGATTGTCAACGCCGTGCCGCAGATCAATGCCGGCACCATCAAGGCCTATGCGATCGCAACGCCGGAGCGCAATCCGTCGCTGCCGAACGTGCCGACCACGGCGGAAGCGGGCCTGCCGAAATTCCAGGCCCAGGCCTGGAATGCGATGTTCGCGCCCAAGGGAACCTCGCCGGCGATCCTGGCCAGCCTGAACGCTGCGGCCAACAAGGCGCTCGACGACGAGACCGTGAAGAAGCGCCTGCTCGAGCTTGGCAGCGTCATCCCGGGCCCTGCGGAGCGGACGCCGGAGGCGCTGGCCACCCTCGTCAAGAATGAGATCGCGAAATGGACCCCGGTGCTGAAGCCGGCCACTTAAGCAGTACTTTCAAGCCGATAGGCGAGGGGCGGGACGTTAAGTTCCGCCCCTTGTCGTTTGCGTCGGGACCGCTCACTTTTCCGGGTATAATCGGAGCGGACAGCGAATCGCCGCTGTTGCAGCGCGGGGGCGGCCGCTAAGTTCGCCGGCTCCCCAAAGGCTAAGTCGCACATGCACCAGTATCAGGACCTGCTCGAGCGGATTCTTTCAGACGGCGCCGAAAAGACCGACCGGACCGGTACCGGCACGCTCTCGGTGTTCGGCCATCAGATGCGCTTCAATCTGTCGGCCGGCTTCCCGATGCTGACCACCAAGCGGCTGCCGCTGAAGGCGATCATCCACGAGCTGCTGTGGTTCCTGAAGGGCGACACCAACATCAAATATCTGCGCGACAACGGCGTCACCATCTGGGACGAATGGGCGGACGCCAATGGCGATCTCGGCCCGGTGTATGGTCATCAATGGCGCTCCTGGCCGGCGCCTGACGGCCGCAGCATCGACCAGATTGCGAACGTGGTCGACATGATCAAGCGCAATCCGGACTCGCGCCGCCTGATCGTCTCGGCGTGGAATCCAGCCGAAGTCGACAAGATGGCGCTGCCGCCATGCCATTGCCTGTTCCAGTTCTACGTCGCAGGCGGCAAGCTGTCCTGCCAGCTCTATCAGCGCTCGGCCGACGTCTTCCTCGGCGTGCCCTTCAACATCGCCTCCTATGCGCTGCTGACCATGATGGTGGCGCAGGTCACCGGCCTGAAGCCCGGTGACTTCGTGCATTCGTTCGGCGATACCCATCTCTATTCCAACCATCTGGAGCAGGCCCGGCTTCAGCTCTCGCGCGCGCCGCGCGCGCTGCCGGTGATGCGGATCAATCCCGATGTGAAGGACATCTTCTCCTTCCGCTTTGAGGATTTCGAGCTCGTCGGCTACGATCCGCATCCGCACATCAAGGCGGAAGTCGCGGTTTAGCGCCGATGTCGCTCAACATTCGCCGTGTGCGCCCGGGCGAAGCCGGGCTCGTTCTCGCTTTCATCCGAGAACTCGCCGAATACGAAAAACTCTCGCACGAGGTCGAGGCGACCGAAGCCGACATCACTGACGCGCTGTTCGGGGAGCGACCGCAACTCTATTGCGCGATCGCCGAGTGGGACGGCGAGCCGGTCGGCTTCGCGGTGTGGTTTGCGAATTTCTCCACCTTCAGCGGCCGCCACGGCATCTATCTCGAAGATCTCTACGTGCGGCCGTCGCATCGGGGCAGGGGCCTCGGCAAGGCGCTGCTGGTCTATCTCGCAAGGGAATGCGTCGAGAACGGCTGGTCGCGCCTGCAATGGGCGGTGCTCGACTGGAACGCGCCGTCGATCGCGTTCTACAAGTCGCTCGGCGCCGTCATGATGGACGACTGGACGCTGTGCCGCGTCACCGGGCCGGCGCTGACGCGGCTTGCCGGGAGTGCGCCCTGATGGAGATCGTCTTCGTCGTCGCGATTGCGGAGAACGGCGTCATCGGCGCGGGCAACGCGATGCCGTGGCGACTGAAATCCGACATGCAGCGCTTCAAGGCGCTGACGATCGGCAGGCCCGTGATCATGGGCCGCAAGACCTTTGAATCATTGCCCCGCCGTCCGCTGCCGGGCCGCACGAATATCGTCATCACGCGCGATGCGGGTTATCGCGCCAATGGCGCTGTCGTCACGACATCGGCCGCGGACGCCGACGCGGTCGCGCGTGGCGATGCCCTGCGGCGTTCGGTCGCCGAGATCGCGGTGATCGGCGGCGCCGAGATCTTTCGGCAATGGCTCGATCGCGCCGATCGCCTCGAAATCACCGAAGTGCATGCGCGACCCGAAGGCGACACGTATTTCGACATCGACAAGGCGGAATGGGACGAGGTGGCGCGTGTCCGCCATCCTGCCGCAGGCGAAGACAGCGCCGAATACTCCTATGTGACATATCGTCGGCGGCGCGGCCATTAACCGCTTTCTTCAATGTTTACATTGACTTTTTCGTGCCCGAGCATAGCTCGGAAGACGGTCACCGCTGCGTTGTAAGGGACTTGCCTGTCCCCTATAAAGCGGACCGGACAAAGCGGGCGGGGGCAATTCCACCCTGCCGAGGAGAGCGTCGAATGCCGTGGAAGAATCAGGGCGGTGGCCCATGGGGCTCGGGTCCGAAGGGACCATGGGGCTCAGGCCCGCAACCGGTCGGGCCGAGGCCGCCGGATCTGGAAGACCTTCTGCGGCGCGGCCAGGACCGCCTCCAGCAGATCATGCCGGGCGGCTATTTCTCCGGCATCGGCATCACGCTGATCGTGCTGCTGATCGTCGCGTTCTGGCTGCTGTCGGGCTTCTTCCGCGTGCAGTCCGAAGAGCTCGGCGTCGTGCTGCGCTTCGGCAAGCATGTTCGCACCGTGCAGCCGGGCCTGAACTATCATCTGCCCTATCCGATCGAGACAGTGCTGCTGCCCAAGGCGCTGCGCGTCAACACCATCTCGATCGGCATGACGCTGATCGACGATCCGGCGCGGCGCGGCCGCTCCATTCGTGACGTGCCGGAAGAGAGCCTGATGCTGACCGGCGACGAGAACATCGTCGACGTCGACTTCACGGTGCTCTGGCGCATCAAGCCGGACGGCGTAGGCGACTTCCTCTTCAACATCCAGAATCCCGAAGGCACCGTGAAGGCGGTCTCCGAGAGTGCGATGCGCGAGGTGATCGGCCGCTCGCAGATCCAGCCGATCCTGACCGGCGCACGCAACGTCACCGAGCAGGGCGTGCAGGAGCTGATCCAGAGGACGCTGGACAGCTATGGCGCCGGCATTCAGGTCACCCAAGTGCAGATGCAGAAGGTCGATCCGCCGGCGCAGGTGATCGATGCGTTCCGCGACGTCCAGGCGGCGCGCGCCAATCTCGAGCAGTTGCAGAACGAGGCGCAGACCTACGCCAACCAGGTGGTGCCGCAGGCGCGCGGCCGCTCGGCCAAGATCCTGCAAGACGCCGAAGGCTACAAGGAGCAGGCGGTCGCCGAGGCCAAGGGCCAGAGCGCGCGCTTCCTGAAGGTTTACGAGGAATACAAGAAGGCGCCCGACGTGACGCGTGAACGGATCTATCTGGAGACGATGGAGCGCGTGCTCGGCGGCGCGGACAAGCTGGTCTATGACGGCGGGCCCTCGGGCCAGGGCATTGTGCCCTATCTGCCGCTCGGCGAGCTGACGACCAAGCGGCCGCCTACCACCGGTCCGCAGTCGAGCGGAGGCAACCGATGAGGTCCCCGGTCACAGGTATCGTCACGCTGCTTGGGCTCCTGCTCGTCGTGATCGTCGGCTACATGTCGCTGTTCACGGTGCAGCAGACCGAGCAGACCATCGTGCTCCAGTTCGGCCGGCCCGTCGACGTCGTCACCGCACCCGGTCTGCACTTCAAGGCGCCGTGGAATTCGGTGATCAACATCGACAAGCGGATCCTCGATCTGGAGAACCCGTCGCAGGAAGCGATCGCCTCCGATCAGAAGCGTCTCGTGGTCGATGCCTTCGCGCGCTACCGCATCAAAGATGCGCTGCGCTTCTATCAGAGCGTCGGCTCGATCCAGGCTGCCAACATCCAGCTCACCACGCTCCTGAACGCGGCGCTGCGCCGCGTGCTGGGCGAGGTCACCTTCATCAACGTGGTGCGCGACGACCGCGAGAAGCTGATGCAGCGCATCCGCGACCAGCTCGATCGCGAGGCCGACGGCTACGGCATCCAGGTCGTCGACGTGCGGATCCGCCGCGCCGACCTGCCGGAGCAGAACAGCCAGGCGGTCTATCTGCGCATGAAGACCGAGCGCGAGCGCGAGGCGGCCGAGTTCCGCGCGCAGGGTGGTCAGAAGGCCCAGGAGATCAAGTCCAAGGCCGATCGTGAGGCGACCGTCATCGTCGCGGAGGCGAATTCGCAGGCCGAGCAGACCCGGGGTGCCGGCGATGCCGAGCGCAACCGCCTGTTCGCCGAAGCCTACAGCAAGGATGCCGACTTCTTCGCCTTCTACCGGTCGATGACGGCTTACGAGAACGGGCTGCGTTCGAACGACACCCGCTTCCTGCTGCGGCCGGACTCGGATTTCTTCCGGTACTTTAGTAACCCGTCCGGCAAGACGGCGACCGAGACGCCGGCTAAGCCGTAAGCTAGAGGGCGGCGGATCTCGCCGCCCTTCGTCCAGACAAGAACAGCATAACGGGAGGTTCCAATCCGATGAGGTCCATTGCGTTCGCCGACTTCCTCATCGGCTTGGGCATCCTGTTCGTGCTGGAAGGCTTGATGTTCGCGGCAAGTCCCAACTGGATGCGCAAGGCCATGAAGAGCGCCATCGCCACGCCGGACAACATCCTGCGGGCGGTCGGGATCGGTTCGGCCGTCGTCGGCCTGGTCCTGATCTGGGTCATGCGGCGCCCCATTTAGGCGGCGCGCCAACGCCAAAGTGAAGGCGAGAGACCGGTTTTCGCCGTATTATCGGGGTCTTGAGGCCCGTTAAGCTCCGCGCTTGCGCCGTCCCCCCGTCAAGCGCAGTCTGGCGCCGAATCCCTTTCTCTGGAGATCACAATGACCGCTGCCACCATTGCCCCGTCCCGCTCGCGACTTGGTGTGCGAATTGGGCTGGCCGCGCTCGCCGTCGCTGCTTTCAGCGCGTTCGGCACGCCGGCTTATGCGCGCGGACCGGAGGGCATCGCCGACGTCGCCGAGAAGGTGATCGACGCGGTCGTCAACATCTCGACCTCGCAGACCGTCGAGGCCAAGGGCGGCGGCAGCAATGCCATGCCGCAATTGCCGCCCGGCTCGCCCTTCGAGGAGTTCTTCGACGACTTCTTCAAGAACCGCAAAGGTCCGGGCGGCAGCAGCAAGGGTGGCGAGCGCGGCGACAGCGGCCCGCCGCCGCGCAAGACCAACTCGCTCGGAAGCGGCTTCATCATCGACACATCGGGCGTCGTCGTCACCAACAACCACGTCATCGCGGATGCCGACGAGATCAACGTCATTCTCAACGACGGTACCAAGATCAAGGCCGAGCTGGTCGGGGTCGACAAGAAGACCGATCTCGCGGTGCTGAAGTTCAAGCCGACCAAGCCGCTGGTCGCGGTGAAGTTCGGCGATAGCGACAAGCTGCGTCTCGGCGACTGGGTGGTCGCGATCGGCAACCCGTTCAGCCTGGGCGGCACGGTGACGGCCGGCATCGTCTCGGCCAAGAACCGCGACATCTCCTCGGGTCCCTATGACAGCTACATCCAGACCGACGCATCCATCAACCGCGGCAATTCCGGCGGTCCGCTGTTCAACCTCGATGGCGACGTCATCGGCGTCAACACGCTGATCATCTCGCCCTCCGGCGGCTCGATCGGCATCGGCTTCGCCGTGCCCTCGAAGACGGTTGCGGGCGTCGTCGACCAGCTCCGTCAGTTCGGCGAGCTGCGCCGTGGCTGGCTCGGCGTGCGGATCCAGAGCGTTACCGACGAGATCGCCGAAAGCCTCAACATCAAGCCGGCGCGCGGCGCGCTGGTTGCGGGCGTCGACGACAAGGGCCCGGCCAAGCCGGCCGGCATCGAGCCGGGCGACGTCGTCGTCAAGTTCGACGGCAAGGACGTCAAGGATCCGAAGGACCTGTCCCGCGTCGTCGCCGACACGGCGGTCGGCAAGGAAGTCGACGTCATCATCATCCGCAAGGGCAAGGAAGAAACCAAGAAGGTCACGCTCGGCCGCCTCCAGGATCCCGAGAAGGTGCAGGCCGCGGTGAAGACCGACGAGCCCGCGCCCGAGAAGCCAGTGACGCAGAAGGCGCTCGGCCTGGATTTGGCAAGCCTGAGCAAGGATTTGCGCACCCGCTACAAGATCAAGGAGAGCGTCAAGGGCGTGGTCGTCACCAATGTCGACGCCAATTCCGACGCCGCCGAGAAGCGCCTCTCAGCCGGCGACGTCATCGTCGAGGTCGCGCAGGAGGCGGTCACCAGCGGCGCCGACATCCAGAAGCGGGTCGACCAGCTCAAGAAGGACGGCAAGAAGTCGGTGCTGCTGCTGGTGTCGAACGCCGACGGCGAGCTGCGGTTCGTGGCGCTGAGCGTGCAGTAACTTCATCCGTCATTCCGGGGCGATGCGAAGCATCGAACCCGGAATCTCGAGGTTCCGGGTCTGGTGCTTCGCACCATCCCGGACCGACGATAGTGTCACCCCTCCACGAACTCGTCCCGCCGATACCCCTGCGCATACAGCAGCGCTGTGAGGTCGCCGTGATCGATCCGCGCCGCCGCAGCCGCCGCTACGGCCGGCTTGGCGTGATAGGCGACGCCCAGCCCCGCGGCCTGGATCATCGCGAGATCATTGGCGCCGTCGCCGACCACGACCGAGTCGATGTCGTCGAGATCGAACGACTCCATCAGATCCACCAGCGTCGCGAGCTTCGCCGCGCGGCCCAAAATCGGCTCCTTCACCTCGCCGGTGAACTTGCCGTCGCGCACGACCAGCTCGTTGGCGCGGTTCTCCTGGAAGCCGATCTTGGCGGCGACTGCGGTCGTGAACAGCGTGAAGCCGCCGGAGACGAGGCAGGTATAGGCGCCGTGGGCGCGCATGGTCGCGACCAGTTCGCGGCCGCCCGGGGTCAGCGTGATGCGCTTGGCCAGCACCTCGTCGACGACGCCGGCGGGCAGGTCCTTCAGCAGCGCGACGCGCTCTCGCAGCGCCGGCTCGAACTCGATCTCGCCTCGCATCGCGCGTTCGGTGATGGCGGCGACGTGGGCCTTCATCCCGACGAGATCGGCGAGTTCGTCGATGCATTCCTGGCCGATCATGGTGGAATCCATGTCGGCGAGAAAAAGCTTCTTGCGCCGGGCGCCGACTGGCTGCACGACGATGTCGACGGGCAGGTCGCCGCGAAGCTCGCGGAGCCGCTGCTCGATGGCGTGACGGTCGCCTTCGAGGTTACTGTCGGCGCCGAAGGGAATGTCGACCGCAACCCCGTCGAACAGCCAGTGCGCGGGAGCCGCCTGAGGCAGCACGGCGCGGGCGCCATCGACGATGGTGGAGTCGAGCGCGGGATTGTCGGGATTGCAGATCAGCGTGGCGACGAGGGACATTTGAGGTTTTCGTGAGCGAGGGGCAAGTCAGCAGAAGCCATGTTGGCAAGGCCGTGCTTATCGCAGGCCCGACCGCCAGCGGCAAGTCGGCGCTGGCGCTGGAGCTTGCCCTCAGCACGGGCGGGGTCGTCATCAATGCCGATTCCATGCAGGTTTATCGCGACCTGCGGGTCATCACGGCGCGCCCCACACAAAGCGAGGAAGCGCGCGCGCCGCATCGCCTGTACGGTCATGTCGATGCAGCCGTGAATTTTTCGGCCGGTGCCTGGGTGAGTGATGCCGCCAAGGCGCTCGACGAGGCGAAAGCGGAAGGCCGTCTGCCGATCTTCATCGGTGGCACCGGGCTCTATTTCAAAGCGCTGACGGTGGGGCTCTCCGTGGTGCCGCCAATTCCTGCCGAGGTGCGCGAGGATGTGCGCGCGCGGCTGGAACGCAACGGCGCGGAGGCGCTTCATGCGGAACTGGCGCGTCGTGATCCCAGTGCGGCCGGGCGATTGAATCTGCGCGACCGCACCCGGATCGCGCGCGCGCTCGAGGTGGTCGAGGCGACCGGCCGTTCGCTGCTCGACTGGCACCGGGAGGGTCAGCCGCCGCTGCTGCCGAAGGACAGTTTTCATGCGGTATTTCTCGCTCCCGAGCGCGACGAACTCTACGCCCGCATCGATGCCCGCTTTGATGCCATGCTGGGCGCCGGTGCGTTGAAGGAGGTCGAGCAGCTCGCCGCCAAAAACTTCGATCCGCTGCTGCCGGCGATGAAGGCGCACGGCGTGCCGGCCCTGATCCGGCATCTGCGCGGTGAGCTCAGCCTGGGGGACGCCGCAGGAATCGGCCGCGCCGACACCCGCCACTATGCCAAGCGGCAATTCACCTGGTTCCGGCACCAATTGCCTGAGTTCGAATGGGTGAAGCCCGGGGAGGCGGGGGGATGGCTCGCCGCCGTTGTGAACGCGGCCCGCGATCCCGCCTGAGCCGCTTTTCTGTCCGGGTTCCAGAATTTACCTCTCGCCGAACCCGGGGAACACCGCTACACTGCCAAAATCGCGCGGGGACGGCCGCATCGCCTTGACATCCAGGCTTTGGCCGCTATGTTTCGCGCAACCTTTGGGAAGCCGGGCGCCTGCCATGCGTAACATTATTACCAAACTCCTTATCGCCGTCGTACCCAGGCACACCGCCGGGGGTGGCTAGCTGCCATCCACATGACAGGCGGTGTGCATGGGCCCTCTTCGGGGCCTTTTTTATTTCCCGAACCAGACACGAACGAAGCCGCTGACAACAGCGCATCCGGAGCAAGCCAATGAGCGACAAGAGCCACGATCCGAACCAGATGACCGGCGCCGCGATGATCGTCCGCGCGCTCATCGATCACGGCGTGACCGACATTTTCGGCTATCCCGGCGGCGCGGTGCTTCCGATCTATGACGAGATCTTCCAGCAGAGCGAGGTCCAGCACATCCTGGTCCGCCACGAGCAGGGCGCGGGCCATGCGGCCGAAGGCTATGCGCGCTCGACCGGCAAGCCGGGTGTTGCACTGGTGACCTCCGGCCCCGGCGCCACCAACATGGTGACGCCGCTGACCGACGCGCTGATGGACTCGATCCCGCTGGTCTGCATCTCCGGCCAGGTGCCGACGCATCTGATCGGCAACGACGCGTTTCAGGAATGCGACACCGTCGGCATCACGCGTCCCTGCACCAAGCACAATTGGCTGGTGCGCGACGTCAACGATCTCGCCAAAGTGCTGCACGAGGCCTTCTATGTCGCGACGACCGGCCGTCCCGGCCCGGTGCTCGTCGACGTGCCCAAGGACGTGCAGTTCGCGACCGGCACCTACCACCCGCCGCGCAAATCCGACGTGCATCGCTCTTACGCGCCGCGTGTGAAGGGCGATGCGACCCAGATCCGCAAGGCCGTGGCGCTGCTCGCCAATGCCAAGCGCCCCGTGATCTACAGCGGCGGTGGCATCATCAATTCCGGCCCCGAGGCGACCAAGCTGCTGCGCGAACTGGTCGAGGTCACCGGATTCCCGATCACCTCGACGCTGATGGGCCTCGGTGCCTATCCGGCGTCGGGCAAGAATTGGCTCGGCATGCTCGGTATGCACGGCACCTATGAGGCCAACATGACGATGCATGATTGCGACGTCATGCTGTGCGTCGGCGCGCGTTTCGACGACCGCATCACCGGCCGGGTCGACGCGTTCTCGCCGGGCTCGAAGAAGATCCACATCGACATCGACCCATCCTCGATCAACAAGAACATCCGCGTCGACGTGCCGATCATCGGCGATTGCGGCAATATCCTCGGCGACATCCTCCAGGTGTTCAAGGCGGAGGCGAAGAAGCCCGACATCAAGGCGTGGTGGCAGCAGATCGCACAGTGGCGTGCCCGTAACTCGCTCTATTACAGGAAGAGCAACGACGTCATCCTGCCGCAGCATGCGATCCAGAGCCTGTTCGAGGCGACGCGCGGCAGGGATACCTACATCACGACGGAAGTCGGCCAGCACCAGATGTGGGCGGCGCAGTTCTTCGGTTTCGAGGAGCCGCATCGCTGGATGACGTCGGGCGGTCTCGGCACCATGGGCTACGGCCTGCCGGCGGCGGTCGGCGTGCAGGTGGCCCATCCCGACAGCCTCGTCATCGACATCGCGGGCGATGCCTCGGTGCAGATGACGATGCAGGAGATGTCGACGGCGGTTCAGTACGAGCTGCCGATCAAGATCTTCATCCTGAACAACCAATACATGGGCATGGTGCGGCAGTGGCAGCAGCTGCTGCACGGCAACCGCCTGTCGCATTCCTACTCGGAGGCGATGCCGGACTTCGTCAAGCTCGCGGAAGCCTATGGCGGCGTCGGCATCCAGGTGCACAAGCCCGGCGATCTCGACGGCGCCATCCAGGAGATGATCTCGGTCAAGCGCCCGGTGCTGTTCGACTGCCGCGTCGCCGCGCTCGAAAACTGCTTCCCGATGATCCCCTCCGGCAAGGCGCACAACGAGATGCTGTTGCCGGAGCAGGCCAACGACGAGGCCACCGCCAAGGCCTTCGCCGGCGGCAAGGCGCTGGTGTGAGGCCATGTTCGACCTGACCGAGCTCGAGCGCGCACATGCGATCGTGGGGCAGGCGGTGCCGGCAACGCCGGCGCACGCCTGGCCGCTGCTCGCCGAGCGGCTCGGCGCGCAGGTCGTGGTCAAGCACGAGAACCACACGCCGATCGGGGCTTTCAAGGTGCGCGGCGGGCTGGTCTATCTCGAGCGGTTGAAGCGCGAGCGGCCGAACACGCCCGGCATCATCTCGGCAACGCGCGGCAATCACGGCCAGAGCCTGGCGTTCGCGGCGAGCCGCCACGGCGTGCCCGCGGTGATCTACGTGCCATCAGGCAATTCGGCCGAGAAGAATCGCGCGATGAAGGCGTTTGGCGCCGAGCTCGTCGAGCATGGCGAGGACTTCCAGGCCGCGCGTGAGGAAGCCGCGCGCCGCGCGCAGTTTACCGGGCTCCATATGGTGCCGTCGTTCCACCCCGACCTCGTGCTCGGCGTCGCCACTTATGCGCTTGAGCTGTTCAAGACCGCGCCGGACCTCGACATTCTCTATGTGCCGATCGGGCAGGGCTCCGGCATCTGCGGCTGCATCATGGCGCGGGACCTGCTCGGCCTGAAGACCGAGATCGTCGGCGTGCAGTCGACGGAAGCTCCGTCCTACGCGCTGTCGTTTGCGGCCGGAAAGATCGTGACGACCGAGACCAGCAACACGCTCGCCGACGGCATGGCGACGCGCATTCCGGACGCCGAGGCGTTCGCGCTGATCCGCAAGGGCGCCTCGCGCATCGTCCAGGTCACCGACGCTGAGGTCGCGGCCGCAATCCGTGCGCTCTGGACCGACACGCATAATCTCGCCGAAGGCGCGGGCGCCGCCGCGCTCGCCGCGGCGCTACAGGAAAAGAGCAAGTTGAAGGGCAAGCGCGTCGGTCTCGTGCTGACCGGCGGCAATATCGATTTCGATCTGTTCCGCCGTTGGGTCGGGACGGACGCGTCAGCGATGGCGTGAGGAAGAGACAAGAGGGGACGACAATGAACCAGCCCGCATCCGCCTACTTCATCGAGGACCGCCACGATCCCAACGAGACGCATACGCTCTCGGTGCTCGTGCAGAACGAGCCGGGCGTGCTCGCGCGCGTCATCGGCCTGTTCTCGGGCCGCGGTTACAACATCGAAAGCCTTACGGTCTCGGAGACCGAGGCCCAAAAGCACCTGTCGCGCATCACCATCGTCACCACGGGTACGCCGATGGTGATCGAGCAGATCAAGCACCAGCTCGACCGCATGATCCCGGTCTACCGCGTCGTCGACATGACCCAGACCAAGCGCTCGATCGAGCGTGAGCTCGCCATGGTGAAGGTGCGCGGGCAGGGCGAGCATCGGGTCGAGGCGCTCAGGCTCGCGGATGCGTTCCGCGCCCGGGTGATCGACGCTACGACCGAGAGCTTTGTGTTCGAGATCACAGGCAATACGGACAAGATCAATCAATATATCGACCTGATGCGCCCGCTCGGCCTCGTGGAGGTGTCGCGCACCGGCGTTGCCGCGATCGGCCGCGGGCCTGAAGGGATGTGAACCATGCTGGCGCGCGACTGGTACTATAACGAGCGGAACCGGATGGGGATCGAGCCCGCCGTCGCCTCGATCTACGACGCCCACGACGATGCCGATCTGCGGGCGCGCGCCGCGCTGAAAATGCTGGGTGTCCAGCGCGGCTGGCGCATCGCCGACATCGGCTGCGGCAACGGCGTGCTGGCGACCGAAGCCGCGCTGCTGGGCGCCGAGGTCGACGCCATCGACATCTCGCCGGCGATGCTGGCGCTTGCCGAGATCTACGCGCGTGATCGCAAGGCGCCCGTGCGCACCCAGTCCGCCGGCCTGCTCAGCTTCGCCTATCGGCCGGAATCCTACGACCTGATCGTCAGCGAATTCACGCTGCACCACCTGCCGGATTTCTGGAAGGCGGTGGCGATGTCGCGGATCTATCGTGCGCTGAAGCCGGGCGCGAGCTTCTATCTGCGCGACATCGTCTATGCCTCCATGCCCGACGCGATCGAGCGCGACGTCGAGCAATGGGCCGACTACCAGATCAAGAATCACGATTTTTCGCGCGAAGGCGTCGTCACGCATATGCGCGACGAATACTCCACGTTCGGCTGGGTGATGGAGCGGATGCTGACCGACGTCGGCTTCGCGCTGGTCTCGGCCGATTACCACGCACCGATGCACGGCACGTATCTGCTGCGCAAACCAAGAGCCGGCGAGCAAGGCTAGACCAATAACAACAGGGCTGCACGACAGGGCAGAACCGAGAACAACAATGAAGCCGGCCGATATCCTCATCGCCATCCTGGTGGCGATCATCTGGGGGCTTGCCTTCGTGGCGAGCCGGATCGCGCTCGACGAGCTTTCGCCGGAGCTGATGACGGCGCTGCGTTTCGGCGTCGCTGCGATCCCATGCCTGTTCATCCGCAAGCCCAAGGTTGCCTGGTCGCTGCTGATCGCGATCAGCTTTACGCTGTTCCTCGGTCAGTTCCTGAGCCAGGCCTATGGCATCGCCCATGGCGTGCCGGTGGGGCTGACCAGCGTCGTCGTGCAGAGCCAGGCGCTGTTCACGATCGGCTTTGCCGCGATCGCCTTTGGCGAGCGGCCGACGCCGATGCAGGCGCTCGGCGTTGGTGTCGCTGCGATCGGCCTTCTGATGATCTGCGGTACGGTCGGCTATGATTTCAGCGTCGCCGCGTTTGCGGTGCTGATGATCTCGCCGGTCAGCTTTGCCGTCGGCAATCTGCTGCTGCGCGGCGCCCGCGGCGTGCCGATGTTCGACCTGTTCGCATGGCTGTGCCTCGCCGCGGCCGTGCCGCTGTTCGTGCTGGCGCTGATCGCCAATGGTCCCGCGCCGACATGGACATCGCTGAGCCACATGTCGCTGACAGCGGCTCTCTGCATGCTGGCGCTTGGCGGCATCTCCACCAGCATCGCCTACTGGCTCTGGGGCCGGCTGCTGCGTGACTATCCCGCCGCGCAAGTGGTGCCGTTTGCGCTGCTGGTCCCGTTCGTCGGCTCGGCCGCCTCCAGCATCGTGTTCGGCGAGCGGTTCGGCCCGTTGCGCCTCGCCGGCATGCTGACCGTGATTGGCGGTATCGCTGTGATGGTGCTGGCGAAGCGGCCCAAGGCGTTACCCGAAGAACCGTTGCCGAAAACGGCGTGAGGTGAACATGTCCCAGTCGCTGCTCTATGCCTTCCTCATCTTCATGGTCGTGATGTATTTCACGCCCGGGCCGAACAACATCATGCTGCTGTCCTCGGGCCTGACCTACGGCTTCCGGCGCACCATCCCCCACATTGTCGGCGTCGTCATCGGCTTCGCCTTCATGATCGCCGCCGTCGGCCTCGGGCTCGGCTCGGTGTTCCTGGCCTACCCGATCCTCCAGACTCTCCTGAAATATGCCGGTGCGGCCTATCTCGTTTATCTTGCTGCCGTGATCGCCATGTCCGGCCCGACCAGGCCGGGTGAAGGTGATGGTCGCCGTCCGATGACCTTCTGGGGCGCAGCCATGTTCCAGTGGATCAATGCCAAGGGCTGGGTGATCGTGATCGGCACCATCACCGCCTTTGCGGCCATCGCCCAATTCCCGCTCAACATCGCGATCCAGACTTTAATCAGCCTGCTGGTGGGGTCAATGTCGTGCGTGGTCTGGGCGCTGTTCGGTACCGCGTTGCGGCCGGTCCTGACCTCCGAGCGGCTGGTCCGCGCCTTCAATATCCTGATGGCGATCCTGCTGCTGGTCTCCCTCTACCCCGTCTTCATGGATGCATGATGCCGCAGTTTTCCATGCAGAAACGGGTTTCCCAGGGGGCTGAAAATGCTCTAGACAGCCCCCGAAATCCGCAAATTTCACTGCCAAGACCTGACCAACGGCCGATTCTGGCCACCTGAACGAGGAAACGACCCATGCGTGTTTATTACGATCGCGACGCCGACCTGAACCTGATCAAGGGCAAGAAGGTCGCCATCGTCGGCTATGGCAGCCAGGGCCACGCCCATGCGCTCAACCTGAAGGATTCCGGCGTCAAGGACGTCGCCATTGCGCTGCGCAAGGACTCGAGCTCGGTCAAGAAGGCAGAAGCCGCCGGCTTCAAGGTGATGGAAGTCGCCGAAGCCGCCAAATGGGCCGACCTCGTCATGATGCTGACCCCGGACGAGCTCCAGGGCGACATCTACCGCGAGCACCTGCACGACAACATGAAGAAGGGCGCCGCCCTGGTGTTCGCGCACGGCCTCAACGTCCACTTCAACCTGCTCGACCCGCGCGCCGATCTCGACGTGCTTATGATCGCGCCGAAGGGCCCCGGCCACACCGTGCGCTCGGAGTATCAGCGCGGCGGCGGCGTGCCCTGCCTGATCGCGATCGCCAAGGACGTCTCGGGCAACGCCCATGACCTCGGCCTGTCCTATGCGTCGGCCGTCGGCGGCGGCCGCGCCGGCATCATCGAGACCACCTTCAAGGAAGAGTGCGAGACCGACCTGTTCGGCGAGCAGGTCGTGCTCTGCGGCGGCCTGGTCGAGCTGATCAAGGGCGGCTACGAGACCCTGGTCGAAGCCGGCTACGCGCCCGAGATGGCCTATTTCGAGTGCCTGCACGAAGTGAAGCTGATCGTCGACCTGATCTATGAAGGCGGCATCGCCAACATGAACTACTCGATCTCCAATACCGCGGAGTACGGCGAGTACGTCACCGGCCCGCGCATCGTGACCGCGGAGACCAAGGCCGAGATGAAGCGCGTTCTCGCCGACATCCAGGGCGGCAAGTTCGCCCGCGACTGGATGCTCGAAAACAAGGTCAACCAGACCTCGTTCAAGGCGACCCGCGCCAAGCTCGCCCAGCACCCGATCGAGGAAGTCGGCGCCAAGCTGCGCGACATGATGCCCTGGATCAAGAAGGGCGCGCTGGTCGACAAGTCCAAGAACTAAGTCGTCTCCCGGACGCAGCGCATCACGCAAGTGGTGCGCTGCTGATCCGGGGTCCATTGCGGCTCCTGGGTCTCGGCTTCTGCGCTCCCCCTTCGCACCACCGCCGTTTTCCGACATGATCGCGGAAACCTTGAGGGGAGGGGACCATGCGATCTGTCGTCGTCACAGGCGTGTCCACCGGCATCGGGTGGGCTACTGCAAAAGTTCTGCTCGGGCGCGGCTTCCGCGTCTTCGGCAGCGTCCGCAAGCAGGCCGATGCGGATCGGCTCAAGGCCGAGTTCGGTGCCAATTTCGTTCCGTTGATGTTCGACGTCACCGATGAACCCGCGGTGCTTGCCGCCGGTCGCCAGGTGCGTGAGGCGCTGGGCGGCGAGACGCTTGCCGGCCTCGTCAACAATGCCGGGATCGCCGTGGCCGGGCCGCTGCTGGAGCTGTCAGCGGATGAATTCCGCCGCCAGATGGACATCAACGTCATCGGTCCTGTGATCGCGACGCAGGCTTTTGGTCCGCTGCTCGGCTCTGATCCATCGCTCAAGGGACCGAAGGGCCGGATTGTGATGATCAGCTCGGTCGCCGGCAAGAACGGCAATCCCTTTTCCGCGCCCTATTGCGCCTCAAAGCACGCGGTCGAGGGACTATCCGAAAGCCTGCGCCGTGAATTGATGCTGTACGGCATCGACGTGATCATCGTCGCGCCCGGCGCCGTGAAGACCCCGATCTGGGACAAGGCTGAGCAGATCGATCTCTCCGTCTACAAGAACTCGCCCTATTTCCCGGCGCTCAACAAGGTCTTGGCCTTCATGACGAAGCTCGGCGAAGCCGGTCTGCCGGCAGAGCGGATTGGCGAAGTCGTGGTCGAGGCGCTCACGACGGCCAAGCCACGGGTGCGCTACCAGGTCACGCCAGACCCGATGAGGCATATGATGCAGGCGATGCTGCCCAAGCGGGCCGTCGACCGCATCTACGCCAAGCGTCTCGGACTGCTGCCGCAATAAGGCGGGCGCTCAGCCTAGCCCAGGCCCGACCGTGTCAGCACGGCGACCTCCGCCGTGTCCTGATCGATGCTGCGCTGCAATTGGCGGCGGAGGGATCGTATGTCTCTGTCGTGAGGGCGCGCGCTGGGCTGCGGTGTCACTGGGCGCGCCGTTCCAGCACTTGCGAGCCGCGATGCCCTCATGGGGCGGCCGCCGTGCGGCCCATCGCCGCTCGCTAACATTAAGCGAAGGTCGGATCACGGCGCGCGTTGCCTGTCCTTGACCGTTCCGTTACAGTTTTATGACATGGTGCAGGCTTCCGGCTGCGCCGGGAGCCCTAGCCGCCCTTATTCAGCCCTTGGGCCGGCCAGACGCTGGGTATCATCGCGCCGGACCAGAAGTTGCGTGTCGTCGATGGCGTCCGCGCCCAATCCAGGTCCTTCGGCCGCCACCGCCGTCCTCGCCAGCGTCGCCGCGCTCGGCATCTGGCGGCTGCTCGCGGTTGCGGCGCCGCATCTGGCCGCGCTCGCGCTGATGTACCAGACCGAGACCGATTTCGGCTCGCGCCTCTCCTTCGCGCTGGCCTGGGGCATCCTCAATTTTTTCTGGATCACGCTGCTGCGCCGGCCGGCGCTATCAGGCGCGCTGTCGCTGACCATGGTCGTGGTGCTGGTGCTGCTGTCGCGGCTCAAGCACGACGTCGTCCAGATGACGGTCAACTTCATCGACCTGATGATGATCGACCGCGACACCGTCGCGTTCCTGTTCACGATCTTCCCGAATTTGCGCTGGTCGGTGATCCTGGCCGGCTTCGTCACGCTGCCGCTGATGTATGCGCTGTGGTGGCTCGATCCGTTCCGCATCCGCCGTCTGCCGGCGTTCGCCTGCAAGCTGGCCTGCCTTGCCGCGCTGGTCGGCTATTCGCTCTATCATCCGGACGAAGCCTGGCGCGGCTATTACGACGACGGCTATCTGTCGAAATTCTTCCGCTCCGGCGTCAGCTCGGTCTCCGATTTCGTGCAATACGGCTTCATGGAATCGGCCGCCGCGACCAACGAGCGGCTCAACATGCCGCTGGTCGATTCCTGCCATCCTGCCGGGCGCCGGCCGAACATCATCATGATCCATGATGAATCGAGCTTCGACATCCGCGCCGCCCAGGGCATCAAGGTGCCGCAGGGCTATGGCAGTCACTTCAAATCCTGGGACGGCAGGCAGCGCACGTTCCTGGCCGAGAGCAATGGCGGGCCGAGCTGGTTCACCGAATACAACGTGCTCGCTGGTCTCTCCTCGCGCTCATTCGGCCGCTTCGCCTATTTCGTGACACGCATCGCCTCGAACCGCGTCGAGCGCGGCCTGCCGCTGGCGCTGCGCCGTTGCGGCTACGACACGATGTCGCTGTATCCCGCCCATGGCGGCTTCATGGCCGCGCGCAGCTTCCAGCTGACGACTGGCATCGAACGCTTCCTCGATGCCAAGGACCTCGGTGCCAAGGACGTCGAGCCCGACGGCTTCTTCTACGACAAGGCGCTCCAGCTGATGGGCCAGCAGCCGCCCAACAAGCCGCTGTTCACCTTCATCTATCTCGGCGCCAATCATTTCCCCTGGGAGACGCGCTTCCGTCCCGACCTGCTGCCGAACTGGCGCGCGCCGGGCAATGTGCCGTCCATCGACGAATATCTGCGCCGGCAGGCGATCAGCGCCGAGCAATACAAGGCGTTCGTCGCGGGCCTGAAGAAGACGTTCCCGGGCGAGCCCTTCCTGATCGTGCGCTATGGCGATCATCAGCCGGAGTTTGCACCTGCTATCCTCGAGCCCGGGCTCGACGAGGGCGCTCTCGGCAAGAGGCTGGACGCCTACGATCCGCGCCTCTACGCGACCTATTATGCGATCGATGCCGTCAATTTCGAGCCGGTCAGAAGCAAGGCCGTGATGGACACGATCGACGGTCCTTATCTGCCGCTGGTGATCCAGGAGGCCGCCGGCATCCCGCTCGATCCGTCCTTCGCCGAGCAGAAGGAGATCATGCTCCGCTGCAAGGGCGTGTTCTACAGCTGCCAGGACGGCGCCGAAGCGCGGCGGCTGAACCGCCTGCTGATCAACGCGGGGATGATCAGGGGGCTGTAGGCTCTACCGCCATCCTGAGAATCCGCAGGGTGGGCAAAGCGACTTGTCCGCCGTATCTCGAAGAGCGAAGGCGGAAGCGTGCCCACCACCGCTCACACGTATCCAGAGACCGTGGACACGGCGCTTACGCGCCTTTGCCCACCCTACGAAATCTCAACCTACCGCCCGCCCACCTTCCCCCACAGCCACTTCGCGACCGCATCCGGCGAGGAATTCGCGTCGTTGCCGCTGGCGCGCAAATTCGCTTCGCGCATGGTGGCGATGTCGATCTTGCCGAGCAGCGGTTGCAGCGCTGTCTTGAGCCGCTCGTCCCCGGCACGTTTCGGGGCCAGCAGCAGGATGGCGTCGTAGGGCGGAATCGCGTGCCTGGGGTCGTCGAGCGCGACGAGATCGTATTTCGCGATCAACCCGTCGCTGGTGTAGCCGGCGATCACGTCGACCTCGCCGCTGGCAACTGCCGCATACATGAAGTCGGGCTGCATCTGGCGCTGGGCGCGGAACGAAAGACCATAGGCCTTTTGCAGCGCCGCCCATTCCGGCCGCGAGAAGAACTCGTAGTCGCCGGCGATCGACAGCGTCGATGCGTGCGCGGCGAGATCGGCAATGGTGCGGATGCCAAGCGCTTCGGCGCGCTTCTTCGGAAGCACCAGCGCATAGGCATTCTCGAAGCCGAGCTCGCCGAGCAGGGTGATGTTGTCCTTTGCCAGACTTGTCTTCAAATCCGTCAACAGCTCGGCGCGCGGCTTGATGTCGGTGCGATGCAGCTGGTTGGCCCAGAGCGTGCCGGAATAATCCACATAGAGATCGATGTCGCCGGCGTTCAACGCCCCGAAGATCACGCTGGAGCCGAGGCCCGAGCGCGCCGTCGCGGGCAGACCGGCGGCCTGGAGGCGGTTCCTGAGCAGGGCCGACAGCACATATTGCTCGGCGAAGGTCTTGGCGCCGACGACATAGCCGTGCGACGAGCGTCCCATCGTTGGCACCAGCGTTGCGGCGACGAGCGCTGCGATTCCGGCCGCGCCGAGCGCGGTGCGGGCGCGGCTGCGGCGGCGCAGGCCGCCCTCGATCAGGCCGAGCAGCTGATCGACGGCGAGCGCGAGCAGGGCCGAGGCAAAGCAGCCGAACAGTACGAACACCCAGTTCTGGGTTTGAAGCCCGGCGAAGATGTAATTGCCGAGGCTGGTCTGGCCGATGGGCGTCGAGAGCGTCGCGGTGCCGATCACCCACACCGCGGCGGTGCGGATGCCCGCCATCATCACCGGCAGCGCCAGCGGCAGCTCGACCATCACCAGCGATTGCCGCGCGGTCATGCCGACACCCTTGGCGGCCTCGATCAGCGCGGGATCGATGCCGTTGAGCCCGGTGATGCCGTTGCGCAGCACCGGCAGCATCGAATAGAGCGCCAGCGCCAGCATCGCCGGCAGGAAGCCGAACGCCGAGAAGGACACGCCGAACCAGGCCAGCGTCACCGAGGCGGCCAGCAGCAGCAGCGGATAGAACAGCGCGAGCAGCGCCAAACCCGGCACGGTCTGCACAATGCTGGCGATTGCGAGCAGGATGGCTCGCGGCGCCGGGCGATTGCGCGTCAGGATCGCCAGCGGCAGGCTGACCGCAAGACCGAGCGCGAGCGCGGCAAGACTCACCCGCACATGATTGCCGAGATAATCGGGCAGATGCGCCAGCGCCTCGCCCCAGCGTGGATCGGAAAACAGGCTCATGCCGCACCGCTTTGCGGCAGCAGCGCGTTCAGCCGCTCGACCTGACGCCGCGGCGTGCGCAGCAGCTCCAGCACGTAAGCGTCGCTGCTGTTCGACAGCTCGGCGGGCGTGCCCTGCGCGAGCAGCCTCCCGCTGCGCATCACCGCGATGCGGTCGGCGAGCAGGATCGCTTCCGTCATGTCATGGGTGATCATCACGGTGGTCAGGCCGAGCTTGCGATGCAGCGAACGATAATCCTCGCCGAGGGCATCGCGGGTCAGGGGATCGAGTGCGCCGAACGGCTCGTCCATCAGCACGATGCGCGGCCTTGCCGCCAGCGCGCGCGCCACGCCAACGCGCTGGCGCTGGCCGCCGGAGAGCGCCTCCGGCAGACGGCTGCGATGCGCGTTGCGGTCGAGCTGCACGAGCTCCAGCAGCTCATCGACGCGCGCTGCGATATCGGCCGCCGGCTCGCCCAGCAGTTTCGGCGTGATCCCAATGTTGTCGGCGACGCTCAGATGCGGAAACAGCCCGCCGCTCTGGAACACATAGCCGATCCGCCGCCGTAGCGCGACCGGATCGACGCTTTGCACGTTTTCGCCTTCGATCGTGATGGTGCCGCCATCGGCCTCGATCAGCCGGTTGGCGAGCCGCAGCAGCGTGGTCTTGCCGGAGCCCGAGCCGCCGACGATCGCCACAAACTCGCCCTCGGCGATGTCGAGCGACAAATCGTCCACGGCTGTGAGGGAGCCGAAGCTCTTGGTGACGTGCTGGTAGCTGATCGCCAGCTTGGAAGGCATCGCGGGTGGGCTCGCTTTTCTCTTACCCTCCCCTGGAGGGGGAGGGTCGATCGCGCGTAGCGCGAGCGGGGTGGGGTGATCTAACCAGTCGGGCACTGTTGGATGAGGAGACACCGTCGCCCCACCCCGGCCCACATATCGCTGCGCTCAATGTGGACCGACCCTCCCCCTCCAGGGGAGGGTAAGAGCACGGCAAGACCCATGCGTAGCACGCTTGGCGGCTTGATTGAACTTGGCCGCGCGAGCGGCTAAGGCATCGGGCCAAGTTTGGAGGGAATACATGTCAACGCCAACGGCAGTGGCGCTGGAAGATGCCAAGGTTGCGTTCCGGCTCGGGGACGGGCGGGTTTATACGGCGGTGGAAAAGGCCCATCTCGCGGTGGCGCAAGGCGAGTTCGTCGCCATCGTCGGGCCCACGGGCTGCGGGAAATCCACGCTGCTCAACGTCGCGGCCGGGCTGCTGAAGCCGGCCGCCGGCAGCGTCAGGATATTCGACCGGCCGCTGGCGGGGCTGAACCGGGATGCTGGCTACCTGTTCCAGGCCGACGCGCTGTTCCCGTGGAAGACCGCGCTCGACAATGTCGCGATCGGGCTCGAGATCAAAGGCACGCCGCGCGCCGAGGCACTGCCGCGCGCGCAGAAATGGCTGACCTCCGTCGGCCTTGGCGCGTTCGCGGGTCGCTATCCGCACATGCTCTCGGGCGGCCAGCGCAAGCGCGTGGCGCTGGCCCAGGTGCTGATCCGCAATCCAAAAATCCTCTTGATGGACGAGCCGTTCGGACCGCTCGATGCGCAGACCCGCCAGGTCATGGGCAATCTGCTGCTCGACCTCTGGAATGCCGACCGCAAGGCCGTGCTGTTCGTCACCCACGATCTCGAAGAGGCGATCGCGCTCGCGGACCGCGTCGTGATCATGTCGGCTGGGCCGTCCTCGCGCATCATCGGCGACTGGCGCGTGAGCCTGCCGCGCCCGCGCGACATCTTCGAGGTGCGGCTGGACAAGGAGTTCCACGCGCTCCACCGCGAGATCTGGAGCGTGCTCAAGGACGAGGTGATGAAGGGCTACGCGCAATCCACCCAAGCGGCGGAGGCGGTCTGATGTCGCGTCCGACGCTGTTTGCGCTGCAAGTCCTGGTCGCGGTCGTCTGCATCGTGCTGTGGCAGGTGCTATCGACCGTTCCCGTGTTCGGCAAGATCCTGCTGCCGCCGTTCTTCTTCTCCAACCCGTTCGACGTGTTCAGCCAGATCGTGAAGTGGTTCTCTTCCGGCGTAATCTGGAAGCATCTCGGCATCACGCTAGCGGAATCGATCCTGGCCTTCGTGATCGGTTCGCTCGGCGGTGTGCTGGTCGGCTTCTGGTTCGCGCGCCAGCCGCTGGTCGCCGCGGTGTTCGACCCCTACGTCAAGATGGTCAACGCACTGCCCCGCGTGGTGCTGGCGCCGATCTTCGCGCTGTGGCTGGGGCTCGGCATCTGGTCCAAGGTCGCGCTCGGCGTGACCTTGGTGTTCTTCATCGTGTTCTTCAACGTCTATCAGGGCGTCAAGGAGGTCAGCCGCACCGTGCTCGACAACGGCCGCATGCTCGGCATGAGCGAGCGGCAGCTGATGCGGCACGTCTATTGGCCCTCGGCGCTGTCCTGGATGTTCTCCTCGCTGCACACCTCGGTCGGCTTCGCCGTGGTCGGCGCGGTCGTCGGCGAATATCTGGGTTCGGCGGCGGGCCTTGGCTATCTCATCCAGCAGGCCGAGGGCGTGTTCGACGTCGCCGGCGTGTTCGCCGGCATGTTCGTGCTGTCGGCCTTCGTCATCCTGATCGACTATGGGGTCACGCTGGTGGAGCGGCGCCTGTTGGTGTGGCGGCCGACGGCATCGGATGGGCGCGGCTAGGCGCGAGGCGGGACCCGCGTATCAGCGCGGGCCCCCATCGCGAAGCATCAATCCAGCAGCTTGGTGTCGTCGGGCGCCTGGGGCGGCGTCTTGATCGCGATGGCCTTGACCTGTCCGCTGATCGGCTTGGTGCCGCCATGCGGCGTGCCCTTGGGGATGATGACGAGGTCGCCCGGCTTCACCGTGACCTCCTTGTCGCCGAGCCAGATCGTGCCGGTGCCGTCGAGAATGTACTGGATCTCGTTGGTATTGGGATGCATGTGCTTGGGCACATTGCCGACCTGGATCGAGATCGTGGCGCCGTCGGCGCTCGCGAACATTTTTGAGCGGAAGCCGACATTGTTGGCGGCGCCGAGCGCATCGCCTTCCATCTCTCCGGTGTGGATGATCTGCGCGGTGATGTTCTCGGCGGCGAGCGCCGGCCGGAGCAGCTGGTTCGCGCCGCATCCGGCGGCAAAGGCGGCGGCGATCGACAGCCCGATTGCAAGGCGATTCATGGATGATCCTCCCCATCACGAGTTTGTTGTTGTACCCGCATGCTATTGCGCCAAAAGGCCGATGGCCAGTGCCTTAGGCCACGCTTCTCAAGCCTGTCGCGCTGCTCTATGGTGCCGCCGGCCGAACGGAGGAAACCAATGAAGAACACGATTGCCAGGCTCGCCGCGGCGCTGCTCGCGCTGACGCTCACCACCGGATTTGCCGCGGCGCAAAGCAAGGTCACCATCGCGGTCGGCGGCGGCTCCTGCCTGTGCTATTTGCCGACGGTGCTGGCCAAGCAGCTCGGCGAATACGAAAAGGCCGGCCTCGATGTCGAGCTGGTCGACCTCAAGGGCGGCTCGGACGCGCTCAAGGCCGTGCTCGGCGGCAGTGCCGACGTCGTGTCCGGCTATTTCGACCATTGCGTCAATCTGGCTGCCAAGAAGCAGGAGCTCCAGGCTTTCGTGGTCTATGACCGCTATCCCGGCCTCGTGCTCGTGGTCGCGCCCTCGCGCACCAACGACATCAAGTCGGTCAAGGATCTCGCCGGCAAGAAGGTCGGGGTCAGCGCGCCCGGTTCCTCGACCGACTTCTTCCTGAAGTACATGCTCAAGAAGAACGGCATCGATCCGACCAGCGCCGCCGTGATCGGCGTCGGCCTCGGCGCCACCGCGGTCGCCGCGATGGAGCAGGGCCAGATCGACGCGGCCGTGATGCTCGACCCCTCCGTCACCGTGCTCCAGGGCAGCCACAAGGATCTGCGCATCCTGTCCGACACCCGCACGCAGAAGGATACGCTCGAGACTTTCGGTGGCGAATATCCCGGCGGCGCGCTGTACTCGACCGCCGCCTGGGTTGCCAAGCACGAGAAGGAGACCCAGGCGCTCACCAACGCGATCCTCGCCACGCTCGCCTGGATCCACTCGCATTCGCCAGAGGAGATCATGGCGAAAATGCCGGAAGAGACGGTCGGCAAGAACAAGGATCTCTATCTCGCCGCGCTGAAGAACACGATCCCGATGTTCTCCGAAACCGGCAAGATGGACCCGAAGGGCGCGGATGCCGTGCTCGCCGTGTTCAGCGTCGGCTCGCCCGAGGTGGCCAACGCCAAGATCGACGTCAGCAAGACCTTCACCAACAAGTTCGTCGAACAGGCCAAGAAGACCACGGGGACCGCCAAATAGCTGACGCGAAGGCGTGGTAGACGCCCCCTCATGATGTCACCGATCATTCATCGCGTCACGACGCTTGCTCTTGCCGTGCGGCCGATCCTCTGGCCGTTCGCCGAGGAGCGTCGCGACGAGATCGCGGCGCACTTCGCCGAAAAGCAGCGTGAGCGGCCGAAGATCTGGAACGGCCGCGTCCTGCTCGGGTGCGATCCCGTGTTCACGGACGGCCATTTCTCCTCGACCTATTTCGAGACCGATTTCGCAAGCTTCCTCGCCTGGCGCGACTGGGGCTTTCCCGGCGCTCCCGTATTCAACGGGTTTGGCATGGGCGCGCTGCGCACGTCCGACGGCGCCTTCCTGATGGGCGAGATGGCGCAGCACACCGCGAACGCAGGCCGCATCTATTTCCCGTCGGGCACGCCCGATCTCGACGATGTCAGGGATGGGACGCTTGATATTCCCGGCAGCGTCGTCCGCGAAATTCAGGAGGAGACCGGCTTGACGGCGGCGGACTATCAGGCCGAGCCGGACTGGTATTGCGTCGTCAGCGGCCCCACGATTGCGATGATGCAGGTGCTCAACCTCGATATGCCCGGCGACGAGGCTCGCGCCCGGATCGAAGCCAATCTCGCCTGTGAGGACGAGCCTGAATTGTCGGCGATTCATCTCGTGCGCGGGATGGGTGATCTCACGCCGACCATGCCGCGATTTGTCACGGCCTTTATCGAGCAGCAGTTCGCCTCGCGCTGATGCGCGAGGCTTGACATCCCTGCGCTCTGCCCATGTGATGGGGGCAACCAAAAGCAAGACGAATGCAATGCACAATCGTCCAGGGAGGTTTTGATGCGCCTGCGCATGGCTGCCCGATTGGTACGTGGGCTGGTGATCGCGATATCCGCGACGAGCCTGGCGGTGGCCGCCCAGGCTCAGGACAAGAAGATCAAGATCGGCGTCGTTTTTGATTTGACCGGACCTCTGGCCGGCGGCGGTTCCGAACTCGGCTATATCGGCGCAAAGATCATACTCGACCATTTCGCCAAGACCGGCGTCGAAGGCTACAAGATCGAGGCGGTCTATGCCGATGCGCAGAGCAAACCCGACATCGCCATCAACGAATCCGTCCGCCTGCTCGAGCAGGAGAAGGTCGACATGGTGCTCGGCTTCTTCTCCTCGGCGCAGTGCGTGCCGGTGGCCGCTCGCGTCGAGCAGCTCAAGAAGTTCATGTGGATGACCACCTGCATCTCGTCCGCCGTGTTCAACGAGAAGGGTTACAAATACGTTTTCCGCCCGCAGGCGAGCGGCGACCAGTTCGGCATGATGACGATGGATTTCATCGCGCAGAACGCCAAGGCGAAGTTCGACAAGGAGCCAAAGGACCTGCGCGTCGCCATCATCCACGAGGACGGCGCCTATGGCGTCGACGTCTCCAAGGGCAACGAGGCAGGCGCGAAGAAAGCCGGCTTCAACGTCGTGATGAAGGAGGGCTATTCGGCGACGGCGCCCGATCTGTCCGCACTGGTGACCAAGCTGAAGCGCGCCAAGCCCGACGTGATCTTCCACACCGGCTACAACCCCGACATCACGCTGCTGCTCCGCCAGGCCCGCGAGCAGGGCCTGAAGTTCGGCGCGCTGATGGGGCATGGCGCGGGTTACGGCGTCTATGAGAAGTTGAAGGAAGGCATGGGGGCCGACGCCACCTACATCTTCAACGCCGACCCGACCTCGATCTGGCTCGCCAACCAGAAGACCATGGATCCGAAGCTCCCGCCCGTGATCAAGATGGTCGGTGAGGAGTTCGACAAGATCCGGCCCGGGGTTGCCATCCGCTCCGCCCATGTCGGCATCGGCGCGTCCAACACTTACGTGTTCATGGCCGACGTGCTGCCGCGCGCGATCAAGAAGTACGGCGGCGTCGATCCCGATGCGCTGCGCAAGGCGGCGCTCGACACTGACATCCCCGAAGGCGGCACCATGCTCGGCTTCGGCGTGAAGTTCTACGGCGAGGGCAGCCCCATGGCCGGGCAGAACGAGCGCTCGTTCCCCGTCGTGATCCAGTATATCGACGACAAATCCTCCGTGGTGTGGCCGAAGAGCCAGGCGCAGCGCGAAGCCGTGCTGCCGCTGCCGAAAGGCACCACCTACAGCAACCAATAGCGGCGGAGTGCTCTGGTGCTGGAGGTCAGTGGGCTGGTGAAGCGGTTCGGCGGCTTCACCGCCGTCAACAACGTGTCGTTTCAGGTTGATCAGGGCGAGATCCTCGGCCTGATCGGGCCGAACGGTTCGGGCAAGAGCACGATCTTCAACATGCTCTCCGGCACGCTGGCGCCGACATCGGGCTCGATCGTGTTCGGCGGCTCCGAGATCGCGGGCCTCGCACCGCACCGCATCATCAACAGCGGCGTCGGCCGCACCTTCCAGATTCCGCGGCCGTTCCGCCGCCTGACCATCTTCGAGAACGTCGCGCTCGCCGGCTTTTACGGCCAGGGCCGCCACAGCCGCGTCAAGGCCGAGGAAGCGGCCGAACGGTCACTCGCGATGGTCGGCCTGCCGACCGATCGCCATGCCAGCGTCGACGGTCTCGGCGCAGCGGGGTTGAAGAAGCTCGAGCTTGCGAAAGCGCTCGCCACGGCGCCAAAGCTGCTGCTGGCCGACGAGAGCCTCGGCGGTCTCGACGAAACCGAGATGGATCAGGCCGCCGACATGTTGCGCAACATCCGCGACGAGCTCGGCATCACCATCATCTGGGTCGAGCACATCATGGGCGTGCTGATGCGCGTCGTCGATCGCGTCATGGTGCTCGATCACGGGGAGAAGATATCGGAAGGCTTGCCGAGCGCGGTCGCGGGCGACCCGCGCGTGATCGAGGTCTATCTCGGCACCGATGCCGAGACCACGCAGGCCGCGGCCGCCGAAGCGCGCCGCCGCGCGGGAGGCTAGGCATGCTGGAGCTCCGCGCCGTCAATGCCGGCTATGGCACGTTCCAGGCGCTGTTCGATGTCAATCTCGACGTGAAGGCCGGCGAAGCCGTCGGCGTCATCGGCCCCAATGGCGCCGGCAAGACCACCCTGATGCGTGTCATCTCCGGCCTGATCCGGCCCTCGCGCGGGTCGATCCGGATGGAGGGGACCGACGTCGTGGCAACGCCGCCGCACAAGATCGTCAGCCTCGGGATTGCGCATGTGCCGGAGAACCGGCGACTGTTTCCGCAGCTCTCGGTCGACGACAATCTCAAGATGGGCGCCTTCATGAAGGAGGCGCGCAGCCACTATGCCGATCGGCTCGAAGTGGTGTTCGGCCTGTTTCCGCGCCTGAAGGAACGGCGCCACCAGATGGCGGGCACCATGTCCGGCGGCGAGCAGCAGATGTGCGCGATCGGCCGCGCGCTGATGTCCAATCCAAAGCTGCTGCTGCTCGACGAGCCCTCGGCGGGGCTGGCGCCGGTCGTGGTGCAGCAGGTGTTCGAGCTGGTGAAGCGGATCCGCGCCAGCGGGCTGACCGTGCTGATCGTGGAGCAGAACGTGCAGCAAGTGCTGAAAGTGGTCGATCGCGCCTATCTGATCGAGGCGGGCACCATCCGGGCGTCCGGCACGTCCGCCGAGATGCTGGCGAGCGACACGGTCAAGGAAGCGTATCTCGGGGTGTGAGGGGCATGCAGGCATTCTTGGACGTCTTCGACATCTATCTTCTGGAGGCCGTGATCAACGGCATCCTGCTCGGCGGCGTGCTGGCGCTGCTCGCGCTCGGGCTGAACCTGATCTTCGGCGTGATCGACGTGACCTGGATCTGCTATGCCGAGCTGGTGATGATCGGCATGTACGCCATGTATTTCATGGTGCAGTATTACGGCGTCAGCTATTTCGTCGCCGCGCCTCTCACCATCGTGCTGGTCGCGATCCTCGGCGCCGCGCTGCATTACCTCGTGATCGCGCCGCTACTGACCGCGCCGCCGATCAACCAGCTGCTCGCCACCGGCGGCGTGCTGTTCGTGCTGCAGAGCTTTGCCACCGTCGCCTTCGGCATCGACTTCCGCAATCTCGGCATCCGCCTGCCGGTGCTCGCCCTCGGCGACATGAATTTCAGCTACGCGCGGTTGCTGTCGTTTCTGGCCGCGCTGGTCGGCATGGTCGCCGTCTATCTGTTCATGACCCGCACCTTCACCGGCACCGCGATCCGCGCCATCTCGCAGGACCGGCAGATCATGGCGTTGATGGGGGTCGACACCAAGCGGATCTATCTCATCACCTCTGCAATCGGCGGCGGGTTGGCCGGGCTCGCCGCCTGCCTCCTGGTGCTGCAATATGACGTGCATCCCTTCGTCGGCCTCTCCTTTGGGCCGATCACCTTCTTGATCTGCGTGCTCGGCGGGCTCGGCAATTTCATCGGCGGCTTCATCGCCGCCTTCGTGTTTGCCGAGATCATTTCGCTCGGGGGCCTGTTCTCCGATCTGGAATGGGGCTATGTGCTCGCCTTCGCCTTCTTCATCGTCATGATGTTCATCCGGCCCGCGGGCCTGCTCGCGAGGCGCCGATGATGGGGCAGGGACGGCTTGCAGCATGGGGGATTGGGTTGGCGGCGCTGGTCGCGCTGCCCTTCGTCTATCGCGATCCCTATCATTTGCACATCCTGGTGCTGATCCTGATCTGGTCGTTCGCCTACACGTCGTGGTCGATGATGGGGCGGTTCGGCCTCGTCTCGCTCGGTCATGGCGGCTTCATGGGGATCGGCGCCTATGTCACTGCGCTGCTCTGGAACCACCTCGGCGTGTCGCCCTGGATCGGCATTCCCGTCAGCATGGTCGCGGCCGGCGCACTGGCCCTGATCGTCGGCTACCCCTGCTTCCGATTCCGCATCACCGGACACTATTTCGTGCTGGTGACGCTGGCACTGTCAGGCATCGTGCTCCAGGTCATCACGGCGACGCGCGACTACACCGGCGGCTCGCTGGGCTACACGCCGAATCGAACTTCGGGCAACAAGCTGCTGGCACTGCAGTTCGACGACAAGATCACCTGGTATCTGATTGCGCTCGGGGTCTGGCTGTTCGGCATCGTGGTCTGGCACTGGGTCGACCGCAGCATGAGCCGCTACGCGCTGGAGGCGATCTCGGAGGACGAGGACGCAGCCGCCGCCGCCGGCGTCGACGTCACCGCGGAGAAGCTGAAGATCACGCTGCTCAGTGCCCTGATGACGGCGCTCGCGGGCGCGATCTACTGCCAGTACCAGATGTTCATCACGCCCGACACCGTCAGCGGCATCGCGGTGTCGCTGCAGATGGTGTTCGCGGCCATCGTGGGCGGCCTGTTCGTCTCGCTCGGCCCGACCTTTGGCGCCGTGATCACCATCCTGCTGGCGGAAACCCTTCGCATCGGCTTCGGCACCAAGGCGGTCGGCTGGGACAATCTCGTCTACGGCGTGCTGCTGGTCCTTTTCATCATATTCCTTCCCAAGGGCATCCTTGGTAGCTTGCTCGACCGACTGAAGCCGCAACGCAAGGTGCCCCGCGCTCATGAGCAAGAAGCCGTCCAAATCGCTCGCCCAGGAACTTGACCGCTACATCACGCCGTTCCGCTATGACGGCTCGGGCAAGTTTCATCTCAAGGCGCACAAGACCGACGAGAAGGGCGATCTCGACAAGGAGAAGGCGCTGGCGCTTCTCGACGCCAACAAGAAGCGGCTGATCGGATTTCAGGAGAAGCTCTATGCCCAGGACCGCTGGTCGCTTCTGATCGTGTTTCAGGCCATGGACGCCGGCGGTAAGGACAGCGCCATCAAGGCGATCTTCGAGGGCATCAATCCGCAAGGATGCGAGGTCCATGCCTTCAAGGCGCCGAGCAGCAAGGAGCTCGACCACGATTTCCTCTGGCGCCACGCGATCGCGCTGCCCGAACGCGGCCATATCGGCATCTTCAACCGCTCCCATTACGAGGAATGCCTGGTGACGCGCGTGCACCCGGAGATCCTCGCCAAGGAGAAGCTGCCGCAAAAGCTCGTCACCAAGAACATCTGGAAGGAGCGGTTCGAGGACATTGCCGCCTGGGAGCGGTATCTCTGCCGCAACGGCACCGTGGTGCTGAAGTTTTTCCTCAACGTGTCCAAGGACGAGCAGCGCGAGCGCTTCCTCGATCGGCTGGAGGATCCGGCCAAGCAGTGGAAGTTCTCCATGGACGACATCAAGGAGCGCGCGCTGTGGCCGCGCTACCAGGCGGTCTACCAGGACATCGTCCGGCACACCTCGACGCCGCATGCGCCGTGGTACGTCGTGCCCGCGGACCACAAATGGTTCGCGCGCGTCGTGATCGGCTCGGTGATCAATGCCGCGCTCGAAAAGCTCGACCTGCGTTTCCCTCGCGCCGACAAGGCCTCGGTGGCGGAGTTCGACGAGGTGCGCAAGGCCTTGGAGAAAGAGGGGACGGGAGGCAAGAAGAAAGCAAAGTGACAGCCAATCGGACCGCCGACCGCAAGACCGTCAATTTCGCGCTCCAGGGCGGCGGCGCGCACGGCGCCTTCGTCTGGGGCGTGCTCGACCAGGTGCTCGAAGACGGCAGGCTCGCGATCGAGGCGGTCAGCGCGACCAGTGCCGGCGCCATGAATGCGGTGGCGATGGCTTCCGGCATGGCGCACGGGGGCGCGGAGGCCGCGCGGGAGAGCCTGCACGCATTCTGGTACGAAGTGTCTCGCATGGACATGGCGTACGATTTGATGTCGCCGCTGAATCAGTGGATCCAGGCCCTGAAGCTGCCGCCGGAATATCATCCGGTTCACGCCGTCATCCACACGTTGACGCACACGCTACCGCCGGGTCTGCTCAATCCCTTTCATTTCAATCCGCTCCGGTCGCTCTTGCAGCGGGTCGTCGATTTCGATCGGCTCAATTCCTCGCCCGCGGCGCCGCAACTGTTCCTCAACGCGACCAACGTCCGCACCGGCAAGATCAAGGTATTTCAGAGCCCGCATCTCACCGCGGAGACCGTACTGGCCTCGGCCTGCCTGCCGCCCTATTTCCAGGCCGTCGAGATCGACGGCGAGCATTATTGGGACGGCGGCTATCTCGGCAATCCCGCGATCTTCCCGCTGATCTACCGCAAGGGCAGCCACGACGTCATCGTCGTGCAGGTCACGGCCATCCGGCGCGACGAGCTGCCGACGAGCGCGGCCGACGTCCTCCATCGCATCAACGAGATCAGCTTCAATTCGTCCCTGATGCGCGAGATGCGCGCGATCGCCTTCGCCACACGGCTGATCGACGATGGCGAGCTCGACAGCGGCAAGCACAGCCGCATGTACATGCACTGGATCGGCAATGACCAACTGATGTCGCAGCTCGGCACGGCCACGCAATTCCATCCCGAATGGAGCCTGTTGTGCCGCCTGCGCGACGAGGGCCGTTCGGCGGCGCGAAGCTGGCTGGCGCGCAACTTCGACCGGGTCGGGACGGCCTCGACGGTGGACCTTGCCGACATGTTTCTCTAGGCCACAGACAAAAACTACGAAAACGACCCCATGCACAGTAGCTGGGCGTAGCGGAATCAATGGCTTGCCGGCGGGTGTCACATAAATGCGGATTTTACGAAATCAACTTGATGCGTCGGGCAAAATAGATGCTGTGCCAACCCCTGCGGAACTGACGCCTCCAATTGTGATCGCGCACTTGTCGATCCCGCTTGACAGTTTTGTGGCACAGGAGGAGCATTCCGCTGGTCGCAATAAGCGACGCGCAACGTCCACCTCATGAGCAAGGGGAGGTCTATGACTCCACCTCCGCAAATCCAGCCGCGTTAAGTGCGATGGAGCTCGTTCGGACTATCGCATAGCGGCGGAAACCGCGAACGGCACGCCGGGTCAAGGTTTAGCGGGCTGCATCAGTGAGGCAAAGCCCCTACCTTCCCGGCGCTGTATTTTGCATCACATCGATCGTGTCCGGATGGCCGTGTCGAGGCGACCGCGACAGGTGATTTTGACATCCTGCTTTTCTCCTCCACCTTCCTCCTTGCCGTCATTCCGGGCCGCCTCCCGGAATGACGGAGGGTGTTGCATGGCAGTTCGGCTGGCCCGAGCGCGTCTCAAAGGATGGCCGCAGCGCAATTGCCAGGCCACTGACCCGCGCCGATGGTTCCCCGATCTTCGCATTGCGGCAAATGCCAAGAGAATGTCGCCTCAAAGGCCAACTTCCGACACAGGCCGGAGGCGAATAGCTGCGATCCGACATGACGCATGTGCTTCGGCGGTGACGGTCCCGACGCCGCCGGCTCATTCATTTTTTCCAGGGAATCCTCGTGTCGCATAAGCTTGCCCCGGCGGTCCTCGCCGCTCTCTTCCTCGCGATCTCCTCTTTCTCCGGTGTCCGCGCCGAAACGCCTCGGCCGGCGACCAACAATGCCGCCGCACTGTCGCCCGACGAAGCCAGGCGCGCGCTGGAGACGCTCCAGGACGACAAGAAGCGCGCGCAGATGATCGATACGCTGCGCGCGATCGCGAGTGCGTCCGGTCAGCAGCAGCCTGCGCCGCCCGCGCCCGAGCATAAATCGCCAATTCCGCTGGCGGCCGACGGCCTCGGCGCGCAACTCCTGCTCACGGTGTCGGAGGAGATCGGCGCGATCTCGAGCGAGATCGCCAGCATGGCGCGGACGCTCACGCACTTCCCGGCCTTCTACTACTGGTTCCTGCGGACTGCGAACGATCCTGCCGCCTACAATCTCCTGATCGAGATCGCCTGGAAGCTGGCGCTGGTGCTCGGCTGCGCCCTTGCGGCCGAGTGGGTGATCTTTCGCCTGATCCGCCGCCCGGTCGCGTTCCTGGAAGGACGCGTGCCGCAAACCGCGCACCTGCCGGCACAGGTGATCCCCATTGCCGACCCGCCGTCCTCAACGGCCGATGTCACGCCCGCGCCCGACTTGAACAAGCGACGCCACAGCCTCGCGCGCGTGTGGCAGGTCCTGTTGCGGCTGCCCTTCGTACTGGGACGTCTCGTGCTCGAACTGCTGCCGGTGGTCATCTTCGTCGGCGTCGCCACCGCGCTGCTCGGCACCGAGATCGGCGAGCCCACGACCGTTCGCCTCGTGATCCTCGCGGTGGTCAATGCCTACGCCTTCTCGCGCGGACTCATCTGCGTGATCCGGGCGCTCGCGGGACCGTTCGGGCTATTTCCGGTCCGAGCCGAGACCGCGGCCTATATCGAGATCTGGGCGCGCCGCATCGTCGGCGTCGGCGTCTCCGGCATCGCCTTTGCCAATGTGGCCCTGCTGCTCGGCCTGCATCGTACCGGTTATGCGGCGCTGCTGCGCATGGTAATGCTGGTCGTGCACCTCTTCATCGTCGTCATCATCCTGCAATGCCGCCGGCAGGTCGCCGAGGCCATCCGTGCGCCGGCCGAGCGGCAGGGCATCGCGGCCCGCCTGCGCAACCGCGTCGCCGGCGGATGGCACTATCTCGCCATCGCGCTCGATCTTGCGCTGTGGGCCGTGTGGGCGCTCAACATCCGCAACGGCTATTCGCTGCTTTTGCAGTATTTCGTCGGTACGGTCGTGGTGGCGCTGGTCACGCGCGTCGCCATCATGCTGACGCTCAGCCTGATCGACCGCGGCTTCCGCATCAAGCCGGAGATCCTCCAGCGCTTTCCCGGTCTCGAGATCCGCGCCAACCGCTATCTGCCGCTGCTGCGCAAGATCGTATCCGGCGTGATCGGCTTCATCGGCTTCGTCGCCGTGCTCGAGGTCTGGGGCGTGGACGCCATCGTCTGGTTCTATGGCGGCCAGATCGGCAGCCGGCTGATCTCGGCCGTGGTGACGATCGGCCTCGCCGTCCTGATCGCGGCGGCGATCTGGGAAGCCAGCAACGCGCTGCTGGACCGCCAGATCAACACGCTGTCGCGGGACGGGCACTACGCCCGTGCCGCGCGGTTGCGCACCTTTCAGCCGATGCTGCGAACGGCGCTGCTGTGCCTGATCGCCACCGTCGTCGGCCTCACCGCGCTGAGCGAGATAGGCGTCAACGTCGCGCCGCTTTTGGCAGGCGCCGGCATCGTCGGCATCGCCATCGGCTTCGGCTCGCAGAAGCTGGTGCAGGATCTCATCACCGGTCTCTTTTTGCTGCTGGAGAACACGGTCCAGGTCGGCGACAATGTCAGCGTGTCGGGGCTGTCTGGCGTGGTCGAGAACGTCTCGATCCGCACCATCCGTCTGCGCGCCGGCGACGGCGCCGTGCACATCGTGCCGTTCAGCGCGGTCACGACCATCACCAATGCCAGCCGCGGCGCCGGCAACGCCTCGGTCAGCGTCAACGTCGCCTACAAGGAAGACACCGACCGCGCCGGCCAGATCCTCAAGGACATCGTCGACGAGATGCGCCGTGAACCGGAATTCCGCCCGCTGATCCGCGGCGACCTCGATCTGTGGGGCATCGACAAGGTCGACGGCGCGATGGTGTCGATCGTCGGCCAGATCCGCTGCACCGAGGCCGGGCGCTGGCCGGTCCAGCGCGAATTCAACCGCCGCATGAAGCTGCGCTTCCAGCAGAACGGCATCGACGTCGCATCCGCCACCCAGACCATCCTGATGCACGTCGTGCCGCCGGCAGATGGCGCGGCCAATCTGACGCCGCGGCGGGCGGCCGGATAGCCATCGGCTGTAACTTCCGGCTTGCCTCCGCCCGTCCGGCAGCGTTCACTCGCCCTCCAGCCCGCTGACAACATGCGGGCGGCAAAAAGGGTGGGAGAGGCTGATGCGGGGGCTGTGGGCCGTATTGCGCGGCCATGTGATCGTCGTTGGCGCGTTGATCGGATGCGCGATGTGGTGCGCACCGGCAAGGGCCCAGTCATCGCGCCCGATCACCCTCATCGTACCGTTCGCGGCGGGCGGCCCGACCGACACGCTGGCGCGGATCCTGTCCGAGCGGATCGCCGCCGAGCTGCACACCACGGTCGTGGTCGAGAACCTGGCCGGCGCTTCCGGCAGCATCGCCGGTGCGCGCGTGGCGCGTGCGACCCCGGACGGCACCACGATCACGATCGGCCATTGGGGCACCCATGTGCTGAACGGCGCGATCTTCAAGCTGCCCTATGACGTGATCGCTGATTTCGAGCCGGTCGCGATGATCGCGATGGGAACGCAGCTCATCGTCGGCAGGAAGTCGCTCGAGGCGAACAACCTGAAAGAGATGATCGCCTGGCTGAAGGCCAATCCCGGCAAGGCCACCGCCGGGACGGCCGGGGCCGGTACGGGCGCGCATGTCGCCGGCGTCTTCTTCAAGGACAAGACCGGCACCGACTTCCAGTTCGTGCCCTATCGCGGCGCAGGACCCGCCATGATCGATCTCGTCGCCGGGCAGATCGACATCATGTTCGACCAGGCCTCGAACTCGCTGCCGCACGTCAAGAACGGCGCGATCAAGGCCTTCGCGGTGACTTCGCCGACGCGGCTCGCATCTGCGCCCGATGTGCCGACCGTCGACGAAGCGGGCCTGCCGGGTCTCTACATCTCCTACTGGCACGGCATCTGGGCACCGAAGAACACGCCGAAGGACATCGTCACCAAGCTCAACGCGGCCATCATCGCCGTGCTCGCCGAGCCTGCCGTCAAGCAGCGCTTTGCCGAACTGGGGCAGGAGATACCGCTACCAGTGCAGCAGACGCCGGCAGCGCTTGCGGCGTTCCAGAAGGCCGAAACCGAGAAATGGTGGCCGATCGTGAAGGCGGCCGATATCAAGCCGGAATAGTGCGCGGCGTTAACCTTTTCTCGCGCGCGACTGCCAGTCGTTCGCGAAACTCTCGCTGCGGTGCGAGATCACAATCGATGCCTCAGTCGCTACGTCCTTGATCTCAATAGAGCGCTGGCCGACAATGTCCGCGGTTCAATATGAAGCTTCTTGGGGGAATTCGTGAATAGACCTGCCCGGGTCGTTGCCCAATCGACGTCGTCCAATCCGCCGCAAGGCATGACATTGCTGCGCGATCCCTTGCTCAACAAGGGCACCGCCTTCACGGAAGCCGAACGCGAGGCCCTGGGCCTGCGCGGCCTGCTGCCGCCTTGCGTGCTGACGATGGAGACGCAGGCTCAGCGCGTCCTCACCAATCTGCGCACGCTGCCGACCGATCTGGAGAAGTACGTCGCGCTGAACGCGCTGCATGACCGCAACGAGGCGCTGTTCTTCCGCGTCGTCGTCGACAACATCGACGAGATCCAGCCGATCATCTACACCCCGACGGTCGGGCTCGCCTGCCAGAAATTCGGCCTGATCTTCCAGCGGCCGCGCGGCATGTTCATCTCCTCGCGCGACCGCGGCCAGATCGCCGAGATTCTGAAGAACTGGCCCTATCCGGCCAAGCTGATCGTCGTCACCGACGGCGAGCGCATTTTGGGACTTGGCGATCTCGGTGCCAACGGCATGGGCATCCCGGTCGGCAAGCTCTCGCTCTACTCGGCCTGCGCGGGCGTGCATCCGGAAGCGTGCCTGCCTGTTGTGCTCGACGTCGGCACCAACAACGAAGAGCTCTTGAATGATCCCTATTATCTCGGCCTGCGCGAGCGGCGGCTGACGGGCGAAGCCTATGACAGCTTCGTCGACGAATTCATGCAAGCTGCACGAAAAACCTTTCCGGGCGTGCTGATCCAGTTCGAGGATTTCGCCAATCATTCGGCGTTCAAGCTGCTGCACAAATATCGCGACGAGGCCTGCGTCTTCAACGACGACATCCAGGGCACCGCGGCGGTCGCGCTCGCCGGCCTGTTCTCGGCGCTGCGCGTGAACGGCGGCAAGCTGAAGGATCAGAAGATCCTGTTCCTAGGGGCAGGCGAAGCGGCAACCGGCATCGCCGATCTCGTGGTGTCCGCGATGATGGCGGAGGGTGCTTCGGAAGCCGAAGCACTGCAGCGCAACTGGCTGGTGGATTCCCGCGGCCTCGTCGTCGGCGGCCGCGAAGGCCTCTCCGGCCACAAGCTGCGCTACGCCCACGCCGACCAGGCGCCGATCAGCGACTTCCTCAGCGCGATCAAGACGCTGAAGCCGACCGCGATCATCGGTGTCGCCGCGGTCGGCGGCGCCTTCACGCCCGAGGTGCTCAAGGCGATGGCCGAGCTCAACGAACAGCCGATCGTGTTCGCGCTGTCCAACCCGACCTCGAAGGCCGAATGCTCGGCGGAGGACGCCTATCGATACACCGATGGGCGCGCGCTGTTCGCCTGCGGCAGCCCATATGACCCGGTGACGCTCGACGGCCGCAGATTCGTGCCGCGCCAGGGCAACAACTCCTACATCTTCCCCGGCGTCGGCCTCGGCGTCATCGCCAGCGGCTCGAAGCTGGTGACCGACGAGATGTTCATGGCGGCGGCCCATACGCTCGCCGATTGCGTCGGCAAGGAGGACCTCGCGCAGGGCAGCCTCTATCCGGCCCTGCCGCGCATCCGCGAAGTCTCGGTCCGCATTGCCGCCGCCGTTGCGGATGTCGCCTATCAACGCGGGCTCGCCGACGGACCCGCGCCCAACGACGTCAAGGCTCTCGTGCAGTCGCAGATGTACGAACCGCATTACTAAGCCGCCATCCCCCGCCCAAGCGGCGCGGTTAGGGCGCGTCACGTGTCCGCCTCGTCATGGCCGGGCTTGTCCCGGCCATCCGCGTCTTGACGCGCGGTACGAAAGAACGTGGATGCCCGGGACAAGCCCGGGCATGACGACCTCGCATATTTCGCTTCCCTCAAATCACGAACCGGCAACTAGGTCAGCACACCGACACCATCCCAGGTGGAATCGCCGTTGTGCCGCGCGGCCGCATATGCGACAATCTGTAGCGTTACAAGAAAACTCAATCCGCAAGGTAAGTCGCCATGGACGATCGTTTGCCCGAACTGGGCGACCTCGAGCACGAGGTCATGCAATTGGTTTGGGCCCATGGTCCTGTCACGGCCGAAATCGTGCGCGAGCGCTTGTCGCGGCGTCTGAAGGAATCGACGGTGCGCACGGTGCTGCGTCGGCTCGAAGAAAAGGGCTATGCTAACCACACCGTGGACGGACGTACCTACGTCTACCAGGCCGCCGAGCCGCGCGCGAAGGTTGCGGCCAAGGCGGTGCAGCGCATCGTCGACTGGTTCTGCAACGGCTCGATCGAGGAGGTCCTCGTCGGCATGGTGGACAACAAGATGCTCGACCAGCAGCAATTGCGTACGCTGGCCGACCAGGTGGCCAAGGCGAAGAAGGCGAGGGGAGTGAAGAAAGAATGATCGCAACTCTGGCGGAGGCGGCACTGCGCTCCCTTGTGCTGGGAGGCGTCGTCTGGTTCGGTCTCAATCTGTTTCGCGTGCGCAATCCGCACGTTCACATGACGGCCTGGGTCGTCGTGCTGCTGGCCTCGCTGGCGATGCCCTTCGTGATGCATTGGCCGACGCTCACGATCACCCGGCTGCCTTTGCCGGTCGCCGTGCCGGATGATTTTCTGCCGGCCGACATCTCGATGCTGGAGACGCCGCAGCCCGCGCTGCCAGTCGCGCCCGGCATTGCTATCGCGCCGCAAGCCAAAAGCGGGCTCTCGATCAATTGGTGGCTCGTTGCCACCGCGATCTATGCCGGCATCGCCGGCCTGTTGCTGCTGCGGCTCGCGATCGGGCTCTGCCTGACCTGGCGTTTGGCGCGCGCGGCAAAGCCGATGAAGGGCCTGCAGATGATCGACGCCGACGTGCGCGTCAGCCGCGATGTCGGCGGCCCCGTCACCTTCGGCTCGACCATTCTGGTGCCGCCGCAATTCGCCAGCTGGGACGCGAAGAAGCGCCTCGCGGTGCTCGCGCATGAAGGCGCGCATGTCGTCAACCGTGATTTCTACGTCCTCCTGCTCGCATCGCTCAACCGCGCGGTGTTCTGGTTCAGCCCGTTCTCGTGGTGGCAGCTCGCGCGGCTTGCCGAGCTCGCCGAGATCATCAGCGATGCCGAGGCGATCGAGGTGATCGACGACCGGCTGTCCTATGCGGAAATCCTGCTCGATTTCGCCAGCACCGTGAAGCCAAGGCCGGTCGAGCTTGCGATGGCGCGGGCCTCGACCGTGCGCGCCCGTGTCGAGCGCATCATCGCGGCTGCTGCCATGCCCGTCGCGGTCAGCTGGCGCAAGCGGCTGTGGATCGCGGCTGCGATCGTCCCGGTGGTGATCGTGTCCGCCGGCATGATCGCCTATCGCACGCCGGACGCGGCACCCGTCGCCGCGGATGCCGGCGAGGTGCCCGCCCAGCATTACCGCCCGTTCGTCAATTTCTACGCGATGGGTCCGGCCTCGGTGTTCGCCATCTTCCGTGAGGGGGACGAGCTCTACGGCCAGCTCACGGGCCAGCGCAAGCTGCGCCTCACGGTCGGCAATGACGGCACGACGTCCTACGCGGCCTCGTCCGGCGAGATCGCCTTCGCGCTCGATGCGGAGCGCCGCTCGTCCGAGCTGACGCTGCGCATGAACGGCCGCGACATTCGTGCGGTTCGTGTCGCCGAGATGCCGGCGGCGGTAGCCGAGCCGGTATCGCTCGATCCGTATGTCGGTTGGTACAGGATTGCGCCAAACCGCGTGCTGACGGTGCGGCGTGACGGTGATCGGCTCCGGGTGCAGGAAACCGTGCTGGGCCCGGCGACGCTCCTCGCCGAAGGTGCCGACATCTTCTCAATCCGTGGCGAAAATCTCCTGATCTTCCTGCGTGACGAGCAATCAAAGGTCTCGCGCGTGCTGGTGCAGAATTCGGTCTTTGGCGCCCGCTTGGCGCCCCGGATCGATGCGGCGGTGGCTCAGGCGATCGAGGCGGATTTCGCGCGCCGCCTTGCGGAAGTGCCTGACCGATTCCGGGAGCAGGTCCCGGCGCCCGGCGGCAAGGAGATGATCTTGCGCGGCATCGAGGATCTTCGCCGCGGTACGCCGAACTACGATCGGATGAGTGCGCCGCTGGCGGCCAAGGTTCACCGGCAGCTCAGTGAGTCGCGGGCGACGTTCGTGGCGCTCGGCGCGGTGGAGTCGATCTTCTTCCGCGGCGTCGGCCCCGGCGGCTACGACATCTATGGCGCGAAGTTCGAGAACGGCACGGCGGAATTTCGCCTGATGATCGAGCCGGACGGCAAGGCCGGCGACGTGCTGTTCCGGGCCGACGGCAATGAGGAGCTCGGCGGCATCGTGCCTTGCGCGGAGGAGGCGAGCGTTCGCGGCCGCGCCGGCACCTCGCCGATCAGGATCATGCTCTACAACGAGATGACCGACGACATCCAGGTGGTCAATCTGGACGCGGACGGCAATCGCAGGGCGCAGATCGTCAGGCCCAACATGACCTGGTTCACCACCACCACCGTGAACAATCCCTGGATGATTGCCGACAAGTCGGGACGGTGTCTGGAGATCCTGATGCCGGGCCGGCAGACCCGCTTCCACAATGTCGAAGCTTCAAACCTCGGCGTGCGTCCGGGGCGCGCCGCCCGCCGCGCCGTTCCGATCGCCAATGGCGAGGCGATGCTGCGCCGCTATATCGAGGGCGTCGGCAGAGGACAGCCGGACTACGAGCACATGACTTCGGAAGTGGCCGACATCACGCGTCAGCAGTTGCCGTTCGACCAGGCGATCCTGGCGCGGCTCGGTGCGCTGCGTGCGGTCTCCTTCCGCGGCGTCACCGCGCTCGACAGCGACATCTACATCGCCCAGTTCGCCAATGGCTCGGCGGAATGGCGCATCGGCGTCAGGCACGACACCATCACGAAGATCGCGCTCGGGCCGAATTTCTGAGGGCGGCGGCCGCTCCCGATGTCTTGATGGAGGTGTTTCAATCTCCGCTTGTCTGCCAGTCCCACGAATGCTACGATCTGTAGCATTACAATTCGTAGCCTCGAGCGATGCCGTCGGGCGGGCTCGAAGAATTGGGCATTTGCCATGAGCAATTCCGCAAAGGCCGACGCCGTGCTGGCGCTCCATCGCTTCGGGATGGGGCCGCGGCCGGGCTCGATTGCCGCGCTGGGAAGCGACCCGCGCGGCGCGCTGATTGCCGAGCTCGACCGGCCGCTCGTGCTCGCCGCGGCGGCCAGCCTGCCCTCCAGTGCGAAAGCCTATCGCATCGTGGCCGATGCCAATGCTCGGCGCACGGCGCGGGCCAAGCAGGCGCAGCAGCAGGCCAAGAAGCAGCAGATGGCGTCGGCGCCCACCGCAGCTGACGACCAGGCTCAGCCGCAATCGCGGACGCAGGGGCAAGCGGGCCAGGAAAAGGACGCCGCCGAGATGGCGGCGAAGCAGGCCGCCGACGCTATTCCTGATCCCGGACGCCCGATGTATTTGCAGGAAGCCAAGCTGCGCACGGAGGCGGCGCTTGCCGCCGATATCGGCTTTGCCGAGCGGCTGGTCTGGTTCTGGTCCAATCATTTCTGCATCTCGGCCAACCGGATCCAGAGCATGTCCGGCGCCTATGAACGCGAGGCGGTTCGCGCCAATGCGCTTGGCCGGTTCGTCGACCTCCTGCTGGCCGTCGAAGGCCATCCGGCGATGCTGTTCTATCTCGACAATCTCGGTTCGATGGGGGCGAACTCGACCGCCGGCATCAACCGCAGCAGCGGCCTCAACGAGAACTTTGCCCGCGAGATCATGGAGCTGCATACGCTCGGCGTGCGCACAGGCTACACCCAGGACGACGTCATCAGCTTCGCCAACGTGCTGACCGGCTGGACGCTGGTGCCGCCGGGGGCCGATCCCCAGCATGGCGGCGACTTCACCTTCAATCCGCGGCTGCACGAGCCCGGCGGACAGACCGTGCTCGGCAAGCGCTATGAGCAGGAGGACGTCGAGCAGGGCCGCGCCGTGCTGCGCGATCTCGCGGTGCATCCGGCAACGGCGACCCATGTCGCGACCAAGCTCGCGCGCCATTTCGTCGCCGACGAACCGCCGCCGGCCCTTGTCGAGCAGATGGCGAAGGCGTTCCGCGACAGCGACGGCGATCTCAAGCAGGTCGCGACCCTGATGGTGTCGTCGGACGAGGCGTGGCGCGCGCCGCCGTCAAAGCTCAAGCGTCCCGGCGAATGGGTCGTCGGCATGGTGCGCGCAACCGGCATCACGCAGGTCGATCCCGTCCGCTTCACCGGCGGCCAGGAGCTGCTGGGAGAGGCGCTGTGGCGTCCGCCCGCGCCCAAGGGTCATCCGGATGATGAAGCAAGCTGGATCGACGGCGTCGGCCGGCGGCTCGACGTGGCCAACAATTTCGCGGAGCGCATCACCGGCATGGCCGATCCGCAAGCCATCATCAAGGACGTCTTTGCATCGCAGATCGCCCCCGAGGTGAAGCAGGCGGTCGGCCGCGCCGAGAGCCGGCAGCAGGCGCTGGCGCTGTTGTTCATGTCGGCGGATTTTCAGAGGAGGTGAGCATGGGCGTCGTCAATCATTTGCCCACGCGACGCGAGCTTCTGGTCGGCTCCGGTGCGCTGTTCGCATGGAGCCAGATGCCCAGGATCGCGCGCGCCGAAGGCCGCGATCCGCGCCTGCTCGTCATCGTGCTGCGCGGTGCGCTCGACGGTCTCGGTGCCGTCGCTCCGGTCGGCGATCCCGACTGGATCTCCTTGCGCGGCGATCGCGCGCTGCTGCTGGACGGCAAGCCGCCGGCGCTGCCGCTCGATGCCTTCTTCGCGCTCAATCCGGCGATGCCGAATTTGCACCGGCTCTACAAGAGCGGCAAGGCGGCGATCGTCCACGCAGTTGCGACGCCCTATCGCGAGCGCTCGCATTTCGATGGCCAGGACGTGCTGGAGAGCGGGCTCGTCAAGCCCGGTATGACCAGCTCCGGATGGCTCAACCGCGCGCTGCTCGCTCTGGAATCGGGCGGCCGCGTCGATCCGCGCGGCAGCCGCGCGCTCGGGATCGGCTCGGTGACACCGCTGGTGGTGCGCGGCTCGGCGCCGGTCATGACATGGGTACCGCAGAAATTGCTCCCGGCGAGCGAGGACACGCAGAGCCGCCTGCTCGATCTCTACCAGCACACCGACCCGAAGCTCGCGACCGTGCTGCAGGCGCGCATGAAGCTCGCTTCGCTCAGCGGGGCACCTGGCGCGGGCGACGCCATGTCGGACGATCCGACCCTGGCGCCGCCCGGCATCGCGCGCGTGCGCGCCTATTTCGCCGACGCCGCCGGCACCGCCGCTCGCTATCTCGCCAAGCCCGACGGTCCGCGCGTCGGCGCCATGGGCTTCGTCGGTTGGGATACGCACATCGCCGAAGGCGCGGCCTCGGGCCAGCTCTACAATCTGCTCGGCGCGCTCGACGGCGCCTTTGCCGCGATCGAGAGCAACATGGGCGACGCCTGGGGCGAGACCGTGGTCGCCGTGGTCACCGAGTTCGGTCGCACCGCGCGCATCAACGGAACGCAAGGCACCGATCACGGCACCGGCACGGTCGCATTCCTGATCGGCGGCGGGCTCGCCGGCGGCCGCGTCATCGCGGATTGGCCGGGGCTGAAGCCGGCGCAACTGTTCGAGGATCGCGATCTCAAGCCGACCACCGATCTGCGCGCCGTGCTGAAGGGCCTGCTCAAAGATCATTTGCGCGTCGAGGAGAAGGTGCTGGCGGATGTGGTTTTCCCCGGCAGCGCCGACGTCAAGCCGATGGGGGGCCTTGTGGCCTGAAGCCGCGATGTGCACGCTGACGCAAAGAGAGCTCGATTTTCTCGCCAGCTTGAAGACGAACTGGCGAAGGCTCTATTGGCGTGAATTCGCGCGCATCCTCAGAGAGAACGCGCAGCCCCGATATGCCGGCGCCGAAGCTGGCTCTGCGCCGCAACAGGGATGAGGCTCGCATGAGGCGGCGCCAGTTCATTTCGCTGCTCGGCGGCGCCGCACTGGCGCCGCTCTCCGCGGTCTGCGCGAACGCAGCCGACGGCTGCGGTGTTCCGTCCGAACGGGGCGACGGCTGGCCGGGCGGCTCCGTCGCTGGCGACAGTCTCGTCAATCGCGAGGCGCTGTGCGGGATGGCCGACCGGCTCGCCACGAGCGATGCCAATATCCATGCGGTGCTGGTCGCCCGCGACGGCAAGCTGGCGTTCGAGCGCTACTTCAAGGGCGCCGACGAGATACCCGGCTACAACTACGGCCGCCGGGTGGAAACCATCGCCTTCGATGCCGACATGTTGCACAACATGAAGTCTGTTTCGAAGAGCGTTGCATCACTCGTCGTCGGGATCGCGATCGATCGCGGGCTGATACGCGGCGTCGACGAGCCGATCTTCAGCTTCTTCCCCGAGCTATCCGACTTGCGTTCTCCCGAAAAGGACCGCATCCGGCTGGTGGATGTGCTCACCATGTCGATGGGCCTGAAGTGGGTCGAGGCGACGCCCGCGACGGGAGACGACGACAATGACGAGACGTGCATGCATATGGCATGGGATCCGTGTCGCTACGTTCTCGGTCTTCCCGTGACCGCCGCAGCGGGGCAGGAGTTCTTCTACAACACCGGCGCGCTCACGCTTGTGTCGGCCATCATCCGCAAGGCGACCGGCCGTCCGCTCGACGAATTCGCGCGCGAGAATTTGTTCGAGCCTCTGGGTATCACCGGCACGGCGTGGGGCCGGTACAGGGGAGATACCGATGCCGGAGGAGGATTGCGCTTGCGACCGCGCGACATGGCCAAGATCGGCCAGCTCGTGCTTGCGGGCGGTCGCTGGAACGGCCGCCAGATCGTCTCCAAGGCGTGGATCGAGGCTTCGACGGCAGAGAAGATCAAGGCGACGGACGCTCAATCCTACGGATATCTGTGGTGGCGCGGCCAAACGCGCCTCAATGACCGCAAGATCAGCTGGATCGGTGCGCTGGGCCGCGGCGGGCAGTCGATCCGCATCGTCCCGGAGCTCGATCTCGTCGTCGCAGTGACTGCGGGTTACTATCAGGACTACAGCTCGCAAGCGTTTCGATTGCAGTTCGGCGTCTTCCGGGACGTGTTGCGCGCGATCCCGCCTCCGGCCTGAGCCGGAGCCGGCCACTGGGGCAGCTTCTGTCCCGATTCAGGACGCGTCACTGTGATGGAATCGTCACAGTTGACGCGAAACGGCGGCGGCCCCAGGCCCGCTTTTGTTCCGACAAGGTTCTGCCCTCATTGCCCACCGAAACTCCGGGCAGTTCGGAGGGCGCATCATGTCTTGCATTGCACGTGCCGAAACTGCCCGGATTTCGCTGGCAACCTCGAGCCGGCTGCTGCTAGCCATCGTCGGGGCCGCCTCGCTCGCCGCCTGCGCGCAATCGCCGGTCGGCCGCCAGAAGGCCGATCTCGGGGCCACCGGCCGGCAGGCCGCGGTCGAGCGGCCGCACCGGGTGGCGGCGCTGCATCCAAGGCCGATCAGCCGGGTGCGCATTCCCGATCGCGATGCAAAGCAAGCGGCCTCGCACGGCGTTGCCAGCTTCTATTCGGATACGGAGACGGCGAGCGGCGAGAAGTTCGACAAGAACGAATTGACCGCGGCCCATCCGACCCTGCCATTCGGCACGAAGCTGCGCGTCACCGACGTTTCCTCCGGCCGCTTCGTGACCGTCAGGGTCAACGATCGCGGTCCCTATATCCGCGGACGCGTCGTCGACGTCTCGCCTTCCGCGGCCGAGGCGCTCGGCATGGTCGACAGGGGCATCACCAATGTCCGGCTCGACGTCGTGCAATGAGTTCGAGACACCGCGTTCGGCCCGCCGCGCTTAACCGGGTGTTAGCGGCTTCTCAAGCACCATGTCTGTCCGAACAATTTGGGGCTGTTGGGGAGGCGGGCGCTTGAACACGATCCGATATCTCGAAGATCAAGCCGCGCGCGCCGAGCGACTCGCCAAACGGATCACGGATACGCTGACGATCGAAAAGCTCCAGGCCTTCGCCGACGAGCGCCGTCGCGAGATCGAAGTCATCGCCGGCAAATATCGGCGCGCATAACTCCCGCATTCATGCTATGGCTATCGATGAAGTCGCTGAGATAGTCGGGTAGCTCTATGCCATAGATGTCGCAGCGTGCCTTTATCGCGCCGGCGACATCGGTCGAGATGTCCTTCATCCAATGTTCGAGCGTGTTGAACGAAATCACCTTGATGGGGTCGTTGAAGCAGCCGGCGACGAGCTCGCCGATTGTGGCTTCGAGATCGCTTCGTTCAATGCGAATCTCCGTCGCCTGGTCGAGGCGATCGATCACCACGAACAGGGTCTGGTCTGCGCCATAGGGCACGACCGGGGGTGGTACGCCAGCTTCAAGCATGTGAGGCACTCGCGGCTTGACTTCCGATCTCCACCAACGGGAAAAACCGGCAGAAGGTTCCTACGCGCCTGCATGTGAAGCGCCGTCAGAGAAATTCTCTCCAGCGCGAGAGCTCGATGACGTGTTCGGGCGAGAGAATGCCGGTCACGAGCGGCGGCTGCGCCGCTGTCCGGATCTCATAGAGATGCCGGGTCGTCGCCGGCTTCCCCATGAACGCCGAGATGCACTCGTCGAGGGTACCTTCCCTTATCGGGTAGGATTCCCGGTCCGGCCGGCGCTGATTTGCCAATGATGGCCATTTATGCAGGGCCGCAAGCGCATCGAAATCGACTTTTGAATCCGCAACCGCGTCCCCCATCGTCCCACCTCACGCAAAAAACACCCCAGCACGCGGATTTGCGTGCCGGGGCCCATACCTGTCGCTGCATCTCAATGCCACAGGCACCCAACGCGATGACCGGGAAATGGTTCCCGGCTAATCCGCTACGGCGTAAGGCTCAATCGTTGGGAATCTTCGGAGTTTGCAATATCCAGCGGACAAACGCCTTCACGCGGGGATCTTTGGCCATTGCCGGGGGCCAGCGCACGATTTGAGCCTTGCTCGACGGCAAGTCCCACGATTGCGGAAGCACCCGAACCAGTCTCCCGTCCTTGAGCGCATCCTGGACCAGCAGCGAACGCGCGAGCACGATCCCGTTGCCGGCGAGGGCGGCGGCTATGGCGGTAGCTATCGTTGCAAAACGTATCTCGGCGGGTGGCGGGCGGCCGAGGTCCAATCGTTCGAACCAGGTGCTCCATGACCACTCGACCCCACGGTCTTCGCCGGCCCGGCCCTTGTGCAGGAGCGGCAACGATTTGAGGCGCGTCACGTCGGTCAGTGGTCGCTGGCCAGGCAGCAGGCGTGGGTGGCAGACGGGGTAAACATGCTCGCGAAATAGCAAACGTTGCGTGGACGTTGGCCTCAAGCCCGCCGCTGGTTGCCACAGCACCGCGACGTCAAGATCGTTCGACCTCGCGTGTGCGTCGGCTTCACGTACGGCCAGCTCAACCGGTATGCCGGGATGCGTCTGCGCAAAATCGGGCAAGCGGCGCACGAGCCAATAGTCGGCAAGCGCTGCACCGACGCCGACTTTCAAGGCCGGAGGCGGAGCAGCGGCGCGACAGAGCGCACGAAAATCCGCCATCCTGTCGAGCAAACCGGCCAACTCGTTCGAGAGGGCAGTACCGGCGGGCGTGGCGCATAAGCCGCTCGGCTGCCGAATGAGGAGGGGCGTCCCGACGAAGTCCTCGAGTTTGCGAAGCCGATGACTGACCGCGCTCTGCGTGAGCCCGAGCTCTGCGGAAGCGCGCGTGACGCTCGCATGTCTCAAGGCGGCCTCGAACGCAATCAGCCCGTCGAAGGGAGGAAATGAGCGCATTGCATCATCATGAAATATTTTCATGCCGATGTGAATACATCGCATTGGCGCAGGCCTCGGCCTGGCATGCATATCGGTACCAGACGCTTTCACGATGGGACAACGATGATCACGCCTGAACCCGATATGCAGCCCCGACGCCGTTGGCACGACTCGCTGCCAGCGATGGTGCTCGGCATGGCGGCCTTTCTGACGCAATTCGACGTCACCGCGGTTGTTGTCGCGATGCCGGCTATGGCCGCCGAACTCGGTTTCGGCGGCGCTGCCTATGCCTGGGTGATGGATGCCTATAGTCTGGCATTTACCGGTGGGCTGCTCGCCGCCGGCGCGCTGGCCGACAAATATGGACGTCGACGCGCTCTGCTTGGCGGCAACGTCGTGTTTCTGGTCGGATCGATCATTTGCGGCTTTGCGACGGCCGGTCCAATGCTGTGGGCCGCGCGTGCAATTCAAGGCCTTGGCGCGGCGTTCGTCATCACTGGAGGCATTGCGCTGCTTGCGAGTGCCTATGCTCGGCCTGACGAGCGCGCCCGCGCCTTTGCGTTCATGGGTGTGCTCTCAGGCATCGCCATGGCGCTCGGACCAACGCTCGGGGGACTTGTCTCGGCCTGGTTCGGATGGCGCTGGATCTTCCTGGCCAATATCCCGCTTTGTCTGCTCGCGCTTCTGGCCGTTCCGCGGCTGGTCGCAGAGTCGCGTGATCCTGCCGGCCGCCCGCTGGACTGGAGCGGCGTCGTGCTTCTCACGTTTGCGCTTGGTATTGCAATCGAGAGCCTGCTGACGGGAGGTGCAATGCCGGCCCGGATTGCAGCGGGCCTCGGGCTGAGCGCGTGTCTGCTCGCCATCTTCGTGATGCAGCAGCGGCGCCGGCCCGTGCCGATTTTCGACCCCGCTGTGTTCATTCGGCCGGTCATGGTCGGCATTTCCTCGCTGCTGATTGCCGTTTCTGTTGGATACTGGGCGGTTCTCGTCTATCTGCCTCCGTTCCTGAGTGCAGCGTTCGGCTGGCCAGGCCCGTCCGTTGGCTTCGCAATGCTCTTCGCGACCTTGCCGATGCTTCTGCTGCCGCCCTATGGTGCTCGCCTGGCAAAACGCTGGGGCTGGCGCCGGCTGTTCGCGACGGCGATGCTGGCGCTGCTGGCAGGCGATCTCATTCTGGTGCTAGCGGCGAGCGGCTGGCTCCCGAACGCGCAAGTCGTTCTCGCTGCGGCGGCAACCGGAATGCTGTTGACCGGGATTGGCGCAGTCCTCGCGCATCCGCAACTGTCGAGCGCTGTCGTTGCGTTGGTGCCTCCGGCCCAAACGGGTATGGCTTCGGCAGTCACCGTGGTCATGAGGCAGGCCGGATTTGCGCTCGGCATCGCAACGCTCGGTGCGATGCTATCGGACGAAGGGACGCCTGCCGATTACGCCTGGCCCTGGCTTGTTGCCGCTTTTGGATCAGCAGGCGGCCTCATCGCCGCATCGATGTTGCTGCCTGACCATCAGCCGTAGCTGTATCTGGCAGATACAGCCGGCTGACGGGGCCACACCAATCGCCACGCCGGCCGGGAAACGGTTCCCGGCCGCTTCGTTTCGGCTCAACTCGCGGCCGCCGCGATTTTGTTCCCCGGGCTGGCGTCGCCGTGACTGTCCTCGTCACCGCGGCTGACCCCCGGCGGCAGCCCGGCGAAGCGCCGCAAGGCTTCGGCCATCTGCACGCGGCCCTGCACACCGGTGATCACCACGTCCACCATCGTGAAGGACGAGTGGAAATGGCCGTGCGCTTTCAACTGTTCGACCGGGACACCCGCCGCCGCCATGGCCTCGGCATAGGCGATGCCTTCGCCGCGCAGCGGATCGAACTCGCAGGTGGCGACGAAAGCCGGCGGCAGCTTCTCGACCTTGCCGCGCAATGGCGAGACGCGCGGGTCGGTGCGGTCGGCCGGTGAGCAATAGAGGTCCCAGAACCAGTACATCAGCGACCGCGTCAGGAAATAGCCGGTCGCATTGTCGTTGTAGGAGGGACGGTCGAAGGTGCAGTCGGTGACGGGGCAGATCAGGAGCTGGCCTGCAATCTCCGGCCCGCCCCGGTCGCGCGCGAGCTGGCAGGTGACGGCGGCGATGTTGCCGCCGGCGCTCCAGCCAGCGACCAGCACCGGCCCGGGCTTGCCGCCGAGCTCGGCGGCGTGCTCGGCGATCCAGCGCGTTGCCGCATAGCCGTCTTCCGCCGCGGCCGGGAAGCGATGCTCGGGGGCGTGGCGATAGCCGACGCTGACGAACATCATGCCGGTCCTGCGCACCATGTCGCGGCAGAACGGCTCGTCCGACTGCTCGTCGCCGAGCACCCAGCCGCCGCCGTGGAAGTAGACCACGACCGGATGCGGGCCGGGCGTTGCAGGCTTGAAGATGCGATAGGGCAGCGGACCGTCGATGCCGGGCAGGGTGCCGTCGACGATCTCGCCGATCAAGCGTCCGGCGGGGCGGCCCTTGTTGAACTCGTTGACGAAGGCGCGTGCGCCCGCCGCGCCCATCGACTCGATCGGCGGCAGGTTGAGCGTGGCCAAGAGGTTCAGCACCAGCCGCACGTCCGGCTGCAGGCGCACCACCTCGCCGTCATTGCACTGCGCGGCACCGCCGGGGCCGGTGAGCTTGAAGCCGAGCATGCCGCGGCTCGTCACCTCGTCGCAGATGCTGCGATAGGGGCCGACGCCGCCGGTATAGGGCATCAGGCCCTGCACCTTGCCTGGGACGTTGGCGCCCGTGTACCAGGTGTTGGCGAGCCGGTGCAGCGTCAGCATCGAGCAGTCGGCCATGTGCCTGTTCCAGCCGGCCTGCGCCATCTCGGTCGGCTCGATCGTGGTGAAGCCGGCATCGCGCAGCGCGGCGAGGCGGTCGACGACCCAGTCGACATGCTGCTCGATCGAGACCGCCATGTTCGACAGCACCGACGGGCTGCCGGGTCCGGTGATCATGAAGAAGTTCGGGAAGCCTTCCACCGTGAGCCCGAGATAGGTCTGCGGACCGTGGGCCCACACATCGGTGAGCGATTTGCCGCCGCGCCCCGTGATCGGGTGCACGGCGCGGATCGCGCCAGTCATGGCGTCGAAGCCGGTCGCGAACACGATGACGTCGACGTCGACGCTGCGGCCGTTCGTGGAGATGCCACTCGCCGTGATCGCCTTGATCGGCTCCTGGCGCAGATTGACCAGCGTGACGTTCGGCCGGTTGTAGGTGGCGTAATAATTGGTGTCGAGGCAGGGGCGCTTGGCGCCGAAGGGATGATCGTGCGGCGTGAGCGCAGCCGCTGTCTCGGGATCCTTGACTGCCGCCCGGATCTTCTCGCGGATCAGGTCCTGGACGATCTTGTTGCCGTCGACGTCGACGGCCTGGTCGGCCCAGAGCTGGGTCAGGATGTGGACGAGGTCGCCGGCGGCCCAGGCACGCTCGAACCGCTCGCGACGCTCGGCATCGCTCAATTGCCAGCTCACGACCGTCTGCTGCGGATAGGGCACGCCGGCCATCGACTGGCGCGCCTGCTCGCGATAGGCCGGGCGATCGGACTGCAGCAGGCTCATGCGGTCGGATGGTGCCGGGCCGTTATGGGCAGGCAGTGCGAAGTTCGGCGTGCGCTGGAACACGGTCAGATGCGCGGCCTGCTCGGCGATCAGCGGGATCGACTGGATCGCCGACGAGCCGGTGCCGATCACGGCGACGCGTTTTCCCGCGAGGTTGACGCCGCCATGCGGCCAGCGTCCGGTGAAATAGACTTCGCCCTTGAAATCCTTGACGCCGTCGATCTCCGGCGGCTTCGGCGCCGAGAGGCAGCCGGTGGCCATGATGTAATGGCGGCAGGAGACCGGCGCGCCATTGTCCGTGGTCAGCTGCCAGCGCTCGGCCTTCTCGTCCCATTTGGCTTCGGTGACCTTGGTCCTGAAGCGGATGTCGCCCCTGAGGTCGTAGCGGTCCGCAACGAAGCCGAGATAACGCAGGATTTCGGGCTGGGTCGCGTATTTTTCCGACCAGGTCCAGGCCGTCTCGAGCTCGGGATCGAAGGTGTAGCTGTAGTCGATGGTCTGGATGTCGCAGCGCGCGCCCGGATAGCGGTTCCAGTACCAGGTGCCGCCGACGTCGCCGGCCTCTTCGAGGCCGACCGCCGAGAGGCCGGCCTTGCGCAGGCGATGAAGGAGATAGAGGCCGGCAAAGCCGGCGCCGACCACGGCGACATCGACCTGCTGAGCGGTTCCGCGCTCATCCGAGGCACGTGTGGCAACCATCGCATCTGGCATGGCATCCTCCCGTATGTTTTGTTTTGCCGGCAGGCTATCGCCACATGCACGGCTTGTCATCACAGCAAGTGCAATCTTCGGTAGGCGTTTGCGGCGTCACCGTGGCGCGTGAATGTTGCGGCACTACACGCACCGCGATGCACAATGGCCGTGATTGCCCGGGCTAATCATGCCCGATCCGCCTGTGTATGCTTGCGGTTACAAGCCACGCGTAACGATCGAGCGTCATGCCAGAGTTGAGTGAGCGGACCAAAGCGAACATGGACGTCGTCCTGGAGCAGACGTGCCGGCAATTGCCGCATGGCGGCGATCACGACAGCCGCAGGTTCATCGCCGAACGCCTGATCGAAGCGGCGCGGGCCGGGCACTCCACGCTCGGCGAGCTCGGCATCGTCGCGCGGCACGCGCTGGCGGAGATTCTCGCAAAGCGCGGTTAGTGCGAGCCGGCAGGCTTGCCCCGCCGACGGCGGCGGACGTAACCTGCAGGAAACCGTTCCGCGCATCGAGATGCACCGAAGATGCGATCCCTGCTCGCGCTTCTTGCGGCCTCCATTGTCCTGTGTTGCGCCGGCTCGGCCGTGGCGCAGCCGGTCGGACAGTTTCCATTCGCGCTGACGCGTGAAGGACAGATTCTCGGCGCCGTCGAAGGTGAGGTGGCCTCGTTCAAGGGACTGGCCTATGCGGCGCCGCCGGTCGGCGCATTGCGCTGGCGCCCGCCACAGCCGACGCCCGAAAGTTCGGAGATGCACACCGCCTACGATTACGGCGCGCCGTGCCTTCAGCCGTCCTTGCCTGATGCGAGCGAGGATTGCCTGACGCTGAACGTGTTCCGCCCTTTCGGGGTCGACGGCCCGCTGCCGGTGATGATGTTTATCCATGGCGGCGGCTTCATCGGTGGCACCGCGAATGAGCGGCTGTTCGACGGTGCCAGGCTGGCGCAGGCCGGCCTCATCGTGGTCACCGCAAATTATCGCCTTGGCGTGCTCGGCTGGCTCACTGATCCCGCGTTGACGGACGGCGGTTCCGGCAATTACGGCCTGATGGACCAGATCGCCGCGTTGCATTGGGTTCATGACAACATCGCAGCCTTCGGCGGTGATCCGCACAACGTCACCTTGTTTGGCAGCGACGCGGGCGCGACATCGATCGCGCTTCTGATGCTGTCTGCGCAGTCGCGCGATCTGTTCCAGAAGGCCATTCTGCAATCGGTGCCCGCTCGCGCGCCCCTGCGCTCGGTGCAGGATGCGCAGGCCATGGGCCGGCAGTTCGTGGCGGCGCTTGGACCGCAGGCGGATTTGCGTGCCGCCGGACCGCGACGCCTGCTTGCCGCCGAAAGCCGTCTGCTGGAGCAATCGCGGCAGGGCTTCGCGCCGATGATGGACGGAGCTCTGGCGACCGAGGATATCGCTGCAGGCTTTGCGGCCGGACATCAAAGCCGCATTCCCCTGATGATCGGCTCGAACGACGACGAGACCGGCTTCGACGGCGAGTTCGATGCCAAGGAGGAGCTTGAAGCGTCAGGCCTCACAAGCGATGAGCTGCGCAAGCTCTATCCTGATCTCGCCAAGCCTTCTCTCGACAAGCCTTCTCTCGCCAAGCCTTCGGATCTTGCGGCACGGTTCTACACCGACAAAGTTTTTTCCGAGCCCGCAAGACTGCTGGCGCGCCTGCATGCCCCAAGCGGCGCGGCGGCCTTTCGCTATCGCTTCGCCTATGTGCCCGAGGCGCGTCGCGCCAATCCCGGGCCCGGGCACGGGCGCGAGCTGCAGTTCATCTTCGGTGCGGAAGGCGTGCCGGGAGCGGGCATCTTCTCGCGGGCTGATCGCGAGGTCGCAAGCCGCATGCGGTCCTATTGGATCAACTTCGCCAGAAGCGGCGATCCCAACGGTCCCGGTCTGCCGCATTGGGACGCAGCCGCGGGCGGCGATCGCCTGCTGCTGATCGCGAACGATCACATCGCGAGCGGAGACGACCCCTGGTCGGAGCGTCTCGACCGGATCGCAGGCGAGAGCAAAAAATGAGTTGGACTTAAGCGGCGAGCTCGACGCGGGGCGCCGGCGTCAGCCGGCCTTCCTCCAGATAGTCCATCGCGCCGTCCTTCTCGACGGCGTAGAACTGCTGGCCTTCGCGCGACTTGAAGGCGGCGCGAACGATGCCGCGGCGGCCCTTGTCACTGTTGACGACGTCCCCCAGCGCAAACTTCTTCATCTCACGTCTCACTTGTCTTCAGGCCGACTGCTTCGGCCACGCCGGGGATTTTGGGCGGCAAATCGTTAACGACTTGCTAACCATGCCGGTTTGCCTATGCTCGCCGCCGGACGCGCGGGCACGCGCGCAGAGTGCCGATGAGACGAGCCCCATGACGCGATTTCCGACCCTGTTCCTGTCGCATGGCGGCGGCCCCTGGCCCTTCATGGAGGACCGGCGGGTGCAATATGCCAGGACCGCCGAAGAGTTCGGCCGGTTGCCGCAGCTTCTCCCGGAGAGGCCGAAGGCCGTGCTCGTCATCACCGGCCATTGGGAGGCCGATGCCTTCACGGTGTCGACCTCGGCGCAGCCGCCGATGGTGTACGACTATTACGGTTTCCCCGAGCATACCTACCACCTCAAATATCCGGCGCCGGGCAAGCCCGAGCTTGCGACGAGAGTGAAGACGCTGCTCGGGGGCGCGGGCGTCGATTGCCGGGAAGATCCCAACCAGGGTTTCGATCACGGCACCTTCGTGCCGCTCGGCCTGATGTATCCGAACGCCGACATGCCGATCGTGCTGCTGTCGCTGAAGTCTGCTTACGATGCCGCCGAGCACGTCAAGGTCGGCGAGGCGATTGCCTCGCTCCGCGATGAAGGCATCCTGATCGTCGGCAGCGGGCTGACCTATCACAACATGCGCGGCTTCAACCGGCCGGAGTCCAAGCCGGTCTCGGTTGACTTCGAGGCCTATCTGAACGAGGCGATCAGCAACCCCGATCCGGCCCGCCGCAACGCGATGCTGGTCGATTGGGAGAATGCACCGAGCGCGCGCCTGGCGCATCCGCGCGAGGACCATCTGCTGCCGCTGATGGTGGCCGCCGGCGCCGCCGGCGGTGATGTTGGCAAGCGCGTCTTCGTCGACGAGGTCGCAGGCGTCGCGATGGCGTCGTATGTGTTTGGATGAATTCGTAGGGCGGATTAGCGAAGCGTAATCCGCCATCGTGCGGCAATAGAGGTGGCGGATTACGCCCGCGGACTGCGCTTCGCGCAGCCAAGGGCTAATCCGCCCTACGCATCGCGCAAGCTCACCCGTATTTCAGCTTCATGAACAAAATGCCGCCGGCGAGCAGCATGGTGATGGCGTTGGCGGCGACCAGCGGCGCATCGCCCGAGAGCAGGCCGTAGATCAGCCAGAGCGCGAGGCCCAGCACCATGACCAGAAACATGCCAAGCGAGATGTCGCCGGTGGAGCGGGTCTTCCACACCTTGATGGCCTGCGGCGCATAAGCCACGGTGGTGCAGGTGGCGGCGGCAAAGCCGATCAGCTTGATCACGAACGGGTCCATGCCGGCTCTATAGCATGGATTCGACGACGGTCATGCCTCAGGCGCGCTCCGCCATGAGCCCACGATAAAGCGAGGCATAGTCGCCGGCGCGGTTGCGCCAGGAGACGTCGGTCGCAAGGCCGTGTCGTTGCAGTTGGCGCCAGGTCGGCTTGTCGTGGAAGGCGGTGTTGGCCTTGCGCAGCGTGCCGGCGAGGGCCTCCGCCGTCACGGGTGCGAACTTGAAACCGGTGGCATCGCGGTCGGCGGCGTCGGCCTCGCTGATATCGACGATGGTGTCCTCGAGCCCGCCGACGCGTGAGACGATCGGAACGGCGCCGTAGCGCAGCGCGCAGAGCTGGGTCAGGCCGCACGGCTCGAAGCGCGAGGGCACGATCAGCGCGTCCGAGCCGGCCTGGAGCAGGTGCGCCAAAATCTCGTCATAGCCGATCACGACGCCGATCCGGCCGGGATTGGCGCGGGCTGCGGCCTGATAGCGATCCTGGAGATCGCGGTCGCCGCTGCCGAGCAGCGCGAGCTGCATGCCTTCGGCCAGAATGGTCGGAATGGCCTCCAGCAGCAGATCGAGCCCCTTCTGCCAGGACAGCCGGCTGATGACGCCGAGCAGCGGCGCCTCGTCGGAGGAATCGAGATTGAACTGCTGCTGAAGCACCGCCTTGTTCGCGGCTCGGAACGTCAGGTCCTCGGCGCCGTAGCGGTAGGCGATGTGCGGATCGTCCTGCGGATTCCACACCGAGATGTCGATGCCGTTGAGGATGCCGCTCAGCACGTTCGCGCGTGCGCGCAGCAGGCCACCGAACCCCATGCCGCCTTCGTCGCTCTGGATTTCCTGCGCGTAGGTCGGCGACACCGTCGTGATACGATCGGCGAATTGCAGGCCCGCCTTCAAGAAGCTGATGCCGCCGAAATATTCGATCTCGTTGACGGTGAACGCGCGCCAGGGCAGGCCGATCGCACCGATCAGCTCGGGAGCGAACTTGCCCTGATAGGCCATGTTATGGATGGTCATCACGGTGCCGGGTCGCGGGCGATTGTCATAGTGCAGATAGGCCGGCGCGAGCCCGGCCTGCCAGTCATGGGCGTGCACGACATCGGGTACGAAGGCGGGGACGAGGCCGTGGCCGATATCGGCGGCGATGCGCGACAGCGCCGCGAAGCGCACGCCATTGTCCGGCCAGTCGACACCCTCTGTGGTGACATAGGGATTGCCCGGCCGCGCATAGAGATGCGGCACGTCGAGCACGAACAGGTCGAGCCCGTCATGGGAGCCCGCGAGCAGCCGGCCCGGCCCGCCGAAATAATCCGGCCAGCTCCGGATCTCCTCCGCGTTCGATACGATCCGCGTCACGTCGGGATAGCCCGGCATCAAGGTGCGCATCTCGACGCCATGCGCCTTCAGTGCGATCGGCAGCGCGCCGGCGACATCCGCGAGGCCGCCGGTCTTGACGATGGGATAGACTTCAGAAGCGACCGCGAGGACGCGAACAGGCCTCATGTATTGAGCCTGTCGATCATCGGCTGAGTGACGAGCGAAATCCCCTGCTCGGTGGTGCGGAAGCGCTTGGCATCGAACGCCGGGTCCTCGCCGATCACGAGTCCTTCCGGAATCTCGACACCGCGGTCGATCACGACGTTCTTCAGGCGAGCGCCGCGGCCGACACTGACATAGGGCATGATCACGGCGTTCTCGACATTGGCATAGGAGTTGATGCGCACGCCGGTGAACAGCAGCGACCGGCGCAGCGAGGCGCCGGAGATGATGCAGCCGCCCGAGACCAGCGAGCTCACGGCCTGGCCGCGCCGGCTCTCCTCGTCATGAACGAATTTCGCCGGGGGCGTGATCTCCGCATAGGACCAGATCGGCCAGGAGCTGTCGAACAAATCGAGCTCGGGCACGACGTCGGTGAGGTCGATATTGGCGGCCCAATAGGCATCGACCGTGCCGACGTCGCGCCAATAGGCGCGCGGGTCGCTGCCGGAACGCACGCAGGAGGTGGAATATTGGTGCGCCATCGCGCGGCCGTTCTTGACGAGGTAGGGAATGATGTCCTTGCCGAAATCGTGGTTCGAGTTCGGGTCCTCGGCGTCGCGCTTGAGCTCCTCGAACAGGAACTTCGCGTCGAACACGTAGATGCCCATGCTGGCGAGCGAGACGTCCGGCTTGCCCGGCATCGGCGGCGGATCCTTCGGCTTCTCCAGGAACTCCTTAATCCAGCCGTTCTCGTCGATATGCATGATGCCGAAGCCCGAGGATTCCGTCCGCGGCATCTCCAGGCAACCGACCGTGACGTCGGCGCCGCTGTCGACGTGCTGGCGCAGCATCACCTCATAATCCATCTTGTAGATGTGGTCGCCGGCCAGCACCACGATGAAGCGGCAAGCGTGGGATTCGATGATGTCGATGTTCTGGTAGACCGCATCCGCCGTGCCGACATACCACATGTTCTCGGAGACGCGCTGGCTCGCGGGGAGGATGTCGAAGCTCTCGTTTCGCTCCGGGCGGAAGAAGTTCCAGCCCATCTGAAGGTGCCGGATCAGGCTGTGCGCCTTGTACTGGGTGGCGACTGCGATGCGGCGGATGCCCGAATTGACGGCATTCGACAGCGCGAAATCGATGATGCGGGACTTGCCGCCGAAATAGACGGCCGGCTTGGCGCGGCGATCGGTCAGCTCCAGGAGCCGGCTGCCGCGTCCGCCAGCCAGGACGAACGCCAGCGCCTGACGGGCAAGCGGCTCGGGTCTCGCGGCACTCATGTCATTCCTCCCACTCCCACCCGGCGCAGGCCGAGGCTATTTGTCGCGAGAAGCCTCGCGCCATTGGAACCGATAGTAACGGTACGAATAGTCAATCGTGAAGTAGGTTGTTGGTTGCGCGGGCGGGAAGCTTAATGCTTCGCCTTGGCCGCAGGGCTCCGGCATCGCGCCGGTGTCACGTCGGGCAGAGCGGGCGCGTTGGTCCGCCTCGCAGGCCGGCAGCCGGCTCGCAGCGAGGCATGGATGAGGCTTGTGCGCCGCACGCAAATCCGGGCTTTGAAAATCCGGGCTTTGACTTGGCGCAAAGATGCCCGATCATGCCGCTGCGATCCTTTTCCAAGCAAGACGTCAGACAGGGAGCAAGTCGATGAGGATCTGGAAAACGGCAATTGCCTGTTCGGTCGCCGGTGTGGTCATCGCCGGTCAAATTCAACAGACGGCAGCGGCCCCGCTGCCGACCAACGTCGCGACCATGAAGGCCGCTGTTGGTGACGATGTCGCGCAGGTGCATTGGCGCGGCCGAGGCTGGGGCGGGGGCTGGGGCTGGGGTCTTGGCGGCCTTGCGGCCGGCGCGATCATCGGCGGCGCCATCGCCAGCAGCGCGCCTTATGGCTACGGCTATTACGGCGGCGGCCCGTATTACGGCGGCTATGGCTATGGTTATGCGCCTGCCTATTATGGTGGCTATGGACCGGGTTACGCCTATGGTCCGGGTTACGGTTATGGATATCGTTCCTATTACCGTCCCCGTCCGTACTACGGCTACCGCTATGGCTATTACCGGCCTCGCGCGTACTACAGGCCTTATTATCGCGGATATTGGTGATCGCGCGAAGCTAGAGCGAGAGCCACACGATCAGGCTCATGCAGGCGAAATGCATGAGCACGATCGCGGCGAGATGCAGCGGGCCGGGCTTGAAGCGAGGCCTGCCAGCGTTTAGAGCGCGAAGGATCGAAGTCGAACTGAGTTCGGACAACAGCAGCGCTCTCTCCGTTCCCTCCCCCACAAGGGGGAGGGGCAGGGAGGGGGGTGCCACACGGGGATTCTCTCCGTCGCGCCCGTCCTCTGTGCGTCATCACTCGCACCTCTTCTTGGGCTACCCCCCTCCCTAACCCTCCCCCACAAGGGGTTAGGGAACGCACCTTTGTTGGGGCGTTGAGTTCATCCATTGGGGAGTCAATTCGAGCCGGCGGCCGCAGCGGTGAAGCTGCGGTCGACGGCTTTGCTAACGTCGAGCTTCTTGGGCAGGATGCCGTAACGCGTCGAGCGGTCGGAGGCTTCCTGCACCTCCTTCACCACGTTCTCGTCGATCACGATCGGGCTGGTACGCTGCGCGGTATAGGCTGACAGCAGCACGTCTTCCGGCAGCTTGGTCAGCTCGGCGGTGTTCTTGGCATATTCGGAAACGTGATCCAGCGACCACAGCCGCGCCTTGTTCAGCCGCTGCACCAGATCCTGCACCGCCGCGCGCTTGGTGGCGATGGCGTTGTCGGAGGCGACAATGAAGGTGATGGTCGGCGTCAGGCCTTCGCCGTCGGCGATCACCCGCGCCTTGTCCTTCAGCGTGGCGAACGACACGTAAGGCTCCCACACCGCCCAGGCGTCGATCGAGCCGGCGACCAGCGCGATCTTGGCATCGACGGGGCCGAGCGGCGCGAAGGTCGCATCCTCAAGCTTGATCTGCGCCTTCTCCAGCGTCGCGTCGATCAGGAACTGGCCCCAGCCGCCGCGCGTGCCGGCGAGGCGTTTACCCCTAAGGTCGGCGGCCGATTTGATCGGCGAGTCCTGACGCACCAGGATGGCTTGCGTCTTCGCATCCGACCTGGTGCCGCCGATCGCCTTGATCGGCGCGCCGGCGGCGTAGACCGAGAGGAAGGAGAGATCGCCAGTGTAGCCGACGTCGAGCGCGCCGGCGTTGAGCGCTTCCAGGATCGGCGCGGCCGCGGGGAATTCCGACCATTCGATTCTGTAGGGCAGGTCCTTCGCATAACCGGAGATTTCGAGCAGCGAGCGGTTGCCGCCCTTCTGGTCGCCGACGCGCAACACGACGGTGTCCGCGGCAAACGACGCGGCAGTCGTCGACAGCGTGATGGCGGCGGCGAACAGCGATGCGGCGAGCCGGCGGGTGATGGAATGATCGTGGGAGTTGATGCTCATATAGCCTGTCTTGTTGCTTGCTTGTGACTTTGGCTCACGACGCGTGAGCGAGCGATGCAGCGAGACGATCAAGTCTATGACCGCGCGAAGTGCAGTCAATGAAATGGCCAACCGTATTGCGCGCGCATCGGGCAAGGACGTTTCATTGAATCCTTGCGCGCGAGAACACGACGGTCTTGCGAGAGAAAGATGCGCGGGATCTAAGCAGAAGCACGCTCGTGGCGATGGTCGGGACCAACCGCATTCACGAAAATCGTTTCATCGTTCTCGCGCGCGCCGATGGAGAGAATGACCTCGCTTCGCATCACATTCGAAATTCCATTTCATTGACGATACTGCGAGTACGCCGCATGATTTGCGCATCGCATCAACGCGGCGCGACAAACGCCGGCGGAATAATTTTCTATCAACGCAGCTCCGTACGGACCATGCGCAACGTGAAGCGTTGCGCACATGGCGGAGCCGTGCCAGCGCAGGAGTGGGGACGGATGAACAACGACGACAAGCGCGGCGGACGGGGGCTCGACCGACGCCATCTGCTCCAGGCGGGGCTTGCGGCAGCTTTCGCCGCGCCACTCGGCGCGCTGGGCGCGCAGGCTTTTGCGCCGCGCGGGATCGCATCCGGCATCGACTTCTCGGAGTTTCCGCTGTGCCGGACGGCGTCCGATGCGCCCGCGCTCACCGGCGCGCCGCGCAAGCTGAAACTGTCGTGGAACGCCGGCGCCGTCTGCCTCGCGCCCGTGCCTGTTGCGATCGAGCACGGCTTCTTCCAGAAGCACAATCTCGACGTCGAGCTCGTCAACTATTCCGGCTCGACTGATCAACTGCTCGAGGCGATCGCGACGGGCAAGAGCGATGCCGGCCTCGGCATGGCGCTGCGCTGGCTGAAGCCGCTGGAGCAGGGCTTTGACGTCAAGATCGCCGCCGGCACCCATGGCGGCTGCATGCGCGTGCTGTCGCGCGCCGATTCCGGCGTCGCCAGGCTCGCCGATCTCAAGGGCAAGATCGTCGCGGTCGGCGATCTCGCCGGCCCCGACAAGAACTTCTTCTCCATTCAGCTTGCCAAGCTCGGTATCGATCCGAACAAGGATGTCGACTGGCGCGCCTATCCCGGCAATCTCCTTAACGTCGCCGTGGAGAAGGGCGAGGTGCAGGCGTTCCTGTCCTCCGATCCGCTGGCCTATCTCTGGCTCAAGGACACCCAGTACAAGGAAGTCGCCTCCAATCTCGACGGCGAATTTCGCGAAAAGAGCTGCTGCATCCTCGGCCTGCGCGGCAGCCTGGTGCGGGAGGAGCCGCAGGTCGCGCGCGCCATCACGCAGGCGCTGCTCGATGCCGCGATGTTCAGCTCGCAGAATGCGACGGCCGCCGCAAAATCGTTCCAGCCCTACGCGCCGAAGGCGGCCACGCTCGCCGATATCGAGGGCATGGTGCGCTACCACACCCACCATCATCATCCCGTCGGCGATGTGCTGAAGCGCGAGCTCAAGGCCTATGCCGACGATCTCAAGAGCGTGCAGGTCTTCAAGCCGAGCACCGACACGGCGAAATTCGCGGAGCGCATCTATGTCGACGTATTCGCTGTCTGACGGGCTCGCCTCCGGCGCGCCGCGTCTTTCCCGCACGCCGCTGCTGGCGAGCTGGGCGAGGGAATCCGGCGTCGGCGTGCTCGCCAGCATCGCCTGGATCGCCTTCGGCCTGTCCTGCCTGTGGTGGGAGGATGTCGGCGACTGGTCGCGCACGCATTCGCTCGGCATCACCGCCTTCGTCATCGCGGCCATCGCGCTGTTCGGCACCGTCGGTGCCGATTATCTGGGATCGGCGGGCAGGGCCCTGCACAAGCGGGCGCCCTGGCTGGTTGCGCTCGGCGCCTTCCTGACACTGTGGGAGGTCGCGACGGCAAAGTTCGCCTGGTTGCCGCTGCCGTTCTTTCCGCCGCCGCAGTCGATCATCGAGGTCTATACCGACGATTTGCCAAAGCTGCTCGACAGCGTCTTCGCGTCGGTCAAGCTCCAGCTCGGCGGCTATCTGATCGGGGCCACGGTCGGCTTCCTGACCGGCGTCTCGATCGGCTGGTCGCGCGCGGTCGGCTATTGGGTGCATCCGGTGCTGCGCTTCATCGGCCCGCTGCCGGCAACGGCCTGGCTGCCGATCGCCTTCTTCACCTTCCCGTCGAGCTGGAGCGCCTCGACGTTCCTGATCGCGCTGGCAACGGGCTTTCCCGTCACCGTGCTGACATGGTCGGGCGTCGCAAGCGTCAGCAGTGCCTATTACGACGTCGCGCGCACGCTCGGCGCAAAGCCGTCCTTCCTGGTGCTGAAGGTCGCGATCCCCGCGGCGTTGCCGCACGTCTTCGTCGGCCTGTTCATGGGACTCGGCTCGTCCTTCGCCGTGCTCGTCGTCGCCGAGATGATCGGCGTCAAGGCCGGGCTCGGCTGGTATCTGCAATGGGCGCAGGGCTGGGCCGCCTACGCCAACATGTATGCGGCGCTGATCGTGATGTCGCTGCTCTGCTCCGGCGCCATCACGCTGCTGTTTGCGATCCGCGATCGGCTGCTGGTCTGGCAGAAGGGGACTGTGAAATGGTAACCGCAGCTCTCGCCGGAGCCGTCACGCATCCGGTGGCCGGCGCCGCGCTCGACATCGAGCAGGTCAGCCACGCCTTCGACATTGACGGCGCCGAGCTGCCCGTGCTCAGCGACGTCAGCCTCTCGGTCGAGCCAGGCGAGTTCGTCGCGCTGCTCGGCCCCTCCGGTTGCGGCAAGTCGACCTTGCTGCGCCTCGTCGCCGGCCTCGACAAACCCAGGGCCGGAAGGTTGCGTGAGGACGAGGAGCGCATCAGGAGTCCGCATCCCTCGCGCGTGGTCGTGTTCCAGGATCCGACCTTGTTTCCCTGGCGGTCGGTCTGGGACAACGTCGCCCTGGGCCTCGAGGCCCAGGGCATTCTGAAGAGCCAGCGTCACCGTGTCGACGACGCGCTCGATCTCGTGGGGCTGGCCTCGTTCCGCAACGCTTTTCCGCACCAGCTCTCCGGCGGCATGGCGCAGCGCGTTGCGCTCGCCCGCGCGCTGGTCAACGATCCCAAGATCCTGATCCTGGACGAGCCGCTCGGCAAGCTCGACTCGCTGACCCGTATCACGATGCAGGCCGAGCTGCTCTCGCTCTGGCAGCGCAAGGGTTTTACCACACTGCTCGTGACGCACGACGCCGAGGAAGCCTTGGTGCTCGCCAACCGCGTCATTGTGTTCAGCGATCGTCCCGCCCGCGTGAAGGCCGACATCCGCGTCGACCGGCCCTATCCGCGCCATCGCGGCGATCCTTATCTGGCGGACCTGCGCCGCCAGATCCTCGGCCTGCTGGGATTGGACGCCACATGGTGACGTCCGCTGCCAAAGGGCGCACGGCCCAGAGCGAGCCCGACTACATCGCGCGGGCCGAGGCACTGGCCGAAGGTTTCGCGGCGCGCGCAGCCGAGCATGACCGCACCGGCAGCTTTCCATTCGAGAATTTTCGCGAGCTGTCCGAAGCGGGCTTGCTGTCGCTGACGGTGCCGGCGGTCCACGGCGGGGCCGGCGCGGGCGCAAGGTACACCGTGCGCGTCGTCGGCGTCATCGGCAAGGCCGACCCGTCGACCGCGCTGGTGCTGTCGATGCACTACATCAACCACCTCGTCATGGCGCGCAGCCCGACCTGGCCGGTGCGGCTGTCGCGCAAGCTTGCGCGTGAGAGCGTCGAGGGCCTCGCGCTCGTCAACGCGCTGCGGGTCGAGCCCGAGCTCGGCTCGCCCGCGCGCGGCGGCCTGCCGGCGACGATCGCGCGGCGCACCGAGACCGGCTGGCGCCTCTCCGGCCACAAAATCTATTCGACGGGCTCGCCGATCCTGAAATGGTATCTGGTCTGGGCCCGCACCGACGAGGCCGAGCCGCGCGTCGGGCAATTCCTGGTGCCGGCGGGCCTACCGGGCACGCGCATCGTCGAAACCTGGGATCACCATGGCCTGCGCGCCAGCGGCAGCCACGATGTCATCTTCGACGACGTCGTGATCCCGCTCGATGCCGAGGTCGATGTGCGCAAGCCCCAGGATTGGCGCGCGCCCGACGTTGCACAGGCGACGGTCCACACGGTCTTCGTCGCGGCGATCTATGACGGCGTTGCCCGTGCCGCGCGCGACTGGTTGATCACGTTCTTGAAGCAGCGCGTTCCTGCCAGCCTCGGTGCGCCGCTCGCGACCCTGGCCCGTGCGCAGGAGATCCTCGGTGCCATCGAGGCGCGGCTCGCGGTCAATGCGCGGCTGATCTCCTCCTTTGCCGGCGATTTCGACGACGGCGTTGGACTCTCTGCCGGCGAATCCAACGTCATCAAGCTCACCGTCACCAACAACGCCATTGCCGTGGTCGAGGATGCACTGTCACTCACCGGCAATCACGGCCTGTCCCGCACCAATCCGCTGGAGCGGCACTATCGCGACGTCTTGTGCGGCCGCGCGCACACGCCGCAGGACGATTCCACGCGTATCGGCCTCGGCCGCGCTGCGCTCGGGCTCTAAGAGATCAACAGGGAGACGATCATGTCGATCGAGTTCATCGGCTTCATCAGCAACAACAATTCGTCCGAGACCGTCGTCCGCGAGGGACCGGTCCTCAACCCCACCCACATCGAGACGGTGGCGAAGGCGCATGAGAATGCCGGCTTCGACCGCGCACTGCTGGCGTTTCATTCGACCTCGCCCGACGCGCTCCAGGTGGCGCAGCATGTCCTCAACGTGACCTCCCGCCTCAACGTGCTGATCGCGCAGCGGCCGGGCTTCACCGCCCCGACGCTGCTGGCGCGGCAGTTCGCAGCGCTCGACCAGTTTTCGCGCGGCAGGGTTGCGCTCCACGTCATCACTGGCGGCAATGCCACCGAGCTCAGGCAGGACGGCAACACGCTCGACGACAAGGACGAGCGCTACGCCCGCACCTCCGAGTTCCTCGACATCCTCAAGCTGGAATGGACCAGCGACAAGCCGTTCACCTACAAGGGCAGGTACTACCAGGTCGAGAACGCCTTCTCGCAGGTGAAGCCGTATCGGCCCGAGGGCATCCGCGTCTATTTCGGCGGCGCCTCGGATGCGGCGATCGATGTTGCCGGCAAGCACGCCGACACGTTTGCGCTGTGGGGCGAATCCTACGCGCAAGTGCGGGACGTGACCTCGCGCGTCCACAACGCCGCTATCAGGCAGGGCCGGCGGACGCCGCGCTTCAGCCTCTCGGTGCGGCCGATCATTGCGCCGACCGAGAGGCAGGCCTGGGAGAAGGCGGAGGAAATCCTGGCGCGCGCCACCGCGCTGCAGGACAAGACCGGCTATCGCAAGCCCGCCGATGGCCACGCCACCGCCGGTGCGCGGCGCCTGCTCGCGCTCGCCGACCAGGGCAGCCGCATCGACAAGCGGCTCTGGACCGAGATCGCAAAGCTCACCGGCGCCAACAGCAACACCACCGCGCTGGTCGGCACGCCCGAGCAGGTCGCCGAAGTGTTCGGCGATTATTACGATCTCGGCATCAGCCATTTCCTGATCCGCGGATTCGATCCCCTGATCGACGCGATCGAGTATGGCCGCGAATTGATCCCGCTGACGCGCGAGCTGGTCGTCAGGCGCCAGGCCGTTCGCGGCCAGGCCGCGGAATGATCCGCCTCTCATGACCCGGCTCTGCAGCGCACCGCTGCGTGATGCGCTGCGTCCCGAGCACGAGAACTCACGGGGCGCTCAAGCATCCGTGAAACGAGGGTGCGCCTTCTAACCCGATCGCCATCCGCGACACGTTCGTTCTGCGCTTCACGCCGCCGACAACATCCCCATTGCTATTTGCACCGCCTCCCTTGCGCCGCTTCGCACCCCGTCAAAAATCAATCCGACGACCACATCGGGAGACCGGCCATGGGCCTGCAAGAAACAAGAATCGAATCGCTTCCCTTCGTCACTGCCGAACTGAACTATCTCGCGCCGACCGCGGGAAAACCGCGCACCTACGCTTTCGACCCGCCGCCGGGCGAACCCAGGAGCACGTCGCTGTCGGAGCCGCATCAGGTGCCGATCTTCGATGCGCGCCTGATCGCGAACAATTTCTCGCTAGATCGCGAGGGCTTTGCGCTGGTGCGTCATCCGACCCAGGTGAAAGACTTCTACGACGACGCAGAGGTGAGGGCGATCTACTATCCCGCCGTCGAGGCGTTCCTGCGCGCGACGCTGAAAGCCGACCGCGTCGTCATCTTCGACCATACCGTGCGCAAGCGCGTCGAGGGCGCGGCCGATATCCGCGGCGATGGCCCGCGCCAGCCGGCCACGCGCGTCCATGTCGACCAGACTGCCACCTCCGGCGCCAACCGCGTGCGCGAGCATCTGCCTGATGAAGCCGAAGAGCTGCTGAAGGGTCGCGTGCAGGTGATCAATCTCTGGCGGCCGATCCGCGGTCCCTTGCGCGATTCACCGCTGGCCATGGCGGACGGCACCACGGTTGCGCCCGGCGATCTCGTGGCGTCAGACCTGATCTATCCCAACCGCCGCGGCGAGACCTACTCGGTGAAATACAACCCCGATCATCGCTGGTTCTATTTTCCAGAGATGACACCGGACGAGGCGCTGCTGCTCAAATGCTACGATTCCGCAACCGACGGCCGCACCCGTTTCGGGCCGCACACCGCCTTCGTCGATCCGACAACGCCTGATGATGCCGCGCCGCGCGAGAGCATCGAGGTGCGCACGCTGGTTTTTCACAAACAGTAACAATGTGTGATGGGGCTGCCGGGATTCGTCCCGGCCGTTCCAGGAACCTAAGGGAACAAACTGACGTTTGCGGGACGGGTCTGGGCCAACCCGGAGCGGTGCCGTGCGCGCGCAGCCGACGCTATTGTTTTGTCTCGCTACTTTCTCGTTTTCACCATTTTCTGTTGCCCATGCCGAAAGCGGACTCGCCTCCTATTACAGCTACGCAAAAGCCGGCAAGGGCGGCGAACTGACCTGTGCACACCGCACGCGCCCGTTCGGCACCGTGCTGAGGGTCTCCTATGGCAGCCGCACGATCCAGTGTCGTGTCAACGATCGCGGTCCGTTCATCCGCGGCCGTATCGTCGACCTCTCGGTGCCGGCCGCCCGCGCGCTCGGCATGATGAGTGCCGGCGTGGTGCGAGTCTCCGTGGAATAGGCCGGCCAGCACGCTATAGTGCCGCCTAAAGCAAGGGGGCACTATGGCTGGGATCAGGATCGGACTCGTCGGCTGCGGCTTTGTGTCGGAGCTGCACATGTATGCGTTCCGGCGCGTCTATGGCGTGGACGTCGAAGTCGCGGCGGTGGCCGCGCGCGGCGACCATGTCGTCGAATTCGCCGGCCGCCACAATATCCCGCGGGTCTATCGCAGCTTTGCTGAGCTGATCGCCGACCGCGAGATCGACGTCGTCGACATCTGCACCCCGCCGAATCTTCATGCGGAAATGATCGTCGCGGCGATGCAGGCCGGCAAGCACGTGATCTGCGAAAAGCCGTTCGCCGGCTATTTCGGCCGCGACGGCGACAAGCAACCGATCGGCAAGCACGTGCCGAAGGCGCTGATGTATGAGCGCGTGCTGGAGGAGATGGACAAGACGCGCGCCGCGATCGAGCGCACTGGAAAACTCTTCATGTATGCCGAGGACTGGATCTACGCGCCCGCGGTGACCAAGACTGCGGAGATCATCAGGGCGACCAAGGACAAGATCCTGTTCATGAAGGGCGAGGAGAGCCATTCCGGCTCGCACGCGGCCCATGCCGCGCAATGGGCGATGACCGGCGGCGGCTCGCTGATCCGCATGGGCTGCCATCCGCTCTCCGCCGTGCTCTACCTCAAGCAGGTCGAAGCCAAGGCGCGCGGCGAGAGCATCCGCGTTGCCAGCGTTACCGGCGATGTCGGCAACGTCACCGCCGGCCTCAAGCCGGAGGAGCGCACCTACATCAAGGCCAATCCGGTCGATGTCGAGGATTGGGGCACGCTGACGGCGACGTTCTCGGACGGCACCAAGGCGACCGTGTTCTCCGGCGACATGATCATGGGCGGCGTGCGCAATCTGGTCGAGACCTACACGTCAGGCGGCTCGCTGTTCGCCAACATCACCCCGAACAATCATCTGATGAGCTACCAGACCTCCGAGGAGAAGCTCGCCAGCGTCTACATCACCGAAAAGGTCGACCGCAAAACCGGCTGGCAATATGTCTGCCTCGAGGAGGAATGGACGCGCGGCTATCTGCAGGAGATCCAGGACTTCATGGAATGCGTCGCGACCGGCCGGCAGCCGCTGTCCGACCTCGCGCTCGCCTATGAGACGATCAAGGTGAACTACGCGGGGTACTGGGCCGCGGAGGAGGGGCGGAGGGTGGTGTTGTGAGAGTGTGATGAACTCGCTGAGCTAGCCGCGAGCAGGCTGCCAATCCTTCTCCCCATGTGGGAGAAGGTGGCGCGAAGCGCCGGATGAGGGGTTCCATCCGCGAATTCAATCGCGAGAGGCTCGCCTGCGGAGGCAACCCCTCACCCGTCTCGCCGCTGCGCGGCGAGCCACCCTCTCCCACAAGGGGAGAGGGGGCACCGCCCGCATCGCCCCTACGCCCCGTAGGTCGATCCCTTCGGCAGCGGGAATACCGGGTCCTGCGTCCTGATGTTGGTCGGCCACACCACCGAGATGTGCTCGCCCGCGTTCTGCATCACCACCGGCGTCGAGCGTTCGTTCTGGCCGGACAGCGGCGTGCCCGGCGGGAAGAACTTGACGCCGTAGCCCTGGATGGTGCCGCCGGCGGGGATGTCGACGTCGAGCGCGGCCTTGCGGATCGCCTCCGGCTCGAAGCTGCCGTACTTCTCCTTGGCGACAGGCAGCACGTTGTTGAGCAGCACCCAGGTCTGGTTGAAGCCCATCGAGCAGTGCGGCGGCACGTCGGTGGCGCCGGTCTTGGCCTGGTAGCGCGAGACCATGGTCTTGATCAGCTCGCCCATGCCCGGCGCGAGTTTCGCCGCATCGAGCAGCTGCGCCGGCACCGGATCGATGTTGCAGAAATTGTCGATGTCGGGACCGAAGGTGGCGCGCAGCTTGTCGAGCTGGCTGTAGCCGGCGCCGGCGCCGAACAGCATCTTGAAGCGCAGGCCGCTCTCACGGGCCTGGCGCAGGAACAGGGTGATGTCGGGGTTGTAACCGGCGTGCGAGATCACGTCGGCCTTGGCGCGCTTGATCTTGGTGACGAGCACCGAGAGGTCGGGCGCGGAAGCCGAATAGCCCTCGCGCAGCACGACCTGGATGCCGGCCTGCTTGGCATAGGCTTCGTCGGCCGCGGCGACGCCGACGCCATAGGGGCCGTCCTCGTGGATCAGCGCGACCTTGACGTCCTTCGCCTCCATGCCGAGCTTGGCTTTCGCATGCTCGGCGATGAATCCGGCAAAGGCCTGGCCGTATTGGTCGGAATGGATCTGCGCGCGAAACACGTATTGCAGATTCTTGTCCTTGAACACGGCGGTCGAGACCGCGGTCGTGATCCAGAGGATCTTCTTCTGCTGCTCGACCTTCGCCGCCATCGGCACCGCATGCGCACTGGAATAGACGCCGTTGATGATGTCGATCTTTTCCTGGCTGATCAGCCGCTCGGCCTCGTTGATGGCGACGTCGGCTTTGCTCTGGGAGTCCGCCGCAACCGGCACGATCTTGGTCTTGCCGCCGATGCCGCCCTTCTCGTTGACGAGGTCGATGGCGATCTGCGCGCCGACCGAGGAGGCGACCGAGCCGCCGGCGGCGAACGGGCCGGTGAGATCGTAGATCAGGCCGATCCGCAAATTCTCGGCCTGCGCCTGGGCCCTGGTCCAATCGAGGCTGAGTGTGGCGGCGGCAGCCGCCGTACCCTTCAGCAGCTGCCTGCGTGAAGTCGGCATCCTATCCTCCCTCAAAACCGTTCTTATCACTGGTTGTTATTTTTTTGCGAAGTATGGGGAGCGGGACGGCGGAAAGTCAACATGGCGAAAGTCGGGTCTGTCAGCTGCGCCATAGAACGCAATTGCGAAATGACGGTGAGGCCCCGCGAGACCGCGCGCTACTGCTTCAAACGCCGCGCCAGATAATGCGCGGTCTTGCCGCTGGCCTTGGCAACCTGATCCGGTGTCCCCGATGCGACGATGCGGCCGCCCTCGTCGCCGGCACCGGGGCCGAGATCGATGATCCAGTCGCTATGAGAGACGACGTCCATGTCATGCTCGACCACGACCACGCTGTTGCCGGCGTCCACGATCCGTTCGAGCTGGGCGATCAGCCGCTCGACGTCGCGTGGATGCAGCCCGGTGGTCGGCTCGTCCAGCACATAGAGCGTATGGCCGCGTTGCGGACGCATCAGCTCGGTTGCCAGCTTGATGCGCTGGGCTTCGCCACCGGACAATTCGGTGGCGGACTGGCCGAGGCGGATATAGCCGAGGCCGACCTCGCGCACCACCGACAGCGACCGGTTCAGAGCGGCATCGCCCTCGAAGAACTCAAAGGCCTCGTCGACGCGCATCGCCAGCACATCCGCGATGGATTGTCCACGGATCTTCACCTCGAGCGTCTTGTCGTTGTAGCGGGCGCCTTTGCAGGTCGGGCAGGGCGCGTAGACGCTTGGCAGGAACAAGAGCTCGACACAGACGAAGCCTTCGCCCTCGCAAGTCGCGCATCGTCCCTTCGCGACATTGAACGAGAAGCGTCCGGCATCGTAGCGGCGCGACTTTGCCTGCGGCGTTGCCGCGAACAGTTTTCGGACATGGTCGAACAGGCCGGTATAGGTCGCGAGATTGGAGCGCGGCGTGCGGCCGATCGGCTTCTGATCGACGACGACAAGGCGACCGATCTGGTCGAGGCCCGCAGCGATCCTGCCGCCCAACGTCTCGACCGTCGGGGCCAAGCTGTCGTCGTCGGCCTCAGTGGCGAGCGTATGGCCGAGATGCGCAGCGACGGCCTCGACGAGGAACTGGCTGATCAGGCTCGATTTGCCGGAGCCGGACACGCCGGTGATGCTGGTGAGGATGCCGAGCGGAATATCGACGTCGAGACCACGAAGGTTGTTGCGGGATACGCCCCTGAGCTTCAGATGGCCCTTCGGCTCGCGGCGCGCCGTCGGCAGCTTCTTGCGCGGACGTCCGAGGTAATGCGCGGTTCGCGATTGCTCGATGTCACCGAGCCCTTCCGGCGGCCCGCTGTAGAGGATGAGCCCGCCGCCGTCGCCGGCGTCGGGGCCGACATCCACCAGCCAGTCGGCGTGGCTGATCACCTCGATCTCGTGCTCGACCACGAAGATCGAGTTGCCGGCGTGCTTCAGCCGGTCCAGCGCCCGCAGCAGCGCCTCGGTGTCGGCGGGATGCAGGCCCGCGGACGGCTCGTCGAGCACGTAGACGACGCCGAACAGGTTCGAACGAACCTGCGTCGCAAGGCGCAGCCGTTGCAATTCGCCCGGTGACAGCGTCGGCGTGCTGCGCTCGCAGGCGAGATAGCCAAGGCCGAGGTCGAGCAGAACGGCGAGGCGCGCCGACAGATCCTCGCAGATGCGCCTGGCGACGACAGTCTTTTCCGATCTGTCCGTCGAGGCTTTTGCGAACGGTTTGATCAATTCCTGCAGTTGTTTGAGGGGCAAATGCGACATCTCGGCGATATTGAGCCCGGCGAACCTGACCTTAAGTGCCTGGGGCTTGAGCCGGGTGCCGTGGCAGGTCGGGCAATCCCGCGTGATCATGAATTGCGCGACACGGCGCTTCATCATCGCGCTCTCGGACTTGGCGTAGGTCTGCATCACGTAGCGCTTGGCGCCGGTGAAGGTGCCCTGGTAGCTCGGCTCCTCCTTGCGGCGCAGGGCGCGTTTGACCTCAGCGGCGTCGTAACCGGCATAAACGGGAACGGTTGGCTGCTCGTCGGTGAACAGGATCCACTCGCGGTCCTTTTTCGACAGCTCGCGCCAGGGCTTGTCCACGTCGTAGCCCAGCGTCGTCAGGATGTCCCGGAGGTTCTGCCCCTGCCAGGCACTCGGCCAGGCCGCGACGGCGCGCTCGCGGATCGTCTTGGTGTCGTCGGGCACCATCGACTTCTCGGTGACGTCGAGCATCCGGCCGATGCCGTGACAGGTCGGGCACGCCCCTTCGGGCGTGTTCGGCGAGAACGCCTCCGCATAGAGCATCTGCTGTCCCCGCGGGTAATCGCCGGCGCGGGAATAGAGCATCCTCAGCAGGTTCGAGATGGTGGTCACGCTGCCGACGGATGACCTTGTCGTCGGTGCTCCGCGCTGCTGCTGAAGTGCCACGGCGGGCGGCAGGCCCTCGATGTCGTCGACTTCTGGGATCTGCATCTGGTGGAAGAGGCGCCGCGCATAGGGCGACACCGACTCCAGATAGCGCCGCTGCGCCTCGGCGTAGATCGTTCCAAAGGCGAGCGAGGATTTCCCCGAGCCCGACACGCCCGTGAACACGACGAGGGCGTTGCGTGGAATGCGAACGTCGACGTTCCTGAGATTGTGCTCGCGCGCGCCGCGCACCCGCACGAAGCCGTCGTCCTGCATCAGGCCGTCGGGTCGTCTTGGTCGATCGTCCATCTTGCTTCTCCAGGCCGCGTCGGAATTAACGGCAAGATCGCAGGATGGGTCCTTCGAGGCCAGTGGGCCTGGTTGCGTTCTGCACAAAGCCAAGGCCGGCCGCGATGGCGGCGAGGGGCCTCGCGAGGATTTGGGTTGCGGCGGCAAGCCGCGCCTCAGACGATGAAATCCCTGGCGTTGAGATCGGCGGCATGGATGCCGTCCAGCGTGATGGTGTCGTTGGCCGTGAGCTGGATCACCGCATTGCCGGAGCTGTCGTCGCTGATCAGGCTCTTCAGCGCGACCCAGTCCGCAAAGCCATAGGCCCGCACGTCGATCACGTCGTGCTCGGGTGTCGTGCTGCCCGCCGCCTTGTTGCCCTGATCGAAATCGTTGATCACGTCCTGGCCCGAGCCTGCCCCGAACACGAACAGATCGTTGCTCGGTCCGCCCCAGAGCTGATCGTTGCCGCCTCCGCCGTTCAGCAGATCCCTGCCGCCGGTGATCGAGCCGCCCACGGCGGGAGTGTAGATGCGTGCATCGCCATACAGCCAATCGCCGCGATCGCTCCCGTAGAGAATATCATTGCCACCCTGTGCGTTGCCGGACATCTGCGAGGCATCGCCGACGAGCGCGATGGAGGTCGAATCGGGATTGCCGTCGACGACTGCGATGAGGACGTCATCCCCGCCACGGGCATTGTCGCTCATGTAGCCGCTATCGCCGAGCAGTGATGCGCCGCCGGACCGCGCATCGACGCCGGCCGTATAGATGAGGATGTCATGGCCGCCGCGTGCATCGCCGCTCATGGTCACCAAGGCATCACCGGATATCGACGCGTTGCCAGAGAAGCTGGCCTGGATCACGCTGACGATGTCGTTGCCGCCTTGGGAGTTGCCGCTCATGAGCGATCCGGAATCGCCGCTGAACGCACCATACGATCTGTCGCCCATCTCTGCCGTGATGAGGTCATTGCCGCCCTTGGCATCCCCGGTCATGGCGATTTCGGCGTCGCCTGAGAGATAGACGCTCGCATAGATCGCATTCGAGGCCTCGACGTGCAGCACGTCGTTGCCGCCGCGGGCTTGGCCGGACATGATCTGCGCGTCGCCGTCAAAGGATGTATAGGGCAAGCGGCCCTGGACGGTCGCGACGAGAAGGTCGTTGCCGCCATGCGATTGGCCCTCCAGGATCGATTCGTCACCGACAAACAGCAGGCTGCTGGGCCCGTCTTCGACTGTTGCGATCATGATGTCGTTACCGCCATGGCCGTCGACCGGTAGACCGGGGTCTCCGAACGCGATCACGAGCTCCTGGCTTCCAACGCTGACGATGATCGTGTCGTTTGGCATACGGCGCATCGTGCAACTCCCAATTCATGCTCGAGCGCGGCCGGAGAGAGTGTCATGCTTCCACGCCGCGCCGCAGTTCTGCTGCGCGACCTATCTTCGTTGAATTGATGGCGGAGATTTGCCCGACGACCGGGGAACTGCGACCAACGTGTCGTGGTCTGTCACAAAAGGAAAGTTCGCGCCGGCGCTTCACGCCGGCGCGCTTGATCACGGATGTGCGGCTCAGCCGGGCCCCGCGCCTTGCGTCGCCGTGAACACCGCGTAGAGCGACTGGCTCGCGGCCATGAACAGGCGGTTGCGCTTGGGGCCGCCGAAGGTGATGTTGCCGCAGACTTCCGGCAGGCGGATGCGGCCGAGCAGCTTGCCTTCCGGTGACCACACCGTCACGCCGTTATAGCCGACGGCGCGGCCGGCATTGCTGGAAGCCCAGACATTGCCGTTGACGTCGCAGCGCACGCCGTCCGGCCCGCACTTCACGCCGTCGATCACGCAATCGCTGAACTTCTTGGGGTTGGAGAGCTTGTTGTCGCCGCCGACGTCGAACACGAAGATCTCGCCCTTGCCGCCGGGGCCGGTATCGCCTGGCCCTTTGCCGGTCGAGGCGACGTAGAGCTTCTTGTAATCAGGCGAGAAGCACAGCCCGTTCGGATCGGGCACCTGCTCCTCGGTGACGACGAGGTCGATGCGGCCGGAGGGGTCGATGCGATAGCAATTGGTCGGCAGCTCGCGCTTGCCTGGCTGGAAGCCGGCCGGCTGTCCGATCCGCGGATTGAGCTTGCCGCCCGCATTGCTCGGGCCGCCCGCGGCATCCGGCTCGCCTTCATAGAGCTGACCGCCATAGGGTGGATCGGTGAACCAGTAGCTGCCGTCGGGATGCGCGGCGATGTCGTTCGGCGAGTTCAGCTTCTTGCCTTGATAGGAGTCCGCGAGCACGGTGGCGGTGCCGTCATGCTCGTAGCGCGTCACCCGGCGGGTCAAATGCTCGCAGGAAAGCTGGCGGCCCTGGAAGTCGAAGGAGTTGCCGTTGGAATTGTTGGACGGCGTGCGAAACACGCTGACGCGGCCGTCATCCTCGCTCCAGCGCATCTGCCGGTTGTTGGGAATGTCGCTCCAGAGCAGATACCTTCCTTGCGCGCTCCACGCCGGACCCTCGGCCCACAGCAGGCCGGTGTAGAGACGCTTGATCGCGGTATTGGGCTGCGCGAGATCGTTGAAGGAGGGATCGACCGCGATGATGTCGGGGTCCCAGAAATAGGTGGTCGGCGCGCCGTGCGGGCCGAAATCGCGCGGCGGGGTGGTGATGGTGGTCGGCGGTGCGGCGGGTCCGGTCTGGGCCAGCGCGGAGCCGGCCCCCGTCACGCTCGCCGCAGCGCCGAGCGCAAGCCCCCGGACAAGTGCTCGTCGTGAAAGCGCAGCATCCTGGTCACGCTGCTCGTGGTCACGAGCCGTGTGGTCACGAGCCTCTTGGCGTGTCATCGCGTCCTCCCGATGATGTTCGCTGGCCGGTTGATCCGGCCAAGCAACTGGAGGTTAATGCGGTCCGGCGCCGGTTGCGAGGGGTGGGATCGGATTCGGGCGGGTCTCAATCCCGTCATATTCGAATGCACTTCGCGTCCGCCTTGCGCCGTTTGCAAGGCGCGAAAATGTTCCGCGGATCGAAGCAAAAATTTGCTTGCGGCAAAGCGCGGCAGGCCGCCCGTTCGGCGAAGTTCAAGCCTTGATTTCGCGCTGATCGCCACGCAGAACCCGTCCGGGGGCTTGGACGGAGTTGATTGTGGCTGGCGTCATCGTATTGATCGTGTTGCTGGGAATCGCGTTCGCGGCCGGCTATTTCACGCGTGAATTCATCTCCAATAAAAGACGCGCCGAAGCGCGCCGCTGGCGCGAATATACCGAGCCGGACTGGCTTCCCGCCAACGCGCCCGCCAACACCAACGAGATCCCCAGCGCCATTACGGCCATCCCCGTGGTCACCGGCGAGCTCGGCCAGATGCTGAACCGCTGGGAAAGCAGGGCCCGCGCCCGCCGCGCGGGATAGGGCGAAGTTCGGAAGTGCCATCCGGGCTACGGCACCGAGAGCCTGTGTCGCCCTCTGTCAATCCTCGTCGCCAAAAATATTCCGCTTTACCGAAATTCGGTTTTGGCGTATGTGTCGCCCATCCCGGCTCACCCAAGAGGGGCGATCATGTGTCGTCACTGTCGCGAGCCGGGCTTGCGGTGGACGCGGCAGC